>CAJFRA010000005.1:3066-90770 GCA_904419295.1 Candidatus Pseudobutyricicoccus lothianensis
CTGTAATATGGGACACAAATAAAAATAACCGCAAGCCATCAAAACGATAACTTGCGGTTATTTCGCTTATTCCGTACCGGTAGTGCCCCTGGGGGTTCAATTTATTTCCCTATAAGATAGAGCCCTGGCGTCCGCTCCTTTGTTTTCCTTTCGCTCCGCCTGGCCCTTCCACCCTTTTCAAAAGGGACGCGGGAAGCCCTCCCAGGTGCTGTGCCTGCGGGCGGAGGGCTCTGCAGGGCGGCTCTTTTGGCAAGAGGCCCCATCGCGCTATCACGCGATGGGGCCTCTGCCTTTCTTTCTTTTTTATTCGGACCACGCGCCATACCCGCTGTACCGCAGCACATTTTGCAGCGCCTGCGCATCCAGCTGGCCGGCCAGGTTCCCATCCTGCTGGGCAAAGGTGCCGGAGCGGGTATCCAGCCAATAAGTGCCGCCGGGCAAAGTCAAGGCCAGGTCATATTCCCCTTCCCCACCTTGGCCCGCCGCCTGCTCCAGGGCGGTTTGGATGCCGGCGATGTTCCCTTTGGTCAAGGCCCTGCTCTTTTCCGGCTGCGCCAGCAGCGCCGCCTGGCCGCTAAAAGCGGGGTCTTGGCTGTCGTTGTACACTTCGTCGCACAATTTTTTCAGCTCTGTGAAGGAAAAGGAAGTGCTGACCCCCTGAAAGCTCTGTTGGGAGCCATCGTCCTGCGTCAGTGTGACCCCCAGGGTCCCTTGTGGGTGAGAGCTGGACGGGGTGAGCTGCAGGCCTGCATCGTTGGGGTCGACGATCAAAACCGTGCAGGACATCGTTCCCTCTCCGTCCCGCAAGACCAGCTCTTGGGCGGTTCCCGTCACCTCTCCCCATTCGCAGGGCTCAAAGTCTTCCAGCGGGATCTGTTTGAGCAGCTGGATCGCCCGCTGCTCCTGTTCTTCTTGCATCGGGAGCTCTACCTCTGGGCCAGTGCCTGCGCCGCCCCGCCATGGCGCCATCACCTGGGCGGTATCCAGATAGGGGATCTGGCTTTCCAGGGTCTGTTCCGGCTCTTTGGGCTGTTCTGCCGCTTCCTTGGGCTGGCAGGCGGCCAGCAGCAAACACAAGGCAGCCAGCGGCAACATCTTTCCGTATCGCTTCATGGAGATCCTCCCTTCTCTTCAATGGCTGCCCGCTGTGCCTGCACAAAGGGTCAGCCGTCGTGGTTTGCCTGTTCGTTTCCATTTTCTTTTCCTGTATTATATCATACTTTGCAAAAGAATCCAGCCTTTTCTTCTCCCCCAGGGCAAAACGATGCCCCTCGGAGGTCCCGAGGGGCTCGCCTGTGCGCTTTTACTTGACTGCCGCGATCACCGAGATCTCCACCAAGATGGCCTCCGAAGCCATTTTGGCCTCCACGCAGCAGCGGGCCGGCTCATTGCCCGGGGTGACCCAGGCATCCCACACGCTGTTCATCTGGTCAAACAGCGCCATATCCTTCAGGTAAATGGTAGCACTGAGGATGTGGTCTTTATCCGAACCGTATTTGCCCAGCAGCTCTTCGATCTTGGCCAGCACTGCCTTGGTCTGGCCCTGCACATCGCTCTCCTCCCGGCTGGTCTGGCCGCACAGGTAGATGGTGCTGCCGTGGACCACGGCCCGGCTCATGCGGCCGGTTCCCTCGTAACGCTTGATCTCCATTTTGATACACACTCCTTTTCATTGAGGACGGCCGGCACAGGCCGCCTCTCTTTCCATTATTCCGGCGGAAAGGCCAGAAGTCAAGCCCTCTTTTCCCTTTGCCCGGCGAAAAAGGGGCCTGGGGCCACACTTTGTCAAAATTGACATTGTATCGCCGGGGCGTTTATGCTAAAATAACAAAGTATATATGGCCAAATACAGCCCTTTCCAGGGCGCGAATCAAAACAGGAGTGATCGAATGCAAAAAGTTACGGACAAGCTGGAACAATTTTTCTGGCTTTTCCTTTTTATTAACCCGTTCCTCGACATTGGCAACGGGCTGTTCATCATGATGATGGAAGGGTTGTACGACAAGACTTGGGAACAGATCAATCTGGCCATCACCCCCAGCCTGCTGGTGCGCATGGTGGTGCTGGTGCTGTTTGCGCTGTACCTCCTTTTATCCTGGGACAAAAGGGCCCTGCGCTCCATCCTGCCCATCGGCGCGGTCTGGGTCCTTTCGGTGGCAGGTGAATTCATCTGGCCCATGCAGCGCTTCAGCTTGTTTACCGATCTGCAATACATCGCCCGGTTTGGGTACAACCTGGTGGTGCTGTTCATTTATTGGCGGGTGTTCCAGCACATGAAGCTGGACCGGGCCCAGCTGCTGGAGCGGCTCAACGGGGTCATCGTCTTTTCGCTGGCCGCCCTGTCCTCTTCCATTTTGCTGTCCTACGTCGCCGATATGGGCTATACCACCTATGCCGACCGGTTCGGCCTGCGGGGCACCCGCGGCTTCTTCTACTCGGGCAATGACATCACCGCTGTTCTGATGGTCCTGCTGCCTGTAGCCATCTGCTGCTTCCTTTCGCTGGACCGGAAAAAAGCCGGCAAGGCCAAATACGTCTACTACGCCTATTCGCCGGCTGCCACCATCACCACGCTGTGCCTCATCGGCACCAAGACAGCTTTTATGGCAGTGGGCGCTGCAGCCGCAGGCATGTTGGGCTTTGCCCTCTATCTGCTCATCCGCAAAAAAGACCGGGTGCCTTTAATCCGTCTGGCCATCATTGCCCTGGTGTGCCTGCTCCTGCTGGGCGTGCTGGCCATCTTCTCCCAGACGTTGTTCCAAGAGATCAGCGAATCCCTTTCCAACACGGGCAACATTATGCGCCGGGAAGGCATGACCACGGCCCTGCTCAGCGGCCGCCAGAACAAGCTGAAGGAGGCCTTCACCGATTACCGGGAAGGCGGCGTATACAAGTGGCTGTTCGGCGTCACCCGGGGCAGCCAGCGGGCCATCATCGAAATGGATGTGTTCGAAGTGCTGTTCTACTATGGCCTGGTTGGCGCAGTGTTCATGCTGTGGCCCTATCTCAAGCTGGGCATCGGGTATCTGGTGCGGTTTTTCAAGCACTGCACCATGCTCTCCTTTGCCGTGCTGATCTCCCTGGGGCTGTGCGCCGGGTATCTGGTCATCGCAGGCCATGTGCTGTTCAGCGTGACCTCCGGTCTGTACTTCTCCTTCATGCTGCTTTACGGCCGCCTGCTGTTCAGCCAAGATTACCGACACGAAGAAGTGATCTGACAGCATCTGCGGCTCCCCGCCTGCTTTTGGCCGGCTGGGAGCCGCTTTTCTTTTGCGTTTTTATCGATTTCCCTTGCTTTTTCCCATCTGCCTGCTTACAATGAGAAAAAAGGAAAAGGAGGCCCTGTCCATGGCCCTCTCCCCCCAAGAACAGATCCTGCAAAGCTATGAAAACTGGTTTGCCCTCAACGCGCTCTATGACAAATGGGCCAAAGCCCATGGGCTCACCTCCAACGGGCTGATGACGTTGTATGCCATCCGCATCTTTCCCTGCTGCACCCAGCGCACCATCTGCGAGGCGTTGGCGCTGCCCAAACAGACGGTGAACACCATTTTGGACGGCATGCAGAAAAAGGGCTATATCCGCCTGGATGTGCTGCCCACAGACCGGCGCAGCAAGCGCATTTGCCTGACGCCTCAGGGGGAGGCCTATGCCGGCCCCATCCTGGATGCGCTGGACGCCTTGGAATGGCGTGCCCTCCAGGGCATGGGCACGGAACAGATGGAACAAAAGCTGGCGCTGGAGCGCCGCTTTCTCCATTGCCTCTCCCAAGCGCTGGAAGAAGAGCCGGCCCCAAAAGACGAATGAGCTTTCCCTCCATTGCCTTACACGCAACAAGGCACCGGGCAGCATGATGCCCGGTGCCTTTGTCTTGCCTGCCCCCAGGGCAAGCGGTCTTTATTCGTCCTCTTCCGCCTGCCCGGCTTCTTCGGCCGGCGGCTGGCAATGCAGGGTGATCTTCACCAGTTCCGGCGGGTTGTTCAGCCGCAGGGGGAACTCGCTGTTGCCCAGACCGCGGCTGATCACCATGGCAGTGGTCCCTTTTACATGGACGCCGCCGGTGTATTGGGGGAACAGCCCCTGCTGGGGGGCGAAGAGCCCCTGGTGGAACAGGCGGAACTGGCCGCCGTGGGCGTGGCCGCACAACACCATGTCCACACCGCAATCTGCATAAACAGGCATCAGCTCCGGCCGGTGGGACAGCAGCAGCTGGAAGAACTGCCGGTCCTCTTCCGTGCCCATCAGCTCCCGCAGCTTTTTCTCCACACGCTCCCGGTCCTGCCGGTGCTCCTTGGGGGCAAACCGGGGATCCCGCAGGCCCAACAGCTGGATGCAGGCTCCCTGGCGTGCCAGCATGACCTTGCGGTCTTCCAGCAGCACCACACCGGCCCGCAGCAGTTCTTCCCGCAGGCGGCGGTAGGCGTCGATGCGCCCTTCGTGGTTGCCCGGCACATAATACACCGGCGCCATGCGCACGGCGCCCCGCACGAACTCCATGGCGGCGGCGATGTTGGTCCGGTGGCAATCCACCAGGTCGCCGGTGATCACGATGCAATCCGGCGCCTGCTGGCGGATGGCCTCCAGCAGTTTGTGCTGCTGCTTGCCAAACCGTTTGTTGTGCAGGTCCGACACCTGCAGGATGGTGAACCCTTCAAAGGGGGCTGCCAGTTTATCGCTGCCGCAGCGGTAGTGGCTCACTGTGATCCGGTTGTTCTGCCAAGTGCACAGCGCCGCTAGCCCCGCAATGGTCCCCAAGGCGGCCGACGCCTGCCAGATCGCCTTGGTATCTTTTCTTTTGCTCATCCGCTTCCCTCCTTGTTGGATCTTCCGCCCTGCCAGCGGCAGGGCACACTGTTTTGGGCCGTTTAGACTCTGTTTTTAAAGTAGGAATCTGCGCAATACAGGGCCCCCGCCGGGTTGTGGGCCAGGGCCCGGTCTTTTGTCACCAAAGTGGTGCACAAAGCGTCGGAGTACTGGTAGAACAGGGAATCATGGCCCACGCACAGGCCGATCACCACATTGAGTTCGGTCTTCTGTTCGTTGAGCAGCATGGCCTGGGCCACTGGGTTGCACATCACCTCATAGGTGCCGGGGCGCACTTTCTGCTCTTCGGTAATGCCTACGGTCTCTTTCGGCATGCTGCCCGCCTTGCAGATGACTGAGACCACTTCAAACCCGTGGCGGCGGAAGATATCGCAGGCGATCCGCCCCTCGTTGCGCAGGCCGGTGCAAAAGGCCACGCCCAGTTTGTGGTACCCGTTCTTCTTGGCAAATTCCACGATCTCCCGCACCCGCGGCCACTGGCAGTACCCTTCGGATTCCACCAGGCAGGAATTTACATAAAAATCTTTGTTGGCTTCTGTCAGGTATTCTGCTTTGGCCCGTTCCATCAGTTCGGTGTTGCGCATCGGGCAGTTGGCCGGCATCTTCTCCTTGTCGCCAGAAACGCAGGCGTGAATGGTGCAGCTGGCGCATGTATAGATCATATCGTCATCCTCCTCTTCCCCTGTTTGGGGCATCTTCAGTCCTGGTCTTTCTTCTGCATCTTCCCGTCGATGAACGCCATCATACTGGCAAAGCTCTCTTCCAAGTCATCGCTGGCAAAAGAGGATTTTTCCAGCGGGCACATGTCCGTGTGATCCCGGTTGTCGATGCGGGGCACCATCTGCCCCCACTGGGCGGGGACGCCATAGGCCTCCAGCCGCTGTTTGCCATGTTCGCTCATCACCTCGCCGTACACTTCCCGGACTCCCGCCCGGATCAGCGCGGTGGCGGCGGCGCGGCCGATGACCTTGTCCGCCACGCTGGCCCCTTGCAGATCCTGGGGCGCCTGGCGCAGCACGGTCAAAATGGGTTTGATGCCCATGCCGCTCAGCGCGTGGAGGATCTTCCCTTCCTTGACCACAACGCAGGTCACGTCCCCTTGTTTCAGCCGGTTGATCGCCGTTTCTAGCATATTTCCACCATCCATCTCACATGATAATCAAACAGCGGCGCAAAAATTGCCTGTTTCCGTCCGCCGTTTTGTTTTTTCCGGGCCGCACTGCCGCACAGGCCCATCTTAATCCCATTATAACACAATCTGCAACCGAAGCAAAAGAATGTTTACAGTCCCCATGTTTACAACCCGATCGGATCGATGGTAGGATAGTAAAAAGGAGTGATCGAATGCGTGGTCTGGCACTGGAAGGCGGCGGCAGCCGCGGGGCGTACCATATCGGTGTATACCAAGCCTGCCTGGAACAGGGGCTTACCTTTGACGCCATTTGCGGCACCTCCATCGGTGCGGTCAATGCGGCGCTGCTGGCCCAGGGCGACTATGATCTGCTGCAGCACCTATGGAAGACGCTGGGCAACAGCGACCTGTTCGAGGTGGACAACGCCCACTATGCCAAGCTGTTCCGCGGCGGCATCGAAGCCGCCGATCTGAGCTATTACAAAGAAGCGCTGAACCGGGTGCGGGAAAGCGGCGGCGTGGACACCCGGAAAATGAAAGCCATGATCGATTCCCTGGTGGATGTGGACCGGCTGCTGGCCAGCCCGGTGGATTTCGGCCTGGTGGCCGTGTGCCTGAGCGACTGGAAGCCGGTGGAGTTTTTCAAAGACCAGATCCCACCGGAACAAATGACTGCCTATATCATGGCCAGCGCCACTTTCCCCGGCTTCCAGCCCACAAAGATCGGGGAAAAATCCTACATCGACGGCGGGCTATACGACAACTGCCCGATGAATATGCTGGCCGGCCGGGGCTGCACCGAGATCATCGCCGTGCGCACCTATGCCCCCGGCCTGTTCCGCCTGCCCCGGCAAAAAGGGGTCAAAGTCACCCTCATCTGCCCTACGGAATCCATGGGGCCCATTATGAACTTTGACCCCCAGGAATCGGTGCGGAACATCCAGATGGGCTACTACGACGCGCTGCGCACGCTGCGGCGCCTGGCCGGCACGCTCTACTGCATCGACCGCCCCCAAGGCGACAGCGCTTTCCCCCTGTTCGCCGGCCTGCGGGCAGATCAAGTGCGCCCGGCCCTGAAATTGGCCGGTATCCCGGCAGCCAACCTGCCGCCCCGGCGCGCCCTTTTTGAAAAACTGCTCCCCTTTGTGGCCCAGGAACTGGACGCCCCCCGGAACGCCGACTACACGGGCATCCTCATTGCCATGCTGGAAGATCGGGCTGCCCGGGCGGGGATCGACCGGTTTGCCCTTTACCCGCTGGCCGAATGGTTCCAGCGGACCGTCCGGGCCCAGGCGCCCCAGCACCCCAAGGCCCGCTCCCTGCTCCCTTCTGCCCAGGCCCGGGCATCGCTGGCCTCGGACCATCTGCTGCAATGCCTGCTGGAAAACGGGGCCTATCCCCAACCATAGGCCGGCCCGTATCCCTTTGGGCGAAAAAAGGAGAAAACAGCCCTTGTTTTCTCCTTTTTTTGCGCCTTGCCAGCGGCTGCCCTGCCTTCGGGCCGGTTCCCTCCCTCTCCCTCTTGACAGGGACGCCGGTTCCCGCTATACTGTGCTTGTCTCATTTGAGACAGTGAGGTGATCGAATGGACTGGGACCCCCAGGAGCTGTGTCTGCTGCAGGGCAGCTTTTTGTTTTGCGGTTTGGAGGCGCCTTTGGCCCGCCGCTTGGCTGCCCAGGGGAGCCGCGCCTGTTTTTCCGCCGGGCAAACCATCTATGGGGTGGACCAATTCCGCCGCGCCATCGGCATTTTGCTTTCCGGCCAGGCACGGGTGACCAATGCTTCCGGCGTGCCGCTGAACACCTTGGCCCCGGGCAGCTGTTTTGGCGTGGCCGCCCTGTTCCACCCGGTGGACCATTATGTCAGCACCGTGACGGCCACCGCCCCTGTGGCACTGGCTTTCTACACCGGCCCCCAGCTGGAAGAGATGTTCGCCCAGTTCCCCCAGGTGGCCCGCAATTACATCGCCTTTTTGTCGGAACGCATCCAGTTCCTCAATGAGAAGATCGGCAGCTTTACCGCTCCCACCGCCCGGGTCCGGCTGGCCCGCTGGCTGGCGGCTCAAACCAGCCCTGTTCAGGTCAAAAGCTATATGGCCCTGGCCAACGAGCTGAATGTGGGGCGCGCCTCCCTGTACCGGGCGCTGGACGCCCTGGCTTCCCAAGGGGTGCTCAAGCGGCAGGGCGCCTGCATCACTGTGATGGATCCGGTGGCTCTGCACCGCGTTGCCATACAACAAACCAATGACTGAGAGAAAAGGAGAGAACCTCTCTATGAAGAAAAGACGCCTGTTATCCCTTTTGCTGGCCTTCGTGCTGCTGTTTGCCCTGGCCGGCTGCTCCAACCAGACAGAGAGCGAACCCGACGCCAATGCCGAACAGCCCGGCGCCCCATCGGACACCCCGGCGGAGCAGCCAGAGGAGGAAGTGACCATCCGGGTAGCGGCCCTCAGCGGCCCCACTGCCATCGGCATGGTGAAATTGATGGCCGATTCCGAACAAGGCGAGACCCAAAACACCTATGAATTCACCGTAGCCGGTGCGCCCGATGAGATCACGGGCAAGGTGATCCAAGGGGAATTCGACATTGCAGCCGTTCCCACCAACGTGGCCTCCGTGCTCTACAACAAGACGGGCGGCAACGTGCAGCTGGCCGCACTGAACACGCTGGGCGTGCTGTACGTCGTGGAAAACGGCGATACTGTGCACAGCATGGCAGATCTGGCGGGCCAGACCCTCTATGCCACCGGCAAAGGCTCCACGCCGGAATACGCTTTGAATTACGTGCTGGAGGCCAACGGCCTGACGCCCGGCCAAGACCTGCAGGTGGAATACAAAACCGAGCACGCCGAACTGGCCACCCTGCTGGCCTCCGGCCAGGCGACGCTGGCCCTGCTGCCCCAGCCCTTTGTCACCAGCGTCCTCACCCAAAATCCAGATGCCCGGGTGGCGCTGGACTTGACGGAAGAATGGAACAAGGCTTCGGACGGCCAAAGCGCCCTGACCATGGGCTGCATCGTGGTGCAGAAAGAATTTGCCCAACAGCACCCGGAAGCGCTGCAGGCCTTTTTGGAGGAGTACAAAGCCAGCGTGGACTATGTGACCGACGCGGAAAACCTGGAAGAGGCCGCCGCTTTGACCGAGCAGTACGGCATCATCAAGGCAGCGGTGGCCCAGCAGGCGATCCCCGAGTGCAACATCGTGTTCATCAGCGGCGAAGAGATGAAGACCATGGCTTCCGGCTTCTATGAAGTGCTGCTGGAGGCCGACCCCACTGCAGTGGGCGGCCAGCTGCCGGGCGACGATTTCTACTATGAGGGATAAACGCTCCACCCCAGGGCAGCGGCTATTGGCCGCTGCCTTTTGGCTGCTGCTGTGGCACTTGGCTGCCAGCCGCCTGGCCCTGCCCCTGCTGCTGCCCAGCCCTGCCGCCGTTCTCTGCCGCCTGGGGGAGCTGGCGGTGACCGGCGCCTTTTGGCAGACCATCGCCTATTCGCTGCTGCGCATTTTGGCTGGCTTTGGCCTGGGCCTCGTGTGCGGCTGCCTGCTGGCGCTGCTGGCTTTTTTCTGCCGCCCGGCGGAGGCCCTGTGCCGGGTGCCCCTGGGCATCATCAAAAGCACGCCGGTGGCCTCCTTTATCATCCTGGCCCTGGTCTGGCTGCCCTCTCCCTCTTTGTCTTTGTTCATCTCTTTTCTCATGGTGCTGCCCCTGGTCTACGAAAACCTGTTCCAGGGCCTGTGCAGCGCCGACCCCCAGCTGCTGCAGATGGCCCGGGTGTTCCGCCTTTCCAAAGGCAGCGTGCTGCGGCACATCTATTGGCCGGCGGCCCTGCCCTATTTTGCGGCCGCAGTCCGCTCATCCCTGGGCTTTGCCTGGAAATCCGGCATTGCCGGCGAAGTGCTGGCCATTCCGGCCGGCGCCATCGGCACCCAGCTCTACAATGCCAAAGTCTATCTGGAAACGCCCGACCTGTTCGCCTGGACGGCGGTGATCGTCCTGCTGTCCTATCTGCTGGAAAAAGGGGCGCTTTTGCTGTTGGGCCGCGTTTCCCAGCGGCCGGGAGGTCCCCTATGATCGACGTACGAGACCTTTGTTTTTCCTATGGGCAGACCCCTGTCCTCCGCCATGTCAGCTTCCGCATCGGGCGCGGGGAACGGGCTGTGCTGCTGGGCCGCTCCGGCTTGGGCAAGACCACCCTGCTCCACCTGCTGTGCGGCCTGCTGCAGCCGGAGCAGGGTACCATCCACGTGCCCGCCCGCCTGGGAGTCGTGTTCCAGGAGGACCGGCTCATCCCCGGTCTGACGGCGGCGGACAACATCCGTTTGGTCTGCCCCGGCCTGCCGGAAACAGAGCTGGCGGCCCTGGCAGGCTCCCTGGAGCTGACCCCTTACCTGGGCCAGAGGCCCGCAGCCCTCAGCGGCGGCCAAAAGCGCCGGGTGGCCATCGCCCGGGCCTTGGCCTTTGACTGCGGCGCCCTGCTGCTGGATGAACCCTTCAAAGGTTTGGACCCGGCCATCCGGCAGCAGACTGCCCGCTGCATTGCCGGGCGTTTGGCAGGCCGCCCCCTGCTGCTCATCTCCCATGACCCGGAAGACGCCTCCCTGCTGGGTGCGCGCCTGCTGCGTCTGGAAGAGCTGAACCACCCAGGCGGCTGATCTCTGGCCTCTCCGATGCTCCCGCATCTTCCACCGCCTCTGCCAAGAGGACCTGATTTTCAACCAACACCTGGAGGCACTACCATGGAACTTCGTCTGGCCACGCCGGCAGATGCCCAGGCGCTGCTGGCTATTTATGCCCATTACATCGACACGCCCGTCACCTTTCAATGCGCCCTGCCCTCTGTGGCGGAGTATGCGTCTTTGATCCGGCAGATCACGGCGCAATACCCTTTTTTGGTCTGCCAGCAAGAGGGGCAGATCCTGGGGTTTGCCTATGCCCACCGACAAAGGGAACGGGAGGCTTACCAGTGGAATGCCGAGCTTTCCATCTATCTGGCGCCTGCTTTCCATTCCCGGGGCCTGGGGCGGCGGCTATACCGGGTGTTGCTGGAATTGCTCCGGCTGCAAGGGGTGCAGACAGCCTACGGTGCAGTGGCCCTCCCCAATGAAAAGAGCGAAGCCCTCCACCTCTCCCTGGGCTTTCAGCCGCTGGGCACCTACCACCGCACCGGGTTCAAATGCGGCCAGTGGCGGGATGTGCGCTGGTACGAAAAGCCAATGGGCGATTTTCCGCCGGACCCGGCGCCGCTGCGCCCCATCGGCGCTTTGCCCGCCGAAGAGGTCCAGCGGCAGCTCCGCTCCTTTTGAGGAAATGGCAGGCGCCGCCTGCTTTTTGCGCCTTTGGGCCATGCCGGCCCTCTGTTTTGGTACCTGGATCGTTATTGACAGCCGGCGGCGCAGCAAAAGGCCCAGGGGATCACTCCCCTGGGCCTCGTTTTCCCATATCCCTTTTATCGGAGGTCTTCGATGCGGCGCACCGCCTGTTCCGCCCGGTCCCACAGGGCCGCATCCCCCTGGTAAAAATCCTGCCACAGGGTCTGGTATTCCCCGTCCCGCTGCCAGGCGTATTCCACCAGGGCATTGGGCTGCCGGCCCGGGAGCAGCGACACGGTGTACCGCTCCGGCCCCCTTTCCAGCACCAACTGGCGGAAGGTGGCGCCCATGCCCAGCATCAACGCCCCCTCCTCTTCCCGTGGGAACTGGGTGCAGCTGTTGCAAAAAGCCAGGGCATCCTGCACTTCCTGCTGGGTGGCATCCCAGCAGAGGCCGCCAAATTCCTCCAATTTGACGGCGCCCGTCCACTCTTTGCCGGCCGAAAGCCGCAGCTGCTCCGGCGGCCGGCTGGGCCGCAGCACGCCATAGGCCGTGACCAATCGGACGCATGCGATGCACGCCAACAGGATACATCCCACCAGCACCGCTGCCCGGTGCCTGTTTTTCTGTCTCTTCATGGTCTCACCCTCCTCATGGGCTGGGCTATTTTCACCGGTTCTTCTTGTTGTTCCGGTTGCCCGGCCTGGTCCTCACATAGATCTTTTTGGTGTTGTCATCGGTGGGGTTGGGCACTTCCCGCACTTCAAAGGCATCCAGCGATTTGACAAAGCTGGTCAGCTTGCGGTGGCCGTAGTTGCGCACATCGAATTCCGGGAACCGCTTGATGAGGGTGTTGCCCACCGTGCTCAACGGCACCCACTGGTCGTCGTCCTCGCTGCTGTCGTCGATGATGGTGCGCACCGCCCGGCGGATCTCCCGCAGGGAAGTCTGGGCGGTGGAAGGCGCAGCCCCTTCGCTCTTTTCCGCGCATTTCCGCTCCTGGCATTCGGCGGCAGCCTCTTCCTCGCCTTCCTGCTGGAGCACTTCCAAATATTTGAATTTGTTGCAGGCGGCGATGAAGGGGGAAGGCGTCTTCTTTTCCCCCATGCCCACCACGATCTTGCCCGCTTCCCGCAGCCGGGAGGCCAGGCGGGTAAAATCGCTGTCGCTGGAGACCAGGCAGAACCCCTCTACATTGCCGGCGTACAAAATGTCCATGGCGTCGATGATCATGGCAGAATCGGTGGCGTTCTTGCCTGTGGTATAACTGTACTGCTGGATGGGGGTGATGGAGTGGTCCAGCAAGATGTCCTTCCAGCTGTTCATCCCCTTGGAGGTCCAATCGCCGTAGATCCGCTTATAGGTGATGACCCCTTCGTTGGAAAGCTCGTCCAAAATGCGCTTGATGTATTTGCCCGAAACATTTTCCGCATCGATGAGCAATGCGAAGCGATTGTCTTGATTTGGCATATCTCTGGCTCCTTTTGCGGCTGCCGGCCGCCCATACTGTGTGCCTTCTGTCCTTTCTTCTATCATACCGTTTCTCCCCCGGGAAGTCAACGGCGCCCGCCCTCAGCCCAGGTGGTATTTCTCCTTCATCACATGGGCCACCTGCTCTTCGATGTGGATGAGGGAGCCCCGCTCGATCAGGTAATCGAAGGGGATCACCCGCCCGCCGGCCGCCTCATACCGCTCCAACGCGCCGCCGGAGACCGTGGGTTCAAACAGCAGGGAATCGGGCGAGACCACAATGGCGCCATAGTTCTGGATAAAACGGATGGTGCTCTGCAGATCCGTTTCAAAATTGACGTCGAAGGTCTGCTGCCGGGCCAAAAAGTAAGTCAGCTGCTCTGTGATGAGGTTGGCGAATTTGTTGCTGGAACACACGATGCCGATGGCGGTCTCCTTGGGCAGGGTGGTGATGCTGACGATGGTGTGGCGGGAAGGGGCCATGGCCACCTGGAGCAGCTTGACGCCGCTGCCCGCCAGGCTCTGGGCGATCTGGCCGTAATGGGTCACGGTGGTCAGCACCAGATCAAAATCGGCCAGCAGGGCCTTGGGGTCGTCATCCAGAATAATACTCTCCACCAAAAAGACGGAGATGGAGATGCCCGGGATATACAGCAGCTGTTTTTTGAAGATGGACAGGGATTCCGGGTTGCAATCCACCACAGCCACCCGCACCAGCCGGTCGGTCCGCTCCCGCTTGGCCAGGCTGATGCGCAGCATGGTCTCGATCTCCTGGACGGAGAAATCCCACAGATCCAGCTTGGCAATGGTATCATCCACCAGCTGCATGGCAATGCGCCGGCGCTCGCTGTTGAACACGTCCCGGTCGTCGTACACATAGCTGCCGCTGCCCTGGATCACTTCGATGATATTGTTGTCGGCCAGCTCCCGGTAGGCCTTTTTCACAGTGCCCCGGGCCACCCCCAGCTGGGCTGCCAGTTCCCGCTCTGTGGGCAGCCGGTCCCCCGGCTGCAGCTCCCCCGTCTTGATCCGCGCCAAGATCTGTTCCACCAACTGGCGGTAAATGGGGCCGCTGGCGTCGATTTGAAACTCCATGGTGCCTCCCCCTTGGAATTGGTCTAGCCGCACTGGTGCTTTAGTCTGTTAAAACACCGGTGCAGCCGCAATACCCGGTGAATTGGTCTATTTTTTACTATACCATAGCACCGCCATTTTGGCTAGTTTTTTCCCGTATTTTCCGTGAAGAATTCACTAATTTCCCCGGCGGCCATTGACTTCCCCGGGGTTTTTCTATACAATACTGCTGTACCTTTTTATTATTATATGTACCAATTCGGCAAGCAAGATACCATTTGGCCGATCAACGAGCGAAAGGAAGGATAAAAATGGGACTTCAGATCGATGGCAACCATCTGACCATTGAAGACGTCATCCGTGTGGCGCGGCATGGCGAAAAAGTGGAACTGACCGAGCAGGCCAAGGCCGCGGTGAACAAGGCCCGGGCTTATGTGGATGAAAAGCTGGCCCAGGGCAGCGTCATCTATGGCCTGACCACCGGCTTCGGCAAATTCAGCGATGTGCTGATCTCCGCCGATGAGACGAAAGAGCTGCAGCGCAACCTGATCATCAGCCACAGCTGCGCCATGGGCGAGCCGCTGCCCGAAGAGATCAGCCGGGCCGTGATGCTGCTGCGGTGCAACGCGCTGAGCAAGGGCAACTCGGGCATCCGCCTGAGCACCATCCAGACCATGATCGACATGCTGAACAAAGGGGTCCACCCGGTGATCCCCCAGAAGGGTTCCCTGGGCGCCAGCGGCGACCTGGCTCCCCTTTCCCACATGGTGCTGGTGATGCTGGGCGAAGGCGAAGCCTGGTACCAGGGCCAGCGCATGCCCGGTGCCGAAGCCATGGCAAAAGCCGGCATCCCCACCATTGAACTGGCGGCCAAAGAGGGCCTGGCCCTGATCAACGGCACCCAGATCATGACAGCCATCGGCTGCTTCGTGGTGGATGGCGCCGTCAAGCTGATGAAGACTGCCGACATCTGCGCCGCCCTGACCGGCGAAGCGCTGCTGGCCATCAAAAAAGCCTACGATCCCAAAGTCCACGCTGTCCGCGGCCACCAGGGCCAGATCGACTGCGCGGCCAACATGCTGCGCCTGCTGGAAGGCAGCGGCCTGGCTGCCGATGTGCAGCCCGGCAAGGTGCAGGATGCCTATTCCCTGCGCTGCGTGCCCCAGGTCCACGGCGCCTGCCGCGACAGCATCCGCTATGCCTACGACGTAGTCAGCCGCGAGATCAATGCGGTCACCGACAACCCGCTGATCTTCCCCGACGAAGACGATGTGATCTCAGGCGGCAACTTCCACGGCGAGCCGGTGGGCCTGGCCATGGATTTCATCGCCATTGCCATCGCCGAGCTGGCCGACATCTCCGAGCGCCGCACCGAGCGCCTGGTCAACCCCCAGCTGTCCGGCCTGCCCGCCTTCCTCATCGAGCACGGCGGCGTCAATTCCGGCCTGATGATCACCCAGTACGCCGCAGCCTCCATGGTCTCGGAGAACAAAGTGCTGGCCCACCCCGCCTGTGTGGACAGCATCCCCTCTTCCGCCAACCAGGAAGACCATGTCTCCATGGGCACCACCGCCGCCCGCAAGGCCCTCTCCATTTTGGACAACAGTCAGAAAGTGCTGGGCATCGAGCTGTTCGCCGCTTCCCAGGCCATGACGTTCCGGGATGAGAGCAAGCTGGGCAAGGCCATGGCCGCCGTGTACCAGCACATCCGCAAGAGCGTGCCTGCCTGGGAGCATGACCAGATCTCCTATATTGAAATGAACAAATTTGACAAAATGGTCAAATCCGCTGAACTCAACGACCTGGTGGAACAAACCATCGGCAAGCTGAACTAAACCGATAAGGAGGAACTACCCATGCTGAGCAACAATGAGATCCGCAAAGCCATGAAGATCCAGCTGGATGCGGAGTTGCCTGAATACCCCAAATTCGTAGAAGGCATCCGCCGGGCGCCGGACCGGGGCTACCGCCTGACCGAGGCCCAGACCAAGCTGGCCCTGATGAACGCCCTGCGCTATGTGCCCGAAGAGCTCCACGAGAAGCTGGCCCCCGAATTTTTGGAAGAGCTGAAGACCCGGGGCCGCATCTATGCCTACCGGTACCGCCCGGAAGGCGCGCTGCGCGGCAAGCCCATCGATGAATACAAGGGCAACTGCATCGAAGGCAAGGCCTTCCAGGTGATGATCGACAACAACCTGGATTTTGACGTGGCCCTCTACCCCTATGAGCTGGTCACCTACGGCGAGACAGGCAGCGTGTGCCAGAACTGGCTGCAATACCGCCTGATCAAAAAATACCTGGAAGAGCTGCGGGACGACCAGACGCTGGTCATTGAATCCGGCCACCCGGTGGGCCTGTTCCCCTCCAAAAAAGAGGCGCCCCGCGTTATTTTGACCAACGCCCTGATGGTGGGCATGTTCGACAACATCGACGATTGGGAGATCGCCGAGGAGATGGGCGTTGCCAACTATGGCCAGATGACCGCCGGCGGCTGGATGTACATCGGCCCCCAGGGCATCGTCCACGGCACGTTCAACACCATCCTCAATGCGGGCCGCCAGTTCCTGGGCATCCCGGCCGAAGGCAACCTGGCCGGCAAGCTGTTCGTCTCCTCTGGCCTGGGCGGCATGAGCGGCGCCCAGCCCAAAGCGGCTGAGATCGCCGGCGCTGTGGGCGTCTTTGCCGAAGTGGACGAAAGCCGCATCAAGACCCGCCATGACCAGGGCTGGGTCAGCCTGGTCAGCGACGATCTGGACCGGGTGTTCCAGTGGGCCAAAGAATACATGGAGAAGAAAGAGCCCATCTCCATCGCCTATCACGGCAACATCGTGGACCTGTTGGAGTACTGCTTGGCCAAGGACATCCACATCGACCTGCTGTCCGACCAGACTTCCTGCCACAACGCCTATGACGGCGGCTACTGCCCGGTGGGCATCACCTTTGCCCAGCGCACCGAGATGCTGCACCACGACCGCGAGAATTTCCACAAGATGGTGGACGCCACCCTGCGCCGCCACTTTGACGCCATCAAGGCCCTGACCAAGAAAGGCACTTACTTCTTCGATTACGGCAACTCCTTTATGAAGGCTGTGTACGACAGCGGCGTCAAGGAGATCTCCAAAAACGGCATCGATGAAAAAGACGGCTTCATCTTCCCCTCCTATGTGGAAGACATCATGGGCCCCCTGCTCTTCGACTACGGCTACGGCCCCTTCCGCTGGGTGTGCCTGAGCGGCAAGCAGGAAGACCTGGACGCCACCGACCAGGCGGCCATGGACTGCATCGACCCGAACCGCCGCTACCAGGACCGGGACAACTGGGTCTGGGTGCGGGACGCCAAGAAGAACAAGCTGGTGGTGGGCACCAAAGCCCGCATCCTGTACCAGGATGCCGAAGGCCGTGTGAAGATCGCCCTGCGCTTCAATGAGATGGTGCGGGAAGGCAAGATCGGCCCTGTGATGATGGGCCGCGACCACCACGACGTGTCGGGCACCGACTCCCCCTTCCGGGAGACTTCCAACATCAAGGACGGCAGCAACGTGATGGCCGATATGGCCGTGCAGTGCTTTGCCGGCAACGCTGCCCGCGGCATGAGCCTGTGCGCCCTGCACAACGGCGGCGGCGTGGGCATCGGCAAAGCCATCAACGGCGGCTTTGGCCTGGTGCTGGACGGCAGCCAGCGGGTGGATGAGATCATCAAGAGCTCTCTGATGTGGGACGTGATGGGCGGCGTTGCCCGCCGCAGCTGGGCCCGCAACGAAAACTCCATCTCCACCAGCGTGGAATACAACCAGAACTATGCAGGCAAGGGCCACATCACCCTGCCTTTCATCGCCGACGAAGCGTTGGTGGAACGCGTCATCCGCGAAAGCAAATAACCACCCACAAAGGGGCGGGCGCCGCCTGCCCCTTTGTGTTGTGTCCATTTCTTTCAAAAACAAAAAAGGAGCAAACCGATCATGGCTAAAATTTTGGAATGTGTGCCCAACATCAGCGAAGGGCGGAACAGTGAAGTAATCGAGGCTGTTGTAGACGTGGTGCGCCACACTGCCGGCGTGGCCCTGCTGGATTATTCCTCCGACCCCAGCCACAACCGTACCGTCATCACCTTTTTGGGCGAGCCCCAGGCCGTGGCCCAGTGCGCCATCGACCTGGCCGGCAAAGCGGTGGAGCTGATCGACCTGACCAAGCACCAAGGCGAACACCCCCGTATGGGTGCGGTGGACGTCATCCCCTTCATCCCCATCAAAGAAGTGACCAAGGAAGAGGCAGTGGAGATCTCCAAACAAGTGGGGCAAAAGATCAGCGACCAATTCCAGCTGCCTGTGTTCCTGTATGAGGATTCCGCTTCCGCTCCCCACCGGGTCAACCTGGCCAAGATCCGCAAGGGCCAGTTTGAAGGCATGGCGGAAAAAGTGCAGCAGCCCGAATGGGAGCCGGATTTTGGCGGCCGCCGCATCCATCCCACAGCGGGCGTCGTGGCGGTGGGCGCCCGGATGCCCCTGGTGGCCTTCAACATCAACCTGAGCACTTCCGATGTGGAGATCGCCACAAAGATCGCCAAGATCATCCGCCGCATCAACGGCGGCTTTGACTGCGTCAAGGCCATGGGCGTCATGCTGGAAGAGCGGAACCTGGCCCAGGTCTCCATCAACATGACCGATTTCAACCGCACACCTTTGTACCGCGTGCTGGAGCTGGTCAAGGCCGAAGCGGCCCGCTGGGGCGTCCATGTGGTGGGCACCGAGATCGTGGGCCTGACCCCCATGAAAGCCCTGATCGATTCCGCCGAATACTACATGCAGATCGAAGCCTTTGACTTTGACAAGCAAGTGCTGGAAAACCACATCCTGTAAACCGAGGCCCTGCTATGAAAAAAGTATTGGTTCATAACATCGGCCTGTTGTGCACCCCGGTGGGCAGCCATGTCCACGCCGGGGCCCAGCAGGCGGAGATCCAGTCCATCCCCCAGGCCTGTGTGCTGGCAGAAGATGGGGTCATCACCTACTGCGGCCCGGCCAGCGGCCTGCCCCAGGGCGCGGCGGAAGGCGCCCGGCGCATCGACGCCGGCGGCTGCCTGGTGACCCCCGGCCTGATCGACGCCCACACCCACCTGGTGTTCGGCGGCTGGCGGCAGCACGAGATCCCGCTGAAGCTGGCAGGCGCCGGCTACCTGGATATCCTGCGCAGCGGCGGCGGCATTTTGAGCACCGTGAAACACACCCGGCAGGAATCGGAGGAACAGCTGACCCAAAAGGCCTGGGCCTTCCTGGATGAGATGCTGACACTGGGCGTCACCTCCTGCGAGATCAAGAGCGGCTATGGCCTGGATCTGGAGACCGAGCTCAAGCAGCTGCGGGTCATCCGGGAGCTGGCGCAGAGCCATCCCATGGACATCGCCTCCACCTTCCTGGGCGCCCACGCAGTGCCCGAAGAATACAAGGACAACAGCGACGGCTATGTGGACTACCTGATCGACACCATGCTGCCCGCTGTGGCAGAGCAAAAGCTGGCCCGCTACTGCGACGTCTTCTGTGAGACCGGCGTGTTCGATGTGCCTCAGAGCCGCCGCGTGCTGGAAGCGGGCAAAGCCCTGGGCCTGCTGCCCCGCATCCATGCCGACGAGATCGACGCCATCGGCGGCGCCGTTTTGGCCGGCGAAGTGGGGGCTGTCTCTGCCGAACACCTGATCGCCACCGACGAAGAGGGGATGCAGGCCATGGCCAAGGCCGGCGTCATCGCCGACTTGCTGCCCGCCACTTCCTTCTATCTGGATAAGACCTTTGCCCCGGCCCGCCGCATGGTGGAGCTGGGCATCCCCGTGGTCATCGCGTCGGATTTCAACCCGGGCTCCTGCCCTTCTTTGAACCTGCCCTTTGCCATGAACCTGGGCCTGCTGCGCTATAAGCTGAAGCCCGAAGAAGTGCTCAACGCCGTCACCATCAACGCCGCCTGTTCGGTGGGCATGGAAGACCGGCTGGGCACGCTGGAAGCGGGCAAGCAGGCTGACCTGGTGATCTGGGACGCGCCGGATCTGGAGATGATCCTCTACCGCTTTGGCTCCAACCTGTGCCGCACTGTGCTGAAAAAAGGCGAAGTGGTCGCCTGCCACGAAGGAAAGGAATGATACCCATGAAACTGGCTGAACATACCCTGCAAGGATTTGTCGAAGTGTTGGGTTCCGACGCGCCGGCCCCTGGCGGCGGCAGCGTCAGCGCCCTGTGTGCGGCCAATGGCGCCGCTCTGTGCGCCATGGTGTGCCGCCTGACCCGGGGAAAGAAAAAATACCTGGAATACACCCCTCTGATGGAAGAGATCATCCCCCAGGCCGACGCCCTGGCCCAAAAACTGACCGCTTCCATCGACAAGGATACCGAGGCCTTTAACCTGGTCTCTGCCGCCTTCCAGATGCCCAAAGAGACCGAAGAGCAAAAAGCTGCCCGCAGCGCCAAGATCGCCGAAGGCATGCTGGTCTCCACCAAAGTGCCCTTTGAGACCATGGAGCTGACCCTGGAAGCCCTGAAGCTGGCCCAGCAGATGTTGGGCAAATTCAACACCAATGCAGCCAGCGACTTGGGCGTGGCTGCCCTGAACCTGTCCGCCGCTGTCCGCGGCGCCTGGCTCAATGTGCTGATCAACCTGGGCTCTTTGAAAGATGGGGAGCTGGCGGCGGATTACCGTGCCCGCGGCCAACAGATCGTGGAGCAGGCCGAGGCCATTGCCGGCCAGATCTACCAGACCGTTCTGGAATCGCTGTAAGATATTGTCCCCTGCCGGGCTCCGCCCGGGCCCGCCGCGGAAAAGGCGGGCGGCGTTTTCACAGCACTGCCAAAAGGCGCACCCACAGGGTGCGCCTTTTTCTTTTGCCGGCAGCGTGGTGCGGCGCAGCCTGTCTGCCCCTTTTTCCAAGAAGACCGGATCTTCGCCATGGATGGGCGCCGCCAGCTGGTGCAAAGCAGGGCCGCGGCGCGGCCTTCTGCTGGCTGAAAGCCTTCTGCTTCCTCTGCCTGCCGCCTGCATCCTGGGGCACGAAGCAATGGGGGAAGTCTTATCCCCCCTGGCGCTGGCCTTTGGCCTGATGCTGGGTGCCATGATGCTGCCGGAGCTCTGCCTGGCCATTGATTGCGACTGCACACCGTAACGCCTCTGCCAATGCGCAAGGTCCAAAAAAGCCATGTGCTGCTTTTCCCCAGCACATGGCTTTTTTATTCGGATATGGTCATGGTCTATCCGGCCAGCAAGGCCAGGATGCCAACAAACACGAGAAAACACCCCAGCAGCCGGTAAAGCATCAGCGCCCCATCGGAAGGCTGGGCGTTCTTGTACCACCAGCCCCGTTCCAGCCACCACAGGCTGTGGGGCCAGACCACATGCCAAGCGCCAACACCCAACAGCAGGATGGGGACCACCAGAGGGACCCGGCGGGAACTGCCGGTGGCCTGGCGCTCCGCTTCCGCCGCCTGCTGGATGGCTTCTGCCAGCGCTCTCCCGTCTGCATACCCCATCTCTTCTGCCGTCTGGTCATAGGGCCAGCTTTCCGTAATAACCAGGCTCTCCTCCTGGCGGGTATAGGTGTACCCATTGGGATATGTGATGGTCAGCTTGCCATTGACGTCATAGGCAAAGGGGTATTCCTGCCCGTCGGCCCGGGCCGTCCCTTCTGAAAGGGAGTGGGGGGCGAATTCCACTGTGATCTGGCCAGCCGCCCAGGCGGGCAGGCCCAAGAAGACCAGCATGCAACAGCATACCAGTGCAAGGCATCGCTTCATCTGGATCCCTCCTTTTGCTTCGGCAGGGCCACAGCGCTGCCATGGCCCCAAATAAGGTCTTAGCTGCCGCTCTGCGGCAAGGGGGAAATGCTGTGTTCTATGTTCATTCTACCATAGCTCCCACCCCATGACAAGCTGCCCCTTGCCTTTCTGCCCCCTATGGGCTATGATGGAACAAAACATGCAATCAACGGAGGTCAATCGATATGGAGGAAGCACTGTTTGCCCGCAGCGCCCTGCTGCTGGGGGAAGAAGCACTGGAGGCCCTGGCCCGCCGGTCTGTGCTGCTGTTTGGCGTGGGCGGCGTAGGGTCTTTTGTGGCCGAAGGGCTGGCCCGCTCGGGCATCGGCCGCATCACGCTGGTGGACAACGATACCGTGGCGCCCAGCAACTGCAACCGCCAGCTGGTGGCGCTGCACAGCACCCTGGGGCAGCCCAAGGCCCAGGTGATGCGGGATCGCATACTGGACATCAACCCGGCCTGCCAGGCAGAAGCCCTCTGCCTGTTCTACGGCCCCGAGACCCGGGATGCCGTCGATTTTTCCGCCTATGACTACGTGGTGGACGCCATTGACACCGTGACGGCCAAACTGCTGGTGATCCAACGGGCCAAGGCCGCAGGGGTGCCCGTCATCAGCTCCATGGGAACGGGGAACAAACTGGACCCTTCCCGCTTCCGCATCACGGATATCGCCAAAACGGCGGTGTGCCCGCTGGCCCGGGTCATGCGGCGTGAGCTGAAAAGCCGGGGCATTGCCGGGGTGGATGTGCTGTGGTCCGACGAACCGCCCCGCACCCCTCTGGCCGCCGCCCCGCCGGCCCCCGGCCGCCGGCAGACGCCGGGCAGCGTGGCCTTTGTGCCGCCGGTGGCCGGGCTGCTGATCGCCGGCCATGTGGTGCGGTCTTTGTGCTCCATCCAGCCTTGACCGCCCTGTGCAGCCCTACAATCAGATCCCCTGGCCAGCAAGCCAGGGGATCTGCGTCTTTATTTCGCCAGAGCCGATCTCAGTTCCTCCCATGTCATGGAAGAGACAAAATCTTCTGTTCCGGCTGCATCGCTATAGTGAACGGTCATGCGGTACGTGCCGCTGTCGGTCTGGGCCTCGACCTCCGCTTTGTCTTTTTGCCCGGGCCGGCAGAGGCGCAAAGCGCCGCCTTGGTCTACTGCGATCTCCCAGGGGGTGCCGGCGGCATAATAAAGCCCTGTGGCCTCATCAAATTGCAGGAAAAGGACCCGTTCTTCGCCGGAAGCAGGTTCATAAAAGTATTGGCTGGGCACCTGGAGCTCCACCCCGTCAAAGTTGACCCCGTCCGAGGCTTTCATGCCCACCGTTATGCTTTCGGCGTCCAGATCACCCGAAAGGACCTGCTGCACGTCAAAGGCATATTTCCGGCCTTCGGAATAGGTGTCTTGGCTTTCCAAAGAGGGGTCTTGCTCATCCCTCGTCACATTGTAAGTCCCCAGGAAGTCACCCCATTTGCCGTATACCACAAGGGTCGAGGCGCCGTCCATTTCGGCCAGGGACGAAAAGGCGGGATATTCCGAAGTAACGACGATATTTTTCTCATGCAGTGATCTGCCATCCCCCGAAGGCTCTTTTGCCGGAGCTGGTCTCTGCGGGAAAAAGGCAACGGCTGCGGCCAATAGCAGACAAACAGCTGCCAGCCCACAAAGGGCTTTCACTCTCTTTTTCATGAAGATTCTCCTTTCGCCCGTTCTTGCTTCCATTATAACAAATGGAACAGAAAAAGCCACTCACCCGAAACAGAGAAAAAACGGAAAATTATTATGCAACCCATACAAAAAGGGGCCTGTCCCCCGGGATCTTGAGCGATCCACTCCCCATTCCCTCTTTTTTAGGCATGGCAAAGCCCCCTGCTGCATCTGTTTTGCTGCAGCAGGGGGCTTTTTGCCGATCGTCCGCTTTCACCGAGGCGGCGCACCAAAGTGCGGCCGGATGTGCTGGTTCGCCATCCCATCCCGTCAGAACGCTTCTTTTTCCTCCCCTGGGCCCTTATTGCAGCGGGAATTGCCCATACGGGTACATAAACTCCTGGTAGATGCCCCGGTTGCTGTCCTGGGTGATCTGCAGATAGAAGCTGCTGGCCTGGAAGAATGGGTTGTAGT
Organism: Candidatus Pseudobutyricicoccus lothianensis; assembly: GCA_904419295.1. GTDB lineage: Bacteria > Bacillota > Clostridia > Oscillospirales > Butyricicoccaceae > Pseudobutyricicoccus > Pseudobutyricicoccus lothianensis. Next base: position 26,776 of record CAJFRA010000005.1, read on the forward strand.
AGGCCATATCGGCGGACACCGCATTTTGCAGCAGCAGGGCGATCAGTTCCGGGTCGCGAATGATGATCTCGCTCCCTTCCCAGCTGACGCTGCTTTCGATCTGATGCTGTGTTACATACTCATCCAGCGCCGCCAGGGCAGCCTTTTCTTCTTCTGTGCCGTATTTCTGCATTTCTTCCAGATCCCAATGGGATTCGTTGTAAAGCGTGGCCTGCTGTACATCCGTCACACTGACCCGGGTGTTGATGTAGGCCCCTCTTTGGGCCAACAGGCGAACCGTCTGCTCATAGCTGGCATAGACGGGCACCCGGGTGGTGGCCCCGTAATATTGGCCGTTGCTCGCCTGGTAATAGCCGCCGTCGTACTTCGCCCATTCGCTGAAAGTCAGCAGGGCCACCGGCGCTTGGTCCATCAGCTCTTCGATGGGAGTTGCCAAGATCTCCTGCCGCAGGGCGTCTGCCACGGCCTGGATGGTCTGGCTGTCGGATTCCCGGAATTGCTCCATGCCGCTTTGGTCCACCAGCATGGTCTTCTGTGCCGCCGCATCCATGGAATAGATGGGATAGTAATGGGTCTTGAATTCCTGGCTGTCCATCAGGGCCACCAGGTCTTCGGCCACGGAATCATACGTCACATAGTCGTAGCGGCGGTAGACCTGTCTCCCGCTCTCCAGGGTGTAGCGCACCACCATGTCAAACCCGGAACGGTTGACCGAGGCCGGCGTGGGGAACGCGATGGAAGACGACTGGGTGTCTGCCGGCTGCTGCTCGACGACCTCCTGCTGGCTCTGTTCCACCGCCTGGCCGCACATCCGCAGGGCGGCGGCGATGTTGTCCGGCTCCTGCACTGCCAACCGGTCCAGCCGGTCCATCTGCTGCCGTCCGTAACTCCAGTTGTTGTCCCGCTCCACGCTCACATCCGCCATAGGCGTCAGGATGCTGACGGCCTGCACCTGGTCCTGTTCCGGCAGGAACGTGTCGTAGTGGAATACATCCATGGCCAGCATGGCATACAGGGCGATAAACGCCAGGGCAAAGACGCCAAAGGCCCGGATGTGGCAAAAAGCGGCTTTGAAATCCAGATGATAGATGATCTCCACCAGGCAGTGGGACAGCAAGCCGCCGCAGAGGAAGCCGAAGAAGAGCCAGCTCTGCCTGCCCCCCAGCAGGTAAAAGAACATGCCGCAGCCCAAGGTACACAGGAACACGGCTACGTATTTGAGCACGGCGGCCGGCAGGCGGAAGGCCACAGCCTGCCCTGCTTTTTCCGAGGGGCGCCGCTGGTAGAGCCAGGCACAGGCCAGGGCGATCACCACAGCGGCCAGCAGCCAAAGCAGCAGCGTCCAGCCCGGCTTTTCTGCCCCTTCGCTCTGTATGCTGAAATACATCCACATGGGCGATAGGATCTTCATCGCCCGCTCCAAGATCAGGTCCGGCAGGAACCAGTTGTCAAAAAACATCTCCATGTAGGCGGTATAGAGGCCCACGGCGGCCGGCGGCCCGATGAACAGCAGCGCGCAGCACAGCACGCCGGTGGCCGTGGTGCCCGCCAGCTGATGGGCCAGCACACAGATGCTGTAGATCAGCAAAAAGAACACCATGTGGCTGGCGATGGCCGAGGGGATCTGGGCGTCGGCCAGCACAGGGGCAAAGCCGCTGCAGGCCACGATGGCCGAGGCGATGGCCAGATTGGCCAGGTATGCCGCCGCGAACAGGGCGAACCCTGCCAAGTACCGGGCGGCGAAGAAAGTCCCCCGGCGCACCGGCAGGCTGTGGTAAAAATCCACTTGTTGACGGCTGTGCATAAAGCGGAACACCACTGCCGCCAGCAAAATGGCGCCGCCGGCCACGATCATCCCCACAAAAATGTTTTCCAGCCCCAGCAGGCTGCCCATGGCCTCCAGCTGATAACTCTCTCTCCCCTGCCTGCGGGCCTCCAAGGCATCCTGCACATATTTCAATATGGGCACTGGCAGGGCGAAGAACAACGCCAGCACAAAGAGGGCGACCGCCCACAGCTGGTGGCGCAGCGTTTCCCCCATCAGCTGCCAGATCTGCCGGGCTATGCCTTTAGAATAGGAGTTTTTTGATGTCATAGCCGCACACCTCCGTTTCACTAATAAAGATCTCCTCCAGCGTCAGGGGGAGCACTTCAAAGAAGATGGGCCGCATCTCCTGGATGCGAGCCGTCAAATCCTCCCGGTTGGCCCGGGCCGTCACTGTGTATAGGCTGCCCCGCTGCTCAAATTGCAGCACTTCCAGCGGTGCGAAGTCCTCCCGCCTCATGGGGTCGTCAAAGACGCACTGCACTTTGTTGATGCCCAGTTTCATATCGTCCAGATCCCGCGAAAACAGGATGCCGCCCCGGTGGAGCAGGCCCACATGGTCGCAGATGTCCTCCAGCTCCCGCAGGTTGTGGGAGGCTACCACAGGCGTCAGGCCCCGCTGGGCGATGCCGTCGGCAAACAGGCTCTTCACCGCCTGCCGGGCCACCGGGTCCAGCCCGTCAAAAGTCTCGTCGCAAAACAGGTAGTCCGTGCCCGCACATACGCCGCAGATCACCGACAGCTGTTTTTTCATGCCCTTGGAAAAGGTGTTCACCTTGCGGCCCATATCCAGCTCAAAGCTCTGCATCAGCTGCTGGAAGCGGCCCTTGTCAAACTGGGGATAGACCCGGGCGTAAAAATCCCGCATCTCCTCCGGGGTGGTATTGGCATAAAAATACTGGTCGTCTGAAATGTAAAAGATCTTTCTTTTTACCGCGGGGTTTTCGTACACGGTTTCCCCGTCCACCTCCAGGCTGCCGCTATCCGGCTTGAGCACGCCGGCCGCCAGCCGCAAAAAGGTGGATTTGCCTGCGCCGTTGGAGCCGATCAGGCCGAATACGCTGCCGTCGCGGATCTGGGCGCTGACACGGTCGATGGCGTGGATCGCGCCAAAGCATTTGGTCACATCGGTGGCTTGGATCATGCTTTCTCTCCTCCTTTTCTCCGCTGGATGGTCTGCCGCAGCCACTGTTCCAGCTGTTCTTCTGTGGCGCCCAGTTCCATGGCCTGGATCACCTGTTGGGCCAAAGCGTCCAGCAAAGCCCGCAGCTTTTCCTCTTTGAGCTTCGCCGCGTCATCCGCAACGAAATTGCCCTTTCCCTTGACCGCATAGATCACACCCGCTTTTTCCAGCTCGGAATAAGCCCTTTGTATGGTGTTGGGATTGATGGAAAGCTCCATGGCCAGCTGGCGCACCGACGGCAGCTGGCTGCCGGGCCCCAGAACGCCCCGCGCCGCCAGATCTTCAATGCTGGCCATGATCTGCTCATAGATCGGCCTCCTGTCTTTATAATCGATGGTGATCACACCGCTTCCCTCCCTCCTGGGTCTGTTCTGCATAAAGTGTATTATTCGTACTAATACAGTTGATATTCTATACAGCCCTGCCCCTTTTGTCAAGGGGAAAATGGGCCCCGGTTCCCTCACCTCCGGGCAGCTCCGCTGTTTTGCCCAAATCGCAGCCACATTTTTAGGCAAATACGCCAAATCTACCCCGCTTTCTGGACAATTTGCCGTGAAGCTTCTATAATGGACTTCGGATAGAAAAACAGGGCGCACACTGGATGCACCCTTATTTCGCAAGGAGGAAGTTCACCATGGAATACCTGTTGAAAGACCGGGAGCCCAAAGAGGCCCTGCGGTATTTTGAAGAGATCAGCGCCATCCCCCGGGGCTCGGGCAACGAAGAGGCCATCAGCCAATACCTGCTGGATTTTGCCAAAGCCCACGGTCTGGACGCCTACCGGGACAGCGCTTGGAACGTCTATATCACAAAGCCCGGCTCTGCCGGCTGTGAATCCCTGCCCCCGCTGATGCTCCAGGGCCACACCGACATGGTCTGCGAAAAGAACCACAATGTGGACCACGACTTTACCAAAGACCCCATCAAGCTGGTGGTGGAAGGGAACATCCTGCGGGCCGACGGCACCACGTTAGGCGCCGACAACGGCGTGGCTGTGGCTTGGATGCTTTCGATCCTGGCCGACGATTCCCTCAAGCATCCGCCCCTGGAATGCGTGTTCACCGCCTCGGAGGAAGTGGGACTGATCGGCGCCCACAACCTGGAGTTTGACCGCATCCACGCCCGCCGCCTGATCAACCTGGATTGCGGCCCGGAAGGCGTGTTCTGCTGCGGCAGCGCCGGCGGCCAAGTGACGGATCTCCGCCTGCCCCTCCGTCGGGAAGAGGCCCAGGGCCTGCCGCTGACCATTCGCATCCGCGGCCTTTCCGGCGGCCATTCGGGCGGCTTGATCCACAAGGGCCTGGGCAACGCCAACGTGCTGATGGGCCGCATCCTGCGGAACCTGTGCCAGGCGTTCCCCTGCCGCCTGATCCAATGCGATGGCGGCGACAAAGACAACGCCATCCCCCGGGAATGCGACGCTGTGGTCCTGGTGGAGGAGAGCAGCAAAGAGCAAGCTCAGGCCATCGTGAACCGGGTGGAAGCCGAGATCCAGGGCCAGCTGATGCCCGAAGATGAAAACTTCCACATAGAGCTGGAGTGGGCGCCGGCCGGTTCCTGCCAAGCGGTCACGGCGGAAGACACGGTCAAGATGATGCATCTGATGGTGATGCTGCCCTGCGGCCCTCAGCTGCGGGATCTGACCATGAACGACCGGGTCGTCTCCTCGGAAAACTTCGCCAGCGTGCACACCGATGACCAGGGCGTCAAGTGTGTGATCTCCATGCGCAGCAGCAACGACGCCTACCGGCAGGATATGGCCGCCCGGCTGGAGATCCTGGGCCAGCTGACCGGTGCTTCCATCCGCCATCACGACGATTACGATTCCTGGGAGATCGAAAAGAACTCCCCCATCCGCGAGCATGTGCTGGCCTGCTACAAAGAGCTCACCGGCCAGGATGGCAAGATCGTAGCCACCCACGGCGGCCTGGAATGCGGCATTTTCCAAAAGCGCATCCCCGGCATCGATATGGTGACCATGAGCTGCAACTGTTCGGGCGCCCATTCGCCGGATGAATGCATGGAGCTGGATTCCTTTGGCCGCACCTACCAGCTGCTGTGCCGCGTGCTGGCCAGCCTGTGCCAATAAGCCATACTCCTCCAGAGGGCAGATGATCTCCAGCGTCCCCTCTGGGGCTCCAAGCGTCCGCCTATAGGTGGACGCTTGGCTTTTTTTCACCTTTTTCCGCCCCCAATTTACAAAAAGTTGTTTTTTCAGCCGCCGCCGTGTGGTATGATAGAAGTGATATTTTCGGCCCTTTTTGCGGGCCTGTGGGGCGGAGGTGATGGGCACACGAAAACGTTATTGAAAAAGCTGCTGAAGTTTTTGACGCTCCGTGTGACCTTGGTGGGCCTGTCCATCCTGGCCCAGGCGGGCATCCTGATCTTTGCCCTGGTGCAGTTCGATATCAACTTTGTCGAATTCTACGCCTTCTCCCTGGTGCTCAGCTTGGGGATCGTCCTGTGGCTCATCAACCGCAACACCAACCCGGCCTATAAGATCGCCTGGATCGTGCCCATTTTGCTGTTTCCCATCTTTGGCGGCATGTTCTACCTGCTGCTGGGCGGCAACCACATGGGCTTCCACTCCAAAAAGAAGATGCAGGGCATCCAGCGGAAGATCGCCAACAACCTGCACACCAACGACGGATTGATCCATCGGGTCAAGACCCGGGACCCCCAGGCTGCCGGCCTGATGCGGTACATCCAAACCTATGCTTACTGTCCCCCTTGTGAGAACACAGCCACCAAATACTACGCCCTGGGCGAACTGGCCTTTGCCGATATGAAAGCAGAGCTGCGCCGGGCCAAGCATTACATCTTTTTGGAATATTTCATCATTGAACACGGTACGATGTGGGATGAGATCTTGGCGATCTTGCGGGAAAAGGTGGCGGAGGGCGTGGATGTGCGGGTGATCTACGACGACCTGGGCTGTGTGATGACGCTGCCCTACCGCTATGATCTGGAGCTGGAAGCCATGGGCATCCGCTGCTGTGTGTTCAACCCCTTCCTGCCGGTGCTCAACTCCCATTTCAACCACCGGGACCACCGGAAGATCCTTGTGGTAGATGGGCATACGGCTTTTACCGGCGGCATCAACCTGGCCGACGAATACATCAACGCCTACCCCAAATACGGCCACTGGAAAGATACGGCCATCTTGCTGCGGGGTGAGGCGGCCTGGAACCTGACGGTGCTGTTCCTTTCCACATGGGACCATCTGCGGGGGGAAGATGAAAGCCTTTCCTCCTTTTTGCCCAAAGAGAGCCCGCCTGTCTATGGCAAAGGGGTGGTGCAGCCTTTTGCCGACAACCCGCTGGATGAAGAGGCGGTCTCTCAGACCGTGTACCTCCACTTGATCAACACGGCCACCCGCTATGTGTACATCAACACCCCTTACCTGGTCATCGACAACGAAACGGTCGTCGCCCTGACCAGCGCAGCCAAGCGGGGGGTGGATGTGCGCATCATCACGCCCCATATCCCGGATAAATGGTTCGTCCACGCAGTGACCCGGGCCAATTACGAAGTGCTGGTCCAAGCAGGCGTGCGCATCTATGAATATACGCCGGGCTTCAACCACGCCAAGACCTTTGCGGTGGATGACACCCTGGGTGTGGTCGGCACCATCAATATGGATTTCCGCAGCCTCTATCTCCACTTTGAATGCGGCGCCCTGTTGTATGATACCGACACGGTGCGGGATGTGCGGGATGACTTTTTGCAGACCCTGCGGCGCTGCCAGATCATTTCGCTGGCCGATTGCCGCAGCGTGCGCTTGTACCAAAAGCTGGGCCGCGCCCTGTTGCGCATGTTTGCCCCTTTGATGTAAGATACGTCCGAAAAACCATGGAAGAACGGAGGAACCCAATATGAAAAAGCGTACAAAAGTAGCCCTGTTCGCCGCGGCAGCGGCCGGCGTGGCCGTGGCTGGCGCCAAGCTGGCCCAGGCTGTGCAGCAAAAGAACGAAGAGCTCAACGACTTGATCGCCAACCCCGTCCCCCCGGCTGAGGAAGAGGATACCAGCGATTATGTGATGCCCGGCGAGGAAGCTGAGGCCACAGAACCCGCTGCCCCTGCCGAAGAAGAGGCTCAGGAGGAAGAGGAAGAAGAGGAGATCCAATCGGCGCAATAAGGGACAGTCTGGTCTCTGTACAGCCCAAACGGAAACGCCTCTCCACAAGCTGTGGAAAAACACTTGACACCGCAAAAAAGGGAACGGCAGCTGCCGTTCCCTTTTCCTTTTGGCTCAATGCCTGTTTTTCACCTGTGTTTCAAATTCCTCATCCACCTGCTGGCGGAAGTCCCCATCGGTGAACAGCCGCAGCCCCGCCTGGGCCATGGCCTGGGCGGCTTTCATCATCTGCCCATAGGCGTAGTCGGTGTCCGCCGCGGCGGCAAACTCCAGGGTGTGGCTGGCGGTCCCCTTTTCCGCGATCTTAAAGTAGGTATGTACGGCGGGCATCTTCAGCGTCACATTGCCGATATCCGAAGAGCCGTAGCGGCCAATGAGGGGCGCCCGCTCCACGGTCTCGCCCATTTCTTCCAATGCCTTCTGGATCTCCCGCTCGATGTGGTCGTTGGGGTAGCGCTCCGCATAGCCCCGCTCCAGGGTGTATTCCGCCCGGGCCCCGGTGATCTGCTCCACCCCGGCAATGACCCTTTTCAAATGGCCCATGACCACGTCGCCGTCGTCTTGGGTGCGCACCCGGATGCTGAACTGGGCGTGGGCATAATCGGGGATCACGTTGCAGGCTTTGCCGCCATCCAGGATCACGCCGTTCAAATTGGCGTCGGTGGGCAGCAGCGGCCGCAGGTTGTCGATGCAGTTGAACAGCATGATCAGGGCGTTCAGCGCATTGATGCCGTTTTCCGGCCCGGCGGAATGGCAGCCTTTCCCGTGAAAGGCGATGTCAAACTTCACGGTGGCACGGCCGCCCCGGCCCACCAGGTTCTCTGTGGAAGGGTGCATCATAATGGCGTATTGCACATCGTCAAAAGCGCCGTTTTCCAGCATGATGACCTTGCCGCCGCCCCCTTCTTCCGCCGGGGTGCCCATGACCACGATCTCGCCGCCGATCCGGTCTGCCAGCTTGCTGAGCATCAGCCCCGCCCCCACGGCGGCCGCTGCGATCAGGTTGTGGCCGCAGGCATGACCCAGGCCGGGCAAGCTGTCGTATTCCGCCAAAAAGGCCACCCGCACCCCGCCGGGCTGTTTGCCCTGGAACCGGGCCTTGAAGGCCGTTTCGATGCCGCCGGCCCCTTTTTCCACCGCAAAGCCGTGGCGTTCCAGCAGCTGGCAGCACCAGGCCTGGGCTTGGTGTTCTTCAAACCCCACTTCCGGGTGTTGGTGGATCTGGCGGCTCAGCGCCACGATCTCGCCTTCCAATTCCTTTGCGGCTTGTTTCAGCTGTTCATCCATTGCCTATCATCCTTTCTCTTGTGTGATGGAAAAGCGTACTATCCTAATCATGCCGCATTTTGCAGCAGTTTGCAAGGGGAAGGGAACGATCTCATCCATGTTTTCCCCGGGCCGCCCTTATCCCAAGGCCACATCCAAAACCATCATCACCAAAAAACCGGCCATGACGCCCAAGGTGCCGATGTTGGAGTGTTCGCCCAGATGGGCGGCTGGGATCAGCTCTTCCACCACCACATACAGCATGGCGCCGGCGGCAAAGGCCAAAACCCAGGGCATGATGGGCTGGATCCCCCCAGCCACCAGCACGGTCAGGATGCCAAAAACAGGCTCCACGATGCCGGACATGCTGCCATAAAGAAAGGCCCGGCCTGACGAAATGCCCTCCTGCCGCATGGGCAGGGAGATGGCCGCCCCTTCGGGGAAGTTTTGGATGCCGATGCCCAACGCCAACGCCATGGCGGCGGAATACAGCGCCGGGTCGCCGCCATGTTGGGCGGCCAGGGCAAAGGAAAGGCCCACGGCCATGCCCTCCGGTATGTTGTGCAGCGTCACCGCCAGCACCATCAATGTGGTGCGCTTCAAATGGCTCTGCGCCCCTTCGGGCTGGGCGGACCCCGGGTGCAGATGGGGCAGCAGGAAATCCAGCCCCATCAAAAAGGCGATGCCCAGCACAAAGCCCCCGGCGGCCGGTATCCAGCCGGCCATCCCTTGGCTTTCCGCCTCTTCGATGGCCGGGATCAGCAGCGACCAGACAGACGCCGCGATCATCACCCCTGCGGCAAACCCCATGAAGATCCGCTGCATTTTCACGCTTTCCCGCTGGCGGCGCAGCAAAAAGACCATGGCGGAGCCCAATGTAGTCATCAAAAAGGTAAAGCCCGTGCCCAACGCTGCCCATAAAATGGTTTCTTTCATCGTATCCCTCGTTTCTCTCGCCGGTTCTGTATGATCCATGTAGTTAGTATATGCTAACTGCCGAAACATTGTCAATGCCACACCGGCTCGTGTCATCGGTTTCGCCGTTTTCCTGTATTTTGCCCCGCTTCCCTGCCGGTGATGCGGCAGGGCCTGTCCAGCGCCCCTTACCAGGGAGCTGCCGGCATGGCGCCGGCCTGACTGACCACGGCGGCGGCATACCGGTTGGCCTGTTCCACAGCCTGCTCCATCTCCATGCCTTGCAGCAATCCGGCCATCCACGCGCCCATATGGCCGTCTCCGGCGCCGATGGTATCCACTACCACAGCCGGGCTGGCCTTCTTGAAAAACGAACCGGCGCCCCTTTCCACATAGGCGCCCCGGCTGCCCAAGGTGACAAGTACTTCCCGCCCGGTCTTTTGCGCCAGGGCCTGGGCGGCCCGGCGCCAATCCGGCGCGCCGGTGGCGGCCAGCGCCTCTTGTTCGTTCAAGTGGACCCGGGGCCTCAGCTGCCACGCCCGTTCCAGCCGTTGGGGCGGGATCTGGCGCAGCCGCGGGCCCGGGGCAAAGTACAGCTGCGGGATGCCTGCCCCCTCCAAATAATCCAGCAGCAGGCTGCCGGTGGGCTCCTCCAATTCCAGCCCGCAGAAATAGGCGGCATCGTACCCGGCGGGCAGGCCCTGCAGCCAGTCTGCCCGGAACCGGTATTCCGCACCCCGGCAGCACAAAAAGCTGCGCTCCCCCGATGGATCCACCAGGCAATAACAGCAGCCATTCTGGCCTTCCGCCGGAGGCAGCAGGCTGGCGATCCCCCGCTGGGCCAGCTGCCGGCGGACGAATTCGCCGTAGTAGCCTTGGCCCACCGGCGCGCACAGGTCGGCTTGGACCCCGAACAGGCCCAGCGCATAGGCCACATTGCAGGCACAGCCCCCCAGGGCCATCTGCCACGCTGTAACATTGAGGTCTTCCCCGGCCTGGGGCAGCGCCGGCACTTGCAGCACCACATCTGCTGTCACAGAACCGATGACCAGCACACGCATCCCGTCCCCCCCCTTTGAAACAGTGCCCGGAGAACTTTCCCCGGGCACTCTGTTTTACTTTCCGACGATCTCCAATTCCTTGGGCGCCTTGTTCAGGATCTCACAGCCCTCTTCCGTCACCAATACCAGGTCCTCGATGCGGACGCCGAAGCGGCCGGGCAGGTAGATGCCGGGCTCCACCGAAAACACCATGCCGGGCAGCGCTTTTGCCTGGCTGACATCGCTGTTGTCAGGCGGCTCGTGGCATTCCAGGCCGCAGCCGTGGCCCAGGCGGTGGGTGAAGTAGGGGCCATAGCCCGCCTCTTCAATGATGCGCCGGGCCGTGCGGTCCACCTCGCACAAGGGGACCCCTGGCCGGATCATTTTTTCCGCCTCTTCGTTGGCCCGCAGCACCGTTTCATAGACCCGGCGCTGTTCGTCGGTGACACTCTGGTAAAACACCGTACGGGTCATATCGCACCAATAGCGCTGGATGGGCGCGAACAGGTCCAGCACCACCGAATCCCCCGGCTGAATGGCCACGTCGCTGGGGCTGTGGTGCGGGTCCGCCCCATGGGCGCCAAAGCTGACGATCATCCCTTCGGTGCGGTTGCCCCCGTTTTGGCTGTACATCGTTTCCACCAGCTGGGCGATCTCAGTCTCTTTTGCCCCCTGGCCGATGGCATCGATGGCTGCCCGCACCACCCGGTCGTTGAGTTGGGAAGCCCGGCGCATGGCCTGGCGCTCTTCTTCGTCTTTGAACATGCGGGCGTCATCCACCGGGCCGGAACCCATCACCGGTGTGATGTCCGAGCGGGCTTCCAGCAGCGCGATCAGGAATTTGCTGGGCCAGAATTTATCCACGCCCAGCTTGCCGGGCCGCAGCTGCCGGGCCAGCTGGGCAGTGGGTTCGTCGCTGTCGCTATGCAGCACCAGCTCCATCCCCGGCTGGGGCTCAATGCCGAACAGTTCGTTGGCATACAGGGTGCACTGCCCCTCTGTGGTGATGTACAGGGCCAGCATCCGCTCCATGGGGGAGACCCAAATGCCGGTCAGATAATAGACGGAGGCCGTGGCCGAAACCACGATCTGTTCCAGCCCCTGCCCTTTCATATTTGCGATCACTTGCCGCAAACGGTTTTGATTCATTTGCTTTGCCTCCTTTTTCTTCGCCGCCCCGGCGGCCTTCTTCTTCCAGTGTAGCACGCCCCGGCTCCCGAGGCAACACCTGTGCCTGCCGACCGCTGCCGCACGACGCCTTGGCCACTCGCTCGCCGCCCATCGGAAGCCCCCATGGTGCCGCCCGCCGGCAAAACTCAGCGGAGCTGGTAGTTTTCGCTGAACCCAAATCGCACGGTGATCTCCGCCCCTTCCTCTTCCAGGGAACGCCCCTGCTCCTTGGCCTGGCGCACCATTTTATAGATGGAGCTGGCCGCCACAAAATAGCCGAACAATCCACGGGCTTTGGCGTCTTTCTCCATCCGCTCCAGCAAGGCTTGGTATATGATGTAGTAGCTGGCCATCTGGGATTTATAGCACACCGTCTCCTCTTTGCCCCGGCGGATCACCACCGTCTCCGGGCTGATGATCCCCGCATAGGCCACTTCGGCGCAGATCTCCGGCAGAAAGGAATACAGTTCTTCGGCCAAATGGGGGTCGCCTGTCAACTGGCACAGCTGCTGCAGGTAGTCCTCGTAATCGTTCCGCTCCACACACTGGCCAAACAGGTCCACGGCCTCATTGGTCAGCCGGCGCAGGTCTTGCCAGCTGTGGGGATAGGGCTTTTGGGTGACCGGTTGCTGGCGGAAAAAGAAAAACTGTTTTTGGCTGCCATACTCTTCTGTCTGCCAGGTGTGGACATACTCTTCCACCCGCCGGCTCAGCGACGGGCTGAGCACATCGTTCACCCGGCATTCCGCCGTGATGTCATCCCCCATCCGGGCTGCGAACACCTTGACATACACCAGGCTCTGGTTGCCCAGGCGGGCCAAAAGCTCCTGCCCCAGCCTATCCCAAAAAGCGTCGTAATCCGGGGGGTAAGGGGTGTCTCCCAGGCCCACCAGGCTGCTGCGGTAGACCTGCCAGCTGTGCTCTTCGCCGGCGTATTCCGAAGTGACCCAGGCAAAGGGCTCCTGTTCCGCCATGGCCCGCAGACCATCCAACATGCCGTAGCGAAAGCTGGTGATGGCAATGGCCAGGGAGCGCTCCGGGTCCGTCCCTATCCCCACCGACGCCTCAAAGACCGGCCGGTCCCACTGGGGGGACTCCACCTGGTAAGAGACGATGGTGCTGCCCTCTTCTGTCACATGGACTCTGGGGCGGATGGTCATCTGCCAGGCGGGGATCTCCAGCTTGTCGCCTTGGGGAATGCCTTCCCCCTCGGGCAGCAGCGCCCTGAGATCTTCCACCGGGTCGCCCGTCACGGCAGAGAGCTTTTTCTGCCGGTTCTGCCGGGCCAGCTGCCGACGGCAGATCTCCAGCATCTCTCTCCCTTCCCGGCTGTCGGGCGCCAATTCCAACATCTGTTCCAGCAAGCCGGCGGCCTGTTGGGTCTGGCCCATACACAAGCTAGCATAGGCCAAGCGGAAATACCACATGGGGTCATCCTGCCCCTCTTCCGCCACCTGGGTCAGCTGTTCCGCCGCTTCCTCGTACCGCCGCTCGGCGCACAAGGCCCGGGCCAGCAGCGACACCGTGTCATAATCCCGCTGAAGGGGCGGCTGCTCCAAAATGGCCTGTATGATCTGCCGGGATTCCCCCAGCTCATACCAGCGTATCAGCTGCCTCCATCGATTTGCTTCCATTCCGTTCCTCCCTGGCGGCCTGCGAGCAGCCGCCCCTTTCTAGTCTTTGCTGCGCCCCATCTTCCACAGCAGCCACAGGCCCCACACCAGCGACCCGCCCACGCCGCAAAGACCCAGGGCCGGCACGCCCCACAGGCGGGGCCGCAGCGGGGTGGCGCACAGCAGGCAGGAGCCCACAAACAGCCCCACCAGCAACAGGCATTGGCACAGCAGCCGAAGCCCACGGCGGACATCGCGGGCGTCGCCCGGCGCCATGCCCAATTTCACCTGGGCAATGGCCTGGCCCTGGGCGGCGCTGCGGAGCAGATCGGAGACCTGCCCGGGCAAGCCCGCCGCCTTCCAGCCGGATTCCAACAAAAGGCGGGTCCCTTTTTCCAAGGCCTGGCCCAGATCCATCCGCTGCCGCAGCTCTTCTTTCAGCCGTGCCGCCAAGATCTCCATCAGATCCAGTTCCGGGCTGATCTGGGCCAGCAGCCCTTCCAGCTGCACCATCCCCCGGGCCAACAGGGAGATGCCCGGCGGCATTGCCAGGCCGTGGCGCCGGGCAATGGACATCATCTCACCCATGGCCTGGCCCAAAGAGATGCTTCCCAGGGCCTGGCGGCCATAGCGGGCCAAAAAAGAGGCCAAGTCCTGCTGCAGGGCCTCATGGTCCACCGTTCCCCGGCAGCTGCACAGGCGCACCACCACGCTTTCCAGCCCGGCCGGGTCATCTTTGGCCAAGGCCAGCAGCGCCTGCCCCAACAGTGCCCGGTCTTTGGGCGTGATGCGCCCCATCATCCCCATATCCAGCCAAATGATGCGGCCTTCTGCGATGCGCAGATTGCCCGGGTGGGGGTCGCCGTGGAAAAAACCGTCTTCCAGCACCTGCTTGATGTAATGGTTGGCCAGCTTCAGCCCGATCTCTTGGCTCACATAGCCCTGCTCCGCCAGAGCCGGGCCGTCATCGATGGGAATGCCGCCCACGTATTCCATCACCAGCACCCGGGCCGTGGTGTACTCCCGGAAGACGGCAGGGCACCCTGCATACGCCAATTCCTTGCAATTTTGGCGGAACTCTGCGGCATTGGCCGCTTCCTGCAAAAAGTCCAGCTCCTGCTGGGCCGCCTGCCACATCTCATCCAGCACCATGTTCAGGTCCACTGTCCGCTGCAGGCCGGTGAGTTTCGTCAGCCCGGCCAGGCGGCGCAGCAGGGCGATGTCCTGGGCCATGGTCGCCCCGATGCCGGGCCGCTGGACTTTTACGGCGACGGCCCGGCCGTCCCGGAGCCATGCCCGGTGCACCTGGGCCATGGAAGCCGCCCCCAAAGGCGCTTCCTCCCAGGCGGAAAACACCTCTTCCAGCGGGCGGCCAAAGGCTTCCTCCATCACCAGGCGGGCCTGGTCAAAGGGCATGGGGCGGGCCTGGACCTGGAGGCGGGCCAGTTCCCGGCAGTATTCTTCGGGCAAAAGGTCCTGCCGCAAAGAGAGGATCTGGCCCAGCTTTACATAAGTGGGCCCCAGATCCTCCACCAAGGCCCGCAGCTTTTGGGGCGTGATGCCCTGGTGCAGGCGATGGCGGGCCACCAGGGCGGCGATCTCCCGCAGGCGGCTGTCTTCTTTATTGTTTTTCGGCATCTGGCGCAGATTCCTGGCGCTCCAGCTCTTCCAGCTTGTCTTTCAGCGCCTGGCGCTGCTGGGGCGAAAGCCGCTCCACTTGCTCCAGCCACTCTTCCTGCCGGCGCTGCTGGGCTTTGTGCTGCAGCTCTTCGTTGATGGACCGGCCCTGCTCCACCGTCAGTTCGCCCCGGCGGACCAGCTCGGCCACCACCTGCTGGGATTTTTCTGCCGTTACAGCGGCGGCGCCAATGCCCGCCAGCAAGATCTTTTTCAAGTCATTCCCCAGGCTTTGCAACATGGCGAAGCCCTCCTTTCCTTTGGGTCTGCTTTTATGATACCCGGAAATTGTTACGTTTTCTACCTTTCCGCGCAAAAACTTTGGCCGTCTGCGGCAGGTCGGGCCTCGCTGTCCAGCAGGCGGTAGACTTCTTGGATGAACGCCCCTTTTGCCCGCGTATAGGCGCGCCGGTCTCCCTGGTGCTGCCAGGCCAATTCCCTTTTCAGCGCGGCATACCGGGCGGCAGTCTCCGGGTGGGCGTTTAAATGATCCCGGAACCCCACCAGCTGGTCAAATTCCTTCTCCCCTGCCTGGTAACAGTGGATGTGGCGCAGGGAGATCTGTCCTTCTCCCCGCAACACAAACAGGTGGTAGTTTTCGTTGCCAAACTGGGGCCCTCGGTACTCGTAACCCAACGCCTCCAGCTTGCCTTTCTCCATGGCGGCAATGGAGCGCAGCCGTACCGCCACATCCAAAATGGGCTTGGCACAAATGGCCGGGATCGCCGTGCTGCCCACATGTTGGATCTCCAAAATATTCTGGGGCCACAGCTGCCACAGTTCTTCTTTTACCCGTAAAAACTCCTGCTCCCAATCTGGGTTATGGGGCAGGAGCCTTACCTGCCCCCGTGCAACGCCTTCCATGTCGATGCCTCCTCATTCGTCGTTTTATAGGTCCCTTCTATTATACCTCTTCTGGCCACCTGTGTCATTTCCTTTTCTCTTCCGGCAGCCGCCCATTGTCCCAATTCCCTGCTTTTGCTATAATGAAGGTGTTTCCACTGGTCTGCACACAGAAAGGAGCTGTTTTCATGATACGACCCATGCGGAACCGGCTGGCCTCTTTGGCCATCGCTGGCTTTCTGGCCTCATCTGCCTTAGTCCCCTCCGTCGCGGCGGCCGCTCCGCAAGGCCACTGGTCCCAAGAGGCGCTGAACCTGGCAGCCCAGCGCGGCCTGCTGGAAGGCGCGGCTGACAGCATAGACCCCGATGAAACGGTCACCCGGGGGATGTTCGTCACGCTGTTGGGGCGGCTGGACGGCGGCGAATTGCCCTCGGAAGCCCCCACTTTTTCCGACGTGCCTGCCGGCGCCGGTTCTGCCCCCTATGTGGCCTGGGCCCAGCAGATTTCCATTGTCCAGGGCGTATCCGCCCAGGCTTTTGCACCGGAACAGGCCGTGACCCGCCGGCAAGCGGCTCTGCTGCTGGACCGCTATTTCACGGCCCGCGGCATTCAGCTGGAATCCCAGCCGGTGACGCCTTTCGCTGACCGGGCCAGCCTGGATGCCCAGATCCTGCCCGTGGCGGAGCGGATGCAGCAGGCCGGCATCCTGACCGGCCGGCCCGATGGCCGGTTCGACCCCGACGCCCCCATCACCTATGGGGAGGCTGCCGCCCTGCTGGACCGGGCTTGGCAAGCGGTCACCGCCCACACCAGCCAGGTGCTCACCATCCCCTCTTTTGACGGATACCCCTTGGAAGGCAAACTGCGGATGCCCTGCCGGGACCAGGTGGACAAACTGGTCATCTACGTCAATGGTTCCGGCCCCAACACCTACGACAACCACCGGGCCCTGGGGTCGCTGGAATTCAATTACTTCGATCTGTTCGCCCGGCAATGCGCCAGAGAAGGCGCCGCTTTCTTCAGCTACAGCACCCGGGGCGTCTCCCCGGCAGCCAGCCGCCCCTGTACGACCAGATCGACGAAGAAGCCTACCAAAGTTATTTGCCCCAGAATTCGGTGCAGGATGTGGAGCAGATCATCCTGGCCCTGCGGCAAGATCCCCGCCTGCAGCATGCAGCGGTCTATCTGCTGGGCTGGAGCGAAGGGGCGATGATCGCGCCCAAAGTGGCTCTCCGGGGCAACGCCCCGGTGGACGCTTTGCTGCTGGCGGGCTACCCCAACGGCACCATGGCCGAGACCCTGGATTGGCAGCAGACCGGCGGTTCCAGCATGGTGACCTATTGCCTGTATTTTGACACCGACGGCGACGGTGCTGTCTCACCCCAGGAATACGAAGCAGACCCCTATGGAGTGCGGGAGGCCCTGGGCCTGGGAGATACCCCTTTTTCCGGCCTGGATCTGGACCAAAACGGCCGGCTGGAAGCGGCGGATTTCGCCATCCTGCTGGCGCCCTCCCGCCAACAGCTCTATGATGCCATTGAGCGAGGGGATGACGCTTGGCTGGCGGCAAACTATTCCGTGCGCCTGACCAGCGCCTGGTTCCGTGCCCACCGGGACTTTCCGCCCAACCGGGATATGATGACGCAGTTGGATCTGCCCATCGTGATCTTCCAGGGGGAGGCCGATGCCAATGTGCCGGTACAGGGTTGCCTGGAGCTGCAGCAGGCTTTTCAGCAAGCCGGCAAGACCAACCTGACGGTGCACACCTATCCCCAGACAGACCACGATCTCAACTATTCCACCTATTTGCTGACCGGTTCCCTGCCCCAAGGGCTGGCGGACCTCTTCCACACCGTTCGGACCTTGCCCGTGCCTGCGGAGCGATAAAGGAGGCCAGGGCACAAGCACACTGCCCCGGGGCTGCACTCCCGAAGGCAAGATGCTTCCCCAGCTGCCACTGTGGCCCATACTTCCCCCCTGCCTGCAAATTCCCTTTTCAAGGAAAGTAGTGATTTCAAGGGAAATTGAAAATCATTGGTGAATATATACAAAATGGGTATGCCCTCTGGATGGGGCATACCCGTTTCAGCGATGTTCGGTTGTGCTGGGGTCAGCCTTCCCACTCCGCCTTGTGGGCCTCCCACCACGCCGGAAACGCCGGGTCCTTCGGGGAGAGGGTGGACTTGACCGCAGGAGCCATTATAGCGGTGTCTGTCTTTTCCCTAAAAGGAGAAATGCAGAGGGTTTCAGGAGATACGCCCAAATACAGAAACCTTAACAATATACCCTTATCATCTGTCCAGTAATTTCCCAAGTATGTTGTGTTAAAATCATCCAATGTCAGATTATTTGGCCTTTTCGTCCTATGGGCCTCTTGAATTTGCCCAAACAAGTATTCTATGGTTCGCTTATTCTCCACCAGCGCCGCAGTATCGAATTGTATTTGTTTTTCAGCGCCCGCTTCATAGCCATGGGTCGTTGGGAAAAGAGAGGCGTAAGAAAATTTCTTGCTGTCCGGTTTCGCCAGGCACCGATTGAAGATGGCCTGGACATTGCCCTCGTTGAGTTCCAGAGGAGTAAACGACTTCAAAATTTCTTCCTTTGCCGCTATTGCCTTATTCA
The DNA here is from genome assembly GCA_904419295.1 of Candidatus Pseudobutyricicoccus lothianensis. GTDB lineage: Bacteria > Bacillota > Clostridia > Oscillospirales > Butyricicoccaceae > Pseudobutyricicoccus > Pseudobutyricicoccus lothianensis. The sequence goes on from CAJFRA010000005.1 coordinate 45,070, forward strand.
GATTAAAGCCCACAACACAAGCCCCCTGCCGCGCCTTCAGCGGCGCCAAATTTTTGTTGTTTTTCCTATCATACAATACCGGCCTGCCCTTTGCAAGGCCGGCGGCGGAGATTTTCCCGGTTTCGTCAAACCGACGGAGTTTGGGCCGTCATTACTTATCTTGAAAAGGGACCCTGCAAATTCCCCCTTGCATTTTTCACCATGCTATGATAGAATGAATAAGCTGATTATGAAATGCGGTCATGGCGGAACAGGCAGACGCGCACGTTTGAGGGGCGTGTGGGCAACCATACGGGTTCAAGTCCCGTTGACCGCACCATTTTAGAAAAGAGAGGGAAAATTCCTCTCTTTTCTTTATTTTGCTGACGAAGACACTTTATTTTCAAAGTGAAGTATCCGGTGTAATGCGATCTATAAAAGGGAGTGGCAGCATGTGTCGTCATGCTGCCACTCCCTTTTATTTTGCAGACCATCTATATTGGTCTTATTGGTCTTTTTTGCGGAAAGTGGCCAGGTATAACACCTGCACCATGATGTAGATCACCATCATCACCACGAATACGGCCGCAACGCCCTGCCACATCAGCTGCAGGCTCTGGGCTACCACATGCATATCCATAACAGCACCTCTTTCCTTACAGCAGCATGCCGGGCACCAGGCCCAGGATCACGCCGCCCACGATGACCGAACCGATCTGACCCGCTACATTGGCGCCAACGGCGTGCATCAGCAGGTGGTTCTGGGGGTCTTCCTGCAGGCCCATCTTCTGGATCACGCGGGAGGACATGGGGAACGCGGAGATACCGGCTGCACCCACCATGGGGTTGATCTTCTTTTTGGAAAACAGATTGATGAGCTTGGCGAACATACACCCGGCCATGGTGTCAAACACAAAGGCCAGAACGCCCAGCACCATGATCATAACGGTCTGCCAGTTGACGAAATTTTCCGCCTTCATGCTGGCCGAGATCGTCAGGCCCAGCAACAGGGTGATCAGGTTGGCCAGCTCTTTTTGCGCCGTCTGGGACAGGTTTTCCAGCACGCCGCATTCGCGGATCAGGTTGCCGAACATCAGGAAACCGACCAGGGCCACCGAAGAGGGAGCCACCAAACCAGCCACCACGGTCACGCCGATGGGGAACAGGATACGGGTGGTCTTGCTCACGCTCTTGGGCTCGTATGTCATGCGGATGCGCCGTTCTTTTTTCGTGGTGCACAGCTTGATGGCAAAGGGCTGTATGATGGGCACCAATGCCATATACGAGTATGCCGCCACGGCGATGGCGCCGATGTATCTGCTGCCCAGCACCAGGGAAACCAGGATGGAGGTGGGGCCGTCTGCAGCGCCGATGATGCCGATGGAGGCCGCATCGATCAGATCAAAGCCCAACAACGCCGCCACGGTGATGGTGAGGAACACACCGAACTGGGCCGCAGCGCCAAACAGCAGCAATTTCGGGTTGGAGAGCACAGGGCCAAAATCGATCATCGCGCCGATGCCGATAAAGAGCAGCAGCGGCATGGCCTCGGAGGCGTGAATGCCCACTTCAAACAGCCAATCGATGATGCCTTGTACTTCTCCCGCGCCTTCCATCGTCTGGTTGAGCACACCCGAAAAGGGGATGTTGACCAGAATGGCGCCAAAGCCCATGGGCAAGAGCAGCGCAGGTTCCATCTGCTTTTTCAGTGCCAGCCAGATCAGCAGGCCGCCGATGACAAACATGACGACTTGCTTCCATGTGATGGCAAGGATACCTTGTGTCAGAAAGTCCATACCACTTCTTCTCCGTTCTTTTTGATTCTTTTCCTGCGGCCTGCGGGCTTGTCCCGCCATGACGGTGGCCGCCTTTTCCATTTTACCACGGCATCCCAACTCTGTCAAAGAAACATTGTAAAAACCGCGTAAAAATCAGGACGCCGAATCCAGCACTTCTCCGTCCAGTGTCACCAGGATCACCCGCATCCCTTCCCATTGCCCGGCAAAGGCCAGGGCTTGCTCCGGTTCCATCAGGAACAAAGCGGTGGACATGCAGTCCGCCAGGCCGCTGTCCGGGTAGATGACGGTGGCAGACAGCATTTTCTCCGCGGGATACAGGGTATCCGGGTCTACGATGTGGTGATATTGCCGCCCGTCCACTGTGTAGAAGCGCTGGTAGCCGCCAGAGGTGACCACCGCTTCGTCCGTCACTTCCACCGTTGCCGCCAGGGCCCCCGTCTGCCGGGGGTCTTCGATCCCCACGCTCCAGGTGGGGCGGTCCGGCGGCGTGCCGGCGGCCTCCACATTGCCGCCTGCCGACAAGACAAAATCGGTGTATCCCGCCTGCTTCAGCTCTTCTGTCACCCGCTGCACCGCATAGCCCTTGGCCACAGAGCCCACATCCAGCCGCATGGCCGGGTCCCGCAGCTCCACCGTGTTGTTTTCCGCATCCAACACCATATCTTCTATCTTCGTGTGCTCCGCCGCTTCCCGCAGCTGGGCCTCTTGGGGCAGCCGGGCATTGTCCGGGTCCTGCCCCGCCGCTTCCCGCAGGTCATGCCAGATCCGCAGCACACTGCCCATGGCCACATTGACCCGGCCTTCGGTCAGCTCGTAACATTCCTGGGCAAATTGCAGCAGCTCGATCACCTGGGGCTCTACTTCCACCGGCCCCTGGCCTGCCTGCTCGTTGACTTGGTATAAGCCTTTGACGCCGGCGTAGGGCACATAGATGTCATACATCTGGGAATAGGCGGTCAGCCGTTGCTGGGCCAGCTGGGCCAGCTGTTCGAAATCCTGCTCTTCCTCCAGGTATGCCGTCAAGGTGATCACGGTGTCAAAGGCGCCGTAGAATTCCTCCGTGTACCGTTGAGGGCCGCCTACGGCACAGCCGCCGGCCAGCAGGCAAAGGCAGAGGGCCAGACAAAGGGCCCGTTCCAATGTTCGTCTCACTGTGGCTCCTCCTCTGTGCTATCGTCCTTCTATCTTATATTCTCTTTGCTTTCTTTTCAATGTTTTCTTTGCAGATGATTGCAAGGCGGTGTATTTTATGGCATGATGATAGTGACCCCTGCACTCGCGCAGGGCAGAATTTGAGCAAAAAGGAGCGATGTCCTATGAAACGTCTGCGGCGCCTTATGGCCCTTGGCCTCTCTCTGTGCATGCTGGTCCCCCTTTCCCTCCGCGCGTCGGCCGCCAGTATGCCCTTCCGCGATGTGCCTGCCGACAGTTTCGCCTATGACGATATCCTGTCCCTTGCGGAAAGGGGCATTGTACAAGGGATCGGCGACGGCCTTTACGGCACCTACGAACCCTTTAAACGCTGCGATTTTGTGCTGATGCTGGCCCGGCTCATGGGGTGGCAGACCGATGGGCAAACGCCCCAGGCCACCGATGTGCCCCAAGGCCATTACGCGGCGGGCGCCATCGCCTCGGCGGAAAACGCAGGGATCGTGGGCAGCCCGGACCAAGGCTATCAGTTCCGCCCCAACGACTCCATCACCCGGGCGGAGATGGCCACCATGCTGGTCAAAGCCCTGGGCGTCAGCTGGGAAGCCCGCAGCCAATTTGCCAGCGTCATCACCAAAGAGCCCTTCACCGATGTGACCAGGGCCCAATATCCCAGCAGCTACGATTACATCATGATGGCCTATGATTTTGGCATCATCCAGGGCCAGACGGCAGGCACGCCCACCGCCTTCAACCCCACGGGCAACGCCACCCGGGAAGAGACCGCCGCCATGATGATGCGGTTTTACCGGGTCCACACCTCTCAGCTCACCGATCTGCACGGGTTCTACGCCATCTCTTCCTATTCCCAAAAAGACCTGATCCCCGCCCTGTCGGAGATGACAGCCGGCTGGTCCCGCCTGGAGTTCAGCGAACAGAACGGCCCCTGGCTCAACACCACCGGCCAAAATGAGAACGACTGGGCCGTGCCCACCGGCAGCGAGGAGATTACCGCCTTGGCCCAGCAAAACCAGGTGCCTTTGCTGCTGGGCGTCTTTCTGAACACCGCCCAGCAATCTGGCGGCCAGGTGCAGGCAGAATTGCTGCTGAGCGACGCTTACCGCGCCCGGTCTGTGGCGGCCATCACCGATTTCCTGGCCCAAAACCCGGCCTACAACGGCGTGACCATTGATTTTGAAGGGTTTGTTTCCTCATCGTATCAAGAGCCTTTCACCGCTTTCCTCACAGAGCTGCGCACTGCTTTGGATTCCATGGGGTCGTACCAGCTCTATTGCGCGGTGCCGCCGGCCAAATACTACCAGGGTTATGACTACCGGGCCATCGGCCAAGTGGCGGATAAAGTGATCCTCATGGCCCACGACTATGCCCCCAATACCCTTTCCACCCTGTCGGCCGATACCATCCCCGAAACGCCGCTGGCCCCGTATGCCGAGGTCTACTTGGCCCTGCAGCAGATCACCGACCCGGAGACCGGCGTGCAGGACAAGAGCAAGGTCCTTTTGGCCCTTTCTTTTGGCACCGTGCGTTGGGAATACACGGCGGAACACATCAACACCACGGCCAAGACTTCGGATTACACGGCCATTTACAACCGGCTGACAAATGGCAGCTCCGAATATTACTACAGCGAAGCCAGCCAGAGCCCCTATCTCTACTATTACGATGACAGCGACGGCACCACCAACGTGGTGTGGTACGAAAACAGCGACAGCATCCAGGCCAAATGTGACCTGGCCCGCTATTTCGGCATCGGCGGCGTCTCCCTGTGGCGGCTGGGCCTGGTCCCCAATTACAGCGACCAGCACCTGGACGTGTGGCAGACCATCGCAAACTACTTTTGACCATCCCAGCGCTCCCCCGGCAGGCCGGGGGAGCGTTTTTTCGGCCCCTTTGGAAAAAACATTCGCCAAATCTCCGGCTTTTTAGTATAATAGGGGTTGGGCAGCGGCTGCCGGACAAAACGGGGCTTCCTCCCTGGGCAAGGCATCCGCTGTGCCGTCCATGACACCAATTCAAACCAAAGGAGAGACTTTCATGGAACAGAAATACATGGATTACCTTGTGGAACAGGCCAAGAACCTGCTGGCCATTCCCAGCCCCACAGGCTACAACCAGGAGATCCAGGCTTACCTGCGGGAAGAGCTGGCCCGTCTGGGATACCCGGAGACCACTGGCCCCCGGCGCGGCGGCGTATCCTGCCACATCGGCGGCGAGGGAAACCCCATCACCCTGACTGCCCACGCCGATACGCTGGGCGCCATGGTGCGCCACATCAAAGACAACGGCTCTTTGATGATCACCCCCATCGGCGGCCTGAACGCCAACAATGTGGAGACCAGCAACGTGGAGATCATCACCAAGTTCGACGGCAAATATTCGGGCACCATCCAAGTGGAGAACGCCTCGGTCCATGTGAACCCGGAGGTCAACGCCCCCCGCAGCTTTGACACCAACATCGAAGTGCTGATCGATGAAGACGTCCACTGCCCGGAAGACGTGCGCAAGCTGGGCATCGAAGTGGGGGATTTCGTCACCCTGGACCCCCGCACGGTGGTGACTTCTTCCGGCTACATCAAAAGCCGCTTTTTGGATGACAAGGTGTGCTGCGCCATCCTGCTGGCCTACGCCAAATATGTAAAAGAAGAAAATGTAAAACTGCCCCGGGCCGTCTGGCTCCATTTCAGCGTGTACGAGGAGATCGGCACCGGCGGCGCCACTCTGATCCCCCAAGACGCCCACGACATCGTGGCGGTGGATATGGGCTGCGTCGGCGAGCTGCAGACCGGCTCCGAGCGCAAAGTGACGCTGTGCGCCAAAGATTCCAAAGGCCCCTACCACTATGAGTTCCTCAAAGAACTGGCCAAAGTGTGCATCGACCACAAAGTGGATTATGTGGTGGACACCTACTTCCGCTATGGCTCCGATGTGGAAGGCAGCCTGACTGCCGGTTATGACGCCCGCCACATCACCATGGGCCCCGGCGTATACGCTTCCCACGGCTACGAGCGGACCCACATCAGCGGTCTGGAACAGACCTTTGAGTGCATCCGCCGGTATTTGGAGCAATAACGGCGTTTTTTCCAAGGCGGCCCAGCGGCCGCCTTCTTTTTTGGATATGACTGGAACGTGACGAGTTTGTGAACATTTTTTCGAAAGGGTTGCTCCTTTGCATCAGACATGCTATACTCGTGCAAACTCACGAAAGTTGTAGAAAAAGGAGACGACAGTGATGACACAAACCACCCGCCGCTTCCCCCTTTCCCTCACATCCTTTGATTTGCGCCTGTTGGCCATGCTCACCATGCTGGCCGACCACGTTGCCAAAACACTGGTGCTGGACTCTAATTTAACGGCAGCCTTGGGTTATTTGGGCCGGTTGGCTTTCCCCATTTTTGCTTTTCAGATCGTAGAAGGCTATTTCCATACCCATAGCTTCAAGCAATATTGTAAACGCCTGCTGGTCTTTGCCTTGCTCTCGGAGATCCCATATAATCTGATAATGGGGCTCAGTTCTCCCATCAACCCCTTCCATCAAAATGTACTGTGGACCTTTTTGATCGGCCTGTTGGTCATCCGCGGGCTGGACCGGATACGGGAACGTTTTCCCCAGCCGTTGCTTCAGGTGCTGGGCAGTCTGGCCCTGGTCTTTGTCGGCTATGGCATTGGCAATTTGGCCATGGTGGATTATTCCGGCCCCGGCGTTCTGCTGGTGGTGACTTTCTATTTGGCCAAGCGCTTTGCCCACGGCCGGCTCATCCAGCTGGCCGGCATGGTGCTGGTCAATGGTTTCCTTTTGCAGAATTTCCTCGTCTCCATCCCCCTGGGTTCCCAGACCATATCCTTCTCCCTGCAGGCCCTGGGCATCTTATCCTTGATCCCCATTTGGCTGTACAACGGCCAGCGGGGATACAGCAGCAAAGCCTGGTCCCGCTTCTGCTACTGGTTCTATCCAGTCCATATGCTGGTATTGATCGCCTTGTGTGCCATTTTATATTGATCCCACTGCACAGCAAACGCGCCCCCAACAAAGGGGGCGCGTTTGTCGTTTCTCTGGTTATTTGCCGCAGGCTTTGCGCAGTTCATCCACCTTGTCACACTTTTCCCAGGTGAAATCCGGATCTTGTCGGCCAAAATGGCCATAAGCCGCTGTCTTGCGGAAAATGGGGCGGCGCAGATCCAAATGCCGGATGATGGCGGTGGGGCGCAGGTCGAAGCATTGACGCACCGCTTGTTCGATGGTCTCTACCGGCACAGTTTCGGTCCCAAAGGTCTCCACCGTTACCGAGACCGGGTGGGCCACGCCGATGGCATAGCTGAGCTGCAATTCGCACTTTTTCGCCAGCCCGGCTTCCACGATGTTCTTGGCCACATAGCGGGCCATATAGGCGCCGGACCGGTCCACTTTCGTGGGGTCTTTGCCCGAAAAAGCGCCGCCGCCATGGCGCGCGTAGCCGCCATAGGTGTCCACAATGATCTTGCGGCCGGTCAGCCCGCTGTCAGCCGCAGGGCCGCCGGTGACGAAACGGCCGGTGGGGTTGATGTAGTATTTGGTGTCGGCATCCAGCAAGTGGGCCGGGATGGCCTGCCGCACCACATGCTCCAGCAGGTCTTGGCGCAGGGTCTCCATCTCCACTTCGGGGCCGTGCTGGGTGGAAAGCACCACCGCATCCACCCGGGCGGGCATGCCGTCGTGGTATTCCACAGTCACCTGGGCCTTGCCATCGGGGCGCAGATAGGGGAGCAGGCCTTCCTTGCGCACCTGGGACAGCCGGTAGCACAGCTTGTGGGCCAGCACGATGGGCATGGGCATCCGCTCCGGTGTTTCATCGCAGGCAAAGCCGAACATCATGCCCTGGTCCCCGGCGCCGTTGTCTTCTTCCGTGGCCCCCTGGCCTTTGGCTTCCAAAGAGCGGTCCACGCCCATGGCGATGTCGCCGGATTGCTCATCGATGGAAGTGACCACGGCACAGGTGTCGCAGTCAAAGCCATATTTGGCCCGGTCATACCCGATCTCCCGCACCACCTGGCGGGCGATCTTGGGAATATCCACATAACAGCTTGTGGTGATCTCGCCCATCACGTTCACCATGCCGGTGGTGCAGGTGGTCTCACAGGCCACGCGGGCCGTGGGGTCTTGGGCGATGATGGCGTCCAGCACCGCATCCGAGATCTGGTCGCAGATCTTATCGGGATGCCCTTCGGTGACGGACTCCGATGTAAACAATCTTCTTTCCATAATCCATTCCTTTCTGTCTGTTGCCTGTGGCCAGCACAGGCGCTCATTCCGCGGGCGTAAAAAAGCGCCCCGCCAGACGGCGGAGCGTTGGTTTTTGAGCACCCTCATCTTTCGATACACTACCGCCGGATTTGGCACCTTGCAGATCGCAGGTTGCCGGGCTTCATCGGGCCGTTCCCTCCGCCACTCTTGATAAGGCTATGAAGTTTTCCTTGTCTAGTATAGCAGTTTTTCCCCATTTGTCAACGGTTTTCTCGCTCCTTCGGCAAGGCGGCGGGAAAGCCCTGCCATTGGGTCCCCTTTGCCCAATCCAGGGCTGCCCCTTCCAGTTCTTTCATAAACGCCTCTTTGCCATCGCAATAGCCGTCGATGTCATAGGGGAATTTTTCCGCCAGGGCCTGTTTCAGGACCCCGTACTGCCGGGCTTTTTCCGGGTGGGCCCGCAGGTAATCCCGCACAGCCAAATGCCGTTGGATGGCGCCGGTGTCCGATTGTGCAAACACATGGATCTGGTGGGTCCGTTCATCCCCGCCTTTGCGCAGGTACCGCCTGCCGGGAATGCCAAACTCGCCCAGGTATTCATAACCGATCTGTTCAAAACCCGGCCGCGCTGCATCCACTTGCCCTAAGTCCAGCACCACCGGCATGATATCGATGATCGGCTTTGCCGGCAATCCGGGCACCGCGGTGCTGCCGATGTGGTACAGGGCTACGCAGTTTGCTCCCAGGATCTTACGGATGCATTGTGCCTCTTTTTCAAACATGGCCGGCCAATCCGGCGAATATGGTGATACCACGATGTGCTGAGGCATTCTTTTCCCTCCTCTTTTCTTCCCATGTGTCACGCATTGCAAAAGACATCCCTTTGCCAGACCATGGTGTATTCTGTCTCTCCGGTGCCTTCTTCCACCGCCTCCGCCGTGACCGTGAACCCTTCCCGCTGGTAAAAGGCCACAGCGCCCCGGTTTTTCCGGTATACGTGCAGGGTGATGGACGGATGCCCTTGCCGGATGCGGCCCAGCAGCTGTTTTCCGATGCCTTGGGAGCGGGCGCATTTCGCCACAAAGATCCCGGCCAGGTAATCCCCTTGCAGCCCGGCAAAGCCCTGCACGACTCCATCCCGCTCGCAAACGAATACTTCCGCCTGCTGCAGCTGCTCTTCCACCATGGGGGCGTTGGCCTCCCAGTATGTGGCCGGCACAAAGCTGTGCGCCTCCCGGTTGCCTGCCAGCCAGATCTCCATGACCCGTTTGAGATCGCGGGCCTCCATGTTCCGCACCATGCCTGTTCCTCCTCTGCCTTTTTGCCGCCGTCCGAAAAACCGGCTTTTTGCATCTCTGCTTGAACACATGACTTCTCTGGAGCTATTGTACCACAGATCGGGGATGTTCAGGTACCAAACGTGTACTTTTCGTAAATTTTGCCGGCCCGCACTCGACGGTGGCCGGAAAGACGTATATAATAAGAAATAGTCTAGCATTTTAGTATGGATTAGCCATCCAACCAAACGGCCGCGTTTGCCGGCCATTGTTCAAAGGAGAACGATTCAATGAACCCAACTTCCCCCAACAACGGAAAAAACCCAAAGCGGCTCAAGCGTTCTTTGTTGGTCTATTATCTGGGGCTTTTGCTCATTGTCATCTTCATCAATGTGCTGCTCTCCCCCAGCCCCCGGCAGATCGATTACAGCGATTTCATCGACCTGCTGGACCAAGGAAAGATCGACGTAGTGCAGCTGCAAGGCGATGAGATCGCCATCAAACTGAAAGATTCGGAGGGCTCCCGTTCCCAGGTATACACCACGATCAACGTAGGTGACCCGGAGCTGACCCAGCGCCTGCTGGATGCCAAAGTCCGCTTCGGCGCTGTGACGGAAAGCGGCCTGTCCTCCCTGCTGTCCATGCTGCTGTACATGGTGCTCCCCTTTGCCATCATGGCCCTGCTGGGCACGCTGATGTTCCGTTCCATCTCCAAAAAAATGGGCGGCCCCGGCGCCATGACCTTTGGCAAGAGCAATGCCAAAGTTTATGTGGAGGCCCAGACCGGCAAGACCTTTGCCGATGTGGCCGGGCAGGACGAAGCCAAAGAGGCGCTGACCGAACTGGTGGATTTCCTCCACGAGCCGGCGCGCTACAGCCGCATCGGCGCACAGCTGCCCAAAGGCGCCCTGTTGGTGGGCCCGCCGGGCACCGGCAAAACGCTGCTGGCCAAAGCGGTGGCCGGTGAAGCGGGCGTCCCCTTCTTTTCCATCTCCGGTTCCGAATTTGTGGAGATGTTCGTGGGCATGGGCGCAGCCCGGGTCCGCGACCTGTTTAAACAGGCGGCGGAAAAAGCCCCTTGCATCGTCTTCATCGATGAGATCGACACCATCGGGAAAAGGAGAGATTCCTCGCTGGGCGGCAACGACGAGCGGGAGCAGACGCTGAACCAGCTGCTTTCTGAAATGGACGGTTTCGACGGCAGCAAGGGCGTCATCATCCTGGCGGCCACCAACCGGCCGGAGACCCTGGACCCGGCGCTGCTGCGCCCCGGCCGGTTCGACCGGCGCATCCCGGTGGAACTGCCCGATCTGAACGGCCGCGTGGCCATTTTGAAAGTCCATGCCAAAGATGTGCATGTGGCCAGCGGTGTGGATTGGAACGTGATCGCCCGGGCCACTGCCGGCGCTTCGGGGGCGGAGCTGGCAAACATCATCAACGAAGGCGCCCTGCGGGCGGTGCGCTGCGGGCGTGACACCGTGGAACAGCAGGATTTTGAAGAGGCCGTGGAGACCGTGATCGCCGGTTACCAGCGCAAAGACGCCGCCATCAACGAACACGAGAAACAAGTGGTGGCCTACCACGAGATCGGCCACGCCCTGGTGGCAGCCAAGCAAAAAGACAGCGCCCCGGTGCACAAGATCACCATCGTGCCCCGCACTTCCGGCGCTCTGGGCTATACCATGCAGGTGGATGAACAGGAGCGCAAGCTGATGACCAAGGAGGAAGCCCTGGCCAAAGTGGCTACGCTGACCGGCGGCCGGGCGGCGGAAGAATTGATCTTCGGCACAGGTTCTTCCGGCGCTTCCAACGACATCGAACAGGCCACCAAGATCGCCCGCACGATGATCACCCGGTTTGGCATGAGCAATACCTTTGACATGATGGCACTGGAGACCGTGACAAACCAATATCTGGGCGGCGATACCTCTCTGATCTGTTCTGCGGAGACTGCCGCCAAAGTGGATGCGGAAGTCTTGCAGATCATCAAATCCTGCCATGCCCGGGCTTCGGAGATCCTGAGCGAAAACATCGACAAGCTGCACCAGCTGGCCGCTTATCTGCTGGAGAAAGAAACCATCACCGGCGATGAATTTATGGCCATTTTAAACGATGCCGGACAGCCCCAGCAGGCGTGACCGGCTGCCCCACACAGCCCGCTGGTTCGCCTGTGCCAAGGGATCGATCAGAAAAGGGACGCCATTGGCGTCCCTTTTCTGATCGACTAAATCTCCAGCGGAAAGGTGTAAACGCTCGCCCCTTCTGGGTGCCACGGCGTTTCAAGCAGGACCGTCACCTGTTGCACCCCGTTTTGCTGCAAATATTGCACATGCGGCTGTTCCGCTGTCAGCTGCCGGTACAGCGATTCGGCCCGGCCGCCCAGGCTGTTTTGGAATGCCTCCACATCCCCTGCATAGTCCACCTCATAGATCGGGATCTCTGCATAGAGGTCGCCTTCGGACGGCCGCAGCCCAAAGCGCCGCAGCGTCACGTTGCCATGGGGGCTGAAACGTTCGCTGCTGAACTCCTCTGCATTCCACTGCTGCACCCACCCGTAAGCCGCCGCTTGCAGGGCTTGCTCTTCCTCCGGCAGGCACGGCGCCATGGCTCCATTGTCTCTCCCTACGCCTATGCTCCCCCCGTACACTTCTACGCCGTCAGCGCTGCGGCGGCAGGCGAGTTGGACGGTGTGCAGGGTAAACATCCCATAAGGGGTGCCGCGCGCCGCCTGGGCCACTTGATCCAGAAGCAGGGATTGGAGCTCCAGGCCGGTGGTATCCCCCTTTTCCCGGCTGTATTGGATCTCCACTTGGGCGGTCCGGTTGGCATACAGCCGCTCTCCCGTCTGTTCGTCCATCATCAAGGGGTCGGGCAGCCAGCTCCACAAACACCGCCTCTACATCCAGCCATTCCTGTTTTTCGGCCCAATCTTTCACAGAGTTTTCAACGGCCTGCTGCACTTCCTCTTCTGTGGCCTCATCCAACAGGGCCTGCAGCTGCTCATATAGCGCCGCTTTCTCTTCTTCCTCTGCGTCTTGTGTCCATTCCATCCATTCTTCCATGGTGGGAACTGCATCCAGCGAATTGACAGCATTTTCAGCGTTCTGGTTTCCTTTTTCCTGGTTTGTAACATTACATCCGGCCAAGATTATCATGAACGAGAATAAAAGAATAGGCCATATCACTTTTTTCATTTTGATCCCTCCACAAAAAGATACAAAAATCGCCGGATCAATTTCTGTTATTATAGTAACATAGAACAAATAGAATGTAAATGCTCGCTATTTTAATATATTTTCCATGGCCGCAGCCCGTCGGCCGTGGATCGCAGCGGCAATGGAAAAGGAGGAACGCTCTTTGTTCTCTTCACTGCTGCACTCGATCGCATATGCACCCGGAACAAGCAAAAAAGTCCAGCAGATGCTGGACTTTTTCCATGGCTGGATTTTTCAATTCGATCCTATTTGCCGCAATGGCCGCCGCAGTGGTGGTCCCCGTGATGGCCGCAATGGTGGTGCTCTTCGCCGTGGTGGTCGCAGGTGGCGTCGTCCACGCTTTGCAGCGTGCCCTGGGCCAGCGCCTGGGCTGCATCGTCTGCCGGACCGGTGACCCCTGCATACAGCTGGATACCGGCCTGCCGCAGCGCTTCCCGCGCGCCGCCTCCGATGCCGCCGCAGATCAGGGCATCCACTCCGGCCTGCTGCAGCAGCTGGGCCAGGGCGCTATGGCCGCTGCCGCCTGCATCCAAGATCTCCCCAGGCCCTGCCTGCTGCCCCTGGATCTCATATACCTTGAACTGCTTGGAATGGCCAAAATGCTGGAATACTTGACCGTTTTCGTATGTGACTGCCACTTTCATCTGTCTGTTCCTCCTATAAAAAATCGTCTATTCCCATGCTTCCAGGGCGGTGCCGATCAGCCGCATCCCATTGAGGTATGTGACGTCGCCCCCCTGGTCGTATTTGTCAAAATCCACGCAAAAGCAGGCAAAGGCGGCCACCTTGCCGGTCTTCATCACGGAAGCGATATTCCGTGTCACGGTTTCCATGGTGTGCCCGCCCGACTCTTGCCGGAAATAAGCCGGGATATACCGGCTTTGCAAAATATCCACGTCCACCATCAAAAAGATGGCGTCCACCCGCTGCGCCAGCTGCTCCACTTTTTCATCCCATTGCTCTGCACAGGCAAATGCTTGGGGCGCGGCCCGCACGATGCCTGCTCTTTGCAGGTTCTCCAACCCTTCCGGCCCACTGCAATGGCCGTCGCCCACTAAAATCGTCTCGCCGCTGCAGGGCCGTTCCAGCAGGCAGGCTTCTTTGCGCCACTTCTCCATGGTCTGGCCTGCGATGACCGACAGGGGAAACGAGACGAACCGCAGGTCGGTCCGCTGGGTCTGCTCCACGATCAGGTTGTCGCAGTGGGCATCCATCCACACCACACCCACTGTTTTCTCAGGGCCCAGGGCCCGCTGTAAACCGCCTAGGATCGCCGGCGCAAAGGCACAATAGCCCGAAGACACCAGGATCTTTTTGCCCTCCCGTGCCGCGCGCTCGCAGGCCTTTGCAAACCCCAGGGGGACAGACTGCCAAAGCTCCAACTCAGGTGTTTCGTCTCCGGTGATCTCTTCAATGGTATAAGGGCAGCCCATTTTCCCGTATACACCGCACAACCGGTAATCTTCCACTGACCGGCGGCCGGAAAAAGTCACCTTTTCCGCTGTAACACGGCTGTGGTCCGCCGGGTCCAGCCGCCATGCTCCATAGCAATAAGGGTATTCCAGCACTTGCAGCCGGCTCGAGATTCCGCACGGCTCTTTTGGCATCGGCTCTATTCCTCCCCCCTGTGGGCTGCCGCTTTTTTCGGGCAGCCCCCTCCTTTGCCGCACCCATGGGCGACCATGGGGCACAGCCTATAGTTCCCGCCCTCGATGGAAAGGCTGCGGCCTTCCACCAAAAAGGCGGCCAGTTTGCGCCGCGCGCTCTCGTAGATGCCTGTCACCGTAGGGCGGGAGACCCCCATTTGCCTGGCGCATTCCTCTTGGGTATACCCCAAATGATCCATCAGGCGTATAGTCTCATATTCATCCACGGTCATACAGATCTGCCCATCGGCCCGGCCCCCTTGGGGGATGAACTGCCGGCACCGGGGCATCTTGCAGACGCGGCGGCATTTTTTCGGCCTGGGCATGGCCCCACGCCTCCTTTTTTGACTTATGTCAATAATATTATAACACCCATGGCTCCGGTTTTCAAACGCTTTCTTTCCCTTCTTTGGCCATTGGTCATGTTTTTTGAGGGCCCACGGTATAATATTGGAGACCTTTTCCTTCATCGTCCGCTTATTTTTCGGCTTGCTTCCCTTTTTTACAAAATATTTTGATTTCACGATCCTCGCATTTTGTTTTTATGCCAAATCTTTGGTCATTTTTCAGTGGGTTTCTGGCATCCTCATCCATTGACGGGATCCGTCCATTTCTCCTATAATAAGGCTAAAAAGACCTCATTTTCTCTGGAGGATCGTGGAACGCGGCCGTGTGCCGCACAAGGAGGACTGTTTCTGTGAGCAGATTGAATATCACTGCCCCCAACGCCGCCCAACAGGTGGTAGAGGGGCTTTACCGCGATGTGGAACGGCGCATCATCGCCAGCCCGCCGGGTTTGTGCCCGGTGGACCTTTCCCTGGCATTCCTGCGCCTGTGCCACGCCCAGACCTGCGGCAAATGCGTGCCCTGCCGGGTGGGCCTGGGCACGCTGGCCCAGCTGCTGGAAAACGTGCTGGATGGCAACGCCAGTCTGGAAGACATCGACCTGATCGAGCGGACGGCCCGGGTCATCAAGAACTCTGCCGACTGTGCCATCGGTTTTGAAGCCGCCGACATGGTCCTGCGGGGCGTCATCGGTTTCCGGGATGACTATGTGGAACATATCACCAATGGCCGCTGCCTGCTGCACCTGAACCAGCCGGTGCCTTGTGTGGCCCTGTGCCCGGCCGGTGTGGATATCCCCGGCTATGTGGCGCTGGTGGGCGAAGGCCGGTATGCCGACGCCGTGCGCCTGATCCGCAAGGACAACCCCTTCCCCGTGGCCTGCGCCCTGGTGTGCGAGCACCCCTGCGAAGCCCGCTGCCGCCGGAACATGATCGACGACAGCATCAACATCCGGGCCCTCAAGCGCTACGCGGTGGACCATGCCGGCGTGGTGCCGGCCCCGCCCTGCGCCCCCTCCACCGGCAAACATGTGGCCATCATCGGCGGCGGCCCCGGCGGCTTGAGCGCCGCCTACTTCCTCTCGCTGATGGGGCACAAAGTGACGGTATACGAAAAACGGATCCGTCTGGGCGGTATGCTGGCCTACGGCATCCCCAGCTACCGGCTGCCCCGCAAACGGCTGGAAGAAGACATCGACCACATCCTTTCCACCGGTGTGGAAGTGCGCCACGAAGAGGTGGGCAAAGACGTTTCTCTGAAACAGCTGCACCAGGATTACGACGCTCTGTACATTGCCATCGGCGCCCAGACCGACAAGAAAATGGGCATTGAGGGCGAGGACAAACGGGGCGTTATGAGTGCGGTAGAGATGCTGCGCAACATCGGCGACGACCTCAAACCGGATTTCACCGGCAAACGGGTGGTGGTCATCGGCGGCGGCAACGTGGCCATGGACTGCACCCGCAGCGCCAAACGCCTGGGGGCCGAAAGCGTCACCTGCGTTTACCGCCGCCGCCAGGTGGATATGACGGCCCTGCCCGAAGAGGCGGAGGGCGCTATTGCCGAGGGCTGTGAGCTGGCAACGCTGCAGGCTCCGGTGCGCATTGAAAGCGACGAGGATGAAAATGTCACCGCCCTGTGGGTACAGCCCCAGATCATCGGCAAAGTGGACAAAAGCGGCCGGCCCCGGCCTGTGCCTGCCAATGCCCCGGAACAGCGCATCCCCTGCGACATCGTGGTGGTGGCCATTGGCCAGGGCATTGAGACCCAGCCCTTTGAGGAGTACGGCGTGCCCGTCAAGCGGGGCGTCATCGAGGCTTTGACTTCCAGTGACATCGAGAACTTCAACGGCATTTTTGCCGGCGGCGACTGTGTCACCGGCCCTGCCACCGTCATCCGCGCCATTGCCGCCGGCAAGGTGGCTGCGGCCAACATCGATGAATTCCTGGGCTTCCGCCACGAGATCACCTGCGATGTGGAGATCCCTGCCCCGGTCCTGCGGGACCATGCGGCCTGCGGCCGGGTCAACCTGACGGAGCGCCCCGCCGAAGAGCGCCAAAAGGATTTTGAATTGATGGAGTGCGGTATGACAGAGGAGGAGGCGCTGCAGGAATCCCACCGCTGCCTGCGGTGCGACCACTTCGGCTACGGCGGTTTCAAAGGAGGTCGTGTGAAAAAATGGTAAATATATTGGTTGATGATATCCCTATCACCGTGCCGGAGGGCACGACGATCCTGGAGGCCGCCAAGGTGGCCGGCATCCACATCCCCCATCTGTGCTATCTGAAAGGGATCAACGACATCGGCGCCTGCCGTGTCTGTGTGGTGGAACTGGTGGGCAACGACCGCCTGGTGCCCTCCTGCAACACGGCAGTGGAAGAAGGCATGCAGGTGCTGACCAACAGCCCCCGGGTGCGGGAGACCCGCCGCATCAATGTGCAGCTTTTGCTTTCACAACACGATTGCCATTGTGCCACCTGTGTGCGCAGCGGCAACTGTGTTTTACAAGACCTTTCCAACAATCTGAACATCATCGACATCCCCTATGAAAAGAAGGTGCCCCCCACCCGCTGGAACCGGGATTTCCCTTTGCAGCGGGATGCATCGAAATGCGTCAAGTGTATGCGCTGCATCCAGATCTGCGACAAGGTGCAGACCTTGAATGTATGGGATGTGGCGGCCACCGGCTCCCGTACCACTGTAGACGTATCCTATAACCGCAAGATCACCGATGCGGACTGCGCTCTGTGCGGCCAGTGCATCACCCATTGCCCGGTGGGCGCTCTGCGAGCCCGGGACGATACCGACAAAGCCTTTGCCGCCTTGGCGGATCCGGATACCATCACGGTGGTTCAAGTGGCGCCCGCCGTGCGGGCCGCTTGGGGCGAATCCCTAGGGCTGGACCCCAGCAAAGCCACGGTAGGACGGATGGTGGCCGCTCTGCGGCGCATCGGCTTTGACTATGTGTTCGACACCGACTTTGCGGCGGACCTGACCATTATGGAAGAAGCCAGCGAATTTTTGCAGCGGCTCAAGTACCCCGGTGCCTTCAAGTTCCCCATGTTCACCTCCTGCTGCCCGGGTTGGGTCCGGTTCCTCAAATCCCAATACCCGGATATGGTGGCCCAGCTGTCTTCGGCCAAATCGCCCCAGCAGATGTTCGGCGCCATCACCAAGACGTATTATGCCAACCTGCTGGGGGTGGATGCCAGCAAGATCTTCTGCATTTCCATCATGCCCTGTGTGGCCAAAAAAGAGGAATGCGCCCTGCCCACCATGGCCGATGCCGGCGCGGGCCAAGATGTGGACCTGGTGCTGACCACCCGGGAATTCGTCCGCATGATCCGTTCGGAACACATCATCCCCGAGGCTTTGGAAGACGAGGCCTTCGACCAGCCTCTGGGCACTGCCAGCGGTGCGGGCGTCATCTTTGGCGCCACCGGCGGGGTGATGGAGGCTGCGCTGCGCACGGCCTATTACCTGGTCACCGGTGAAAACCCCTCCCCCGATGCCTTCCGGGATGTGCGGGGCATCGACGGCTGGAAAGAAGCTTGCTTCGAGATCAACGGCACCCCTTTGCGGGTGGCTGTTGCCAGCGGCTTGGGCAATGCCCGCCGCCTGGTGGAAGCCCTGCGCCGCGGCCAGGTCCACTACGACTTTGTCGAGGTGATGGCCTGCCCGGGCGGCTGCGCCGGCGGCGGCGGACAGCCCATCCACGACGGCCAGGAGCTGGCCGAGATGCGGGGCGAAAAGCTCTATGGGCTGGACCGGATCGCCACCCTCCGTTTCTCCCACGAAAACCCGGTCATCAAACGGCTGTACAGCGAATACTTGGTGGCTCCCCTTTCGGAAAGGGCCCACCATCTGCTGCACACCGATCACACAGCTTGGCAAATGCCTTTGGCTCCCCGCCACCGGCAGGGCCAAGATTGATCCCCCCTTCTACGAAAAAGCACAGCCAGTCATGGCTGTGCTTTTTATTCCATTTGTATATATGATAATTTATAATTCAAATCGTTTTTCATTTCTATCTGCTCATTTTGAAACGATATTGATTTCTGCTTTTTTAATTTCTTTTATTCCCCATCTGGCATCGCCATATTGCCTCGTTCGGACCAAAATGGTATACTGGTTGCAGCTACATTCCTTGGAACGATTGTCCGAAAGAGGGGATATGATGAAAAAGACCAGTCTGATCCTTTTGTCCGTTGTGGTTTTGTTGGCTCTCTGTGCCGGCTGCAGCTTGATTCCGCTGCCGGGCTTCCACCAATCCTTTTCCACTTCCATCGACGCCATTGACAGCACGGCAGACGAGGCCGCGCCCATTTTAGATCCCCAAAACGAACCAGCCCCTCAGACGTCTGTCTTTTCCCCTGGTGTCTGGGATGGAGATGTTTACCGCAGTGGGTTTTTGGAATTGACCTTTGCCAAGCCAGCCGGCTGGGTGGCTGCCACCGACGAAGAGTTATCCAATATGTTGGGCATTGCGACCGACAGCCTGGACGGCCTGGATGCGCAGACCAAAGAAATTGCGGCGGCCAATTCCATCTATGATATGATGGTTGGGGACATGGCCACAGGGGACACCATCCTGATCTGTTTGGAGAACATTGCCGCGCTCTCTCCCATTGCCGACAACGTCACAGAGGTAGACTATTTTCAGGCTTTGAAACGGCAGTTTGCCCAGCTGTACCCCATGCCGGTGTCTGTGCAGAGCGAAGACACCACCTGCCAGATCGGCGGCCATGTCTATCACATCCTGCATGTGGAAGTGCCCGATGTGGGGCAGCAGTATTATGTGACCCGCAAAGTTGGGGATTATATGGCCAGCCTGCTGATCACTTCCATATCCGGCCAGGGGTTGGATGATTTTTTGTCTTTGTTTTCCTAAATCCGTTGTTTTCACGCCAAAAAGGCTGCAAGCTCTTGCTTGCAGCCTTTTTCTTTGCAGATCATGGTCCGCCGGCAGGAACGGTCAAAAGTCGCTCTTCTGCCTAGTTGCCCGATCCCGCACAAAAAAGTAGATGTGCTCAGTGGAAAGAGAGGGCTGGAACCGGTACCCCATTTCGCAAAACTCGCGCATCTGACGCGGGTCTTCCACTTGGTTTTCCGCCAAAAAGCGCACCATCTCGCCTCGAGCCATTTTGACATAGACCCCTTTTTCACGCAGGCGGCCATTTTCCCGCTCAGCAAATACCGGCGAGATCCACTGCCCTGCCCAATGGCGGCTCACTGCTTTGCTGTATTCTTCGGAAGCCAGGTCGACGATCACATCTGTCTGGCCGGCTAAAACACGGCTCAGTTGATCGCCCCAAAAGGCATACAGATCTTTGCCCCGCGGGTTTTGCAGCTTGGCCTGCATCTCCAGCCGGTAAGGCCTCACCCCGTCAAAAGGGCGCAGCAGGCCGTAAAAGCCGGATAAGATGCGCAGGTGCTCCTCCACATAGTGGAATTCCTCCCGCGTAAACACATTGGGAGCCATATATTGATACTGGATGCCGTCATAGGCCAGCAGAGCAGGGGACAAACGGCGGCGCAAATCCATTTCTTGATACCGCTGCCAATTTTGCCGGGCAATGGCATCGTTGCAGGCCAGCAGCTTTTTCAGCCCGGCATAGGGCATGGCCCGCAGCAGCTCCAACAGCTGCTCCGTCTGTGGCAGCAGACAGGGCAGCTGGCGCGGCTCCAACGAATCCAACTCATCCCGCATTTTTTTGGCGGGTGAAACGATGATGCGCATGATCCCCTCCCGGCTCTCCGCCCCGGCCTTACTCCGCTTTCAGCGCTTCCATCTGGACCGAGAGGATGGTGCTCCGGTCCTCCACTTCTTTCATGCGCCGGGTGATCTCTTCCTGGTCCCGGTCCCGCTGTTCTGCCAGATTCACCTGTCCTTCCAGCAGCACATCCAGCTTGGGGCACACGTCATCTTCCATGTTCCGTTTGACCCGCAGCAGGCTGTCGCTGTGGTTCTGCAGATAGGCGCTGTGCTGCCGCAGCAGGCTGTTGTTCTCCTGCATCATTTCTTTTTGATCCTGCAGCAGGAGTGCCTGGTCCCGCAGCATAACGCCCTGCTCCGCCAGCAGGCGCTCCATAGCCGCTATGGTCTGCGCCTGTTGCTGCAAGGTCTGCAAGACCTGGGCCATTGTTTCCAGCAATTTGCTGTCTTCCATTCGCTCTTCCCCTTCCCCCAACACACAGCGTGTGCGCGGCTGTCTCAGTCCTCTGCCGCTTCACAGGCGCCGGGGCGTATTATCGGTGATAATGATTATACATCACATCCCCCTGTGGAGCAAGAGGGGATTGGCCATTCTCCATGGGGAAGTTTTCCCTGCCGCTGCCTGTTGTTTTTTCGCCCTGTTTACTCGTCCCCCTCTGCCGCCCGATGGCTTTCCTCTAATGTTTCCATCTCCCCCCTTTGGATGGCCCCTATGCAGCCTTTGATCTTTTCAGCCGGCCACTCCCACCATTGCAACTTGAGCAGCTTGGCAATGGTGTCTTCTGGGAACCGGCGGCGGATGATCCGGGCTGGCACGCCGCCTACAATGGTATAGGGGGGCACATCTTTCGTCACCAAAGCCCGTGCGCCGATGATGGCTCCATCTCCCACGGTGACCCCTGCCAATACTACGGCTTCGTAGCCGATCCATACATCGTTGCCGATGACGATGTCCCCTTTGTTGTCCCAGGCCTGGGTCACATGGCCCCGGTCCAATCCCCACTCTTCATAGAAGATGGGGAACGGATAGGTGGACAGGGAGGACTGGGTGTGATTTGCACTGTTGAACAAAAATTTGACGCCGCAGGCAATGGAACAAAATTTGCCGATGACCAGCCGGTCGCCGTTGATGGGGTACTGGTACAGCACATTGTTTTTCTCAAACTGCCGCGGGTCGTTGACGAAGTCATTGTAGATGGTAAACTCCCCCACCTGAATATTGGGGTTGGTGATGGCATTTTTCAGATAGATCGTCGCATCGTCCCCCGTGCGGGGGTACATGTACGCAGGCTGCATCACGGCCGCCTCCTTTCACAGCGCGGGAAACGCGAAGCGTTCCACTTGGTCAAACCGGTTGTTCTGCACAAAATATACGGCCTGCTCCCCAGCTGAATAGACAAAAGAGACCCGGGTGGCCCAGATCCCCTCTTGCCGTACCCCTTCCAAGGTCTCCAGGGCGTCGGCCACGGTGAATGCCTGGCCAAAGCTGGCCAGACGTTGGGCTGCCCTCTCATAACGGTCATCTCCCGGCAGGGCAAAAGGCCGGGTGCTTTCCGGCTCCAGCAGCGAACCGTTGGCCAGCAGCGAAAACCGGCCCCTCTCCTCTCGAAATCCAAATCCCGGTTCCACCAGCAAAGTCCGGCCGCTTTTATCCGATAACATGGCCTGCATGGTGGCGTCTGGGGCGTAGGTGATCCGTTTGGTCTGCAGGACCTCCAGCGCGCCTTCCCAGGTGAGCTGCCCCAGAACAAAAGCTTCGGTCAGATCGGCCACTGTCATGCACCCCTCCTCTGCCCGGTAGGCCCCAGCCGGGTTGCCGTGGACATACAGCAACGTGCCCACATTCCCGTTTCGGTTGACCCCATGATAACAATGGCGCCGGCCGTCGGGGCGCAAAATGCCGATGGAAAAGCAATCCTCCCGCTGTAGGATCCGATGATCCCATTGGGCGGGGTCGATGTCAAAATTGAATCCTGTGATCAAGTCGCGGCCGCGATAGACGAATCGAATACACATAGCGTCTCCTTTCTCGCTCTATGGTTCCTTTTCTCCATCCTACCACGGTCCATCCGCCTGTTCTACGGAAAAAACGGCACCGAACCGAAGGGTACCCAACCCATGATGCCAGAAAAAAGTCGGGGCCGCTCTGCCGCGGCCCCGGACTGTTATTTGTGATAAATGATCTTGTGGATGGTATGCACCGACAGGCAATATTCCCCGGCCAGCTGTTCCACAGAGGCGCCCTTTCGGTATGCCTGCTGGATCTGCCGGTTCCGCTGCTGCAATTCCTGCCGGTAGCCGGAAACTTCACCCCACCGCTTGGGGCGCGACTGGTCTGCGGGGATATAGAGGTACCCGCCTTGCAGATAGCGCTGCAGCTCTCGGACCAGCCATGGGGGAAGCACGGTCTTCGCGTTGATGTACTTCACGGTGGCTCACTCCTTGAAATTCGTTTCAAGCAGCAAAGCCAGCCTTGGTCGCGACGGTTCTTACTCCATGCAAACGTCGCTGCCCACTGGCTTTGCATGGAGCTTCACTTGGTTGCGCTTCATCAAGACCATCCCTTCTTTTCCCTGTGTTTGTGCAGCCTGTAGAATTTCTTCCAGTATACCACGGGCGGCACAAAGGGCGCAAGCCACTGGCTGCGCCCTTTGGTTTCCTGCTGATTTTGTTGCCGTGCCTTACGCCTTCCAGCTGATGTTTTCGTAGCGGATATTGCCCGCTGCGTTGATCTCCACGCCCTGCAGATCCGCATCATAGGCCCGTTGGTTGACCGCTTGCCACAGCGGCGCCTGGGGACATTCTTGGTTGAGCAGCGCTGTCACTTGCAGCAGCAGCTGTTCCCGCGCCTGGTCATCCACAGTGGAAGCGGCTTGGGCGATCAGCGCATCTACTTCCGGGTTGCTGTACCGGGTGGTGTTGGAGGCATCGATGGAACCCGTGGTGAACACACCCACCAGGTAGTTGACCATTTCGCTGGAATTGTAGCCGCCGATGGATGCTGTGTAGTCGCCATCGGTGGTCACAGAAAGATAGGTGGCCAGATCCATATTTTCAATGCCGCACTCAATGCCGATCTCTTTCAGATTGGCCTGGATCACCTCGCCGGCCCTTTTCTTTTTGTCATCTGAGCAGATGATAGACATTTCTATGCTGGCCGGATCCACACCGGATTTCTCCATCCACTCCTTGGCCTTTTCCACATCGTACACGTCGGCATTTTCATCGGTAGAGCCCATCATGCCGTTGGGGCACTGGGAGATCAGGGATTGGCCCACATTGTTCAGCGCCACGGTGATGACGCTTTCTTTGTCAATGGCGCAGTTGATGGCATGGCGCACGTTCACATTGTCCAGGCCCGGTTTTTCGTTGTTCAGCATCAGCCAGGTGACGTTGGTCGCCTCGTGCTCCAACAGCGTCAAATCCGGGTTTTCCTGGATGCGTTCGGCGTCCATGGCTTCCACTTCCACCACGAAATCCACTTCGCCCGCTTCCAGGGCAATGGTGCGGCTCGAGCCTTCGGGGATGATCTTCCATGTCATGTGTTGAATCGCCGGCGCCCCCATGAAGTAGTCTTCAAAAGCTTCGAATTCCACCTGATCGCCGTGCTTCCACTCCACCAGCTTGTAGGGGCCGGTGCCCACCGGGTTTTCATTGAAGTCATTGCCTTCATCGATCATCTTTTTCGACAAAATGGCATTGCCGTGGTGGCACAGGTCATACAGCAATGTGGCCGAAGGTGTGGGAGTATGGATGAGAAAAGTGCTTTCATCCACCACTTCTACGCTCTCCACCGAATTGTTGTACATGTTGATCTCACTGAAAGTCTTGGCCCATTCGATGGACGCCTTCACATCCTCGGCAGTCAGCACGCTGCCATCGTGGAACTGGACGCCTTGCTTCAGTGTAAACTGCCAGGTGGTGTCATCCAGATTCTCATAGGTTTCCACCAAGTTGGGCTCCGGCTGCAAATTGGCATCGGTACGGAAGAGTGTGCTGTACGTCAAGTCATTCATATAGGTGCCTGCAATGGAATTGTGGGCATAAGGGTGCAGGCTGGGGGTCTCATTGGCCGTTGCAATGACAATGCTGTCCCGGGCCTCCTCTTTGCCTCCCTCGCTTTGGCCGCTCTGCTGGGCGCATCCCGCCAGCAAGCTAGCCGATAGAACCGCGGCCAGCAAACCCGCCAGCCATTTTGTCTTTTTGCTCCTCATCTTTTCTCACTCCATCTCTTTGTTCCCCATTGGGTGAGACGATTGTAGCAGAGATAGAATAAAAATGCAAGTTTATGAATTTATTTTCACTTCTGATCTTTTTTCGTTTTTTCTCCTTTTTTCCAGAATAATTTGTCCAAATTCTCTTTTTTCAAAATTTATTTTTCTCACATTGCTTCACGCACTCTCCAGTTTGTATGTTATAACCAATTTCGAAATGATTTTTTTGATACTTTCCATCATTTTCCCGATTTCATTTCCGGGAACCCTTTCTTTGGTATGGAGGACGAAAAAGGCGGATGAGAAATATCTCATCCGCCTTGCTGCTTTTTTTCGTTGCCGCTCTCTTCCCCAGTGTTCTGGGGAAAAAACTTTGTCTTATTCCTGCCAATACATGGCGTGCATGAACAGCGTGCCGCCGGGGTACATGATCACGCCGCCCAATTTGTCGTTGTAGGCACGGATATGCATATCCTGGTACAGCGGGACTTGCGGGCACTTCTCATTGATCAGCGCAATGCACTCTTCCAGCACCTTGGCGCGTTCATCAGGGTCGATGGTGGCCGCGGCTTGATCGATCAAAGCGTCTACTTCCGGATCGTTCAAACGGGTCTTGTTGGAGGCGTTGATGGATACGCTGTGGTACACGCCGATCAGATACTGGACCATATCGGTGGAAGAATAGTTGCCGATGGCCGCGGTGTAGTCGCCCTCTGCCGTGATGGACAGGTAGGTGGCCAGGTCCATATTCTCCAGTTCACATTCAATGCCCAGTACGTCTTTCAAGTTGGCCTGGATCACTTCGCCGGCACGCTTCTTCTGGTCGTTGGAACAGATAATGGACATCTCGATGCTGGCCGGGTCTACGCCGGAAGCCTCCATGTACTCTTTGGCAAGCTCCGGATCATGGGGCAATATGTTTTCATCGGTGGCACCCGGCATATTGTCCGGCGCCATGGAGTAGGAGGCCGTTCCCAAGCCGTTCAGCGCCACGGTAACGATGCTCTCTTTGTCGATGGCACAGTTCATGGCGCGGCGCACATCCACATTGTCCAGGCCAGGCTTTTCGTTGTTGACCATCATCCACATGTGGTTGGTGGCAGCGATCTTATCCAGCTTGATGCCTTCATCGTTTTCCAGCCGTTCCACGTCCATAGCCTCTACATCCACCACATAATCCACTTCGCCTGCTTCCAGGGCGATGGTGCGGCTCGAGCCTTCGGGGATGATCTTCCATGTCATGTACTTGATGGAAGGCATGTGGTCCTCATCCCAGTAGTCTTCAAACATCTCAAACTCCACGCTGTCGCCACGGTTCCACTTTTTGAACACATAAGGGCCTGTGCCGATGGGGTTTGTATTGAAGTCGTTGCCTTCATCCAGCAGCGCCTTGGGTACGATAGCGTTACCATGGTGGGCCAAGTCGGCCAACAGAATGGCAGAGGGTCCCGGCGTTGTGATCTTCACGGTATAATCATCCACTTTTTCAATGGATGCCACCGAATTGTTGTACAAGCTCACTTCGGGGCAAGTTTTGGCATAGGTAATGGAGGCCACCACATCGTCTGCCGTCATCTCGGTGCCGTCGTGGAATTTGACTCCCTTGCGCAGATGGAACAGCCACTCGGTGTCGCTGGTGCTCTCAAACGATTCCGCCAAAGCGCCTTCCATCTCCATGTCTTCGTTCATACGGGTCAGCTGGCTGTATGTCATGGCATTCATATAGTTGGATGCAATGGCATTGTGATCGGTGGGCGACATGGATGGGGGCTCGCCCATGGTTGCGATGATAATGGAATCGCGCTTTCCACCGCCTGATCCTTCTCCTCCGCTTGTCTCTTGGCTGCATCCGAACAGCAGGCCTGCTGTCAGGATCGTGACCAATGTCAGACTCATTGCGCGCAATTTCCGTTTTCGCATACTTTTCACCTCATAACATTCGTGATTCCATGGCCCCGATACAATCGATACCAGCCGCAGAACCCTTTTTATCCGGCAGATCCACATTGGGCGGATCCACTGGAGTCTGTTACTAAGTATAGTCTTTATTTATGCAAGTTGCAATATTTATTACAAGATTTCCGTGAAGAACTGGTGATTTTGTCGATTTATTCAATCTGGTTTTTTCTCTCTTGTATGGAATGACCGAATAATTTGTTTCAATATTTTTGCTTTTAAAGATATATTATATACTATTTAGTTTTTCCAGGGATTTGTTTCTTTTTTCACAATCATTTGTTCACATACTGTTCACTTATTGGGCGGCTGGAGCAAAGCAGACAGAACCATTTTGGCATCCAGACTGCCAAACGGATCCGCCTTTTTTCGCCGCTCAAAAGGTTGTGAAAAAAATCCCCCTGCATCCATGGATGCAGGGGGACCAAACAACAGTCTGCTAATTTGCTTTGCTTACCAGGAGCACTTTTCAAAATAGATCGTGCCGCTGTCGTTGACTTCCACACCCTTCAGGTTGGAGTCATAGGCGCGCAAAGCAACGGGTTGATACAGGGGCACCTGGGAACAAATGCTGTTCAGCAGGGCAGAGCACTGCTCCAGATAGCCATTGCGCTCTTCCACATCGATGGTGGTGGAAGCCTTGTCGATCAGGGCATCCACTTCCGGGGCGTTCAGGCGGGTCTTGTTGGAGGCATTGATGGAGTCGGAATGATACACACCCACCAGATAGCCCACCATCGTGCTGGAGGTATAACCGCCGATGGCGCCTGTGTAATCGCCTTCTGCCGTGGCCGACAGATAAGTGGCCAGGTCCATGTTCTCAATGGCGGCGTCGATGCCCAGCACATCCTTCAGATTGGCCTGGATCACTTCGCCGGCACGTTTCTTCGTATCGTTGGAGCAGATGATGGAGAGCTCGATGCTGGCCGGATCCACGCCGGAGGCGTCCATCCACTCTTTTGCCTTTTCAGGGTCATACTGGTCTGCATTTTCTTCGCTGTAGCCATCCAGATTATAAGGGGTCTGGGAAACAGCTGCTTTGCCCAGGCCGTTCAGTGCCACGGTAACGATGCTCTCTTTGTCGATGGCACAGTTCATGGCATGGCGCACATTTTCGTTGTCCAGGCCGGGCTTCTCGTTGTTCAGCATCAACCAGTTGTGCTCGGTGGACTCATATTCCAAAACAGTGATGTTGTCATCGCCCTTCAGGCGTTCATAGTCCATGGTCTCCACTTCAACGATGAAGTCGATCTCACCGGCCTCCAGAGCGATGGTACGGCTGGAGCCTTCGGGGATGATCTTCCAAATCATATGTTTAATGGCCGGAGCGCCGCCAAAGTAATCTTCAAAGGCCTCGAACTCCAGGCTGTCGCCCCGTTTCCATTCCACCAGCTTATACGGGCCGGAACCGATGGGCTCTTCGCCAAAATCATGGCCGCTGTCGATCAGCGCTTTGGGCACGATGGCATTGCCGTGGTGGCACAGGTTGTTCAGCAAGATGGCGTCCGGCACGTTCGTGGTGATGGTAAAGCTGTAGTCGCCGGTCACTTCCACTGTCTCGATGGTCTTGTTGTACAAGCTTACTTCTGCAAATGTCTTTGCCCATTCCAGCGAAGCTTTCACATCTTCTGCTTTCATCTCGGTGCCGTCATGGAACTTGATGCCTTCCTTCAGTGTGAAGTTCCAAACAGTATCGCTGACATTTTCATATGTATCCACCAGGTTGGGCTGGGCCTGCATCTCCATATCCGTATTGAACAGAGTGCTGTAAGTCAGCAGATTCATGTAGGAACCGGCTGTGGCGTTGTGATCCGCTGGATGCACCGAAGGGGTCTCACTCATGGTGGCGATCACAATGGTATCTTTTGTTTCCCCATTGCCAGTGTCGCTTTGGTCGCTGCTGCCGTTGTTGCTGCAGCCAGCCAGCAGACCAACGGTCATGGCGCCCACAAGCAGCAGGCTGAACACGCGAGATTTCCTGTTTCTCATACGATTTCACCTCATAAAAATATTTTCAACCGGATGGGGATGACGGCCCCTGCCGGCCGAAGGTCAAAATTAACAAAACCAACACCGTTCCATTTGTTATCTCTTTTATACAACCCACGACCTGTCGGCTGCTTTGTTTTTGTATATTATAACGCTTATTTTTCAAATTTGCAAAGTATTTCCTTTTCACTTTTCTGTTTTCAAAAATAATTGCATAATATTCTCCCTTTTTTATTCATTTTTTCTATACATTTTGTCCATTCAATCTGCTAACACATCAAATTTCTTTTCTTGCTTTTTGTGCATCCTGTCTTTTCGGCTTTGATACTTCACACCAATATAAACAAATTGTACAATTATTCCCTCCTATGCGCCAATAAAAATTGTATGTATTATATATTTCAGAAGGACTTCTTTTTTGTTACACAGCTTCATATTTCTAACATAATTTCTTCAAAAAAGAATATAACACGACCCGCGCCTCGAAAGAACGCGGGTCGTGTTAGAACCAATGATGTTGTCAGAATTATTCTGCCCAACTTACATTTTCAAAATACAGTGTGCCGCTGGGGGTGACCTCAATGCCCTGCAGGTCCGCATTGTAAGCGCGGAAGTTGACGGGCTGGTACAGAGGCACCTGGGGACACAGACTGTTCAGCAGCGCGACGCACTCCTGCAGTGTCTCGTTTCTCGCTGTTTCATCCAGGGTGGCGGAAGCTTCGTCGATCAGGGCATCCACTTCCGGGTTGTTGATACGAGTCTTGTTGGAGGCGTTGATGGATTTGCTGTGGAACACGCCCACCAGATAGGAGATCATATCGCTGGATGTGTAGTTGCCGATGGAGGCAGTGTAATTGCCTTCCGCTGTGGTGGACAGGTAAGTCGCCAAGTCCATGCTCTCAATCGTAGCAGTGATACCCAGTACATCATTCAGATTGGCCTGGATCACCTCGGCAGCACGCTTTTTGGTGTCGTTGGAAGTGATGATGGACATTTCAATGCTGGCCGGATCCACGCCGGAAGCATCCATATACTCCTTCGCCTTTTCCGCATCGTAAGAGTTCACATTCTCTTCGCTGGCGCCAGGCAGGTTGTTGGGAGCCTGAGAATAGACTGCTGTGCCCATGCCGTTCAGCGCAACAGTGATGATGCTTTCCTTGTCAATGGCGCAATCCATGGCCTTTCTCACATTTTCATTGTCCAGGCCGGGCTTCTCGTTGTTCAGCATCAGCCAGTTGTGCTCGGTGGCATCGTATTCATACAGGGCAATGCCGTCGGCTTCTTTCAGGCGGTCATAGTCCATGGCTTCTACTTCGACGATGAAGTCGATCTCGCCGGCTTCCAGAGCAATGGTACGGCTGGAGCCTTCGGGGATGATCTTCCATGTCATGTTCTTAATGGCAGGTTCGCCCTTGAAATAATCGGAGAATGCTTCAAAGACCACGCTGTCGCCGCGGTTCCATTCCACCAGCTTGTACGGGCCGGTGCCCACAGGATCTGTGGTAAAGTCATGATCGGAATCGATCAGTTCTTTCGGCACGATGGCGTTGCCGTGGTGGCACAGGTGGGAAAGCAGTACGGCCGAGGGGCCAGGGGTCGTGATCTTAACGGTATACTCGTCTACCACTTCCACGCTTTCGATGCAGTCATTGTACAGGCTGACTTCTGCGAAGGTCTTGCCGTGTTCCAGGGAAGCCTTGACGTCTTCCGCCGTCATCTCGCTGCCATCGTGGAACTTGACGCCTTGTTTCAGCGTGAACTGCCACTCGGTGTCCGAGATGTTCTCATAGTCTTCTACCAGGTCCGGCACCGGGTTCATTTCCATATCGGTGCGGAACAAGGTGTTGTAAGTCAGCAGGTTCATATAAGAACCGGCTGTGGCGTTGTGATCCCACGGAGAAAGAGACGGCGTCTCACTCATTGTAGCGATATTGATGCTGTCTCGGCTGCCGCCGCTGTCTGTGCCGCCGCCACCGCCATTTTCACTGTTGGAACAGCCAGCCAATAGGCCAACCGTCGTAACGCCGGCGAGCAACAGGCTCATAAAACGGGATTTCCTGCTTCTCATATCGATTCACCTCATCCATATTATTTTCAGCCAAGCGCACAAGGCGCCTGAGCTAAAATACACAAATTGCACAAAAGCCCTCATAAAACGATCAGGCAGCCGACGCATTTCGCAAATCGACCATATATGAATTTGTTTTGCCCTCGTTTTTTGTACATTATATCTTGATTATTTCAAAAATGCAATCTTTTTGTTTTCTTCTATTTTTAGATTTAATAATTGTTCATACCAATTTTACTAGTTTTCTGCCTCTATTTTTATTGGGTTATGCCAGTCCCCTGGGCATATAGACGTAATAATTGGCAATTTATTTGTGCATTTTCCACATTTGCATCAATGAGTTAAAGTAATTTCATACAAAATTCATAATTCTTTATTTAAATTATTTATTTTATATATATGAATTATCTATTACCTAATTCCCATTTGGATTCAATATTTATTTAACTTTTGCGTGGCATTCTCCACTTTGTTCCCTCCGTCTGCCTCCGTTGACATAGCCGGCCGCACAGCGGAAAAACAGACAAAAAAAAGCCTCCTCCCATGGTTGGAAGAAGGCTGATCGAACCTTTATCAACTTTGCAATATAATTTCTACAGCTTGGCATAAATCCCGATAGACTTCTTTGATGTGCTCCAGGTACTCCAGCCCTTCGGGGGTGATCGAATAATAACCGCGGACCCGGTTATCTTCTGTGATCTGCTGCTGGGAAAGAACAACATAACCCTGTTCCTCCAGCCGGTACAACACGGGATAAAGCAGTGAAATGGTATAGGTACCGCCGCTGCGGCGCTTGAGTTCCTGCTGCATCTGGTAAACATACATGCTTTCTTCTTTGAGCAATACCAGCACCAGCATGGGGTTCAAGGCTCTTTTGAAATAGTCTTCAAAACTATGCCCTGCTTTTTTGGTCTTGGCCATGGGATTCTCCTCCTTTCTGGCTGGTTTCGTAATCGATTCGTTGGATATGTAATGCTACATACTAACTCTTTTATAAAATAGTGTAACTCATTAACGTCAAAAAAACAAGACCTGATCCGCAAATATTTCACTTTTTTAAAGCAGGAAATCCCTAAAGTGCCGGCTGCACC
This sequence comes from Candidatus Pseudobutyricicoccus lothianensis, assembly GCA_904419295.1. Classification (GTDB taxonomy): domain Bacteria; phylum Bacillota; class Clostridia; order Oscillospirales; family Butyricicoccaceae; genus Pseudobutyricicoccus; species Pseudobutyricicoccus lothianensis. Next base: position 76,753 of record CAJFRA010000005.1, read on the forward strand.
CGTCCGGTTTGCTCCAGATGCTGTGCTCTTTTTTCAAAACTGCACCTGCCATCCTGTCAATCTTTTCCAAATTTTGTTCCGCTTTTTACATACAAAAACATGGGAAGCCGCAGCTTCCCATGTTTTATCCTCATGGTTGATGGATTCTCATTGGACAAAGTTCCTTTTACCAATCTTTATTCCCAATAGCAATCTTTGAAATACAGGTTGCCTACAGCATTGATCTCTACGCCTTTCAGGTCTGCATTGTAAGCGCGGACTGCAACAGTTTGCCACAGCGGCACCAATGTACAAACTTCATTCAGATAGGCATTGAGCTCTTCCAAAATAGCCTGCCGCTCTTCCGCATCCAGTGTCACCATTGCTTGATCGATGTAAGCGTCTACCTTGGGGTCATTCAGGCGGGAACGGTTGGAGCCGCCGATGGATTCGCTGTGATACATGCCCTGTACGAACAAGAGCTGGTCAGTTGTATTATAGCCGCCCAGGCAAGCTGTGAAATTGCCCTCTGTGGTGGTGGAAAGGTAGGTGGCCAAGTCCATGCTTTCAATGTCACAGGTGATGCCGATCTCCTTTAGGTTCGCCTGGATCACTTCGGCCGCCCGCTTCTTCATATCATTGGAGCAAATAATGGAGAAGTAGATATCCGAAGGGTTCACACCGGATTCGGCCAAATATTCTCGTGCTTTCTCTACGTTGTATTCGTCGGCTCCCTCGTCGGAAGTGCCGACCAGGTTGATCGGTGTCTGACTCTTAGCTGGTGTGCCCAAGTTGTTTACCGCCACAGTTACCACATCTTCTTTGTTGATGGCACTGTTGATCGCGTGGCGCACCAAGGAATTATCCAAACCCGGGACCTCGTTGTTCAGCTGCATAAACTGGAGCTCTGTGCCTTCGTATTGATATACTTCCAAATCCTCGTTGCTTGTGATACGATCCATGTCCATGGTTTCCACTTCTACCACAAAGTCCACTTCGCCGGCTTCCAGGGCGATGGTACGGCTGGAGCCTTCCGGTATGATCTTCCATGTCATGTGCTTGATAGCAGGTTCGCCGCCCCAATAATCTTCAAAGGCCTCGAACTCCAGGCTGTCGCCCAAATTCCATGTTTTGAATACATAGGGTCCGGTGCCGATGGGGTTCTCGTTGAAGTTGTTGCCGGCGTCGATCAGCTTTTTGGGCACAATGGCGTTGGCTGTGCCTGTCAGGTTATCCAAAATAACAGCACACGGGCCATGGGTGGTGATGCGGACGGTCTCATCATCGATGATATCCACTTGCTTGATGTTTTCGGTGCTGGTCTTGATCAGCGGGAAGTTCTGCGCCCAATCCAAAGAGGCTTTGACGTCTTCTACGGTCATCTCCTCGCCTGTATGGAACTTGACGCCTTTGCGGATCTTAAAATCCCACTCGGTCTCACTGACAGCCTCATAAGATTCCGCCAAGCAAGGCTGAGACTTCATATCCATATCGCGGTACAGCAGGCCTTCGTAGGTGAGCAGGTTCATGTAGCCGCCGGCTACCGCGTTGTGTTCATTGGGTGTGAGCGACGGCGTCTCACTCATGGTGGCGATCACAATGCTGTCTTTCGTGCTGGTCTTGCCGCCCGAACTGCCCTCCTGGCTACATCCGGCAACGCCGGCCAGCAACGTGGCCGCAACGGCAAACAATGTGACCATACTCATCATGCGCTTGTTCCGTTTTTTCATGACATTCACCTCTTTCATCTCGTGTGGAAAACTGCCAAACATCCGGTCCGTTCCAAGCCTCTTTCCTCCCATTCTTCTGGTGGCCGGGCCGCTGAGATTTGTTTTTTCCATTATATGCACGGATGGTTTTCTTGGCAACCTCATCGAACAAGTAACGCACACCGAAAATTGTTAATAATTAATAGTTTTTAACTACTAATTAATTATTTTTTGTGTATTCTGCTTTATTTCTTTCAATTACTTTTTACTCTTCCTTGGTGTTTTCAGCTGTTTCACCAATTTCCCGGCAACTCTGTAGATGCTTCTCACAAAGTTTTTTACATGTCCATCGATTTTGAGTTCTTGCACTTTTTTGCAAGGGAAATCACTTGTCTTTCTTTGAAAAACAACACACTCCGCTCACACGTTTCTTTGCCTGCTCAAACAAAGAAAAGAGGCCATGCAGCACATGGCCTCTTTTCGTCTTTGACTGTCAGTCTTGCAGCAGCCCGGGCAGGTCTGCCATGCTGCCAATGGTGTGATCCGGCTGGTGCGCTTGCCCAAAACCGTATTGAGCGAACACAAAGGGTACGCCGGCCTGCCTGGCGGCCTGCTGGTCTCCGGCTGTATCTCCCACATAGATAGGGGCCTGCAGCCCATTGCGCCGGGCCACCAGCTGGATGTTCTCGCCCTTGCTCAGGCCCGTAGCGCCAAACGATTCAAAATCGGTGATGTATTTGCCCAGTCCTGTGACTTGGAGGAAACACTGGATGTATCCATCCTCACAGTTGCTGACGATACAGAGGGGGAACCGGCGGCTCAGCTGCGCCAATGTCTGTTCCACCCCGTCAAACACTCTGCCGCCGTGAACCGCCAGATATTCGTGCTCCCGCTGGCAGCAGGCATCCATGAGCTGTGCCTGTTCTCCCTCTGTCTGCCGGGGAAACATCCGGCGGGCGATCTCGTCCATGGGCAGCCCCATGTAACCGCGCAATTCCTCCGCCGTCAACGGCGGGCGGAGGCCCGGATGGCGGGCGATGACTTCATTCCAAGCCACCAGGACACCTTCTACCGCATCCCACAGCGTGCCATCCAGGTCCAATAAGATCCCGTCTGTTTTCATACTGCTCCTTTACCAAATCTGCACCCGGTCAGCTGGCGCCACATACATGCCGTCCCCTTCCTGGATGCCATACGTCTGATAGAATTCTTCAAAATTTTGCAGCGTGCGGTTGACCCGTACTTTGTTGAAGCTGTGCACATCCACCGAAGCCAACAATTGCAGCGTGCTGCGGCTGCTGGTCATCGTCCAGCACTTGGCCAGGTTTTCAAACAAAGCCTGGTAGTCCGGCTCGCCCTCCAGCCGGGCCGTTTCCAAAATACAGGCCATGCTGCCCAGGTCGGCAATGTTTTCGCTGAGGGTCCGGGTCCCGTTGTTGACGAAGCCGGGCGCCACCTCAACGCCGTCGTAGAAAGCTTCCACTTCGCCGCAAAGCTGCTGGAAATGCTCATAATCCCCAGGCTGCCACCAATCTGTCGCATTGCCTTGGGCATCGAACTTGGCGCCATTGTTGTCAAAGCTATGGGTGATCTCGTGGGCGATGACAAAGCCGATGCCGCCCAAATTCTCTTCCCGTGAGGCGTCTTTGTCGTAGAAAGGCGCCTGCAAAATGCCCGCCGGGAACACGATCTCGTTGTTGCCCGCATTGTAATAGGCATTGACCGTATACACCGTCATCATCCAGCCGCTTTTGTCCACCGGCTGGTCTTGCATCCGGGCCACTTGTGCGTTCCCCGCCTTGAGCAGGTTTACAGTGTTCTGGTAGTAATCATCCGTGATCTCCACTCCATCCATGGAGTCATCCCATTGATCTGGATAGCCGATCTTCAGCGTCATGGCATCCAGCTTTTCAATGGCTTTGTCCTTGGTGGCCTGGCTCATCCAATCCAGGTCCTCCAGCCGCTTCTTGTAGACTTCGATGAATTCCTCCACCATCTGTGTGACATCCGCTTTGGCCTCTTCGGAAAAATATTCTTCCACATAGATCTGGCCCACGTAGTCGCCCATGACCTGCTGGGTCACCAGGGAAGCCGCCTCTTCCGGTTCTTTGCCCCCTTCTGCCCCAAAGAATACCTGTTGGAACTCGGTGTTCACCTGGTCCACATCGGCACTCATGGCGGCGCCCAAGCCCTGGATCAGGGACAGTTTCATCAGCGCTTTCAGCGTATCCACTTGTTCATCCGTCCAATAGGCTGCATTGGCTGCCAGCAAGCCGGGGTCCGTGACCAAAATTTGATCGGCCTGCTTCAGTCCATCCACTTGCAGCACCTGGTCCAGCCCCATGTTGGGAGCCGCCTGGCGCAGCTGGTCCATGGTGTAGACATTGTACACTTTGTCGATGTTCCCTGCATCTTCCACCTTCATGGAAGCTTTGGCCAGCGCCTCTTCCATGGCGTAGATCCGCCCGGCATCCTGCTGGGCTTGTTCGGCGCTCTCGCCGGCCAGCTGCAGCAGAGCAGCCAATGTCTGGCGGTATGCCTCCATGGCTTGGCCGCCGGCGCTAAAGTAGTCGGCCGTCAGATCGGCAGAGGCGCCGGAAAAGGTGAGCATATACCGGTCGCTGTTTTTGAGGTCCACCGTCAAGCCGAAGGTGCACAGCAGGCTCAATCCCAGCTCCTCTTTCACCCGGTTGCGCAGGGCCACCACGTCCTTCATGTTTTGGACTTGGTCTACCGCATCCAAATAGGGCTGCAGCGGGCTCAAATCGTTGACCTGGCCTTTTTTCACCGCCAGTACGCCTTTGTAAAAATCGCCGATCTTCTGCTGGACCGACCCCGGCTGGCTGTTGCCTTGGGCGGCCTGCCGCACGATCTGCTCCACCTTCTCGTTGTTGCTGGCGGTCATTTCGTTCATAGCGCCGTTGGAGATCTCACCGCTGGGAATGGTGCTGTTCACCAGCCAATCGTGGTTGACCGTGGCGTAAAAGTCATCCCGGCGGTTGCTCCCTTCCAGCGCCCAGACCCGGCGGATCATCCATTCCATCTGCTCCACCGTCACGTTGTCCAACGGGCTCAGCTTCCCATCGCCTGTACCGGCCAGAATGCCGGCGGCCGAAAGGGCTGCCACCTCTTCCGACGCCCATTGGGGCACATCGGTGAATGTGGTCTTGGCCAAACCGGTGCGCAGCGCGTCCCCCATGGGGGTCGGCAGCTGGCCGAAAGCCCGGCTCAGCATGGTCATGGCCTCGGCCCGCGTGACCAGTTCATCTTCCCGCAGATCGCCGTCGCCATTGCCCTGGATGATGTCTTCCTTTTTCAAACCGGGGTTGTAGTCATCCGCTGCCGCCAGCAGCATTTCCACCACTTGTCCCCGGGTGGCATATGCCGTTTGCCGGGGTGCTGCAAAAGCCTGGGGCAGGGTGGTCGCCAACATCACCGCTGCCAGCAGGCCGGCAAGCATCCGTCTTTTTTTCATTGCTATCGGTCCCTCCTTTTCGCCGGTCTCAGTTTATCCGGCTTCCTTCTGCATGATACACGTTCTTTTGCACAAAATCAACACATCCTATTTTGTATTACAAAATTGTAAGAATTTCGACGGATCTTTGTCAGAATTTTGTGCTTTTTCCTTCGTTCCCGCGCTTTCTCCCCAGAAACGGAAAAGCGGCAGCCTGCGCCGCCGCTTTCTTTCCCCCTGGGGTCACTCTCTGCTTATTGTTCTTCCAATGCATCGGCATATGCCTGGGCCTTTTCGATAAATTCTGCCATACGGCCTGTTTCCCGGATGGTCTGGGGACAGTTTTTGCCGGTGAAATCATAGTGTTCTTTGATGGCGTCCTGGGATAGGTGGTATGTGTGCATGAGCCAGCCTGTCAGCTTGGCGGCATTGTCAAAAGTCTTTTCAAAATCGCCGTCTGCGTTGACACACAGTTCTACGCCAATGCCATATAAGTTCCCGTCGCCATCCCGGCCGTCGCCGGCATGGTATGCCACTTCGTCATCGGGGAAACTGTGCCAGATCTCGTGGTCATCCACGGTATAGTGCCAACCGGTCTTTCCTTCGCCGCCATTGGCCTGCAGCCGGCCATGCGCTGCCGCGTCGGCGCCTTCCGCCGGGTTTCCCGTCTCATGGATGACAATGTAACGGATCTCCCGCTTGGTGCCCGGCCGGTTGTCGCCGCCCTCCGGCGCCAATTCAGTGTACACGGGCACTCCCAACACATCCTCTGGATATTGCCCCTCTACACGGCCGTGCAGAAACCGCCATGCCAACCCAGCCACTATGGCCAGCAAAAAGACGGCCAAGATCCATCGGACGCCTCTCGTCTTTCTCTTCTTCTTTCTCCTCTTGGGAGCCTGGGCCATCGTCGTCCCCTCCTTCTCCAAACCAGGCAAAAGGGCCTGCCTGCTGTTTGTATCATACAGCAAGGCAGGCCGCCATTTCGAAAGATTTCCTTAAGAATCGCTCTTTTTTTCGGTCATGCGATGGAATAGGTGTTTCTCAAAAAGGTATCCACTGCCCGGAACAAGGCCTCAGCCTCGGCTTGCAGGTCCTCCGGTGAATCGATCTTCACCCAGTCTTCCGGGTTGTCTAAAAAGGCAAATTCCGAGATCACTGCCGTCACATCGACGCCGGCGGCCGCCCGCAGCAGGCCATAATAATCCGCTGTCTGGCTGGAATTGAGCCGGTAGACGATGGGCCGGACTTTCTGGCCGATCTTTTCGTATTCCGCATTGATCAGCTCGGCCAGTTCCGTGCTGGGGCCGCCTTCTTTGTCCGCCACCTGGGCCAGCACTTCAGCGCCTGAGGCGTTGTGGTTCGTGGTGGCGTTGTGGTGCACGCTGATCACCAGATCGGGGCGCACCTGGCGGATCAGGTTCATCCGGTCTGTCAGGGATATGGTCTCATCCCGGCCTTCCCGGGTATAGATCACCGTATACCCGGCCTGCTCCAGCATATCGCCCAGCTGCATCGCCACATCGTAATTGACCAGGCTCTCCGTCAATCCCTGCTCTTCGTTGATGGTGCCGGTATCCGTGCCTCCGTGGCCCGGGTCTACCATGATCACCAGATCCCCCGGCTCTTTGGGTTCCTCCGGTTCCTCTGGCTCTTCCGGTTCTTCCGGCTGTTCCGGGGTGGTGGGCTGCTCTGGCTGGTCGGTATCCAGCGGCGTGGATTCGATGAGCACACGGCGGTTGTCGTTGTCGTATTCCACACGAAAATCCAGCGCTTGGCCCAGATCTTGCAGCTTATAATAGGTATAGTCGTCAATGTTATAGGCGCTCAGTTCCACCCCCACGCCATCGATGTACAAAGCCGCCCGACTGTTCACCGCCTGCTTGATGGTGTTGGTGCCTTGGGGCGGGCTCAGTTCCGTGCCCAAGGAAGTATAGGCCTGCCCTGTACTGATGTATATGGCGTTGGTGGTGTTATTATATTGTATCTCAAAGGATTTGGATGTACTTTTTAACGCCTCGGCGATATCTCTCAGCTTAAAATAGTTGTAGTCATTGATGTTATAGGCCTCGACTGCAATGGCCTCGTCCTGTACAAGCACCGGCATATTGTTCAGTTGTGCTTTGAGCCCTGCCGCCCCGCTGCACAGGCCAAGGGCTGTAAACAGCGCGAACAGCAACAATACCCACTTAGTCTTTCTCCACTTTTTTGCCATGGTCCCCTCCGAAGGTGCGCTGCGGCGGCCAACCGAACCGCCATTGTTTTCCTAAAAATTTCGTGGTAAAGGCCGGTTTTCCCCTTACCTTTTTGCCGAATGGCTTTATTATAGCATTTTTTCGGGTGTTTCGTCTACCATGGAATCCAAGTTTTTGCGCTTTTTCGTAGAAAAGCCCCAAAGTTTCCACTCTTTGTCTCAAATTTAGTCAATTTGCTGAACATTTTACTCTAGTAATTCGCTGCTAAATGGAGTATGATAAAAATAAGGTCATTTATGGCAAGTGATCCCTTTTCGTAGCTTATCCCCCAGGCCCGCAGAGTCCTCCCCTCCCCAATGACTCTGCACATGGCCATTCATCTTTTCTCCCTGCCCGCCCTTTTGGGCGGGCGCAACATGGAGAAGGCCCGAAACGTCTCCCCGTTCCGGGCCTTTGCTTTGCCTTTTTATCCTTTGAGCCCCTGTTCCTGGCGCTCCATATTTTCCACCACCACATCGAAAATTTCCCCTTGGGCGGCGCAGTATTCCAACACTTTCCAAGGCATGTCCGTGTGGTAATGGATCTTGATCAAATTTTCATCCCCCACTGCCAGCAGGCAATCCCCCGGGATGTTTTGCTGAATATACTGGTGGATCGCCTCTTCCGACAGGCCCTGCCCTTCGATGAGCAACTGTGTATCAAACTTATTTTCCACGTTGGGTCCCTTCCTTTCCCTTTGCGGCTCTCCTGCCCGCTTTTCCAGGGCTGGTATCCGCCTTTTCTCAACAGTATAGCACGCTTTGTACGGCTTGCAAACCGGTGTGCAGTTACCGCATCACCCGGCGGAGCGTTTTTTCCTTTTTCTCTGTATAGGGGTGGTACCGCACGGGCAGATCGAGCCATGTGGCTTTTTTCATGATGCTGCGGTAATGGGTAAAGGTGTCAAAGCTGGCCTGACCGTGGTAGGCGCCCATACCGCTGCGCCCCACACCGCCAAAGGGCATGTGGGTGGTGGCCAGGTGGATGATGGTATCATTGATGCAGCCGCCACCAAATTGCAGCTTTTCCAAGATCTCTTGCTGCACGCTCTTCTCCTGGGTGAACAGGTAGAGGGCCAGCGGATGGGGGCGGTCCGCCACAAAACGGATGGCCTGTTCCACGGTATCGTAGGGCAGCACAGGCAGCAGCGGCCCAAAGATCTCCTGCTGCATCACCGGATCGTCCGGCCGGACATCCACCAGCATTGTGGGCTCGATGCGCCGCTGCTGGGCATCCCACCGGCCCCCCATCCGGATGGTCCCTTGTTCCAAAAGCCCCCGCAGCCGTTCAAAATGCTTGTCGTTGACAATGCGGGGATATTCTGGGCAGCGGAGCGGGTCTTCTCCAAATGCCTGCCGGATCTGCTGCTCCAGGCAGTCCAGCAAGGGCTGCATCACGCTCCGGTCGACCAACAGATAATCGGGCGCCACACAAGTCTGCCCCGCATTGAGGAATTTTCCAAAAACAATGCGCCGGGCAGCCAGGGAAAGATCCGCATCTTTGGCCACGATGCAAGGGCTTTTGCCGCCCAATTCCAAGGTGACCGGCGTCAAGTGCCGCGCCGCTTTCTCCAGCACAAGGCGGCCCACCGTCTCCCCGCCGGTGAAAAAGATGTGGTCGAAAGGCAGGTCCAGCAGTGCCTGGTTTTCCGCACGCCCACCCAATACCACAGCCACTTGGCCGGGGTCAAAACATTGGCGCAGCAGGTCCGCCATGGCCTGGGCCGTATGGGGCGCATCGTTGGATGGCTTCAACACCACGCAATTCCCCGCCGCAACGGCCCCCACCAATGGGCTCAAGCTCAACTGCACCGGGTAGTTCCAGGGGGCCATGACCAGCACCAGGCCGCGTGGATGGGGCGAGCGGAAACTGCGGGAGGGGAATTGTGCCAGTGGGGTAGAGACCCGGCGGGGCCGCATCATCTTTTTCAAGTGGCGGCGGTGCCAATGCAGCTCTTCCCGCACCATGCCGATCTCGGACATGTATCCTTCAAAGGGGGCTTTGCCCAGATCTTGTTGCAGCGCTTTCAGCAGTTTGTCTTCGTGCTCCTCCAGCCCCTGCAGCAGCCTATCCAAGGCCCGGCGCCGCGCCTCATAGCTTTGGGTGGCGCCGCCCTGGTAATAAGCCCGCTGTGTTTCAAACATTTTCTTCCAATCCATCTCTTCCGCTTTCCTCCCGGTTTCCCATTTTATACTGTTTTAGTATATCATTGTACAAAAAGCTCTGTCAACTGCTTCAAAATATATACTATATGTATTTTCGTAAAATAGTAATACAAATAATTTGTATTTTCGAAATGTATTTCTACATATAGCGATTTTTCACAAAATTTCGACACGTTTCTTGGCAGAGGGTACGAACTTTCCGGCGCCGCCTTTATTCCCCTTGATTTCCACTGTTCATCGGTCCATAATGGAGCTAGAAACAAAATCCAGATCGGAAAGGAATGTACAACGATGAGCTATGAAGTTTCCGCCAAAATTCAAGGCGCGCTGGACCAACTGCTGGCCCAGGAAAGTGTGAAGTCGGCCCTGGCCTTTGCAGAGCAGGATGCCGACCAGACATTGGAAAACCAGATCGAGCTGTGCAAGATCGAAGCCCCCACTTTCCACGAGGAAAATAAAGCTGCCCGTTATGCCCAGTTCTACAAAGACCTCGGGCTGGACGATGTGCACATCGATAAGCATGGCAACGTGGTGGGCATCCGCCGCGGCACCGGCAACGGCAAGCGCGTGCTGATGGAAGGCCACATGGACACGGTCTTCCCCCTGGGTACCAATCCCCAGCCCCGGCGGGAAGGCACCCGCGTATATGCCCCCGGCATCGTGGACGATACCCGCGGCATGGTGGTGCCCCTTTCCGTCATCCGCTCGCTGGATGCCGCCAACATCAAAACGGTGGGCGACCTGTACTTTGTGGGCACGGTAGAAGAAGAGGGCATCGGCTCCTTTGGCGGCATGAAGACCTGGCTGGATGACAACGCCGTAGACGCCAGCATCAGTGTAGACGGCCCCAGCGCCAAGGGCATCATCTACGAGGCCACCGGCCACATGACCTGTGAAGCCACATTCCACGGCATCGGCGGCCATGCCCATGGCGCCTTTGGCAAGGTGGCCAACCCGCTGAATGCGGCGGCCCGGGCTGTGGCAAAGATCGCGGATTTCCAAGTCCCCTCTGACCCCAAGACCTCATTCTGTGTGTCCAACTTCCACGCGGGCAACGATGCGGGCATCCATGCCATTGTGCCAGAAGCCACCATCAAGTTCAATTTCCGCTCCGATTCCCAGCAAGTGCTGGATGAGCTGTATCAGCGCATCCTGAACGCGCTGCAGGAGGCCTGCGACGAGGAGACCGCCCGCTGGGGCAAGGATACCATCACCTTTACCCACAAGCGGTATGCCAATGTGCCCGCCGGCACCCAAGACGTCCATTCCCCCATCGTAGAGGCCACTTACGCGGTCATCCGTTCGCTGGGCTATGAGCCGGAATTCCTCCATGGCGGCTCCACCAACTGCAACATGGCCATCGGCAAGAACATCCCTGCCGTATGCCTGGGCGCAGGCGGCGAAGATTGCGGCGCCCATACCCTGCAGGAATTCTTTGAGACCACCGACGCTTATAAGGGTGTGCAGCAGGCCCTGCTGCTGGCCTTGTTGCTCGCCGGCGTAGACGGCGTGATCCCCTCCATTTTGGAGTAAGAAAATCTTCTAGAAAACATATGAGAAGGCAGGATGGCATCCTGCCTTCTTTTCTGTCTGTATCATCCACCATCCCTCCAGAGAATCAATCCCTTCCCGGATCCAGACGCCAACAGAACTTGCAATTCCTGCTACACATAGTGTACCCACTTTGTCCACCTCTTTCCATACAGTGCCCCATGCACTTTCCTTGCGCTGTATGGAACAGAAACCATGCCAATAGCGATCTGGTAGGGCCTTGTATCGGTATCTCTTCCTCTGGCCAGCAGGTGTTCACTTGTCTCCGCCATGACTTGCCTCCCTTTTTCTGCCGGAGCATGGCCGCTCAGCTGTCTGCATCTGCAAGAGGCGGCTGAAAATACACTTCCACTGGTTCCCCAGGAAAAAGTTTCCTTCCTTTCGCCCGGATCGCCGCTTGGTCTCGGGCCGGCAAAGGCCGAAAGGGTGTCACAATTAGCCGCCCTGGCTCTTTCCTCCAGCGGGCCCGCAGCCTGCCCCGCAACAAAATGGTGGGGTAAACGATGCCCGCTTGGTTGGTCACATTCCGCAGATCTCGCTGCTCCAAGCATCGGCTGCGATCCCGGTACCCCAAAACCAATTGGTCGAACCCGGCTAAGAACAGACAAGTCGGCAGCTTCCCTTTGGCTTCCAGTTCCCCCAGATAATAATACACCTTCCCTTGGCATTCCACTGCGGCAAGAGGCAGGTCAGTTGCCAGCCGGCGGATCTCAGCCATCTTCCACCCGGTAAACCAGGCGCAATCTGCCCATGTGGCAGGGCCATAGGTCTGGAAATACCGTTCCAATAGAATGTGCCTCGCCTGTTCCGTTTCCATCCATTCCACCTGCGGCAGTACAAAACTTTTTTCTGTTCCGCTTTGATAAGCGATCCACCCTCTATCGCACATCTCCTTGATGAGACCGCCCCAGCCATAAAACACTTTCTCCACCAGAGGCTGCGCCATTCCCGCCTGCCGGCAGACCTGTTTCAACGCTTCCCGTTGGGTCGTACCCAGTTCTACCTGCTGCCGGATAAACATAGCCCAATGGACCTTTTCTTTGGCTGAAAGGCCCCAAGGGGCATCTGTCCAGGGCTGACGCTGTCCTCGTGCTGATAAAAATAATCCCACTTCCCCCTGCCCTACCACATGGATGGTGCCTCGGTGGCTCCAGATTTTGATCAACCCCTGTGTCCAACTGGCCTGGCTAAAATCCGCTGTGCGGGTGCGCAGTGCAGTGGCTGGGTTGGTGGCAAATTGGGCTTGCAAGCCTTGCAGGGCAGATACCACTTCTTGTTTCGTCCCTTTTTCCAATAGAAATTGCCGCCATAGTGTACACAGCAGCAATTCCTGCCTGTTCATCGTCTCCATAGCCACCTCCTGTATGGTTTTCTATTGTACTTTTCCGTGGGATCCTTCTTTCTCCCACCCATACATCAAAAGAAGAAACGACACAATCGATACCCGCATTTCATTTGGATGGCAGCTTTCTGAAAATAGGCAGTGGGGAAGATCCCCACTGCCTTTCATCTCGATTCTTGCAAATCTTTCTTCAGATATACGCCATCTATGATGAATGCCCCGCCGATCTTCTCTCGCCCTGTCGCGTATACAGTGCCGCTTCCATCCGCATCTTGCCACAAAACCGTCCCTTGTATTTCAACGGCACTGTGGTAGGCAGAAATCGTCCCCGTTTTATAAGCGGGTATCGTCATCGTCCCAAGCACTGTACCGGATCTCGGTGTCGTTGTGCTCATACCCACTGAAACACCCAGTGTTTGCTCAATTTTAGAAATCACAGCCGCCTTTATGTCCCCTCTGTCGCGGATATTGTCTGTTACATCCCAGTCAGTTGTTTTCGTTTCCCCTTGCCAATCTTGCGCATATCGAAGAAGCACTGGCGCACCAGTTGTATTTCGATACGTCATGTGCCCAATGGGGCTGTACAGATCCTTTCTTTCACAAGCAGTCAGTTCTACATTCGTATAGTAACGAGTCACTTCTGAATTGGGTCCACAAAAACGTTCCCCAGACTCCTCTTCCGCTGAAAGGGGTAACCGGCCTGCAGCCGCATCTTGGATCTGCGCTTCTGTCGGTTCTTTCCACGAATCCGCTGTGCCGGCATCGAGCGCATATACTCCTTGCATCGTAAATACGGCAAGTAGAAGGCATTTTAGAAATTTCGTCGTGTATTTCTTCATATTCTTGCCTCCATTTCTACAAAGATCCACTTCTTCCAATCCCACTTTCGAGGCACATGCGAACCACTTTCCTTCTATTTTTTAGTAGAATATCATACATTCCTGCATTTATCAAGCCATTGGCTCTGCCAAGCTGTCTATTCAGAAGCTCAGGGCAGTTTACAAAGAATTACACGCAGACCACAAAACGGGGCCGCTGGCAATAAATAAAGGCTGCGTATCAAGCACTGGGAAAGTGCGAGATATGTAGCCTGTCTTGTTGTCCGGGGTTTCCAAGGGGCCTGTCCTTTGGCTCACGACTTTGCTTACAAAGTGTAGTGTGTTATACGCTCTGTCGGCGTTACCTCCGGGGAGGAGAAGGGGATTTGAAGTGGCATGAAAACAGGGCTGTTCTTGCATGGCGTGGAGCCGCAAGCGCAGGTCTGGTTTCATCAGCATACAGGGCATATATGGAATCCCCCCATCCCTCGTCTTACGCTCAGGCTCATGGACAAAGTATCCAGAAGTTGTGGTCACATTCACGAAAAAATAGCAGGATAGTGAGAAACCGTCAAGGCTAAAATGATTTTGGAGCGTTTCTTCTCTCAAAATGGGAATGGGCGGGAAGCCATTTTAGGGCTTTCCCGCCTTGATTATCCCCTTTAGTAAATGCTCATGTACGGTAAAGTAGCACTATAATATTACAGACAACCGCCCTACTATTTCGTATAACGCAGGGATAGAAACAAGATTACATAAGCAATTT
>CAJFRA010000006.1 GCA_904419295.1 Candidatus Pseudobutyricicoccus lothianensis
CATAAGAGTCCGAGGAAATTCGTTTCCCCGGGCTCTTTTTTCATTTCTTTTCTGTTTTCTCCCGGTTTTCATCTTGATTTCGGAGTGTTTTTGAACTTTGGGGGAAAAGATTTGACGCGAGTCCGGACGCCAAAATCGTCGGACAAAGAGGCGGTTTTGAAAAGGACGATCACAAAGAGAAAAATAGAGATTGCCAGTTTTTGAAATTGGCGGTAGAGCGACTCCAGGGCAGATTGCCTTGGAGTCGTTTTTTTATCGCCCGCTCCTTGTTGCCAGGTCTGAATCAATAGTTAAATGGATTGTTTCTAAGCAAATATAAGAAAAGCAAATAAAACAATAGGTTGACAGCAGCGATATAAAGCGCTATACTGAAAAAACCATAAAGCCAGCGACGCAGAAGGAGAGAAGTACCAAGGGCAGTCACCTACAGTGAGCAGGAGAGAGTGGAAACCCTGCGGCAGAACCTTTGGGAATAACACTCCTGAGTCTCAATCCGAAAGATCACTACCAGTAGGGGCGACGGGATGGCCCGTTACAGCCATAGGATCTGGCGAGCTGATTGGGCTCAAGGATCCGAAAAGTGGCTGAAAACAGCAAAATAGGTGGCACCGCGGATACCGGCGAATTCGTCCTATAATCGATCAGAGAATAGGGCGCCGGCATGTTCGCAGGTGCTTTTTTGCACCAGAAAGGCCTGCGATGACAGAAATGGAGGTCAATATGTGTGCAATTATGGGTTACACCGCCAATGATTTCAGCCGGGAACAGCTGGAAAAAGCCTTTGTTTCCTTGAAACACCGGGGCCCGGATAGCAGCCGGACTTTACAGACAGCTGGCGGCACGCTGCTGTTTCATCGGCTGAGTATTATGGGGCCAGGGCAAACCGGTATGCAGCCTTTTACCGGATACGGCTGTGCAGTGGCATGTAACGGGGAACTCTATGGTTTCCGAAAGAAGAAATCAGAGCTGGAGGCTCGAGGATATCGGTTCCAAAGCAAAAGCGACTGTGAGATTTTGATTCCACTTTGGCGGGAATATGGCACGGGGATGTTTCGGTATTTGGATGCCGAATTTGCCTTCATCTTATACGACAGCCGGCAGAATACTTGGCTAGCTGCCCGGGATCCCATCGGTATCCGGCCGTTGTATTAT
Source organism: Candidatus Pseudobutyricicoccus lothianensis (assembly GCA_904419295.1). Taxonomy (GTDB): domain Bacteria; phylum Bacillota; class Clostridia; order Oscillospirales; family Butyricicoccaceae; genus Pseudobutyricicoccus; species Pseudobutyricicoccus lothianensis. Next base: position 1,153 of record CAJFRA010000006.1, read on the forward strand.
GGTTATAGCCCCAGCGGTCATATTTTGTTCGCCAGCGAACCGCAGGCGCTGTTGCCACTTGTGCAGGGGCAGATGATGCCTTTCCCGCCGGGCCATTACTACCTGGATGGCAAGTTCCACATCTACGAGGATATCGCTCTGCCTCGGGATGTATGCCAGGATGACTTGGAGACTATTTTTGGGAAGATCCGCAGCAAGCTAACAGCGGCAGTGGAAAAGCGACTGGATGCCGATGTGCCAGTAGGATTCTTGCTTTCAGGTGGATTGGATAGTTCTTTGGTGTGCGCCATTGCGGCCAAAAGCCTGGGAAGGCCTATTGAAACGTATGCCATTGGGATGCAGGCTGACGCCATTGATTTGAAGTATGCCAGGGAGGTGGCCCGGCATATAGGCAGCCATCACCACGAAGTTTATATTACAAGCCGGCAGGCAGTTGATGCGTTGGAAACGGTGATCGCTACGCTGGGTACTTATGACATCACAACCATTCGCGCCAGCATCGGCATGTATTTGTTGTGTCAGGCGATCCATCAGCAAAGCGATATACGGGTGTCGCTGACAGGGGAAGTCAGTGATGAGCTGTTCGGCTACAAGTATACCGATTTCGCCCCATCAGCCTCTGCATTCCAAGATGAAAGCGAAAAAAGGATTCGGCAGCTCCATATGTACGATGTCCTGCGGGCAGACCGGTGCATCGCAGCCCATTCAATGGAAGCGCGTGTACCCTTTGGAGATCTGGAGCTGGTGCGGTATATTATGGCTTTGGACCCGGAAAAAAAGCGGAACGTCTATGGAAAAGGAAAATACCTGCTGCGTCAGGCGTTTGTTGGCGGGCTGTTGCCAGAATCCATCCGTTTGCGGGAAAAAGCCGCTTTTTCTGACGCTGTGGGACATTCGCTGGTGGAAGACCTCAAAGCCCTGGCCGAGCAAATGTACGGAAATGAATGGAAAACGATGACTGCTCAATACGATTTTGCAATGCCATTTACAAAAGAATCCCTGCTTTACCGCCAGATCTTTGAGAAGTACTATCCAGGGCAAGCGCCAATGGTGGCTGGATTTTGGATGCCCAATACCAGCTGGCAAGGATGTGACGTGGGAGATCCCAGCTCCCGCTATTTGAGCAACTATGGCGATTCCAGCCGCTAGTCTGCTGGGATGGAAGGCCAAAACGATGGAACAAGAAGCGAGCCAGAAGTGCTCCGCGGCGCAAGGACGCCGCAAAAGCAGCAATTATCCGGCTTTTGGATAAATGCGTTCATCGCTATTTCATGGCCTGACGTATGCAACCAAAGGGAGTTCCAGATGCTGCGATGCTTTTCCAAGGCACAGACTTTTTTTCTGGCATGTCGGGGTGGTCATAAAGGCTTGCAGCAGTCGTTTCTGGATCCTTCATAAGGCGGCGTCTGATAGTTGACGGGCAATTTATCTGGTGGTGATGGATAAGATAGACGGTGCAGCCTGCTCCCAAAAGTAACAGTTATACATGGATATCATCCATTCCTCCAGAACAATACCCCCTGATGTAGTACTTCTATTTTCCTACATCAGGGGGCATTATTATCTAATTTTATTGGCCCTGTTCAGCTGCTTTAAATGTCACAATGTGAGGACCGATTCACAGCAGCGATAATCGGTATCCATCGTGTGGGCGATGAACCGGGCTTTGAAGTTGCGGGGAGAACACATACCTTCCGGTGTGCCTGTCGAGACATCTTGGTCTTCCGGCACTACAAACTTGATGCACTGGACCAATACGTCTTTGCAGGTCCCAGCGTTGTGGGCAGGTATGGTCAGGGTCTTCATGCCCCGCTGATACTCTATGCCGTGCTCATCCACCTCTGTCAAGATGGCGGCCAGAGCCACCCGCTTGCCGGGGCAGACGTTTTTGATGGTCACGTTCATCTGGATGATGCAGCCCTGGGATTCCAGCGAGATCTCGCCCAGGTCCACTACCACAGAATCCGTGCAACCTTCCACCGTGAAGTCCACTGGGACAGGGCATTCCTCCGGCTGGACTACGATCTCACACTCTACTGTGACAGTGGGGTCGGGGAACACTACCTGGTTGCCTTCGGTATCCGAGTAGGTGATGGATTCGTTGACATGCTTGGTGCCGCCGGATTGACCCACATGTTGGACGAAAAATTCCAACTGTGCGCTCTCGCTGGCAGTGGTGCCCAGGGAATCGATGTTCCAGCGCAGGCTGTTGGAATCCAGCATCGTGGCGCTACCCTTAGTAGGAGTCGAAATGCTGGTGATGTGAAAATCGGGGTTCAGCACTTCATCAATGACGATGTTCGTGGCGCCTGGCTTGGAGATATTGGCAGCCAGTTCGGCGAACAACTGCTCCAGGTCTGCGGCGTCCGGCGTGATGGAAACATGGGAGGCGGCCGGCGCGGTTGCCCAGGCCTCAAGGGCGGTTACATCCAAGCCGTCAGAGCCTATAAGGCCGATGCAGTAGATGATGATGCCTTGGGCCTTGGCGGCTTCTGCCACCGGTGTGGGGGGCGCGCCTGTGGTGGTATTGCCATCGGTGAACATGACGATCACTTTGGCGTTGCTGGATTGGGGATCAAACAGATCCATTGCCTGTGTGAAAGCAGCTGCATGGTTGGTGCTGCCGCCTGCCACCAGGGAATCCACCGCGTTTTTCAGCGTATCCACCGAGGTGATCAGCTGCGTGTTGGCTGTGGCAGTGCTGGCAAAGCTGACAATGCCGATGTGGCTGCCCGAGCCAATTTGGCCGTTGGTCCCTTGGGTGGATTCCTCAATGATGTCGATAAACGTGTTTGCGCCAGCTTTCATGCTGGCCAACGGCGTACCGGTCATGCTGCCCGAACGGTCCAGCACAAGCACAATGTCAGTGGGGTTGGTAATGATATCCGGAGCGGCTGTCAGAGCCAGCGTGACACGCAGAGACCCGTCGCAGTCGATCTGGTCCAGATTTACCAGTTTATTGGAATTGGTAATACCCACGTTGTTTCCTCCTTCTGGGGAATGGCCCCACAACAGCTTATGCCGGTGTGTCACTGGATGTGCAGGTCAGGGGCAACGCGGGTGCTGGGGGCTGCAATTCAGTCCCCAAGCCCTTTCCGACCCAGCTGTTTCTGGCGCAGGCCGCCGGGGTCCTCCGTCAGATCGGCCCAAAAGCGTTTGGGCATATGGGACATCTGGCAGCGGGGATTTTCCCGCTGTTGGATGGAAACCGTCTGATAGAATTGCTGCCACAGGGCACGGCAGCGGCGTTCCTCTTCCGTAGGGGCAGGGAGCTGTACGTTTTCCAAAGGGACGATGGCTGTGCGCCCTTGGTGTACCAGGGCCATGTGGTGGGTCTTGTCATAGATCAAGAAGGATTCATCGGGGAAGCGCTGGACAAAATGGCTGGCCAGCAAAGGCAATACTTGGTTCTTGGGGGTGATTACAGCGGATAGGGCCCCCTGGTATTCAGAAAAACGGACAAAGCCGGTGTAGAGATGGGCTTCGTGTTTGAGGGCTCGGACCGCTTTTTCTAAAGTGCAAACCGGCTCTTCGGTCAGCCGGCGCAGCAGGGAAGGGCCTTGGGCAAAGCCCAAGCGCAGCAGGCGGAGCAGCAGCAATTCCCGCTGAGGCAAACGGCACAAAAAGCCCAGGCGCACAAGCTCCAGGCCGGCAGGCCCCATCTTTTGGGGGATGGCGCGCAGTACCCGGGCCGCCTGGCCTTTCTCTGTTTGGATGTACCGGGGCGCAAACAGGGATTCTTGGCAGGCATCCGCCGACAAGATCAAGGCCGGATCTTCCCGGTGGGCATAGGCTTGGAACACACAGCATAAAAAACCTTGGAAGGAGCCGTCGTAATGGTATACTACATCTGTCCGGTCAGGCATGCGCGCACATCCTCTCCTGTCAATGTCTCGGGTGGGTCGAATAGGGAAAGCTGCTGGCAATTGGGCAGAGCGGCTTGCATCCGCTGGGAGACCAAGGCGCGGAAGGCGGTCTCCTGTGTGATCGGCACACCGTTGCCCCGCCCCCGGCAGGTGATGAAATACTGAGCCCGCTTGAGCACCACACCCAGCTTTTTTAGGCTGCTGAAATCCAGAGAAGACGCCCGCCGCGCCTTTAGGATCCGCCGGGCCGAGCGGACGCCGATCCCCGGTACCCGCAGCAGCAGTTCATAGGGGGCCCGGTTGACTTCCACGGGAAATTGATCCATGTGCCGCAGTGCCCAGTTGCACTTGGGGTCCAGCAGAGGGTCGAAATTGGGGTGTGCCTCGTCCAACAGCTCTTCGGCGTCAAAGCCGTAAAAGCGGAGCAGCCAATCGGCCTGGTAGAGCCGGTGCTCCCGCAGCAGGGGCGGCTTGGTGTTCAATGCAGGCAGGGCCCGGTCTTCCACCACAGGCAGATAAGCGGAAAAAAAGACGCGCTTGAGCCGGTATTTCTGATAAAGGCCAGCCGTGAGCCGCAGAATTTGATAATCCGTATCCGGCGTGGCGCCCACGATCATCTGGGTGCTCTGGCCCGCCGGAGCAAAACGGGGCGCATGGCGGTAGCGGACCAGGTCTGTGCGGTTTTGTGCGATCTGGCCGGTGATCTGCCCCATGGGGGCCAGAATGGACCGGGGGCTTTTATCGGGCGCCAGCTGCTCCAGTGAACGCTGGGAGGGCAATTCGATGTTGACGCTCATCCGGTCGCACAGCAGCCCCAGCTGCGTGATCAGCCGGGCATCGGCCCCGGGGATGGCTTTGGCATGGATGTAGCCGCCAAAACGGTATTCTTCCCGCAGCAGCCGCAGGGTTTGGATCATCCGTTCGCAGGTCTCGTCGGGCGTGCCGGTGACAGCAGAGCTGAGAAAAAGGCCTTCGATGTAATTGCGGCGGTAAAAGGCCATGGTCAGCTCTGCCAGCTCCCGGGGGGAAAAGGTGGCCCGGGGCGTGTCGTGGCTCCGCCGGTTGACGCAGTACCGGCAATCGTAAGCGCAGGCATTGCTTTGCAGCACCTTGAGCAGCGAAACGCAGCGGCCGTCTGCTGAAAACGTATGGCAGATGCCGCAGGCCACAGCCGACCCCACGCTCCCCGGCTGCCCGGTCCGGTCAAGGCCGCTGGAAGTGCAGGCCACATCGTATTTGGCTGCATCGACTAAGATCTTCAGTTTGTCCATCAAATCCATGCCCAAGTTCCTTTCAAACAAATGTTCTGATTTGATTATAGCAATCGAACAAATGTTTGTAAAGATTTTTTTCGGCTGGAGCATGGCAATGCGCAGAGTATACAGAATTTCCTCGTTTTTTTCTACAAGTACTGCCTTGCAATTTGCGTGCCAGTTGTTTATAGTACCAATAGAGGAAAAAGAACTCAACGAGGAGGAAACGAACATGAACCACACACAGCAGCTGGCCGAGCGGATAGAGGCCAAGCGAGAGGAATTCATCCAGATCAGTGATAAGATCTGGGGGTTTGCCGAATCCCGCTTCCAGGAGTTCCAGTCTTCCAACTTGCAGGCGGAGTATATGAAGGCCCAGGGGTTCCGGGTGGTGCAGGGCATCGCCGGGGAAGAGACCGCTTTTACGGCTGAATACGGCAGCGGTAAACCGGTGGTGGCGCTTTTGGGTGAATACGATGCGCTTTCCGGCCTTTCGCAGCAGGCTGACCGGCCAGAGCATTGCCCGGTAGAAGGGTGCAGCGACGGCCATGGCTGCGGCCACAACTTGCTGGGCACCGCTTCGCTGGCAGCGGCAGTGGCGCTGAAAGAATACATGGAAGAAAACCATCTGCCCGGTACGATCCGCTACTATGGTTGCCCGGCAGAAGAAAACGCAGGCGGCAAAGCGTTCCTGGTGCGGGACGGCGCTTTCCAAGACTGCGACATTGCGATCACTTGGCACCCGGGTTGGATGAACCAAGTGACGCCTTCGGGGTCTCTGGCCAATTTCCGCGTGTTCTATACCTTCCACGGGAAATCCTCCCACGCCGCCGGTGCGCCCCATTTGGGCCGCTCTGCGCTGGACGGTGTAGAGATCATGGACGTGGGCGTCAATTACATGCGGGAACACATGATCGACGAAGCCCGCATCCACTATGCCATCATCAACACCGGCGGCACCGCGCCCAACGTGGTCCAATCTGAGGCGCAAGTGCTGTATGCCATCCGTGCGCCCAAAGTGACCCAGGTGAAGGAGCTGTTCGAACGGGTCAACGACTGTGCCCGGGGCGCAGCATTGATCACCGGCACCACGGTGGACATTAAGCAAGTGGCGGCTTATTCCGATTACCGGGCCAACGACGTGATCAGCCAACGGCTGGGCGTCCATATGGATGAGCTGCTGCCCATTGGCTATACCGAAGAAGAGCTGGCTTATGCAAAGAAGTTCCAGCAGGTGATCACCGACCTGGATCGGGAGAACTTGAAGGAGACCGCCAAAAAGTTGGCTGGCAAAGACAGCGCTCAGCTGCTGGAACAGCCGCTGTTCGACTTCCGCGTGACAAAAGAATTGGGCGGCGGAAAGGGTTCCACCGATGTGGGCGACGTGAGCTGGGTGGTACCCACCGGCCAATTTAACGCTGTCACTTGGGCGGCCGGTACACCGGGCCACGCCTGGCAGATCGTGGCCCAGGGCAAAGGGCCTGTGGCGCACAAGGGCATGCTGTTTGCAGCCAAGGTCATGGCTGCCACAGCCTATGATTTCCTGACACAGCCCGATCTGGTCCAGCAGGCGCACCAAGCTTGGTTGGATGATCTGGATGGGGAGACTTATCCCAATGCTCTGCCCGCCGACGCCAAGCCGGAGATCTGGTAAAACAAAAATAGAACCAAGATCGAAATGACAAAGGCCTTCCCAAAGGAGGGCCTTTGTCATTTGGTTTACAGTGCCATAAGCACCAGGCCATGGCAAAGGAACGGTATAAATGGCGGCGAGAAAGGGTATACATGGTGGAGAAGCCCCGTAGGCGGGGGACCAAAACGGGAGGATTTGGGGAGAGGGGAAGAAGGCAAACAAAGGGAGAGCGTCCGCCAGCCACCCCAGTACACCCGCCGGCGTTGCCGGCCCCGTAGGCGGGGAGCCAAAACGGGAGGATTCGGGGAGCGGGGAAGAGGCTGAACAGAGGGAGGCGCCCGCCGGCTGACAAGGGAGATTTGCCGGCCCGAGAATTAAAAGAAAAATAACAGAAAAACGGCTTTTCAAAAAGGCGGAAATAGTTTAAAATAGAAGAAAACCATTCCTTGGGGGCGTAACATGGAAACACTGAAATACAAGCGCGTGTTGCTCAAGGTCAGCGGCGAGGCGCTGGCCGGCGAAAAAGACCCATCCCACCGGGGCATTGATTTTGAAGTTTTGGAATCCATTGCAAAGGTGGTACGGCAATGCGTGGATCTGGGCGTACAGATCGGCATTGTGGTAGGCGGCGGCAATTTTTGGCGCGGGCTGAAAGACGGCAAAGAGATGGAGCGGACCAGAGCAGACCACATGGGCATGCTGGCCACCACCATCAATGCGTTGGCTTTTGCCGATGTGCTGGAAAAGGCCGGTGTGGACGTACGGGTGCAAACGGGCATCGATATGACAAAGATCGCAGAGCCCTACATTCGGCTGAAAGCCATCCGCCATTTGGAGAAAGGCCGGGTCGTGATCTTTGCCTGCGGCACTGGCAACCCCTTCTTTTCCACGGATACCGCAGCGGCGCTGCGGGCAGCGGAGATCGGGGCGGACGCCATCTTGCTGGCAAAGAATGTGGATGGCATCTACGATTCCGATCCGGTGAAGAATCCGGCGGCCAAAAAGATCGAATCCATCGGCTATACCGATGTGCTGGCCAGCCGGCTCCAAGTGATGGATTCGACAGCCACATCCCTTTCGATGGACAACAAGATCCCGGTTTTGGTGTTTGCCATCAAAGATCCTGAAAACATTCTGAAAGTTCTAAAAGGCGAGCATATCGGCTCGGTGATAGGGGAGGACTAAACTATGAGCAGCCAATACGCAGTTTACGAAGAGAAGATGAGAAAGACCCTGGAAGTGTTAAAACACGAGTTTACCACCATCCGTACTGGCCGGCCCAGCGCCGCTGTGCTGGATAAGGTCACAGTGGATTATTACGGCGCGATGACGCCCATCCAGCAGCTGGCTAATATCTCCTCGCCCGATGCCCATAGCCTGCTGATCACGCCCTATGACAACTCGGTACTCAAAGGGGTGGAAAAAGCGATCCTGGCTTCGGATGTGGGGATCACGCCGCAAAATGACGGAAAAGCGATCCGCCTGACGTTCCCGCCCCTGACGGAGGAGCGCCGCAAAGAGCTGACGAAGCAGGTCGCCAAGTATGCGGAAGAGGCGAAAGTGGCGATCCGCAATGTGCGGCGGGATGCCATGGACGACTTCAAAGCGCAAAAGAAAAAGTCGGAAATGACAGAAGACGATTACAAAGTGGCTGAAAAGGACATCCAGAACCTGACGGACAAGATCGTCAAGGAAGTGGAAGCCGAGTGCGAGAAAAAAGAAAAGGAACTGCTGGAGATCTGATGCTTCGGCGGTGCGGGCGGTATGCCGCCCCCGGCCGGGCGCTCAAAGGGCGCCCGGTTGCTTTGTGACAGGATGTGTAAGATTTTGTTGGGAAAAAAAGAAAAACAAGTGCCGCTGGACCCACAGAATATCCCACGGCACATTGCCATCGTGATGGATGGCAACGGGCGCTGGGCCCAAAAGCGGGGCTTGCCGCGGAAAGCAGGCCATTCGGCAGGCAGTGAGACATTCCACAAAGCGGCCACGATCTTGGCTGAACTGGGCGTGGAACACCTGACGGTGTATGCTTTTTCCACTGAAAATTGGAAACGCCCGCCCGATGAAGTACAGGAGATCATGAACCTGCTGGAGCGCTACTTGAAAAAGTCGGTACGGGAGCTGACGGAAAACAACATCCAACTGGATTTTTGGGGAGATCTGACGCCTTTTTCCCCCAAGCTGCGCCAGCTGATCGCCCAAACAGACGAGATCTCCAAGCAATGCACGGGTATGCATGTGCACATCTGCCTCAACTACGGCGGGCGGGACGAGATCTTGCGCGGGGCCCGGGCGCTGGCCCAAGATTGCCTGGCGGGAAAGCTGCTGCCAGAGCAAATCGATGAAAAAGCACTGGAAGCGCGGATGGATTGCCGCGGCGCTCCTGCACCCGATCTGCTGATCCGCCCGGGCGGCGAGCTGCGGATCTCCAACTTTTTGCTGTGGGAATGCGCCTATAGCGAATTTTACTTTACCGATACCCTGTGGCCAGATTTCGATGAAACAGAGCTGCGGCGGGCGGTGGCCGCATACCAGGGCCGCCAACGGAGATTTGGAGGATTGAAATGAAGACGAGGATCTTATCGGCGGCGGTGGGCATTGTGCTGTTCATTGCCGTGGTCTACTTTATGCCTCCCCAGGCGGCGATCGTTGCCATCAGCTTTTTGTGTGCAGTGGCAGCCCACGAGATGTTGGGAACCACCGGCGTGCTGCGGGGCAGCAAAATGCTGTGGGTGTGTTGTGTGGCGGCCTTTTTTGTACCGGTGGCCACCACCATCGACGCTTACTACCTTCTGCCCGTCCTGTATCTCTTTACCTTGGTGATCTTCCTCTTTGCCATCACCCACCCCAAGCAGATGCGGTTTGAACAGATCGCCCAGTCTTATCTGGGCGCCATTGTGGTGCCTTACCTGTTGTCGTCGGTGCTGCGCATCTTGGTCCACCACGGGGCAGGGAAAGTGTATGTGCTGCTGCCTTTTGTAGCTGCCTGGTGCAGCGATACCATGGCGCTGGTGGCAGGCATGTTGTTTGGTAAACACAAACTGATCCCGGCGGTCAGCCCGAAAAAAACCATAGAAGGCTCTTTGGGCGGCCTGTTGGGCAGCGTGATCGGCATGTTGATCTTCGGATTCGTCACCGGCCGGTATTTTCACACCCAGCCCCATTATCTGATGCTGGCAGTGGCCGGCGTGGTGGGCAGCGCTGTGGGCCAGCTGGGCGATCTGTCCTTGTCCCTCATTAAGCGCAATGTGGGCATCAAAGACTACGGTAAGATCATGCCGGGCCACGGCGGTGTGCTGGACCGGTTTGACAGCGTGCTGTTTACAGCGCCTCTGTTCGAGCTGCTGCTCCAGTTTATAAACCTGCTTTGAGCAAAGGAGAGACCGATGAAACACCTTTCCATATTAGGTTCGACAGGCAGCATTGGCACACAGGCCTTGGACGTGGCTGCCGCCCATCCGGAAGAGTTCGTTGTGGAAGCGTTGGCTGCCCGCCGCAGCGGCACCAAGCTGGAGGAGCAGGCCCGCCGTTTCCGGCCCAAGCTGGTAGCCCTGCAGGATGAAGAGGAGGCTACCCAGCTGAAAAAACGGCTGGTAGACACCGCGATCCGCGTGGAAGCTGGCGAGGAAGGGGTATTGGCCTGCGCCGCCCTGGAGGACTGCGACACCGTGCTCAATGCCTTGGTGGGCATCGCCGGCTTGCGGCCCACAGTGGCGGCGCTGGAAGCGGGCCATACGTTGGCGCTGGCCAACAAGGAGAGCCTGGTGTGCGCCGGCGGGCTGGTGATGGAACTGGCCCGGCAAAAGGGCCGGCCGATCCTGCCGGTAGACAGCGAGCATTCGGCGATCTTCCAGGCCTTGGGCGGCAGGCCGCTGGAAGAGGTGCGCCGTTTGGTGCTCACCGCCTCAGGCGGGCCTTTTTTCGGCCGCCAGAGGGAGGAGCTGGCTTGTGTGACAGCCCAGGATGCTTTGCGCCACCCCAACTGGAGCATGGGAGCCAAGATCACCATCGATTCGGCCACGATGATGAACAAGGGCTTTGAAGTGATCGAGGCCCTGTGGCTCTTCGGCGTGGCGCCCGAACAGGTGGAAGTGGTGGTCCATCGGGAGAGCATCCTCCATTCGGCAGTGGAATTTACGGACGGCTGCGTCATGGCCCAGATGTCCCCGCCGGATATGCGGCTGCCCATCCAATATGCCTTGACCTATCCACGGCGGATGGAGGGGCATTGGCCCCGGCTGGACCTGGCAAAGGCGGGCCAGCTGACTTTTTGCCCGCCGGACCGGGAAAATTTCCCCTGCCTGCCCTTGTGTGAGCAGGCGGGCAAACAGGGCGGCGACCGGGGCTGCGTCATCAACGCAGCCAATGAAGTGGCGGTGGAGCTGTTTTTGCAGGGCAAGATCGGGTATACTGAGATCTATGAGCTGGCCCGGCAGGCGGTGGAGCAGACCCCCTATGTGCAGGCTCCCACCTTGGAGCAGATCTTTGCCATCGATGCCGCCGTGCGGCAGCAGACGCGGCAAGCGGCCATAGGGTGCTGACGGTCCGGCAGGCGGCCCAGGCCGCCTTATTTTCCTCGGCCTATGGGCCCTCTAATTCATAAAGTGCAGGTGATATTTTGTCCATCCTCATCGCGATCTTGGTGTTCGGCCTCATTGTGTTCATTCACGAATTGGGCCACTTCATCGCAGCCAAGTTTTCGGGCGTTACCGTCTACCGGTTTTCCATTGGTTTTGGCCCGGCCCTCATCAAAAAGGAATTCCATGGCACCCTTTACGCCATCCGTCTGCTGCCTTTGGGCGGCAGCGTGGCCATGAAAGGGGAGTATGACGACGAAGGCAACGAGATCGAAGATCCCACCGGCAGCTTTAACAATGCCAAACTAAGCCACCGGTTCCTCATTGCCTTTGCCGGTTCGTTTATGAATTTCCTCATGGGGTTCGTGCTGATCGTCATCACCCTATGGCCAGCGCAAGCCCTGCCCACCCGGAACATTTCCGGCCTGGCCGAAGGGTTCCCCTATGGCGGAGAGCAAGGGCTGCAAGTAGGCGATGAGATCTTGCAGGTCAACGATGTGCATATCTTCCTTTATGGCGACATCGCCAGCGCGCTGCAGCTGGGGGCCGGGGAACCCTATGACATCACGGTGCGGCGGGATGGGAAAAAAGTGGAGCTGCAAGACTTGCCCCTGGAACCCCAGGAGTATGTGCAGGAAGACGGCACCACCGCCCGCCATTATGGCTTGCAGTTTGCAGTGGAAGAGGCCACTGTAGGCAACAAGCTGCGCTACAGTGTCAACAATACCGGCAGTTTCATGCAGTCTGTGGTGCTGGGGCTCAAGCAGATCTTCAGCGGCCAAGTGGAGCGGGACGATGTCATGGGCACGGTGGGCATTGCCAATGAGATCAGCAACCGGGCCAAGACATCGGCTCTGGATATGTGGTATTTTGTGGCCTTCCTTTCGGTGAACCTTTCCATTATGAACCTGCTGCCCATCCCCGGGCTGGATGGAGGGAAGATCCTCTTTTTGCTCATTGAACTGGTGCGGCGCAAGCCGGTGCCTGCGCAGTACGAAGGGATCGTGCAGGTCGTTGGTTTGGTGCTGATCTTTGGGTTGTTTCTCTTTGTCACATACAACGATATCGTACGGTTGATCGCGGGGTAAGAATATGGGAAAAAAGACCAGACAGATCCAAGTGGGGGGCGTCGCCATCGGTGGTGGCGCGCCCATTTGTGTACAATCGATGACCAACACCAGGACGGCAGATGTGGAGCGGACGTTGGAGCAGATCAACCGCTTGCACCAAGCGGGTTGTGATATCGTTCGCCTCACCGTGCCGGACCTGGAATCCGCCCGGGCCTTCGGCAAGATCCGCCGGCAGTCTCCTCTGCCGCTGGTGGCCGATATCCATTTTGATTACAAAGTCGCTTTGGCTGTGGCCGAAGAGGGGGCGGATAAGATCCGCATCAACCCGGGCAACATCGGTGGTCCAGAGCGGGTGCGGGCTGTGGCCGATGCCTGCCGCAGCCGGGGGATCCCCATCCGCATCGGGGTCAACGGCGGCTCGCTGGAGCGCGAGCTGCTGGCCAAATACGGCGCGCCTACGGCGGAGGCATTGGTAGAAAGCGCCTTGGGCCACATCCGCCTGCTGGAAGATTGCGGGTTTGAAGACATTTGTGTCTCCCTGAAATCCTCCGATGTGGGCACCAACATCCAGGCATACCGTCTGATGCACCAGCGCACCGATTTCCCCTTGCACCTGGGCGTCACCGAAGCGGGCACCCGGTATATGGGCACGCTGAAATCGGCTGCCGCTTTTGGCGCCCTGCTGCTTGATGGCATCGGCGACACGGTGCGGGTCTCGCTGACAGCAGACCCTGTAGAAGAAGTGGTGGCGGCCAAGGCCATTTTAAAGGCGCTGGGCCTAAACGAGCAAGGGGCCACACTGGTCTCCTGCCCCACCTGCGGCCGCACCCGGGTGGACCTGATCCCCATTGCCGAAGAGGTGGAACGGCGGCTGGCTCCGCTGAAAAGCCGCATCACGGTGGCGGTGATGGGCTGCGCAGTCAACGGCCCCGGGGAAGCCCGGGAGGCAGATCTGGGAGTGGCCTGCGGCATCGAGGAAGGGCTGCTGTTTGCCAAAGGACAAGTTTTGGGAAAGGTGCCCGCCGGGCAGATCGTAGACGCCCTGTGCGAGCAGGTCCGGCTGCTGACCGGTGAGACGGTATGAGTGCAGCATTGTGCCAAGTAGTGCCCCGCTGCGATTTCAGCGGCAGCGTTTTGGGACAAGCTGCCGTAGCTTCTCTGAAGCCCGACCGGGAGCACAACGGCCTGCGGATCGGTTTGGTGGCCGGCAATGTGGTGCCCGATGGGGCCCTTCGCCAAGGGGAAGAAGGCATTTGCCGGGCCTATGGGCTGGAATGGGTCCAGCTCCAGGTGCGCTATCAACTGGAGGGCTGGACGGATGAAGCCTTGGCATACTGCAAAAGTGCCTTGGCATCCCGTTATCCCTCCTTTGGCGCCTGCTGCCACAAGATGGAGCTGGAGGCACGGGAAGGGGCGCTGGTATTGCGAGGCCCCACCCAGTGGATCTTGCGGCTCCAAGAGCTGCGCCAGTCTATCCAGACCTTTGTGCAGCAAGAGCTGGGGCTCCAAGCCGCCGTAGAACTGGAGGAGAACCAGGGCGAGGAAGAAGCTTTTGAACAGCAGCGGCGGATGCAGCTGGAAAAGGCCTGCCAGCAAGCGGCCCAGCAGGTTCCGGCCCAACCGGCGCTGGGGACGCCAAAGGCGCCTGCACGGGAAAAAGCGCCCCGCCGTTTTGAGCGCCGCAAGCCGGAAGGAACGGTCTACAAGCCCAAAAACAGCGAACAAAAGGTCCTGTACGGCAAGCCGGTGGAACGGGTCGTCATCAAAATGGCCGAAGTCAATGTGGACAGCGGCAAAGTGGCGGTAGAAGGTGAAGTCTTTTACACCGAGGAGAAAAAGCTGAACAACCGGGGCAAGACCATCTACACCTTCGACATGACGGATGGCACCGGCTCGGTGCGCTGCGTCAAGGTCCTGCCCGATGAGGAATGTGCTCTGCTGATGGAGGCGGTGAAAAAAGGTTCCTATGTAATGGTCCAGGGGGTGGCCAACTATTCGACTTTTGAGCGGGATGTAGTGGTATCGCCCACCGCTGTGGTGGAAGCGAAGAAAAAGCTCCGCCAAGACGCAGCGGAGCAAAAGCGGGTGGAGCTGCATCTACATACCTGCATGTCCACCATGGATGGCCTGGCGACCGCCGGGGATCTGATCCAAACGGCGGCCCGGTGGGGGCACAAGGCAGTGGCCATTACCGACCATGGGGTGGTCCAATCCTTCCCCGACGCGATGCACGCCCAGCAAAAGCTCCAGAGCAAAGGGACAGAGATCAAAGTGATCTACGGGGTCGAAGCCTACTGTGTCAACGACCTGGCCAAGAGCCAGGCGGTCAGCGGTTCCTGCCAGACTGCGCTGGATGGCGAGACCATCGTATTTGATTTGGAGACCACAGGCTTGAGCCCCCGCACTTGTGAGATCATTGAGATCGCCGCCATCTTGGTATCGGGCGGCCAGCAGAAAGAAAGCTTTCACACCTATGTGAAGCCCTCGGGGCCGGTGCCCTATGAGATCACCAAACTCACCGGCATCACCGATGATATGGTGCGGGATGCCCCCAGCCAGCAAGAGGCGGTGCAGGCCTTTTTCGATTTTATGGGGGATAGGCCCCTGTGCGCCCACAACGCTAATTTTGACGTCTCCTTCCTGCGGGCGGCTTGCGAAAAGTTCGGCATCGAAAAAGAATTTTGCAGCATCGATACCGTGGAAATGGCGCGGGTGCTGCTGCCCCACCTGAAGCGGCACAAACTGAATATCATAGCAGAAGATCTGGGGCTGACCTTCCAGCACCACCGGGCTTCCGACGATACCGCCGTGCTGGCGCAGATCTACCTGCACCTGTTGGACAAGCTGCGGGAAAAAGCAGATGTGAAGACAGTCATGGAGATCAACCACGGTTTGGATGTGGCACGGGGCGGTGAAGCGGACCCGCTGAACCTGCGCTCCCACCATCTGATCATCCTGGTGAGAAACCTGGTGGGTCTCAAGAACCTGTATCAGCTGATCTCTTTTTCCCATTTGAAATACTTCAAACGCCACCCGATCATCCCGGCCAGTTTGCTGCAGCAGTACCGGGAGGGACTGATCTTGGGTTCGGCCTGCGAGGCAGGAGAGTTGTTTTCCGCTGTGGTGGCGGGCAAGCCCTGGGGCGAGCTCAAGGATCTGGCCCGCTTTTATGACTTTTTGGAGATACAGCCCATCGGCAACAACCGGTTCATGGTGGAAAATGGGACCGCCCGGGACGAGGAACAGCTGCGGGATTTCAACCGGACCATCCTCAAACTGGGGGACGCAGTGCACAAACCGGTGGTCGCCACCGGCGACGTCCACTTTTTGAACCCGGAGGATGCCCAATACCGGGCCATCCTCATGGCTGGCATGGGCTTTTCCGACGCGGATAAGCAAGCGCCGCTGTATTTCAAAACAACAGATGAGATGCTGGCGGAATTCGCCTACCTGGGCCGGGAGCGGGCTTTTGAAGTGGTGGTGAAAAACCCCAACGAGATCGCCAGCTGGTGCGAGGACATCAAACCGGTGCCCGACGATAAATGCCCGCCGGTCATCGAGGGCAGCGCCGAGGAGATCAGCCAGATGGCTCACAGCAAAGCAGCAGAGCTTTACGGCGATCCGCTGCCGGATATCGTCAAAGACAGGCTGGAAGCCGAGCTGGTGCCCATCATCAACAACGGCTTTGATGTGATGTACCTGATCGCTCAAAAGCTGGTGGCCAAATCGTTGGAAGACGGCTACCTGGTGGGCTCCCGGGGCAGCGTGGGTTCTTCCTTCATCGCGTACCTGACGGGCATTACCGAAGTCAATGCCCTGGAGCCCCACTACCGGTGCCCCCATTGCAAGCACGCCATCTTCCCCAAAGACCCCCGCTACGGCTGTGGGGTGGACTTGCCGGACCGGGTATGTCCCCAGTGTGGCACCCCGATGGTCAAAGATGGCTTTAACATCCCCTTTGCCACTTTCTTGGGCTTCAACGGGGAGAAAGCGCCGGATATTGACTTGAACTTTTCCAGCGAGTATCAATCCAGAGCCCACCGGGAGCTGATCCGCCTGTTTGGCGAAGACCATGTGTTCCGGGCCGGCACCATTGGCACCGTGAAATCCAAAACAGCCTATGGCTTTGTGAAAAAATACAACGAGGAGCGGGGCATCCAGCTGGGAAAGGCGGAGGAAAACCGCCTGGTGATGGGGTGTACCGGCATCAAACGCACCACAGGCCAGCACCCAGGCGGCCTCATCATCGTGCCGCGGGACCGGGAGATCTATGAATTTTGCCCGGTGCAAAGGCCGGCGGACGATACCAGCACCGACATCATCACCACCCATTTTGATTACCACTCCATCGACCAGAACTTGCTGAAGTTCGACATGCTGGGCCACGAAGATCCCACCATGATCCGGGCGCTGGAGGACCTGACCGGCGTCAATGCCAGGGAGATCCCGCTGGACGACCCGGAGACCATGGCGATCTTCACCTCTCTGGAGCCTTTGCACATCGACGACGACGGCTCTTTCGGCAAAAACGGGGCAGTGGCGATCCCGGAATTTGGCACCCGTTTTGTGCGGGGCATGCTGGAGATGACAAAGCCCACCACCTTTGATGAGCTGCTGCGCATTTCCGGCCTTTCCCATGGCACCAACGTGTGGCTGAACAACGCCAAAGACTACATTGAGAGCGGCGATGCCACGCTGAAAGACGTCATCTCGGTGCGCGATGACATTATGACCTATTTGATCCAAATGGGCATCGAGCCCCAGCAGTCCTTTAAGATCTCAGAGAGCGTGCGCAAGGGCAAGGGCCTGAAGCCCGAATGGGAGGATCTGATGCGCCAGCACAAGATCAAAGATTGGTACATCGAATCCTGCAAGAAGATCCAATACATGTTCCCCAGAGCCCATGCGGCGGCCTATGTGATGATGGCGTTCCGTATTGCCTGGTTCAAAGTACACCAGCCCATGGCTTTTTATAGCGCCTATTTTGGCATACGTGCCCCGGCCTTTGATGCATCTATCATGTGCAATGGCGACGGCATGGTGATGGAGAAGACCCGGCAGCTGCAAAGCCAGGACAAACGTTCCGCTGTGGAAGAGGACATGCTCACTGCGCTGGAAGTGGTCCACGAGTTTTACCGCCGCGGCTTTTCCTTCCGGCCCCTGGATGTGTACGAAAGTGATGTCAACCGCTTTTTGATCTATGACGACCATACTTTGGTGCCGCCTTTGACTTCTTTGCCCGGCTTGGGCGAAGCGGCGGCCAGGGACATTGTGGAAGAGCGGAAAAACGGCAAATTTATGTCCACCGAAGATATGATCTTGCGGTGCCCCAAAGTGACAAAGGGCGTAGTGGAGACATTGGAAAACGCCGGGGCCCTGAAAGACATCCCCAAGACGAACCAGATCGACCTGTTTGAGATGCTGGCACTGTGAGGAGATGAGCAAATGGCAACGGACCCACAACGGATGGAATGGATCTTGGAACAGATGGAGGGCGCGGGCAACCTGCGTTACCGGAAGATGTTCGGC
This sequence comes from Candidatus Pseudobutyricicoccus lothianensis, assembly GCA_904419295.1. GTDB lineage: Bacteria > Bacillota > Clostridia > Oscillospirales > Butyricicoccaceae > Pseudobutyricicoccus > Pseudobutyricicoccus lothianensis. Next base: position 19,081 of record CAJFRA010000006.1, read on the forward strand.
GAATACGGCGTCTATTGCGATGAAGTGTTTTTCGCAGTGGTCTGCGATGGGACGTTGTTCATCAAGCCCACCCAGGCGGGCCGGGCGGTCTTAGGGCAGCCGGTGCTGCAGCCGCCTTACCAAGGGGCAAAGCCCAGCTTCCGCCTGGATGACCTGACAGACCGGGAAAGGCTCATAGAGCTCATCCGCGCCACGATCGGCGAATTGAGCCGAAAAAGATAGGAAAAAAGGCGTAGCGGCTTGGCTTTTGCATGCCATGGCAGCAGCGCCAGTCTGTAGGTGGCCTGACTGCAAGGCACTTTGCCGCATCAAAAAAGTAAAAAGAATAGGCTGGTATGGACGTATAAGTCCATACCAGCCTATTTTGATAAGCGAAAACAGAGGTTTAAAAATGGGGCGGCAGTTTACTGGCCAGCACCTGCCCGCTGTTTTTTCAACTTGGCAAAGCGGGGCAGGCCGTTTTCATAGGGCAGCTCGGTCTCCCCTTGGATCAGGGGCAGCGCGTAATGGATAAAGTCCTCCGTCAGGCCGACACCATCCGGGGTGATCCATTCTTGGGGTACTTTCTTTTCTGTATTGGCCACGATATCCAAGGGGGCGGGCACGTAGTCGATGGCATAATCCGGGCCGGGGCGGCGCTGGAAGGACACCATTTTGTCCGTCTCACCGGCCACAGCCAGCTCCACCGCTTGCTTGCCGGCCTGATAGGCTTCTTCGATGTCGGTGCGGGAAGCGCAGTGGGCCGCGCAGCGCTGCAGCAGGGAAAGCTCGATGCTGCGCACTTTGTAGCCAAAGCGGCTCTTGACCTCTCCGGCGACAAAAGCGCCGGCGCCGCCCATCTGTTTGTGGCCAAAGGCGTCAGTGGCCACATCTTGCCCGTATTCGGCGATGAATTTTCCCTCTTTGTCGATCACACCTTCGGAAAGAGCCACCAGGCAGTTGCCCCGGCGCTGGTAGACTTGCTGGATCTGGGCCAAAGCCTGCTCCAGATCAAAGGGACGCTCCGGCAGATAGATCAAGTCTGGGCCGGCGCCGGAGAGGGAGGCCAAAGTGCTGGCGGCAGTGAGCCAGCCGGCGTTGCGGCCCATGATCTCCACGATCACCACTGTGCCGGTGTCATAGACGTTGGCGTCGTGGAAGATCTCCATGCAGGAGGTGGCGATGTATTTGGCAGCAGAACCAAAGCCTGGGCAGTGGTCTGTGCCATACAGGTCGTTGTCGATGGTCTTGGGCACGCCGATGATGCGGCATTCATAGTTTTGGCTCATCAGGTATTTGGAGATCTTGTTGCACGTATCCATGCTGTCGTTGCCGCCATTGTAGAAGAAGTAGCGGATGTCGTATTTCTGAAAGATCTCCAGGATGCGCTTGTAATCGGTGTCATCCACCGCGCTGTCCTTCAGCTTGTAGCGGCAGGAACCCAGGGCAGAAGAAGGGGTGTAACGCAGCAGCTGCAGTTCCGCCGGGTCCTCCTGGGCGATATCGTAGAGGCAGTCGTCTAAAATACCTTTAATGCCGTGGGCACAACCGTATACGGCTGTGATGCACTCTTCCCCCAGGGCAGTTTCCAGCACGCCCAGCGCACTGGCGTTGATCACCGAAGTGGGGCCGCCGGATTGGCCAAAGAGACAGGCGCCTTTCAATTTGCTCATGGTTTGAACCTCCATCCCGGCCGCAGCAGCGGCCGATCCAAATTCTGATATAGGCCGGGGAGAAAACCGGCCTCATTATAGGAGTATTGTACCATAAAACAGGCGGGTAGAAAAGAGGGATGCCCGGGTACAGGGCTTTTCATCTGGCAGGTTTTGTGGTATGCTAAGACACTAGGAGCGCCCTGCAAGGGGCGGATGGGAGGGATCTGGTTTGAAAAAGCATCATCCAAAACATCATCCATTGATCGTGGCGCTGTTGGTGCTGTTGGCGGTGGCGGCAGTGGGCGCACTGTTGTTTTGGCAGATCGTCAAAGGGCAAGGCATAACGCCGGGGAGGACAGGCAAACCGGCCTGCAACGGTGTGGCTGTGACCGCAGCGTTGGAAGAACAGGAAGAGCAGACCGGCGCCTTTCACAGCATCCAGCTGAAGACCTATGGGGCAAATGTGCGGCTGGTGCCAGGCCAACGCTTTGCCATCTATCACAAATACAACACCGATGTCTTCGATTTCCAATGGCAGGTGGAAGACGGCACGCTGCACGTGTGGGAAGAGTTGACAGAGAAGTACAGCAATAAAAAAGGGACCATCCGTATGACAGGCGCTTGGAACCTGCCCCAGGATATCATTGAGATCAATTGCCCGGCAGAGTATCTCCTGCGGCAGATCGAACTGGAAAATACCGTGGGCGATGTGGAGATGCAGGGCTGCCAGGCCAGCGGGCTGACGGTGGTGCTGGAAGATGGAGACCTGACCATGCAGCAGTGCGCTGCCGGCCAGTTTACGTTGGACAGCGAGTTTGGCGACGCCATTTTGGTATGGAACGGCCGGATGGCACAAAAAGCTGCCATTACCATGAGCAGCGGTGACTTCCATGCCACTGGGCTGCAGGCCAGGGATCTGGCGATAGAGAGCAGTTATGGCGATGTGTGGCTGCAGGAAGGCAGGGTGCAGACGGCCGATATCGCGATGAACAGCGGTTCGCTGACGCTGCAGGAGATGGAGCTGACACTAGACGGCCAGATACGCAATGATTACGGCGAAGTGCGCTTTTGGGGCGGCAGCGCCCGAGGGCTTTCCATTGGGGCATCCAGCGGCGATGTGATGCTGTTGGGCCAGTGGAAGGGAGCGCTGCAAGTGATCAATGAACATGGCGACGTGAAGATCGGCGCACTGGGACAGGCCTCGGATTATGGCTACACGTTGACTGCGGATGCGGGCAGCATCCAAGTGGGCGACCAGTATTTTGACCCCGGAGAAGAAGGTGGGACCACTGCCAGCCAACGGGGCGGCCGCAGCCGGATCGAGGCTTACAGCCAAAACGGCGACATCCGGCTGGCGTTTTTGGAGGCAGCCGCCTTAGAGGAAGCGACAGCCAGTGCCGCCGGGAGCCAGGGCAATGCACGGGGACTCTGAGGCCCGTGATGGCAGCAGATACGAGCAGAGCAACAGAAAACCGGACTGCAGTTGCAGTCCGGTTTTTTATACGTTTGAACAGCAAGTGCTATAGCACCGCCGGCAGAAGGCACGGGGCCTGTGGATCAGTCGTCGATGTACACCAGGGGCATCCGGCGTTTGTGTTCGGTGACAGCATGGGCCCGGTGGATGCGGGCGTCGTTGTCGCTGCCGCAAGAGCCGGTTTCCATATACATCTCGATCTCGTCGTAGGTCACGCCCATTTCCGCCTCGTCGGTCTGACCCTCAAACAGCCCGGCAGAAGGCGCTTTGCGGATGATGTTTTCCGGCGCTTTCAGATAGGTCAAAAACTCGTAGATCTCTGTGACGGTCAGATCGGCGATGGGGTTGAAATCACAGGCGCCGTCACCCCATTTGGTGAAATAGCCCATGTAGCGCTCACATTTATTGCCCGTGCCCGCCACCAGAGCGCCCCGGCTCTGGGCAATGGCATATAAGGTCGTCATGCGCAGCCGGGGAGCGATGTTGCTCAGAGAAGCTTGATCCAGCGGCTGTACCGGTTCGATCTGGCTGCACAGAGCTGCCTTGACATCGCTCAGGTCTACCGTCAGCGTTTCGATGTGGAACTGCTCTGCCACAGCCAAGGCATCTTCCATATCTTCGCCGAAATTCCGGCTGGATTGGCAAGGCATGGCGACGCCCACTGTGTTCTCACAGGCCAGCTTGCACAAAATGCCCACCAGGGCGCTGTCTTTGCCGCCGCTGTTGCCGTAGACGATGCCGTTGCAATGGGCATCTTTCAGGGCGAACTGGATGAATGCCACCCTCTGTTTGAGTTCTTGTTCGTAGTCTCTCATGCTTTATTCCATCCCTTCCTAACAGCCGGGGCAGCGCTGCCCCGGCCCAGAAACCATGCGATCACACTTCAATAACGCCTTCAAACACCGTCTCTGCCTTGCCTGTCATATAGACAGCTTCGTCGGTGTAGCGGATCATCAGCTCGCCGCCCAGCAGCTTGACGGTGATATCGGTGTTTTTCAGGCAATAGCCCCGCAGCACGCTGGCTACCGCCGCGGCACAGGCGCCGGTACCGCAGGCAAAAGTTTCGCCGCTGCCCCGCTCCCACACACGCATTTGAATGGTGGTGCGGTCCAGCACCCGGACGAATTCGGTGTTGACCCCTTCGGGGAACAGGGGATCGTGTTCAAATTGGGGGCCGACCTGTTCAATGGGCAGGTTGTCCAAATTGTCGCAGAACACCACACAGTGGGGATTGCCCATGCCCACGCAGGTGATCTCGTATTCTCCGCCGGCCACTGCAACACGCCGGCCGGTCACATCCAAGCCCGTCAGCCGGACCGGGATGCTTTCAGGCGCCCGCAAGGCCTTGCCCATATCCACGGTCACCGAGGTGACCTGGCCGTGCTGCACATACAGATGGAGGCTGCGGATGCCGCTCAAGGTCTCCACCGTCATATCCTGCTTGGGCACGATGCCTTTTTCATACAGGAATTTGCCCACACAGCGGATGCCGTTGCCGCACATTTTGCCCTCGCTGCCATCCAGATTGAAAATGCGCATGCGGGCGTCGGCCACGGCCGAAGGCTCGATGAGGATGATGCCGTCGCCGCCCACGCCGTACCGGCGGTCGGAGAGGTAGACAGCCAGGCTTTCCGGACTTTGGATCTGCTGGTCGAAGCAGCTGAAATAGATATAATCATTGCCGGCGCCCTGCATTTTGGTAAAGCGCAGGGGCTTGCGCTTTTGGCGCATGTGGTTGATATCCACCAGTTCGGTGCTGTGTTCGTTGTACCGGCTGCGCAGGCTGTCGGCCAAGGCGTTGGCCGTGTCGATGGCCGTCAGGCAGGGAATGCCCAGCTCCACAGCTTTGCGGCGGATCTTTACGCTGTCCAGCCAAGGCAGACGGCCTTTGGAGGAGGTGGAGACGATGTAGCTGATCTGGCCGCTTTCCAGCAAAGTGGCAGTGTTCTCCTCCGCTTCGTGGATCTTGCTGACCACTTGGGCTTCCAGGCCAGCCTGGGCCAACACCTGGGCCGTGCCCGCTGTGGCATACAAGGTAAAGCCAAGGTCGGCAAACTTGCGGGCCAGAGGGGCGATCTCGTGCTTGTCGGTGTCGCACACCGTCAGCAGCACGCCGCCGGCTCTCTGCATCTGGTAACCGGCGCCGATCATGCCTTTGTACAAGGCCTCTTCCAGCGTCTTGCCCAGCCCCAACACCTCACCGGTGGATTTCATCTCGGGGCCCAATTGCACGTCTACATCCGTCAGCTTTTCAAAACTGAATACCGGCACTTTGACAGCCACATAGGGGGGCACTGGGTACAGGCCCGTGCCATAGCCCATGTCCTCCAATTTTTCACCCAGCATGGCCCGGGTGGCCAGATCCACCATGGGCACGCCCGTCACTTTGCTGATGTAGGGGATGGTGCGGGAAGAGCGGGGGTTGACCTCGATGACGTAAATTTCCCCTTCATGGATCAGGTACTGGATGTTTACCAGGCCCCGGGTCTTCATGGAGAGGGCCAGATCCCGGGTATAGGAGAGGATCTTTTCCACCTGCAGGCCGTTCAGATTCCAGGCCGGATAGACGGCGATGGAATCGCCCGAATGGATGCCCGCCCGTTCCACGTGTTCCATAATACCGGGGATCAGCACATCCTCCCCATCGCAGATGGCATCCACTTCGATCTCAATGCCCATCAGATACTTGTCGATGAGCACCGGGTTTTCGATGTTGTGGGACAGGATGATCTCCATGTATTCCAGGATGTCATCGTCGCTGAAAGCGATGATCATATTTTGGCCGCCCAGCACATAAGAAGGCCGCATCAGCACCGGATAGCTCAGGGAGCGGGCGGCTTCCAAGGCTTCTTCCTTGGTCATCACCGTCAGGCCCCGGGGCCGGCTGATGTGCAGCTGCTCCAGCAGAGCGTCGAACCGCTCCCGGTCTTCGGCCATATCGATGCTGTCCGCCGGCGTACCCAGGATGGGGACGCCCTGCTTTTCCAAAAATTGCGTCAATTTAATGGCTGTTTGGCCGCCGAAAGCCACCACGACGCCCACCGGGTGTTCGGTGCGGATGATGTTCATCACATCCTCCGGCGTCAAGGGTTCGAAATACAGCCGGTCACCGGTGTCGAAATCGGTGGAGACCGTCTCTGGGTTGTTGTTGACGATCACCACGTCGTAGCCCGCTTTCTTCAGCGAACGGACACAGTGGACAGAAGCATAGTCGAATTCGATGCCCTGGCCGATGCGGATGGGGCCCGAGCCGAAGACGATCACGGTCTGCTTGCCGCTGGGGTGGTCTGCGATGAATTCCGCCGCCTCGTTTTCCGTGTCGTAGCAGGAGTAGAAATAGGGGGTCTGGGCGTCAAATTCGGCGCCGCAGGTATCCACCATTTTGAAAGAAGCATCCAGATGGCAGGGCAGCTCACTGCCGCTGAGCCGGCGAAGCACCGCGTCGGGGAAACCGAGGCCTTTGCCCAGCCGGTATTGCTCCTTGGTCAGCGGCACGCTGGTAACGGCGGTTTCGTAGGCAGCCAAATGGTGGAGCTTCCACAAAAACCACAGGTCGATGCGGGTGATCTCATGGATCTCTTCGGGCGGCACCCCGCGCCGCAGGGCTTCGTACACCACAAACAGGCGTTCGTCATCGCACACATGGATGCGCTGGCGCAGCTCTTCCAAGGGCAGCTCCCGCAGTTTGGGCAGCGCCAAGCTATCTAGGCCGATCTCGGCGCCCCGCACGGCTTTCATGATGGCGCTCTCAAAGGTCTGGGCAATGCTCATCACTTCGCCGGTGGCTTTCATCTGGGTGCCCAGCAGCCGTTTGGCGTAGACGAATTTATCGAAGGGCCACTTGGGAAACTTGACCGCCACATAATCCAGCGTGGGCTCAAAGCAGGCACAGGTCTTGCCGGTCACCGCATTGGTGATCTCATCCAGAGTGTAGCCGATGGCGATGAGGGCCGCCACTTTGGCAATGGGATAACCGGTGGCCTTGGAGGCCAGGGCAGAGGAACGGGAGACGCGGGGATTGACCTCGATGACCGCGTATTCAAAGCTGTCGGGATTCAAGGCGAATTGGCAGTTGCAGCCGCCTTCGATGCCCATGGCCGTGATGATGTTCAGCGCCGCTGAGCGCAGCATTTGATATTCTTTGTCCGACAGCGTCACAGCCGGGGCGATGACGATGCTGTCGCCAGTGTGGACGCCCACCGGATCGAAATTTTCCATGGAGCACACGGTGATGACATTGCCTGCGCCATCCCGCATGACTTCGAATTCGATCTCCTTCCAGCCGGAAATGCATTTTTCGACCAGGATCTGGGTGATGGGGGATAGGCGGAGCCCTGTGGCTGCAATGTGGCGCAGCTCCTCCTCATTTTGGGCGATGCCGCCGCCGCTGCCGCCCAGGGTAAAGGCGGGCCGCACGATGACGGGATAGCCGATGGTCTGGGCAAAGGACAGCGCGCCGGTCAGGTCGGTGACCACTTTGCTGGGGATCACCGGCTCACCGATGGAGAGCATGGTATCTTTGAAGCGCTGGCGGTCCTCCGCTTTGTCGATGGTCTCCGGATCGGCGCCCAGCAGGCGCACGTTGTGCTCGGCGAGGAACCCTTCCCGGGCCAGCTGCATGGAAAGATTCAGACCGGTCTGGCCGCCCAAGGTGGAGAGCAGGCTGTCCGGCTTTTCTTTTTCGATGATCCGCTTGACGGTCTCCAGGGTCAGCGGTTCGATATACACTTCATCTGCCATGACACCATCGGTCATGATGGTGGCCGGGTTGGAATTGATGAGCATCACTTCCAGACCTTCTTCTTTCAGCGCCCGGCAGGCTTGGGTGCCAGCATAGTCGAACTCGGCCGCCTGGCCGATGACAATGGGGCCGGAGCCGATGACCAGCACTTTTTTTATCCCAGGGTTCCGCGGCATGAGCGGTCCACCTCCATCCGTTCCATGAATTGGTCAAACAAGAATGCAGTATCCAGCGGCCCACCGCAGGCTTCCGGGTGGAACTGCACGCTGAACACCGGCATATCGGTGTATTCGATGCCCTCGCAAGTCAGGTCGTTGGCATTGACCATGCTGACTTTGGCGTTGGGGGGCAGCTGGCTGCCATCTACGGCATAGCCGTGGTTTTGGCTGGTGATATAGACCCGGCCTGTGCCCAGATCACGCACAGGCTGGTTGGCGCCCCGGTGCCCATATTTCAGCTTGTGGGTCCGGCCGCCCTGGCTCAGGGCCAGCAGCTGATGGCCCAAACAGATGCCGAAGGTGGGGATGCGCTTCTGGCACAACAGGGCCAGCTGTTCGATGATCCCCTGGTTGTCCGCCGGGTCCCCCGGGCCGTTGCTCAACATGATGCCGTCCGGCTTCAAAGAGGCGATCTGCTCGGCAGTGGAAGAGGCGGGCATGGTCAGCACCTCACAGCCCCGCTTGAGCAGTTCCCGCCGGATGTTCTCCTTGGCGCCAAAATCCCACAGCACCACCCGGCGGCGGGGCTCCTCCGGCGTATCGGTGCGGGGGCTCTGGCGGGTGACAGCCTCCACGGCCCCTTGGATGCGGTATGAGCGGATCTCATCCAGCAGGGCAGGCAGATCGCGGATCTCCCGGACGATCTTGCCGTTCATCACGCCGTTTTGGCGGATGCGCTTGGTCAGCTGCCGGGTATCGATGCCCCACAGCCCCACAATGCCCTGCTCTTTCAAATAGGCGTCCAGATCCCCTTCCGAGCGGAAGTTAGAGGGCTCTTGGCACCATTGGCGCACAACATAGGCCCGCACTTGGGGCCGGGTGCTTTCAAAATCCGCAGGGATCACCCCGTAATTGCCAATGAGGGGAAAGGTCTGCACCACGATCTGGCCATGGTAGCTGGGGTCGGTCAAAGTCTCCAGATAGCCGGTCATGCCGGTTGTAAAAACGATCTCACCGCACACATCGCCGCTGGCGCCGAAGGAAATGCCCTCCATGACAGTGCCATCTTGCAGCACTAGGTATGCTTTCTGCTCCATTCTCAGTTGCCTCCGTTCCCGTTGCCGAGGTTTTTCACAGACCCCCGCGGCCATCCGGAAAAAGATGGGCCGCGGGGGTCCGGCGTTTCTGTTCAATTACATGACGATGTATTGTTCCCGGGCGGCGCCCACAGATACATAAGAGATGTGGCAGCCCACAGCCTGCTCCAAGAAGTGGATGTAATCCACCGCCGCCTTGGGCAGGTCTTGGATGCGGCGGCAGCCGGAAATGTCGCACTGCCAGCCGGGCACATACTCATAAATGGGCTTGGCCCGATCCAACGCGGCACCAGTGGGGAACTCCGTGGTGCGCTGGCCGTCTACTTCGTAGGCCACACAGACCGGGATGCGGTCCAGGTAGGAGAGCACATCCAGCTTGGTCAGGGCGATCTCGTCGGCGCCCTGCATCCGCACGCCATAGCGGGAGGCCACGCAGTCGAAGGGGCCGACCCGGCGGGGGCGGCCTGTGGCAGCGCCGAATTCGCCGCCGGCCTGGCGCAGCTTTTCACCCTCTTCGCCGAACAGCTCCACTGTAAAGGGGCCCTCGCCCACACAAGAGGAATAGGCTTTCATGATGCCGATGCTCTTGCTCAGTTTGTGGTTGGGGATGCCTGCGCCGATGGGGGCATAGGCCGCAATGGTGGAAGAGGAAGTGGTGTAGGGATAGATGCCAAAGTCGATATCCCGCAGGGCGCCCAACTGGGCTTCAAACAGGATCTTTTTGCCCGCTTTCTCCATCTGATCCAGATACAGGCCGGTGTCACACACGTGGTCCCGCAGGGGAGCGCCATAGGTCTCCAGCCATTCCATCACGCCGTCTACGGTGATGGGATCGCTGTGATAACCGCCAACGACAGTCAGGTTCTTCCAATCGACGATGCCTTCCAGCCGGCGGCGCAGGTCCTCCGGGTGCAGCAGCTCGCCCATGCGCACCGCCCGCTTCATGTACTTATCGCCATAGACCGGCGCAATGCCCCGGCGGGTAGAGCCGAACTTGGCATCGCCCAGCCGGTCTTCCTCCAGGTTGTCCAGCAGCTTGTGATAGGGCAGGCAGATGACGGCTTTGTCGCTGATCTTCAAATTTTCCGGCGTGACGGAGACGCCGGCGTCCCGCAGGTTTTTGATCTCGCCGTTGAGGTGTTCCAGATCAATGACCATGCCGTTGCCCATCACATTGACTACGCCGCTGCGCAAAATGCCGGAAGGCAGCAGGTTCAAAATGAATTTGCCCCGGGGATTGACCACCGTGTGTCCGGCGTTGTTGCCGCCTTGGTAGCGGACCACGACGTCGTAATTTTCCGAAAGCAGGTCCACCATGCGGCCTTTGCCTTCGTCGCCCCAGTTGATGCCAGTGATTGCTGTAAGCATAAAAGATTCCTCCCAAATTTTTGTTCTTCCGGGTGGCATAAAAACAGACGTTCATTAAAGGACAAAAGCAGTTATCCTTTCACCCTTTAATGAACGCCTTTGTTCATCGGTTCAATTATATAATACCAGGGAAAATGCGTCAAGCGGTTTACCGATATTTTTCGAGCAGATGGCCCAATTCGTGATTTTGCAGCGGCAGAAGAGGGAATGGGAGAAAAATTTGATGAAAACCGCACGGCAGTTGGCGGCGTGGAAAGAAAAAGCTGTCCGGCGGGGAAAAAGGATGATAAAATAAGAAAATGAGAATACTGAGAAAAGGGAAGATGCAGCAAAACAGAGGAAGAAAGGAGCGTACCGGCTGCCGGTACGGAAAACTTATGCGCACATTGATTTTGAACGGATCTCCACGCCCCCAGGGCGATACGGCGCACCTGATCCAGGCACTCCGGCGGGAACTGCCCGGCGAGGTGGAGCAGGTGGATGCCTACCGGACCTCGGTGGCGCCTTGTGTGGATTGCCGGGGATGTTTCCACCAGCCGGGCTGTGTCGTCCGGGACGATATGGATGCCATCTACCAGCTGGTGGATGGCGCTGACGTGATCGTGTTGGCTTCGCCCCTGTATTTTTCCACGCTGACCGGCAGCCTGCTGGCCCTGTGCAGCCGGTTCCAGGCCCTGTATGCCGGCCGGGTGCAAGGGTTTTTCGCACCGGCCAAGGCGAAGACCGGCGTAGTGCTGCTCACTGCCGGAGGCAGCACAAAAGAGCCGGCCTGCGCCTTGAAGACCGCGCGGATCATTTTGGCCGAACTGGGGGCGCCTGCCCAGTTCAGCGCCGTCAGCCTGCATACGGATCAGCTGCCTGCCCAGGCGGACCAGGAGGCCCTGCGGCAGATACGGCAGATCGCCCACAGCCTGCGGCGCAAGCAAGAGGGATTGCCCCAGTGAGGACATGTCAGGCGGTCAGCACGCCGTTGGCCCCTTCCAGCAGGAGCAGAATGTTCTGTTCCGCGCCGGTCTGGGCGTCGATATACACGATGCAGTGGGTGTTCTCCGGCGTGCGGCAGACAAATTCATAGCAGTCCACTTCCCGCTCGCCGGCAGAAGGGATGAGGGCTTGGCCTTCCCGTTCCACGGTCAACAGAGGGGAGAGAGATTGCCGCGCCTGCTCCAGGGAGATCTGGGGCACCGCCAACTGCCGTTCCCGGTGGTTCATCAGGTAGCCGCGGCTTTCAAACCCCACCACTTCGCCGGTATCCAGCGCAATGGAGACTTTGACCAGGTCAGGGTACAGGGTGCGGCCATCTTGCTGGCTGGCGAAGTTGACTGTTACAATGCCGCCGGTTGCTTCATAATAGCTCTGCTTCATGCCGGCAAAGCCATGGCGCTCCAGAAAAGCGGCGGCTTGCTGGGCCCCCTGCTGGGCCGTCATCTGAGGGGCACCCAGCGTGCGGCCGTCGGTGAGCAGCAGCACATGACCGCCTTGCTTGGTCACCTGCATGGCGATATCGCCGCCCTGCACCTGCCAACAGGGGATGGTACCGGCTGTTTCACCGGTCACTTGCAGGCTGTCTTCCTCCAAGGCGGCAAAAGCGGCTGCCTTTTCAATGGCCTGCTGCTTTGTCACAGAGGCTTGGCCCTCCAGATACAGGGAGGTGCGCCGGTCCAGGTGGTCAGAGAAGGGGCCGTCATACACCAAAGAAGGGTATTCGGCCTGCTGGGGCGTGTCGCTGTCAAAGGCGGAGACGGTCTGGGCCTGGCTGCCAAAGGCCAGGTCTTGCCCCAGGGTGGCCTGGTAATCCATCAGCTGGGAGCACAGGCTGTCGGCCGATTGATACAGGGCGGAAAGGTTGGTGTATTCCTCATCGCCCAACACGCCATTCCGGCGGATGAGAGTGAAGGCATATTCGCCGGTTTGGTTGACGAATTTCTGCACTTCCAGCAGCCCGTTGGTAGTCAGGGGCAGCGTGGACAAAGCGGCGGAAGCACCGGCGGATTCCCGCCAGACTTGGGCCGCCAGCTGGGAGAGCATGGGGGCGCTGTTGGAATACCGGGCTTTTTGCAGGGCAGTCTCCAAATTGGAGACATGGTCCAGCAGCTGGGAATAGGCTTCCTGCTGGTGCTGTTCCACTTGCAGCGTCAGGCCGTCGGCCTTGTAGCGGTAGTAAAGGGCTGCGCTGAGAGAGACGACGCTGACGCACAGCAGGAAACTGATGGTGCGGATGGCATTTGATTTCTTCTGCAAGGCATGTTCCTCCTTTTGACGGTATTTTTCACAAATTTGCGAGAAATATCCGGGGGAACGCGGGAAAGCCTTGCCTATGGGTGGCAGCCTGTGATAAAATCCAGATATATGTCTGGCAGAGGGCGCAATGGTGTCCTCTGGTTTTGCCACGGATAGGAGGTACAGCGATGGACTATCGTTTTTCCAAACCATTTGCGTCAATGCCCCAGGGCGGTGGCGGCGACGTTTTGAAAATGACGGCTGACCCTGCCACCATCCCCTTTGCCGCAGGAAACCCTTCGGCAGAGACATTCCCCCTAAAGGAATTGCGGGCCATTGCCGACGAGCTGTTCCAGCGGGAAGATGCGCCGGCCCTCTTCCAATATGGGCAGACAGAGGGCTACGACCCATTGCGGGATTTCCTCCGGCAGCGCATGGCACAGAAGCATGGCACCGGCCGGCCGGAAGACGAACTGATGATCACCGGCGGCGGCCAGCAGGCCATCGACCTGTTCACCCGTATGATGATCGACCCGGGAGATGTGATCTTGGCCGAAGACCCCACGTTTATGGGGGCGCTCAAGACGTTTGCTTTTGATGGGGCCCGGGTGGTAGGGGTGCCCATGGAGCCGGACGGCATGGACCTAAACGCCCTGGAAGACCAGCTGCGGCAGCAGAAAAATGTGAAGTTCATCTATGTGATCACCACGTTTCAAAACCCCACCGGCTATACCACCAGCATGGAAAAGCGCCGGGAGATCTATGCGCTGGCCCAGCGGTACGATGTGATGATCTTGGAGGACAACCCCTATTTTGAGCTGCGCTATAGCGGCGAATATGTGCCGCCCCTGAAGAGCTTGGACGAAGATGGGCGTGTGTTTTTTGCCGGTTCCCTGTCTAAGATCTTATCCCCCGGTGTGCGCATGGGCTATGCCCAGGCCAACCGGCAGCTCATCGAGCGGATGGCCCAGAGCCGGATGGCCAGCGACATCCATTGCAACCTGTTTTTCCAGGCAGTGGCGGCCGAGTATTTCAACCGGTTTGACCTGGATGCCCACATCGCCGCCTGCTGCCAGCTGTATCGGAGCAAGCGGGACCTGATGCTGGAAGAGCTGGCGGCCCACATGCCGGACGGCGTCGCATTTTCCAGGCCGGATGGTGGTCTGTTTATATGGTTGGCGCTGCCGCAAGGCAGCAACAGCGATCAGCTGGCCGCTTTGGCCGCCCAGAACGGGGTGGCCGTGGTGCCGGGCTCCGCCTTCGTGCCCGGCGGCTGCCGGGAAAATCCCGGCGTGCGGCTCAATTATTCGACACCGACCGAAGAACAGATCCGGCGGGGCGTGGCCATTTTGGCCCAATGCACCCGCCAAGTGATGGGAAAATAGAGGAGCGTTTTTGTATGGAAGTGCAACAGACGGCAGCCCCGATTCGTGGGGCAGAAGAAGCGAAACAAAAGATCGTATTCAGCGGTGTACAGCCTTCGGGCAAGTTGACGCTGGGCAACTACCTGGGCGCCATTGGCAACTGGGTGGGCATGCAGCAGGATTACCGCTGCATCTTCAGCGTGATGAACCTGCATTCCATCACCGTGCGGCAGGACCCGGCCGCTCTGCGCCGTCAGACGCTGGAAGTGTTGGCCCAGTACATTGCCTGCGGCATTGACCCGGCGAAGAGCCTGCTGTTTATCCAGGGCCATGTGTCTGCCCATGCGGAATTGGCCTGGATCTTGAACTGCTACACCATGTTTGGGGAGCTGTCCCGCATGACCCAGTTCAAGGATAAATCCAAGCAGCATGCCGATAATGTGAATGCAGGCTTGTTTACCTATCCGGTGCTGATGGCCGCTGACATCCTGCTGTACCACACCGACTTGGTGCCCGTGGGACAGGATCAAAAGCAGCATGTGGAAATTGCCCGGGATATCGCCGAGCGGTTCAACGGCGTTTACGGCGATGTGTTCACCATCCCCGAACCGATGATCGTGCGGTCGGGAGCCAAGATCATGTCGCTTGCCGACCCGACGAAAAAAATGAGCAAATCCGACCCGAACCAAAACGCCTATGTGCTGCTGACCGACAAGCCGGAGGATATCCTGCGCAAATTCAAGCGGGCAGTCACCGATTCGGGCAGCGAGATCCGCCGGGGCGAAGACAAGCCGGGCGTCAACAACCTGATCAACATCTACTGCGCCGCCACCGGTTCCACGCCGGAGCAAGTGGAGCAGCAGTTTGTCGGCAAAGGGTATGGCGACTTTAAAATGGCCGTGGGCGAAGCTGTGGTGGAAGTACTGCGCCCTGTGCGGGAAAAGACAGAGGACCTGCTGAAGAACAAGGACTATTTGGAGCAGGTATATACCGAGGGCGCTTTCCAGGCTGCACGCCTGGCAGATCGTACCCTGGAAAAAGTGTATAAAAAAGTGGGTTTTTTGGCAAAGCCAAAAAGATGAGGCTTTGAGGCAAAAACAGGGCCGTCTGGCCATAGAGATCGTTGATATGACAAAGGTAGAAAGCTCTCTGCCTTGCCAATGATATTGACGGTTTACTGGGGCCGGGCGCGCCCTGTGCCGCAAACACACGCAAAGAACACAGAACAGAATCGCGAGAAAGGGGGCCCCCGGAGCAGCACTGCGGGGGACAAAGATCATGATCGACAACAGCGTTCTCATCACATCGTTTTTCGCCTTCAGCGTGGCGCTGGCACTCAGTTTTGCCCTGACACCGGTGGTGAAGATGTTTGCCAAAAAGGTGGGCGCCATCGACGTGCCGCGGGACGCCCGGCGGATGCACAAGGTGCCCATTCCCCGGTTGGGCGGGCTGGCCATTTTTCTGGGGTTCCTCATCAGCTTTTTGCTCTTTGGCCGGATCGATTCCCAGACAAAATCCATTTTGCTGGGCGCGGTGCTCATCGTCTGCCTGGGCGTCATCGATGACATCCACCCGCTGAAACCGCTGGTCAAATTTGCCGGGCAGATCGTGGCGGCGCTGATCCCCGTGTGCAGCGGCGTGGTGGTGCGCACCTTGATGAACCCTTTTAGCGACAGCGGCTTGATCGATCTTGGTATTTTTGCCGTGCCTCTGACTGTGGTGTGGATCGTGGGCGTGACCAATGCCGTCAACATGATCGACGGTCTGGATGGCCTGGCGGTGGGTGTATCCACCATCGCCACCATCACGGTGTTCACCATCGCCGTGCTGGTGTCCGAAGGGTATATTGCCGTGTGCATGGCGGCGTTGGCCGGCGCTTGTATCGGCTTTATGCCCTACAATATGAACCCGGCCAAGATCTTTATGGGCGATACCGGATCCATGTTCTTGGGCTATATTTTGGCCACCATCTCCATACAGGGCCTGTTCAAATTTTATGTGGGCATATCCTTTGCCGTGCCGTTCATCATTTTGGGCCTGCCCATTTTCGACACTGCCTTTGCCATCATCCGCCGGCTGCTCAAAGGGCAGAGCCCTATGCATGCCGACCGGGGCCATGTGCACCACCGGCTCATCGATATGGGCTTTGATCAGAAACAGTCGGTGGCGATCTTGTACATGCTGTCGGTGGTGCTGGGATTGGCGGCTGTGATGCTGGCCACCAGCGGCGAAGTGAAGATCATTATTTTGGCCCTGGCGATCTTGGCGGCCGTGCTCATCGGCTTGAGCGTCACCGGCTATGATCAAAAAAAGGAAGAAGAGCACGAAGAAGCCGCCCACAGCCATGATCAAAAAGACAGCGGCCAAGACGGCGGGGACGAGCAATAGGGGAGGAGCGCTATGGAAAATATCAAAGTCATGTCGGTGTTCGGCACGCGGCCTGAGGCCATCAAGATGTGCCCGCTGGTGAAAGAACTGCAAACCCGGCCGGAGATCGAGAGCCTGGTCTGTGTCACAGCCCAGCATCGGGAGATGCTGGACCAGGTGCTTCAGGCTTTTCAGGTGACGCCCGATTACGACCTGGATATCATGGAGCCCTCTCAGACACTGATGCGGATCACCGCCAAAGTGCTGGAAGGGATGGGGGGCGTGCTGGAGCAGGCAAAGCCTGACCTGGTGCTGGTCCACGGCGACACATCCACCACTTTTGTGGCGGCTCTGGCCTCCTTTTATGCAAAAGTGAAGGTGGGCCATGTGGAGGCTGGCCTGCGGACTTATGACAAATACTCCCCCTTCCCGGAAGAGATGAACCGGACCCTGACCGGCGACATTGCCGACCTTCATTTTGCCCCCACCCGGGCCAATGCAGAAAACCTGCGCCGGGAAAACATTACGAAAAACGTATATGTGACGGGCAACACGGTCATCGACGCCCTGTCTACCACCGTGCAGCACCCCTATACCTTTGCCTGCAGCCGGCTGAACCAGATCGATTATGACAAAGAGCAAGTCATTCTGCTGACAGCCCACCGCCGGGAAAATTACGGCGAACCTTTCCAGAACATCATGGATGCGGCGCGGCGTGTGGCACAGGAACAGCCCGGGGTGCGCATTGTCTACCCGGTGCACTTGAGCCCTTATGTGCAGCAAATGGCCCGGGACAACCTGGGGGATATCCCCAATGTGGAGTTGGTGGAGCCCTTGGGCGTGGTGGATATGCACAACCTGATGGAGCGAGTGACGCTGGTGATGACCGATTCGGGCGGCATTCAGGAAGAGGCCCCCTCTTTGGGCAAACCGGTGCTGGTGCTGCGCCGGGAGACCGAGCGGCCGGAAGCGGTGGCAGCCGGCACAGTGCGCATGGCCGGAGTAGAACGGGACGCCATTGCCCAGATGGCTTTGACGCTGCTGCGGGATCCGGCGGAATACCGGAAGATGGCCCAAGCGGTCAACCCCTATGGCGACGGGCAGGCCAGCCGGCGCATTGCCGACGCCATTTTGTATGCCTTTGGCCGCACAGAGCAGCCACCGGAAGATTTTGCGGCCACTGCGGAGTCCTGATCGATGAAACGGGGCAAGATGGCCCAGGCTGTGGCCATTGCCACCACGCTGCTTTTGATCGTGCTGGCCTGTAGTTTTTATTTTACCAGCCGCA
The DNA here is from genome assembly GCA_904419295.1 of Candidatus Pseudobutyricicoccus lothianensis. Lineage (GTDB taxonomy): Bacteria > Bacillota > Clostridia > Oscillospirales > Butyricicoccaceae > Pseudobutyricicoccus > Pseudobutyricicoccus lothianensis. Next base: position 36,792 of record CAJFRA010000006.1, read on the forward strand.
GCTATCTGGACCAGATACAGACCATCACGCTGCCCGGCGAAAACGGCGGCTTGACAGTGGGCGCCGGCGAATTGGGCGAAAACGCCGATGCGGTGGATGGCGTGGCCATCCACCCGGAAAACGTGAAAGACGTGATCCGCACCCTGCGGCGGCCGGCAGAATATCAATACACTGCCCTGGTGACCCAGAGCTATCACAGCCTGGAGAACCAGACCCAAGTGACGGCGGCAGTCAAGGGGGAGCGGTGCCGGCTGCGGATCACCCCGGCGGATGGGGGGCAGGAAAAGAACATCATCCTGACGCCCGACAGCTATTATGCTTGGCTGTCAACCAGCTCGCCCCAGTATTACCAAGGCAGCCGGGGTGAATATAGCTACGATGAGGCCGGCGGGATCCCCACATATGAAGACGTGCTGGAACTGGAGATCCTGGAGGCCGGCTACACGGAACGGGATGGAAAAGCCTGCATTTATGTCAAGGCAGCGCACCCCGTGGACAACGCCATGGGGGCAGGCCTGATGGTGGAAGACACTTATTACATCGCCGTTTCCACCGGCCTTTTATACGGGGCCGAAAGCCAGGTGGGCGGGCTGACGGTCTATAGCATGCAGCAGACCGCCTACCAGGCGGACAGCCCGGCGGAGACTGAGTTTGTGCTGCCCAACGGGCAGACCGTGCAGACCGGTGCCTAAACGAAGGCGTGAGCCTCCCCCAAAAGGGAGGCTTTTTCCGTGGGCAAGCGGCAAGATTCCAGAGAGAGCGGAGAGGAAGGCGGATATGAAAAAATTGGTCGTAGGGATCCTGGCCCATGTGGACGCAGGCAAGACCACGTTGTCCGAGGGGATGCTGTACCAAAGCGGCTGCCTGAAAAAATTGGGCCGGGTGGACCATCAAGACGCTTTTTTGGATACATTCGCCTTGGAACGGCAGAGGGGCATCACGATATTTTCCAAGCAGGCGGTGCTGCCTTTGGGGCAGACGGAGGTCACGCTGTTGGATACCCCGGGCCATGTGGATTTTTCCGCCGAGATGGAGCGGACGCTGCAAGTGCTGGATTACGCCATTTTGGTCATCAGCGGCACCGATGGGGTCCAGGGCCATACGGAGACACTGTGGCGGCTGCTGGAACGGTACCAGGTGCCTACTTTTTTGTTCATCAATAAGATGGATCTGCCGGGCGCGCTGCGGGAACCCCTGCTGGAAGAGCTCAAAAACAGGCTGGGAGAAGGCTGTGTGGATTTCAGCCAGCCGGACCAGCAGGCTTCGTGGGAAGAAGCCGCCCTGTGCGATGAGCAGACCCTGGCCCGCTATTTGGAGCACGGCCGGCTGAACCAAGAGGAACTGGCGCAGCTGGTGGCCCGGCGGAAGCTGTTCCCCTGTTATTTTGGCGCCGCCCTCAAACTGGATGGGGTGGAGGCCCTGCTGCAAGGGCTGGATGATTATACGTTGGAGCCACAGTACCCACAGGCTTTTGGCGCCCGGGTGTACAAGATCGCCCGAGACCCCCAGGGCAACCGGTTGACCTATATGAAAGTGACAGGCGGCTGTTTGCGGGTAAAAGACGCTTTGGCGGCGGAAGGCAAAGAAAAAGTAGACCAGATCCGCATTTATTCGGGCCAGCGGTATCAGCTGGCAGACCAGGCGCCGGCTGGGACTGTCTGTGCCGTCACCGGCCTGGATACTACATATCCGGGCCAAGGTCTGGGGGAGGAGGCGCCTGCCCAGGCGCCGGTGTTGGAGCCGGTGCTCACTTATCGGGTAGATCTCCCCCAAGGGACCGATGCCCACAAAGCCCTGCTGCAGCTGCGCCAGTTGGAAGAGGAAGACCCCCAGCTGCACATTGTGTGGAACGAGTCACTACGGGAGATCCACATGCAGCTGATGGGGGAAGTACAGCTGGAGATCCTCAAACAGATCATCGCCCAGCGCTTCGGGATGGAAGTGGAGTTTGGCGCGGGCAACATCCTGTACCGGGAGACGATCGCCCGGCCGGTGGAGGGCGTGGGCCATTTTGAGCCCTTGCGCCATTATGCGGAAGTCCATCTGTTGCTGGAACCGCTGCCCAGGGGCAGCGGGCTCCAGTTTGCCACCCGGTGCAGCGAGGACTTGCTGGACCGGAATTGGCAGCGGCTGGTGCTGACCCATTTGGAAGAGAAGACCCACCTGGGGGTGCTCACCGGATCGCCCATCACCGATATGAAGATCACCCTGGTGGCAGGGCGGGCCCATGTGAAGCACACCGAAGGGGGCGATTTCCGCCAGGCCACTTACCGGGCGGTCCGCCAGGGACTGATGAGCGCCGAGAGCATTTTGCTGGAACCCTGGTATGCCTTCCGGCTGGAGGTGCCTACGGCGCAGGTGGGCCGGGCCATGGCGGATCTGCAGCGGCTGGGCGGCCAATTTGACCCGCCCCAAGAGCAGGGGGAGTTTTCACTGCTGCAAGGGGCGGCGCCAGTGGCGACCTTGCGGGATTATGGCCTGGAGGTGACGGCCTACACCGGCGGACGGGGCCGCTTTTCCTGCACTTTGCAGGGCTATGAGCCCTGCCACAACCAGCAGCAAGTGGTGGAAGCCATCGGCTACGACTGCCAGCGGGACGTGGACAACACCGGGGATTCAGTGTTCTGTGCCCATGGGGCCGGCTTTGTGGTCAAATGGGACCAGGTGCGCCGGTATATGCATGTAGACAGCGGCTTACGCCTGGATCCGCCCGAAGAAGAGGAGGCGGCAGCCCCCGCTGCGCCGCCGCCTGTCCGCTACAGCGGTTCATTGGAAGAGGACAAAGAGCTGATGGCCATTTATGAGCGGACCTACGGCCCCATCCGCCGGCGGGAGTGGCGGGCGCCCCAAACGGCTGCGCAGGCGCCCCAGCGCCCGCTGGTCATGCGGGACCGGGGGCCCGAATATCTGTTGGTGGATGGATACAACATCATTTTCGCCTGGGAGGAGCTCAAGGAAGTGGCCAGAGACAACCTGGATTTGGCGCGCCAGATGCTGATGGACATCCTGAGCAATTATCAAGGGTTCAAAAAGTGCGTGGTCATCCTGGTGTTTGACGCCTATAAAGTGCCGGGAGGCACCGGCGAAGTCTCCCGTTATCACAACATCTATGTGGTCTATACCAAGGAAGCGGAGACAGCAGACGCCTATATCGAAAAGACCACCTATGAGATCAGCAAACGGCACCGGGTGCGGGTCGCCACTTCCGATAACACCGAACAGCTGATTATCCTGGGCCATGGAGCGCTGCGCCTGTCGGCCCAGACCTTCCGGCAAGAGGTGGAGCAGGTGCAGGGGGAACTGCGTTCCCTGCTGGAAAAGACCCGCCAGGGCAAAAACAAAGCCATCCAATACGCATTGGAAAAGCGGGGCGCAAAAGGAAACGAAAGGGGATAAGAAGCAACGGAATGGATGTATTGATCGTGATGTGTGTGGGTGTTTTGGTGGGCAACCGGATCTTTCCACGCAAAGCCAAAGGCATCAATGAAAAAGTGCAGCTGATCTGCACGCTGCTGCTGATTTTTTCCATGGGGGTCACGTTGGGCGGGCGCCCCAACTTCCTTTCGGAATTGGCCAGCCTGGGGCTTGACAGCTTACTCTATTGTTTGATCCCCACGGCGCTGTCGGTGGCCATCGTCTATCTGCTCTCTAAAAAATTCCTCCAAGAACCGGAGGACAGACCCAAAGGGGAGGAACCATAAATGGTGCTTTTTGCATTGGCAGCCCTGGGGTTGGGCATAGGCTATGGCCTGTGGGGGCCCGATTGGGGCCTGGTGGATTGGCTGGCCGCCAATTCTGATTACATCCTGTATCTGCTGATGTTCTCTGTGGGCATCAGTGTCGGCATGCATCACGGCCTTTGGAACAAGCTCAAGCAATACCATATCAAAATCTTGGTAGTGCCGGCGGGCATCGTCGTGGGGTCGATGCTGGGCGGCATTTTGTGCGGCCTGCTCACCGGCCATCCGCCGAATGAGAGCGCAGCCGCAGCCTGCGGGTTGGGGTGGTACAGCTTGGCAGGCGCTACCCTGGGCAAGCTGGCCGGTGCCCAGATGGGCAGCATCACGTTCTTGAGCAACCTGATGCGGGAGATCTTCTCCTTTTTCAGCATTGCCTGGTTATCCAAGCATTTGAATGCCTACAGCTGCATTGCTGCTGCCGGCGCCACCAGCGAAGATACGACTTTGCCTATGATGATCCGCTATACCAATGACGAAGCTGTGGTGTTTTCAGTGATGAACGGCGTCATATGTTCCGCCCTGGTGCCGGTGCTCATCAGCTTCTGTTACCGGATCTTGTAATAGAGATACACCGCCTGCTTTTTTGTTGCATCCGAAAGCCTCCGCGAGATTGCGGAGGCTTTGCTGTACCTGGATGCCGGCATAATGGCGCGCTGCCGGCGCTATACATAGGGCAGGGAGAGTGATGTGCATTGAAAAAGAACCAGAAGCCTTGGCTGGCCTTGCCTTTGCTGCTGTGCCTGCTGGCAGGCTGCGGCAAACAGGAGGCAGGGCCTGAACAGCAAGTGCGGGAATATTACAATGGGCTGGAACACTTTAGCACGACTGCCACTGTGACGGCGGATTCCGGCGTGATCATGGAGTATCAGCTGGCCATTGAGAAAACACCGGAACAAAGCTCCGCCACTGTAGTGGAGCCCCAGGAGATCGCAGGGGTCCGCTGCGTCATTTCGGAAAACGGCACAAAGCTGCAATATGACGATGCAGAATTGGAGACATTGCTGCCAGCTATCTCCGGCTTCACGCCGGTGGATTGTGTGGATGGGCTGCTGAACAGCCTGGCGGGGGGCGTGCCCACCGAATGGGGCAAGGAAGAAAAAGAGGGGATATCCTGCCTGGCGTTGACCTATGAGCTGGATGCCGAAGGGCGGGCAGCGGCCAAACGGGTGTGGCTGCAGGAAGACACACTGGAGCCGGTATGCGCAGAGTGGTTTTTGGAAGGCGACCGGATCTTGCACGCTGTTTTTCACAATGGAGAGAAGGACGGCCAGACAGAGGGAGCTGGGGCTTAACCGCTGACAAGAACCGAAGATAAGGCGTTGAGCAGCAGACAAGCGTCCGTGATGTTGTATTGCTCCGTGGCGTGGTTGCCCGGCGCGCTGCCGGTGATCAGAATGTATTCGTCTGTTCCCAGGCGGGACAGCGTAGCCAAGCACAGACCTGCCTGGCTGGTAAAGCCGGTTTTGCCCCCCAAGATGACGCCGGAACGGAGCGCCTCTGGGGGCAGTTCATCGGCCAGCGTGCTGGAAAGGGGCAATCCTTCCGGGTGCTGCGGGGTCACAGAGGCCTGGTAGTGCCAAGTGGTAAAGATCTGCCGGAAAGTGGGGTTTGCCAAGGCGGCATCCAACAGAAGAGCCAGGTCATGGGCTGTGGAGACGTGGTCAGGGTCGTGGAGGCCGCAGGCGTTGGTGAAATGGGTGTTTGCCATGCCGAGCTGCCGGGCTCTCTCGTTCATCTTTTGCACAAATGCCGCCTCGGTGCCGGCAGATAGCCGGGCCAGTGCCACGGAGCATTCGGCGCCGGAAGAAAGGAGGCAGCCGTAGAGCAAGTCGCGGACAGTGACCCATTCGCCGGGTGAAAAGCCGGCCAGAGAAGCGGACGCTTCTTCCAAAGGGGGAAAGATATCGGGAGTCAAGCAGATCTGCATATCCAGATCCGGCAGTGTTTCCAGAGCCACTAAGGCAGTCATGATCTTGGTCAGCGAAGCCGGGTACATGGGGGAATCCGCCTGGCGCTGAAGCAATACGGCGCCATCGCTGCGCCGCACCAGCAGTGCTTGGGCGCTGTGCAGCTGTTGGGCGGCCTGCTGAAGGCTGGACGCACCACCCCATACCGCTTGGGCCTGGCGGCCCGCCTGCCAGACCGTTGCCCCAGCCTGCCAGGTGGAGAGCGCCAAGAGCACACAGGCCAAACAGGCCAAAAGCTGTCGTTCACGGTGTCGATTCCTTATTCTGCCCAATCTCGTTCCCCTCCTAGAGGCCGGGAGAAAACCACAGCCCGGCCCATACGGTTGCCATATGGTTATAGCATGGCCCAAAAGAAGGCAGATGAAACCTGGGAATCAAAAATCTTGGGTTTCGAAGGGGAAAATGAACATTGCTCCAGGCTGCGAAATATGATATAGTAACCATGAACGAAATTCATGGGCTCCGCCTGCAGGCACGCCCGGGCCGCCGCCGCATAAAATGATACGGGGGAGAACGGCACCTGCGCCGCGCGCTGGCACAATTTCTGTTTGCATGATTAAAACAGGGATCTGTGTGGAAAAATAAAAGAGCGGTTCAACCGACTTTTACCAGCGGAGCGTGAGCGATTTTGGAACACTTTTCATCGAATATAAAGCGGGGCGATATCTATTATGCAGATCTGAGTCCCGTGGTGGGCAGCGAGCAAGGCGGCATGCGGCCGGTGTTGATCGTGCAGAACAACGTGGGCAACCGCTTTAGTCCTACAGTCATCGCAGCGGCCATCACATCCCAGCTGAATAAGGCCAAACTGCCCACCCACATTGAGATCGAAGCCCGTACCTACGGCTTATCCAAAGATTCTGTCGTCCTGCTGGAGCAGGTGCGGACGTTGGATAAGCGGCGGCTGCGGGAAAAAATGGGCCGTTTGGATGAAAGCGTAATGGAGCGGGTAGATGACGCCATAGCTGTAAGCTTTGGCCTGCGCACCGAAAACGAACAAGAGCACAAGGAGCACAGGGAGGGTTAACAAGAACGTGAAAAAAGACAGGATGTGGGGCAAGCCGGCCTTTGCGGCGCTGTTGGTATTGGCACTGGGCGGCGCGGTGGTGGCGGCAGCTGCCGGCGGTTATGGCTCCCAGAGCGATCCTCTGGTGACACTGAGCTACATAACCGATGTGGCGGTGCCTGAGGCAAACACTCAGATCGATTCGGTGTTTCAAGCCAAGCAAAAGGAAATTGAAAGCCAGATCAGTACAGAGATGGCGGCTGTGCAGCAAGAATTGGAGAGCGCGATCCAGCAGGCCGACCCGGCCAGCCAATCGGTGATCGACCGGGTGGTGCAGGCGGCTGTGGCCCAGGTGGGCGGAAATGGCGGCACGAGCAACCAGTGGCGCAGCGTCACAGTGCCGGCAGGCCAGAGCCTGCTGGGCAGCGTGGGTTGCCAGGTGATCTTGCGCAGCGGCAGTGCCAGCTGCTATTCCGGCATGGTGGATCTGTCCTCGGGTGGAAAGATCCTCCATGGCGACAGTGTTGCACAAAACAATTTGTATCTGGTGGGCACCGAGGGCTGCGGCTTCACTGCCACAGCAGAGTGTACCGCACTGGTATGCGGCAGCGCGGCAGTGCAATAAAAGGGATCCCCTTTGGTGGGGAGAATCGAAATGAGACTGGGGGAAGCGGCGGCTTCCCCTTTTTCCATTTTGTCAGCGTATCAAAAACAAAGCTGCTTCATAAAATGAAAAGAGGAACGTATGGCGAAAGGGGGACATACCGTGGGCCAGTGTGATCTATTGCTGGAAGGCCGGCCGGTCGGGGCCCTATCCTGGCAAGAAGAGGGCCAGGGCTGGCAGATCCACGCCTGTTGCCCCGTGGAAGAAGGGATGATCTACCGGGTGATGCTGGATCTGGAGGGCGGCAGCACTTGGGTAGCCGGGGTGATGATCCCAGAATTCGGAAAGTTCTCTTTGCACAAACGGGTGCCCTTCGAACAGGCGCACCAATGGGGGCCAGGGCTTCGCGCCATCCGAGGTGCGGAGATCATCCGCACCAAACCGGGTGAGCCGCTCCCAAAAGGGCCGCTGCCTTTCCCCATTGCCATGCTGGAGGAGTTTGACCGGGAAAAATTGCCCAAAGCACCGCCGGAACTGCTGGAGGCCCTGGCACAGGGGGGCGCTAAAATGCGTTTTCACGGCGACGGTTATTATGTGGTGGTGCCCATGGAACCCACAGAACCTTTTGCCCTGAACAGCGCTTTTTGTATGGCAACGCCTGTGCGCCTGGAGGGAAAATGGGCAGCCGCCATAAAAATCCGGGAGGACGGCACGCTGGATACCGTGCATATTCCTGCAGATCCTGGCTAAAATAAGGCTGTATTCAAAAGAAAGGAAGTGCGCAAATGCCCAATCTGACGACCAAGGAACTCTCTTTTCTCCAAGAGCAGCTCAAAAGCGAACAAAACGAGGTGGCTCAGTTCAACTTGATGGCAGAGCAGTGCTCCGACCCCCAGCTGAAAAATAAGCTGGCCGGCATCGCCTCGCGCCACCAGAACCACTACGACACACTGTACCGCTTTTTGCAGAACTGAGGGAGGTAGGATCATGAGCAATATGTGCCCGGACCAGGTCATCATTACAAACGCGCTGAATACCCAGAAACTGCTGACCGCAAACTACAATACAGCCGCCGGCGAATGTGCCAACAACCAGCTGCGCTGTGCCATGATGGATCTGTGGAAAGATGAACACGAGATCCAAAACGACATTTTTGTGGATATGAACAGCCGGGGTTGGTACCCGGTGCAGCAGGCCCAGCCCCAGCAGATCGAAACGGCCAAACAGCAGCTCAACAGCCAAAACTGAGACCGCCGGAAACACGATACGGCAGACGCGAAGAGCTCCCGCCCCTTTGTGGGGACGGGAGCTCTTTTCAGTGGGATAGCAATAAATTTCCGCCGGCAGTGGCAACAAGTGTGCAAGATCACCGCTGCAGCAAATAAGAAATGATGCCTTGGATGGCAGATCCACCGGCATCATCCACCTGTGGCAGAGGCAAATGTGTTGCGCGCCAACGCAGCAGAAAAAGCCGGAAATTGGCGCTTAACAAATGGAGGAAAATCAGGTACAATAACGATAAGCGACCTGTGCGCCTGCAAACAGGCAACAGACGAAGCGCGAAGCACAGAGCCCGCCATGCGGGAGAAAGGTGAGGAATGCGATGAAACGGAAAAAGAGAGCGGCTTGCGCCGCGCTGGCCGCGGTGATGGCTGCCACTGCGCTGCCCCTATCGGCCCGGGCCTATTCGATGACATATACCGATGTGCCCCAGGACCATTGGGCCTATCAGGATATTTTATACACCAGCCAATGGGGCTTTTTCAATGGCAAAGCCGATGGCAATTTCCATCCGGATGATACGTTGACCCGGGCGGAATTTGTCTCCATTTTAGCGCGCATCGCCAATGCCCAGGTAAACCGGTTCCAAGGTACGGAATTTACAGACGTGAACGATGACGACTGGTTTGCCGGCGCCGTGGCTTGGGCGTCCCGCCGGGGGATCATCAGCGGCGTAGGCGATGACCGTTTTGACCCCAACGGAGTTGTGACACGGGAACAGATGGCAACTTTGAGCTACAACTTCCTCAAGAGCATGGGCATTGTCTATGGCTCGGAAAATGGAGAAGTGCCTTATACGGACAAAGATCAGATCAGCGACTGGGCGTTGACTGCTGTGAAGGGAATGTATTCCTCTGGCATTATGACCGGGCGGGAGGACAACACCTTTGACCCGCAGGCCACCACCAGCCGTGCCGAAGCGGCCTCCATTGCCCGCCGCTTGTATGCGGATCTGGATTATGACTATAGGGATGAGACAGAAAACCAAAAACCAGAGACAGACTCTGGCACAGAACAAGATCTCACGGCATCTGCAGATAAAACTCCTGGGGCGGGAGAAGAAACGACTGCTGCAGAGGAGATTTGACGTTTGAAAGTCTGGCATGTCCAAAGCGTGCCAGGCTTTTTTTGATTGTCGGAAAAGAAAGCCCAAATCTGCCGCCAACAATCTTTGTTGTACAGAGCCCATCCTCTGTACATCTCGCTTTGACCTTCGCTTCCGCTTTCACGCGGTTCCTTTGACATGATTGGCTGGGGCTTGTCTGAACGGTGGATCTTGTGCTATACTGAAACAAATATGAAATATGTATTGCAGAAAGGCGCGTGAAAGTATTGAAAATAGAAGGAATGCTGGAGCTGCCTCCCATGTATGGCGGCCAATGGACGGCGCAGCCGGCCCAGGGCCAATTTCGCCAGGCCATGGCGCAGGCAGCAGGCGGCACTGGGATGGATGCCATGTTTGAGGCAGCCTCCCAGCAGACTGGCGTGCCGGTGCAGCTGCTCAAGGCGGTGGCAAAGGCAGAATCCAATTTTAATCCGGATGCTGTGTCCTCCTGCGGGGCGGTGGGTGTGATGCAGCTGATGCCAGCTACGGCCCGCTCTCTGGGGGTGACAGACCCGACAGACCCGGGGCAAAACATCCTGGGCGGTGCGAAATACTTGCAGAGTATGCTGGAACGGTATGATGGCGATACAGCCCTGGCGTTGGCAGCGTATAATGCCGGGCCGGGGAATGTGGATAAATACGGTGGGATCCCGCCTTTTCGGGAGACTCAAAACTATGTGCAAAAAGTCATGGGTTATCTGGAGCAGCCTTTGCAGACACCGAATGGGAAGAGCGTCACTTTTGAAGAAAGCAATGCGTTGAGCCAAGTGGTCCAAGGGTTATATCCCAACTATGATGTGGACCAGGAGAATGCGGCTCGGCTGCATCTGGCTTTCCAGATGATGACCCAGGCACAAATGAACAAAGCACTGGCACAAGTGGAAGATGGGAAAGATTATTTGGCGGATACTACCATTTGAATCAGGCAGACGGAAAGGCCACAGCGGGCAGAGCGCCCAGCTGGGGCCTTTTGTTCTGCCCGGGCCCCGGTCGACAATTTTTGATTTTGTCCCATGGTATACTGGAGGCAAGAAAGGGACAGGGCCCGATGGGAGGGGGAGGCCATTGCACACGGTTTACATCGATATCCTGTTTGCCACAAACCTTTTCATTGATTATCTGCTGCTGTTGGTCACTGCCAAATTTGCGGGCAAGCCTTGCAGCCGGCGGCGGTTGCTGGCGGCTGCCGCCCTGGGGGGATCACTGGCGGTATGTTCGTTTTTTTTTCCGCCCAGCCAAGCGATGGCCCTGCCTTTTCGCGGCCTGTGCTGTCTGGCGTTGTGCGGACTGGCCTTCCGGTGGCCCATGTTTCGGGAGCTGTGTCGTCTTTCCCTGATCTTCTTGGCTGTCACTTTGGCCTTTGGAGGCGCGGTCTTTGCCACCGCCTATTTGGGAAGAGGACCTGGGATCGTGAGCCTGCGGGGCGGGGCCCTTTACTGGGATGTTCCCTTGGGGCTGCTGCTGGGCGCCAGCGCTGCCGCCTATTTGCTGCTCGGCCTGGTCTTTGGCGGAAACAGTGCCCGAGGCCGGCAAAAACCGGCGAAGGTGCAGGTGCGCTGCGGCGGACGCTCTGTGGTATTTGACGCCCTGTGGGATACGGGGAACCAGCTGCGGGACCCTGTGACCACACGGAAGGTGATGGTGGTGGAGAAGGAGCGGCTGTATCCACTCTTTACGCCGGAGGAACAGGGGTGCATACAAGACTTGGAGCAGGGAAACACAGCCCAAGTATTCGAACGGTTGGGGCGCTGCGGCGCCCACAAGTTTTTGCTGGTACCTTATCGGGCGGTGGGCCAGCCTGGCGCATTGTTGTTGGCTTTGCGGCCCGATGGCCTGTTGGTGGACGGACGGCCCAGCCAAGAGTACCTAGTGGGGGTCAGCCCAGAGGAAATCGCGTTGCCCGACGGGATGCGGGCGATCTTGGGATAGGAGGAATCGTGCTATGAAATGGTATCTGCTGTTTTGCCGGGGTTATTTGGCCGTATGCCGTCTGCTGGGGCGGCTAGGGCTGCCAGGGGCGCCGTCCATCCACTACATCGGCGGCTCTGAGAGTTTGCCAGCCCCTTTGACCCAAGAGGAGGAAGCCTATTATTTGAGCCGCTACACCGGTGCGGAAGAAGAGATCCGCCGGGTACTGATCGAGCACAATTTGCGGTTGGTGGTCTATATCGCCCGGAAGTTTGAAAACACGGGCATTGGCATCGAGGACCTGATCTCCATTGGCACCATCGGGCTGATCAAGGCTGTGAACACATACCGGGCAGACAAAAACACCAAACTGGCCACCTATGCTTCCCGCTGCATCGAAAACGAGATCTTGATGGTGCTGCGCAAAAATGCAGGACAGCGCAGCGAGATCTCCATTGATGAGCCGCTGAACACCGATTGGGATGGCAACGAATTGCTGCTCTCCGATATTCTGGGGACAGAACCGGATTGCGTGATGCGGCCCATTGAAGACGATGTGGACCGGGAGCTGCTGGCCCACTCCATCCAACAGCTCACCGAGCGGGAGCAGCAGATCATCTCCATGCGGTTCGGCTTGGGTGGCCGGGATGAACTGACCCAAAAAGAAGTGGCCGATATCATGGGCATCTCCCAATCTTACATCTCCCGTTTGGAAAAAAGGATCATTGGCCGCTTGAAGAAGGAGATGTTGAAAACGATGTAGCAGGGGCTAGGCAAAGGGGAGGCGCCAGGGTATAATGGGGGCAAGCCTTCCCCGATAGGGACTGGCTGCAATGGATAACACGCCAGGAGGTCCCCAAAGATATGACAGGCAAGACCCATTTGATCGGCGGCGTTTTAGCAGGCGCTGCTTTTGCTTATGGAACAGGTTCCCTACCGGTCTTGGCCGCCACAGTGGCCGGTGCGGCAGCCGGCGCGCTGCTGCCCGATCTGGATCATACCCGCTCTACTGTCACAAGGCGCGCTGGGCTGGCGGGTTTTGTGCTCAGCCATTTGCTGCGGCAAAGGGGCGTATTGCACACGCCGGTTTTCGGTTTGCTGTTCTGCTGTCTGTGCCGCGCTTTGGTACACGCTGCGGCGCCGGGCTTCACCCTTTTGGAAAATGCCTGGACCGGCCTATGTTTGGGCATCGCTTCCCATCTGGTGCTGGACCCGTGCACCCCCAAAGGGATCTGGCTTTTTTGGCCGTTGAGCCATAGGCGGTATCATTGGCTGGATCTTCCCACCGGCGGTTGGCTGGAAAAACTGCTGGCTTTGGTGATGCTGGCGGCTTTGGGTGGTTTTGGGTATTCTTTTATGCAAAATGTACTGTGAAAGCAGCACAAAGCCGCGCGGCGGGAGATCTCCCTTTGCCGCGCGGCTTTGCTATATGGGCAGCCCGTTGGCTGCCGCTGGCTTAGTACTGCTGGCCGTTGTTCAGGTTTGTGCTGGTGGGAACAGAAGTGTTGATCACAGAGCCAGGGTTGCTGGCCAGGGTGTTTTCTGCATGCATGATCATCTTTTTGACCATCTGGCCGCCTACGCTGCCTGCCTGGCGGGAAGTCAGGTCGCCATTGTAACCCTGCTTCAGGTTAACGCCAACTTCCTTGGCGGCTTCCATCTTGAAGTTGTACAGAGCGTCCTTGGCGGCGGAATTCAGGTTGGATTTATTGCTGCTAGACATAGTCGTATTCTCCTTTGATCGTTTGTTTAGTGTTGTGTTTCTTGGGGATTACAGGCATATTGTGTGTGTTCTGCGACAGTTTATGATAAGAAATTGTTGGCAATTGTCGTTTTGCTTCTCATGCGTGGAGGCGGGAAATGGACAAAGGCGGTTGTAGCAATGCATGGGCTGTGGTATACTAGCGATAGACGGCGGGATCCACGCCGCCATGCATTGCCGGATGCTGGCGGATGCCGCTTGTAAGATCAGGCATTGAGAAATTGGAACAGGAGGTTTTCTTATGGATCAGACCGTATCGAAGCTGCTCTGTGAGCAAGTCAACAAAGAATTTTATTCTGCGTACCTCTACCTGGAATTCGCCAACTTTTTTGAAGAAAAAGGGTTGGATGGATTTGCAAACTGGTATCAAGTGCAGGCAAAAGAAGAAATGGATCATGCCATGCTCTTTTATCAGTATTTGCACAACAACAACCAAAAAATCGCGTTGGAAGCCATTGCAAAACCGGAACGGAAGGGCGACAGCTTTGAAGCGGTCCTGCAGGAAGGGCTGGCCCACGAAGAATATGTGACAGCACTGATCAATCAAATTTACGAAGCCGCCCAGAATGCCAAAGACTTCCGCACCACACAGTTTTTGGATTGGTTCATCAAGGAACAAGGGGAAGAAGAAGCCAATGCCAACGACCTGATCACGCGGATGGGACTCTTTGGCCATGACGCCAAGGGACTTTATCTGCTGGATGGCGAGTTGAAAAACCGGACGTATGCTCCCCCTTCTTTGACATTGTAAGAAAAAAGTGGACGACCCATGCCGTGAGCGTGGGTCGTCTTTTGGGCTTGTACAATGGAAAGATCGGTGTGCGGCCATATGCCGCACCGGCACCAGTGGATACCACTTGAAACAGAAAAAGGAGGAAAACTCTATGTTGCACATTGGCTGCCACCTATCGTCGGCCAAAGGATTTGAAGCAATGGGAAAAGAGGCTCTGAAGATCGGGGCGGACACGTTCCAATTTTTCACCCGAAATCCCCGGGGCGGGGCAGCCAAAGCGCTGGACACCGAAGACGCCTCCCGGCTGCAGGCGCTGTTGGAGACGAATTCTTTTGCGCCGCTGGTGGCCCATGCGCCGTATACCCTAAACCCTTGCGCTGCCAGTGAAGACTTGCGCCAGTTTGCGCAGCAGACCATGGCAGACGATCTGGCACGGCTGGAACACCTGCCAGGCAATTACTACAATTTCCACCCGGGCAGCCATGTCAAGCAAGGGGCAGAAGCAGGGATCGCCCGCATTGCGGAAGTGCTGGATCGAGTGCTCTGGCCGGAGTGCCAGACCACGGTCTTGTTGGAGACGATGGCGGGCAAGGGCACCGAGGTGGGGCGGAGCTTTGAAGAGCTGCGGGCCATCATCGACCAAGTGGAGCTGGGGGACCGGTTGGGCGTCTGTTTGGATACCTGCCATGTGTACGACGCCGGTTATGACATCGTCAACGACCTGGATGGCGTTTTGGAACAGTTTGACCGGGTGTTGGGCATCGGGCGGCTGCGGGCGATCCATCTCAATGACAGCAAGAACCCCTTTGGCAGCCACAAAGACCGCCATGAGACCATTGGCAACGGCACCATCGGTCTGGAAGCCATGGAACGGATCATCAACCATCCCCAGCTCAAGCACCTGCCCTTTTGCCTGGAGACGCCCAATGACCTAGCTGGCTATGGACGGGAGATCACGTTGCTGCGGCAGCTTTGGCGGCCTTAAATGCCGGGAAAGGCTTACATAGGGGGTGGCAGTTCTTCGTTCAGCCGTACCATATGGACATGGTCCTCCCACACGCCTTGGATGGCCAGGTAACGGGGGGATATGCCCTCGGAATGGAACCCCAGCTTTTCGGCCACCCGCAGGGAAGGGCGGTTGCGGGGCATGATGTTCGCCTCTACCCGGTGCAGGCCCAGCGGACCGAAGGCAAGGGCCATCACCTGTTCCAGGGCTTCGGTCATATAGCCCTGGTTTTTGTGGGCCGCATCCAGCTGATAGCCTAAAAAACAGGAACAAAAGGCGCCGCGCACGATGTTGCTGAGATGGGCAAAGCCAATGATCTCATCAGCAGATTTTCGCGGGGCAAGCCACAGGCGCAGGCCAGTGCCTACTTCATAAGCGTCCACATCTTCTTGCAGCAAGACACGCTGTTGCTCTTCTTTTTCATAGCCTGGCGGCCGGAGCGGTTGAAAAGGGGTCAAAAATGCCCGGTTGCGGCGCAGGTAAGCAGATACCGCCGGGGCCAGATCGGGGTGGGAAAGATACAGCCGCAGGCGCGGCGTGTCGAGAGAGAAAGAAGATGCCATCACAATACCTCCAATCAAAGGAATTGAGCTAATTATACCAGAAAACACAGAGAGTTGCATGGAAAAGTACCATTATATGACCAAAAAAATAGAAAGAAATGCTTGACTTAGAGCGTACTCTAAGCGCTAAAATAAAACAAAAGGGGCAATGTCTCTGCGATCTAGTGGGTCAAAAAAGCGCGGTGACAGAGCCCGAAGGTGAAGAATGAGACAAAAGGGCGCGAAGAATCGCGCTGAGAAAGGGAGGAACCCAAGGATGATGACCACACGCGAGTATAAGAACACAGGGGATCAAATCTCGCTGCTGGGCTTCGGCTGCATGCGTCTGCCCAAGATCGATCCGGAAAAATCCGATATCGACAAAGAGAAAGCCCAAGAGATGATCGATTACGCCTATGCCCACGGCGTCAATTACTACGATACCGCTTACCCCTACCACGAGGGAAAGAGCGAACTTTTCATCGGTGAAGCGCTGAAAAAATATCCCCGTGAGAGCTTCCACCTGGTGAGCAAAAACCCGGTATGGCTGGTGGAAAAACCCGAGGATGCGGTGAACTTCCTCCACGAACAGTTGAAAAAATGCCAGACAGAGTATTTTGATTTTTATCTGTGCCATGCGCTCAACCATGACCGGTTGGAGATGATCAAAAAGCACCACATTTTTGAAAGCCTGCAAAAGGAAAAGGAAGCAGGCCGCATCAAGCACCTGGGCTTTTCTTTCCACGGCACCATTGAGATGCTGGAGGAGATCGTAAACGCCTATGACTGGGACTTTGCCCAGATCCAATTGAATTATTACGATTGGGATATGCAGAACGCCAAGCGGGAATACGAGATCCTGACCGAGCACGGCCTGCCCGTGGTCATTATGGAGCCTGTCCGCGGCGGCGCGCTGAATACATTGTGCCCCCAAGGCATTGAGATGCTGAAGAAGGCAGACCCGAATGCCACCCCGGCTTCCTGGGCGCTGCGCTTTGCCGCTTCGCTGCCCAATGTGCTGACTGTGCTCAGCGGTATGACTGCCATGGAGCATGTGAAGGACAATGTGGCCACCATGGATGACTTTAAGCCGCTGACCGATGCAGAACGGGAATTGCTGTTCCAAGTGGCGGAAGTCTACAAGCAGAGCAAGACCGTGCCCTGCACCGGTTGCCGCTATTGCATGGATTGCCCGGCAGGCGTGGATATTCCGGCGGTCTTTAAGATCTACAACAATTATGCCGTCACAGAAAACAAAGCCCAGTTCCTGGCGGATTACGAAGCATTGGGCGAGAGCAAGCAGGCGCACAATTGCGTTGCTTGCCGCAAATGCTGCAGCCAGTGCCCCCAGAGCATTGAGATCCCTGAGCGGATGAAAGAGATCGAAGCTTTGGCGAAAAAGTTGAAAGGCTGATCTGATTCTATCCATTGGCCACCCTGGCATCCAGCCGGGGTGGCCTTTTACAAAAAAGTAAGAAAAAGAGAAAAAACTATTGACAAATGGGTTGTGGGAGGTTATAATAAAAAAGCTGATTCCGATGGACGCTTAGCTCAGCTGGCTAGAGCACCTGCTTGACGTGCAGGGGGTCAGGGGTTCAAGTCCCTTAGCGTCCACCAGATTAAACACCCTCGAATTTCAGGATTCGAGGGTGTTTTTTGCTTTTTCCAAAACAAAAAGGACATCGACCCAGATGTCCTTTTGTTGGATCAAAACGACCCTGCAAATAAATTTTCTCCCCAATGCTTTCTCTCTATGGGGCAGGGGATCATACCACGGGCAGCAGCACACACTCGATCGACTTCCGCTGCTGCCCGAAACCGGGGCTGCTGTCTTATTGTGGATCTGCTGTTTCAGATGGTGGAGCGCCGGCCGGCAGGACAAGCCGGGCGAAATCCGCATAGGAATCCCCCGTCCGGTTCTGGGAGCCATCCACAAGAGAGAAAAAGCAATTGGGTATTTCTTTGAGGCGCAAGTTTTTTTGAATGCACGGGGCACAGCCTTGTGTGTGCCGGGTGGGGTGCAGCGGACAGCTCAAATTCTTACAGGTGCAAAATGAACTCAAATTTTCCATAAGGCCTCCATCTAGCAAGCCAGTTGGTCAAAAAGGGATGCTACATATTCCGCAATGGCACAATCTTCTTCTTCCGTGCCGCCACCTACACCGATGCCGCCGGCGATCTTCCCGTGGACAAATAAAGGATATCCGCCGGCAACCAAGGTGATCTTTGGGTCGCTGGACTGGATCGCCATCAGGGAAGCACCTTCTGCCGCAGCAGCGGCCCCATCCCAACGGCGCTCTTGAACTTTTGGTGGAAAAGGGAAACGTTCATGTTTTGCTTTTCCGCCAGTTCTTCCACGGTGAATGGGGAACGGAAGTTCTCTTTGATCCAGCGGTTGGCCTGGTAGATCGTATCGGCTTGTCCGATCTGGACGATGCTCTGGAGGAATTGCCGGCCGCTTGAGCCGCAGAGAAAAAAGTAGATGACTTGCTGCATGATGTTTTTGCGCAGGAATTCGGAGGGGATCGTTTGGTGCATGGCGGGGAACAGCTGATAAACGGCTTGAAGAGCTGCACGGTCTGCCGCCGCCATGGCCTGTTCCTCCACCTGTTCTGCCAGGATCTTTTCCGTCAGGCTGTCATCCAGGTTCAAAACGGCTGTGATGACCTCTGCCGTGGAAAATTCCACGGACAGGGCCAAAAAATCATGCTGGGAGGAAAAGAGAAGCACAGTGCCTGCCAAAGGGGTATCGATCTTGGAGATAGAACATTGACCGGCAACATAGTCTAAAATGCCCGACGGTGTGTGGAGCCGCAGCACGCCATCCAATACAAGGTAAAGGTATGGATGGTCGGTCTGAGGCATCTGGATCGTCTCCCTGGTAAAGCGCCAAGCCGTAACCAGAGGGATCCCCGTCTGGTTGCCGCCCTCAGCCAGGGCATATTTACGGACCGTCTGCTGGAATGGAGAAAGGATCGACTGCACAGGATCACCACCATGGAATGGATTTTTTCATAATAACGCGAATAGGGGGGAGTTTTCTGCCGCCATTCTACAGAGAAGCCCCGATTGCCGTGCAAAAGAAAAACGCGCCGACAAATGGCGCGTTTTTGCAAAGGATTTATCTTG
Organism: Candidatus Pseudobutyricicoccus lothianensis; assembly: GCA_904419295.1. Lineage (GTDB taxonomy): Bacteria > Bacillota > Clostridia > Oscillospirales > Butyricicoccaceae > Pseudobutyricicoccus > Pseudobutyricicoccus lothianensis. Next base: position 55,575 of record CAJFRA010000006.1, read on the forward strand.
GTGCCAGGGGGTTAGAGCTTTGACAGACGGTAGATGATGAAGAAACCGGCGGCAAAGGTAAGCACACAAGCAGGTGCTACGGCCAGAGAAGGCAGGCCAGGGAACACAGAGGCGATGGAAGCCAGCATAAAGCCCAGGATCACCAAATAAGTCGGGCGGGGATGGCGGTCCATCAAGCGCTCCAAAATTTTAGTCACGAGCAGGATGCCGATACACAGCCCGATGAATAAGGGGAGCAAAAAAGAAAACTGCAGGTGGCTGATGGCTGCGATGGTCTTATCATAAAGGCCGAGCATCAGCAACAAATAGGATACGCTGATGCCGGGAAGGACCAGGGCGGCAGCGGCCACGATGCCGGTGACGATCAATAGAAGGGGCTGCCAGCTGCCTGTGGAAGAGATCACCCCGGTGGGCAGCACCGAAAACAAGGAGACGATCACCACACCGGCCAATACATAGACGGGAACATGCCAGCTGAAAGATGAGGGCTGAGATTTTTGGTAGATCATAGGGATGCTGCCCGCCACTGCACCGATGAAAAAGTACCCCATTGGCAGGGGGAAGGCATTGAGCAAGCTGAGCAGGGGACGGGAAAACAGCAGCATGCCGAGACCGCCGCCCACACAGAACAGAAACAGGAACAACAAGTTTTGCCGCGGCTGGCGGCGGAAAGAGGCGACCGCATGGACCAGTTGGTCGTATATACCCAAAATTATGGCCATGGTACCACCGCTGACCCCGGGCACCAGCATAGTGCCGCCGACGATCGCGCCTTTGCACACAGTAAGAATCGAACGATTTTGCACGATGAGATCTCCTAGAATGACAAATTAAGAATTCTTGGTCACGATGCTTTCAATGGTATCTGCCACGTGTTCACAGGCGTCTGCCGCTTTTTCCAAGTAGATATACACTTCCCGCCAGACGATGATCTCGATGGGATCTTGAGAGGTGGTGTGCAGCGTATGCATGCTGGAGATGAACAGTTGGTCGGATTCTTCCTCCATAGAGTTGATGTGGACGATGTAGTCGTGTAGGTTTTTGGAATGCCGGAAATCGGCGAATTCCGCCACCATGCGCTTGACTTCCTCGCAGCAGCGGACCACCAGTTCCGACAGGGTGATGGCATCGGGGCGGATGCTCTGGATGTTGTTGCAGTAGACGCGCAGCAGCACATCTTCGATCTTGTCCGTCATGTCGTCGATGTTCTGGCTCAGCAAAATGATGTCTTCCCGCTCGATGGGGGTGATGAACGCCTTGCCCAACACGTGGAGCAGCTCATGCTTTTGCTCATCTGCGGCATGCTCCACTTCCCGCATCCGCTTTAACATATCCATGGTGCGGGAAGGGTCGAACTCCCGAAAAGACTGCACCAGCAAATTGGCGGCCTGACAGGCGTAATCGGTGCAGGTGATGAAGTTCTCAAAATAGAATGCATCGTGTTTCTTAGCCATTCAAATGCTCCTTCTTTCCGTTGTTTCGAGGTTTGTCCAGCCGGACAGCGCCTCATCATGATGGTTTAGAAAATATAGATAAAGAGTTTGGCCACAAGGAAACTGATCAAGCCGCAACCAGGGAAGGTGAACACCCAGGTCAACATCATATCCTTAACCACGCCAAAATTGATGGCAGTCAGGCGTTTGACAGCGCCTACACCCATAATGGCGCTGGTCTTTGTATGGGTGGTGGAGACCGGAATGCCGAACAGGCTGGAAAGCAGCAGACAAAAAGCAGCGGACATATCCGAGGCAAAACCCTGGTACTTTTCCAAACGCACCATGTCCATCCCCACGGATTTGATGATCTTTTCGCCGCCCACGCTGGTGCCCAGGCCCATGACAGTGCTGCACAGCAGCATGAGCCAAATGGGTATAATCACGCCGGCCACACTGCTTTGCCCATTGCAGAACGCCATGCCCAAAAACAGTACGCCGATGAATTTTTGTCCATCCTGGGCGCCGTGCATAAAACTCATGGCGGCAGCACCGAAAATTTGGGCGACCCGGAAAAAGGCATTGGTCTTCTGGCGGTTCATATTCACACAGAGGACGGTCAGCAGCTTGCAAAACAGATAACCGCTGAGGAAACCAAGCAGCAGGCTGAGCACCAAGCCATAGAGAACTTTGACCCATTCATCCATATTGATGCCGCCCACACCGTTTTGAATAGCGATGGCTGCGCCGGAAAGGCCGGCGATCAGGCTGTGGCTCTCACTGGTGGGGATGCCAAAATAGGAAGCCCCCACGCTGTATACCACAATGGAGAACAAAGCCGCGCACAAGGCGATCAGCGCCTGCTGGGTGTTGGAACCGAAATCCACCATGTTGCTGATGGTAGATGCCACGGAGCTGTTGATTTGGGTCATGATGAACACGCCCAAAAAGTTGAAAACCGCGCTGAGCAAGATCGCAGTGCGGGCCCCCAAGCAGCGGGTGGTGATGCAAGTAGCGATGGCGTTGGGAGCGTCGGTCCAGCCGTTGACGAAGATCACGCCCAGCGTCAAAATCACCGTGATCAGCAACACCGGGTTGGACGACATCTCCTGCAGAAAGTGCGAAAAGGAAACATCCATAAAACGACCTACTTTCTTTGTTGGGCGGAGCAAAAAAAGAACAGGGCTTCCCGGATAGAAGTCCTGTCAAGGAACGGAAATGAAGCCCACTCGCCCTTTTCAGTTTCACCACTGCGAATAAATAGGGCAACCAGAAACCATTCGCCCTATGACAGACTCCACCGCTTATTCCAGTAAGTCCAACATACCATGAAACTGGTATTTCGTCAAGATATTTCATCAGCCGCCTGGTACCGATCTGCAAAGGAGCCGGGGCCGCTTCACGGCTGGAAAAGTGAATGGCCGGACAAAAACCACACGGCTGACGGATCTCTGAGCGGTTTTGGCCCCATCGCTCCAACGGCCAGCACCGCAGACCTTTCGGTACAAACCGAGAAAAAGCGAGATAGATACCTTGACAAGTGCCCCACCTGGCCTTAAAATAATATACATTGACATTTTGTATCTAGATGAATGAGAAGGGACGAATCAACTCATGAAAAGAATCAAGACAATCGAGACGCGGGACCTGTGCAAGAGCTTGAAAAACGGCGGCTGCGGCGAGTGCCAGACTTCCTGCCAATCGGCTTGCAAGACCAGCTGCGGCGTGGCTAACCAGCCTTGCGAAAAGCAGGACCGCTAACGGCGCCTGGACAAATGGAGTGCTGCCTCGCAAGGGGGCAGCACTTTTTGCTGTATCGACGGAATGCGCGAAGAATAGGGAGGAGCTAAAATGCACCATCAATATAAATTGGACGGCTACAACATCGTGCTGGATACCTGCAGCGGCGCCGTTCATCTGGTGGACGATGTGGCCTATGACATCATTGGCATGTACCAAGACCATACGCCCGACCAGATCTGCCACACAATACTGGAAAAATATGCAGATCGTCCCGACGTGACGAAGGAAGAAGTGCTGGCTTGCCTAGAAGATGTGGAAGCCCTGAAGGCGGAACACAAGCTGTTTACGCCGGATACTTATGAACCAGTGGCGGCTACCTACAAAAACAACAGCGACGTGGTCAAAGCCCTTTGCCTCCACGTGGCCCACACCTGCAATCTCAACTGTGAATATTGCTTTGCCAGCCAGGGCAAATACCAGGGAGAGCGGGCGCTGATGTCCTTTGAGGTGGGCAAGCAGGCCCTGGATTTTTTGGTGGCCCATTCGGGCTCCCGGCGGAATTTAGAGGTGGATTTCTTCGGCGGAGAACCTTTGATGAATTGGCAAGTGGTAAAAGACCTGGTGGCCTATGCCCGGAGCCTGGAACCCATCCACAACAAAAACTTCCGCTTTACCCTGACGACGAACGGCGTGCTGCTGGATGATGAAGTCATCGATTTCTGCAACCGGGAGATGCACAATGTGGTGCTCTCTCTGGATGGCCGCAAAGAGGTCCATGACCGGTTCCGCAAGGATTATGCAGGCCGGGGCAGCTACGACACCATCGTACCCAATTTTCAGCGCTTTGTGGCCAAACGGGGGGACAAAAGCTACTACATGCGGGGCACGTACACCCACTACAACACCGATTTCACAAAAGATATCTTCTATATGGCAGACCTGGGCTTTACTGAATTGAGCATGGAACCGGTGGTCTGCGACCCGGCTGATCCCTGCGCTTTGACCGAAGAAGATCTGCCCATTTTGATGGAGCAATACGAGATCTTGGCGCGGGAGATGCTGCGCCGCCACCGGGAAGGCCGGCCCTTTACCTTCTACCACTACATTCTGGACTTGAAAAACGGCCCCTGCATTTATAAACGGATCTCGGGCTGCGGCAGCGGCACAGAATATATGGCGGTGACGCCCTGGGGCGAGCTGTTCCCCTGCCATCAATTCGTAGGCGACCCCAAATACAGCCTGGGGAACATATGGGAAGGCGTAAAAAACAAGGAAGCCCAAGACGAATTCCGGGCTTGTAACGCCTATGCCCGGCCGGAATGCCAAGACTGCTGGGCCAAGCTATACTGCTCTGGCGGCTGCGCAGCCAACAGCTACCATGCCACCGGCTCCATTCAAGGGGTCTACGCTTATGGCTGTGAATTGTTCAAAAAACGGATCGAATGCGCCATCATGCTCCAAGTGGCCATGGAGCAAGAACCGGAAGCATGAAGACACCCGTACGGGATTTCATCGACTACTACCGGCAAAGCGGCATGACAAGGCTCCACATGCCGGGCCACAAAGGGCATGGCCCACTGGGCTGTGAAGCCTGGGATCTGACAGAGATCCAGGGGGCAGATGACCTGGCAGACCCTTCGGGCATCCTGTTGGAGAGCGAAAACAATGCCACGGCTCTGTTTGGCAGCCGACATACTTTTTACAGCACCGGGGGCAGCTCCCAGTGCATCAAAGCCATGCTGTATCTGGCGCTGCTCCACAAGCCTGCCGGGGCGGCTGCCACTGTGCTGGCAGGCCGGAACGCCCACAAAGCCTTTGTTCATGGCTGTGCACTGCTGGGGCTGGAACCCGTTTGGCTGTGGCCCAGCCAGCCGGATGGCCTGTGTACCTGCGCTGTCACAGGGGAGGACCTGGAGAGGGCGCTGGCCGCCCAGAGCCAGCTGCCTCTGGCAGTCTATATCACCGCACCGGATTACCTGGGCACCTCGCCGGATCTGGCGGCGCTGGCAGAAGTGTGCCGGCGCTGGGGCGTGCCGCTGCTGGTGGACAACGCCCACGGGGCGTATTTGCGGTTTTTACAGCCCAGCCGCCATCCGCTGGATCTGGGGGCGGCCATGTGCTGCGATTCCGCCCATAAGACGTTGCCGGTGCTCACAGGCGGCGCCTACCTCCACGTGGCCAAAGGGGCGGCATGCCCCTTTGAGCAAGACGCCAGGCAAGCGCTGTCGGTCTTTGGTTCTTCCAGCCCATCTTACCTGGTATTGGCGTCGCTGGATGCCTGCAACGCTGCTTTGGCCGGTGACCTGCCCGCCCGTTTGGCTGTCTGCGCTGACGAAATGGCAAGCTTAAAACGGCGGTTGGAAGGCCAGGGGCTGCCGCTGCGGCTCGGTGAACCGCTGAAGCTGGTGATCGACGGGGCAGCGGCAGGCACCACCGGCCTGGCATTGGCTGACCGATTGCGTGCCGGAGGGGTAGAGCCGGAATTTGCGGATGAAGACGTGCTGGTGCTGATGGCGGCAGCTGACACCAGCCGGGCAGATCTGTCCAAAGTAGCCCAGGCATTGGATGGATTTCAGCCGGGGAAGCCCCGGGCGCCTTTGGCTTTGCCATCGCCTGGCCCGCAAGCAATGAGCCTGCGGGAAGCCATGCTGGCTCCGCAGCAAAAAGTAGCTGTGGTCCAGGCGGCCGGCCGGGTGTGCGGCAGCACAGTGGTCTCCTGCCCGCCTGCCATTCCCATGGCAATGCCTGGGGAGCGCCTCACGGAGGAGACAGCCGCTTTTTTGGAACGGATGGGGATGGACTGCATCTCCGTGGTGAAGGAAGTGCATTAGAGAATCGAAGCCTGTCAGAGAGAATGGCAGGCTTTTTTGATCGTACCACCTCCTGAAGGGAAGAGAGCAGCCTATTTCCATGGAAATACCGAAAAGGAGGCTCCGCTGGCGGGAAAGCTTTGCGCTTTGCCTGCCGGTCTGCTACAATAAAAGGCAACAGACGGCTCTGCGCGCAGGAGAGCCGCCCAATCTTCCCACAGAAGGAGAACCTCAATGGAACAAATGATAGAGACCCTGGCCCGGGAATTCAATGTCAAGCCCCAACATGCCCAGGCTGTGGTACAGCTGTTGGACGAGGGCAATACCGTCCCCTTTATTGCCCGTTACCGCAAGGAGCAGCACGGCACGATGGATGACCAGACCATCCGCGCCCTGGCAGAGCGGCTCCACTATTTGCGCGGGCTGGAGCAGCGGCGGCAGGAAGTATCCCAGGCCATCGAAGCCCAGGGCAAATTGACGCCCGAATTGGCCGCGGCTTTGGGGCAGGCCACCACTTTGGCAGAAGTGGAAGATCTATACCGCCCATACCGGCCAAAACGCCGCACCCGGGCCAGCATTGCCCGGGAGAAAGGCCTGGAGCCGCTGGCAGAAGCCCTGCGGCAGGGGAAAGGCCAGGATGCATTGGCTTTGGCGCAACCCTATGTACAGCCGGAAAAAGGGGTGGAGACGGCAGAGGAGGCGCTGCAGGGCGCCAGCGATATCTTGGCGGAAGAGCTTTCCGACGATGCGGCGCTGCGCAAGCGGCTGCGGAACCATATCCAGCGCACCGGGGTTTTGCAGGCCAAAGGGGCTACAGAAGAGGACACGGTGTACCGGCTGTACTATGACTTTGCTGAGCGGGTGACAAAGCTGCAGAGCCATCAGATCTTGGCCATCAACCGGGGCGAAAAAGAAGAGGCGCTGAAAGTCGCAGTGCAAGCCGATGGATCGGGGGCGGTGCAGTTGGTGCAGCGGGCCCTTATCCGGCCTGGCAACCCCTATGAAGACCGGTTGCGGGCGACAGCGCAAGACGCATGGGACAGGCTGCTTTTCCCCTCTTTGGAGCGGGAGGTGCGGGCTGACCTGACGGAGCGGGCTCAAGAGCAGGCCATTCACACATTTGCCCTGAACCTGCGGCCTTTGCTGATGCAGCCACCTGTGAAAAATAAGGTCATCCTGGGTTTTGATCCGGCCTACCGCACCGGCTGCAAACTGGCAGTGGTCGACCCTACGGGGAAAGTGCTGGAGACCGGTGTGATCTACCCGACCAAACCCCACAACAAGGTGGAAGAGGGGAAGCGGGTCTTGCGGCGCCTTTGCGATACCCATCACATCCAGTGCATCGCCATCGGCAATGGCACGGCTTCGCGGGAATCGGAGCTGTTTGTGGCAGAGTTCATTCGGGAATATGGCGGAGATGTCAGCTACATGGTCGTCAGCGAGGCAGGGGCCTCTGTCTATTCTGCCTCGCCGCTGGGGGCCGAGGAATTCCCCGACTACGACGTTTCTCTGCGCTCGGCAGTCTCCATTGCCCGGCGGCTCCAAGATCCTTTGGCTGAGCTGGTGAAGATCGACCCCAAAGCCATTGGCGTGGGGCAGTACCAACACGATATGCCCCAGGTACGCCTGGGGGAGACGCTGGATGGCGTGGTGGAAGATTGCGTCAACGCTGTGGGGGTGGATCTGAACACCGCATCGCCTGCTCTGCTGCGCCGGGTCGCCGGCGTGACAGCGGCAGTGGCGAAAAACATCGTGGTCTATCGGGAGGAAAACGGCCCATTCCCCGACCGGAAAACTTTGAAAAAAGTGCCTAAACTGGGGCCGAAGGCCTTTGAACAGTGCGCCGGTTTCCTGCGGCTGCCCGAAGGAAAGGAATGGCTGGACCGCACAGCGGTACACCCAGAATCGTATCCGGCTGCCCGAAAGCTGCTGGATCTCTGGGGACATCCGCTGGAAGAAGCGGCGATGCTGCCCCAGTGGCTCCGGCAGCAAGGGCTCCAGCAGGTGGCAGAACAGTGTGGCGTAGGCGTGCCTACGCTGCAGGACATTGCAGCTGAGCTGCAAAAACCGGGCCGAGACCCCCGGGATCAGCTGCCGCCCCCGCTGCTGCGGCAGGATGTGCTGAGTATGGAAGACCTCAAACCGGGGATGGAATTGCAAGGCACCGTGCGCAACGTAGTGGATTTCGGCGCTTTTGTGGATATTGGTGTGCACCAAGATGGGCTGGTGCACATCTCTCAGATCGCCGACCGCTATGTCCGGCACCCCTCCGATGTGCTCACGGTGGGTGATGTGATTCGGGTCACCGTGCTGGAAGTGGACCAGAAGAAAAAAAGGATCGCTCTGACCATGCGCCAAGGAAAACAAGGGACAGAAGGTTAAGGGAAGGCGCCGACGATAAAACAGAGATCGGCCAAAAGAGCCGCCCGGCTGGGCGGCTCTTTTGCAGTATAGCGGTACTTTTGGAACCAAAGGCAGGCGGTAGGGAATAAGATGGGGCAGAAAGGAGTGATGAGATGGAGAAAAAACTGCGGTTCGTTGTGGCCGGCGGCGACACCCGGCAAGTCCATCTGTGCCAGCTGCTGGAACAGGACGGCCATCAGGTGCGGGCCTTTGCCTTGGATCGCTACCGGTTCGAAACCGGTATTTTGACCTGCGCTACCATGGAGCAGGCAGCGTATGAGGCGGACTGCGCCATCTTTCCCATGCCAATGACCCAGGAGGGCAGGTTGAACGCCCCTTTGGCAGCAGAGCCACAAAAGCCGGAACGGCTTTTGGAAGCACTGCCGGGCGGCTGCATCGCCATGGGCGGTATGGTGCCGGAAAATCTGCGCCAGACCGCGGCGCGCCGGGGGAACACGCTGCACGATTACCTCCAACGGGAGGAATTGGCCCGGATGAATGCGGCGATCACAGCAGAAGGAGCCATTCAGGTGGCGATGGAGAACACGGAGCAAGCCCTGCTGGGCAGCCGGTGCCTGGTGGTCGGATACGGGCGCATTGGCAGCCAACTGGCGGCCCGTTTGCGGGCGCTGGGCGCCCGGGTAACGGCCACGGCCCGGCAGTGGAAGGACCTGGCCCAGATCCGCTGCGATGGCATGGAGGCGCTGCCGACAGGCCAGTTGGAGCGGGTGCTGCCCCACGCAGAGCTGGTCTTTAACACAGCGCCTGCCCTGGTGTTGCCAAGGGAGCGGCTGGCCCTGCTGCCTGCGAGCGCTGTGGTCATTGACCTTGCCTCCAAACCAGGGGGGGCTGGCTTTCTGCCCAGAGGGCTGGCGCATGCCTTGCGTTTGCCCTCGTTTTCTGCTAGAGTAAAAGACAGGGAATCTCATCTTGCAATACAAAAAAGAGGGAGCGATTACTATGCTGAAAACAAACCGTGCGGATCTGCCTATCTTGCTGGTACAGGGGCAGGTGCGCCATTCCCGCAGCAGCCAGACCTACCGGCACACCATCGACGGAGAGCCCTTTATTTTGCCTGCTACCGGCGGCATCACCTTTAACGCCAAGATCGGCGACCGGTGTGTGGGGTGGGCTGCGGACCATCTGGAACCCGGTGTGACGGCCCGCAATGAAAACGACGAATACAACGCCGCCCTTTCCAGCCTGTCTTGCATTGGCAATGTGGCTATTGTGCGCAGCGGCGACGCCAAAGGCGCCAAAGGCTTTGTCACCGGCAAACACGGCGGATGCGAGCATCTGTTGTGCTACTTTGACGATGAGACCATGGAAAAGATGACCATTGGCGATACCATCGATGTCCGCTCTCAGGGGCAGGGGATGAAGTTGCTGGATTACCCGGAGATCCTGCTGCGCAATATGAGCCCTGAGCTGCTGGACAAAATGAATATCACCGAGGAAAACGGCAAGCTGAAGGTAGGCGTGGCCAAGATCGTACCCGCCGCCATCATGGGCTCTGGCTTGGGGGCTTCCACCTCATATTTTGGCGACTACGATATCACGCTGCACGACAAGGCCATCACCCAGCAATATGGCTTGCAAGATCTGCGCTTCGGCGACATTGTAGCCATTCAAGACGCAGATACCCGGTTTGGCCGCAACTACTTGACCGGCGCGGTCACCATTGGCGTAGTGGTCCACAGCGATTGCATTTTGGCTGGCCATGGCCCGGGTGTCACCACCCTGATGACCTGCAAGACACCATTGATCGAAGCTGTGATCGATGAACATGCCAATCTGGCCGATTACTTCGTCAAATAAGAAGAGGCAACAAAAAACAGCACGCTGGCAGGCGTGCTGTTTTGCTGTCTTGTGATTTATTTGCCGCAGGTCTTGTTTTGGCGGCGGTGAGCCAACGCCTTCCAAGGCTGCCAAAAAAGCAACAGTGCCAGAGTGGAAGCCGCCAAAGCCCCAGGCGAATTGCCGCGCCAAATGAACCAATGGGAAAGCGCGAGGCACAAGGGAAACGCCGCCAGCCGCAAAGCCAGGACGATCTTATGTTGGCCCGCTGGCCGGCAACGAACTGTATTGAAACCGTACCACAGCGTGACCAAAATACCGGACAAAAGGGGGAAGTCACCCAGCAGAGAAAAGAGGATCAGCAAAAAGGGGAACAGGCCTTTGAGCAGCGTTTTCCCATAGGAGGCAAAAGACGCATTGGAGGGGAGCTGTTCCAGCTCTGCACGAGAAGAACCCAGGAAAAACAAAATAGGGGAGAGAAGGAGACAGCCGCCCAGCAGGACGATCAATGTGTTGAACATGGAGATACACCTCCCTGCAGATCTCTGTACGGATCCCTTACCGTCAGTATATCATACAAACAGCAGCATTTCCACTGTTCTGCCTACAGGGACAGCTGGAAAAGGAAAAACCAGAGGAGATCCCGCGAAGATATAGAAATGCAACAAGATGATATAAGTGTAAAAGGAAATGACTTTACAGTTATTATATATGTCCCAAAAATCAGATCCAGATATGAGGTGGAGGAAAAAAGAGAGGAGACTTCAGCGGAAAATACACTGGAATGGAAAGCGAAAGCGGGAGCGTATCGCAATCGGAGTAAAAACAAATAAAATAATTGTAAAGTGATATACAAGTACAGTAATTGAAAATAGAGAATGGATAGTCGTATAATGTGGAAGGTGGAGGCGGCCTGAACATGATGAGCCGGCCGGACGCATAAACATAGGCAGGAGGTGATGGCGATGAAAACGGACTACCAAGTGGAGAGCCAAGGCCTGCCCGACCTGCTGGAACTGGAACGGCATTGCGAACTGCTGCTTTGGCTGCTGGGGCTGCAGGCATGAGAGTCGGCCTGTATTTGCGACTGTCTCGGGAAGACGGCGAAGGAGAGTCCCAGAGCATCCAAAGCCAGCGGTTGCTGCTGACAGAATTTTGCCAACAGCAGGGGTTCGCTGTGGCAGCTGAATATGTAGACGATGGCTACAGCGGCACCACCTTTCAGCGGCCGGCCTTTGCCAAAATGCTGGCGGACATTGAACAGGGGCGGATCGATACGGTCATCACCAAAGACCTTTCCCGGCTGGGGCGCGACTATATTTTGACAGGGCACTATCTGGAGCGCTACTTCCCTGCCCATGGGGTGCGGTACATCGCCTTGGGGGACAACATCGACACAGGGCGGGGGCAAGACGACATGGCGCCCTTCCGGGCCGTTGTCAACGACCTCTATGCCCGGGACATTTCCCGCAAGGTGCGGGCCTCTCTGCTGGCCAAAAAGCAGGCCGGGCTTTTCATCGGGGCCCGGCCTCCCTATGGCTATCGCCGGCAGGCAGAGGACAAAAACCGGCTGGAGCCGGACCCGGACACCGCCGGGGTGGTAAAACAGATCTTTTGTTGGGCAGCGGCCGGTTGGGGGGCAACGGCCATCGCCCGGCGGCTGGAAGAGATGGGGGTCGCCGGCCCGACGCACAACGCGCCCTGGAGCAGCGCCATGGTGCGGCGCATTTTGACCAACCCCACCTACTGTGGCTGCTTGACCCAAAACCGTTCCCGCAAAGTCAGCTATAAAGTGGAGAAAAGCCGCCCCCTCCCACCGGAAGAGTGGATCACGGTGGAAGGGACCCATCCGGCCATAGTGCCGCCCGCTCTTTTTCAAGCAGTTCAATCAAGCCGGCGGCAGACGGTGCGGCACCCGTTGGCCGGCAAAGCGTGGTGCGCCTTGTGCGGCGCCGCAATGACGTTTACCACAGACGGCGCACGCCGGTACCTGGTGTGCAGCGGGCGGCGGAAGGGCACGGGATGCTCTCTGCCTTTGCTGCGGGAAGAAGCTGTGGAGCAGGCGGTGTTGCGCTGTTTGAAGGGAGAGTTGGCTGCGGCAGCCCAGGCGACAGGAGAAGAGAAATGCAGGAAGCTGCTGGAAAATTGGCCTGCAGGGGCGGAGGAACAGGGAAGGCTGCTGGCCGCCAGCCTCCGGCGGTTGGAGCTGGGTCCTGCCCAAGGGCGGGTCTTTTGGCTCTGGAGCCCGGAAAAGCGCCCCCAAAGCCCACAAAATAATGGGATTTGGGATGAAAATTGTACGGAAATTGACACATCAAACAAAAAAGGAGAAAAAACCAGAAATTCCTGTTGAACTTGTGAGGGAAAATCGGTAAAATAAAAGCAAGAACCATATGCGGCATGCGGAGGTGCGATGGATGCAGGATGCGGTGGGCAGAGGGGCGCGGACCTCTTCTGTGGAAGGGTGCGGCCTTTTGGCAGGGCGCACAGCCTCCCGCCGCCGTGCCGGTGTGAAAGAAAAAAGCTGTGGGCCCGCCGCGGCTTTTTTCTTTGCGGCCCCCGCAACAAGAAAGGATGGAGAATATGCAAAAAAATAAAGTAGCCGTGATCATGGGCAGCGACAGCGACCTGCCTGTGGTGGAAAAGGCCATTCAAACATTGAAAGAGTTCGGCGTGCCCTTTGAGGCCCATGTAATGAGCGCCCACCGGACACCGGCTGCGGCCTGCGACTTTGCCGCCCATGCGGCGGAAAAGGGCTTTGGCGTCATCATCGCCGCCGCCGGCAAAGCAGCTCACCTGGGCGGTGTGCTGGCGGCCCATACGGTGCTGCCCGTCATCGGCATCCCCATGAAGTCCTCCACACTGGATGGATTGGACGCCCTGCTGGCCACAGTCCAGATGCCCTCTGGCGTGCCGGTGGCTACAGTGGCCATCGACGGTGCGGAAAATGCCGCTCTGCTGGCCATTCAGATCTTGGCGGTGGCCGATGAAAATCTGGCGCAGAAGCTGCTGGACAAGAAAAAGGCCATGGCTGAAAGCGTGGCAAAGAAAGATCAAAAACTGCAGGAGACGCTGAACCACTAAGTGGCATTGCGGGAAAGAACCGGAACCCACCCGTGGCTGACGGTGTATTTTGAGAACACAGATCGAGGAGGAAAATTCCATGGAAAAGCGTGAACAACTCTACGAGGGAAAAGCAAAGAAAGTATACAAGACCGATGACCCGGAACTGCTGATCGTCTCTTATAAAGACGATGCCACCGCTTTCAACGGTGAAAAAAAGGGAACGATCGTGGGTAAGGGCGTCATCAATAACCGGGTGACGAACCACCTGATGCAGAAGCTGGAGAAAGCCGGTATCCCCACTCATTTTGTCAAAGAGCTTTCGGATACTGATACCGTGGTGAAGAAAGTCTCCATCGTGCCGCTGGAAGTGATCATCCGCAACATCTCCGCCGGCTCCTTTGCCAAGCGCTATGGCGTGGAAGAGGGCATCGTGTTCGACCAGCCCACCATTGAGTTTTCCTATAAAAACGACGATCTGGGCGATCCGCTGATCAACAGCTACCATGCCCTGGCGCTGAAGCTGGCCACACCGGAGGAGATCGAGACCATCAAAAAGTACGCTTTCCAGGTGAATGACCTGCTGAAGAGCTTTATGAAAGAGATCGGCATCGATCTGGTGGACTTCAAGCTGGAATTCGGCCGCTTGACAGACGGCACCATTGTGCTGGCCGATGAGATCTCGCCGGACACCTGCCGCCTGTGGGATGAAAAGACCCATGAAAAGCTGGACAAAGACCGTTTCCGCCGGGATCTGGGCGGCGTGGAAGACGCCTATCATGAGGTGATGCGCCGGCTGATGGGAGAATAATGCACCGGCATTGACAGGAATGAGAGAAGAGGAGGACACGGTAATGCAGGACAAGCTCCATGAGGAATGCGGTGTTTTTGGCATTTATGACAATGGCGACGACCTGGATGTGGTGACTTCTACTTATTTGGCTCTTTATGCGTTGCAGCATCGGGGGCAGGAAAGCTGCGGCATCGCGGTGAATGACGACGGTGTGATCCGCGGCTATAAGGATCTGGGGCTTGTGACCGATGTATTCAAGCCCCAGGTATTGGAAAGCTTGGGCACGGGCAAAATGGCTGTGGGCCATTGCCTGTATGGCACGGCGGAAAGCAACCGGCGGGAAAATGCCCAGCCCATGACCATACGCCATGTGAAAGGCCAGATGGCCATTGCCAGCAACGGCAGTATCCTCAATGCGCTGGAACTGCGGGAGAAGCTGGAGCTGCAGGGAGCCATTTTCCACTCCACCAGTGCAGCCGAGCTGCTGGCCCACATGATCACCCGGGAACGGCTGACGGCCCATTCCATCGAAGAGGCCATCTGCCAGGCCATGGACAAGCTGTACGGCGTCTATTCGATGATCGTGATGTCGCCAAAGAAGCTGATCGGCGTGCGAGACCCGCTGGGGCTGCGGCCGCTGAGCATTGGGCAGTGCGGCAACAGCTATGTGCTGGCCTCGGAGACCACTGCGCTGGACAGCATGGGGGCCCACTTCGTGCGGGATGTACGGCCGGGAGAGATCGTGATCATCGATGAAAACGGTCTGCGCAGCATTGACAAGCACTGCGGAAAGAAAAGCCACCTTTGCGTGTTCGAATTCGTCTATTTTGCCCGCCCCGATTCGGTGATCGAAGGCACGAGCGTGCACATGGCCCGGCAAAAAATGGGCGCGTTTCTGGCCCAGGAACACCCGGTGGAAGCCGACTTGGTGATGGGCGTGCCCGACAGCGGCAATGACGCTGCCTTGGGCTATGCCAATGAATCGGGTATCCCCTATGGCATCGGTTTGATCAAGAATAAGTACATTGGCCGCACGTTTATTTTAAACACCCAGCGGCAGCGGGAAAACGCCGTGCGCATCAAGCTCAACGCCATTGCCGAGGTGGTGCGGGGCAAACGCATTGTGCTGGTGGACGATTCCATCGTTCGGGGCACGACCAGCGCCCGCATCGTGCGGCTGCTGCGGGAAGCCGGTGTGAAAGAGGTGCATATGCGCATTTCTTCGCCGCCGTTCCGCTACCCCTGCTACTTTGGCACAGACATCGACTCGCCGGAACGGTTGATCGCCAACAAGATGACCGTCGAGGAGATCGGCCAAAAGATCGGCGTAGACTCCCTGGGGTTTTTGAGCTTGGAAAACATCGTCAAAGTGGCTGAAAAATCCGACTGTGCGTTTTGCACCGGCTGCTTCAGCGGCGAATACCCGCTGTGTGTAGACGATGCAGGGCGTGTCTCCAAGTTCGATTTGAAATTCAGCGAACAGATAGATTGAGAGGGCGATTTATGAAGAGTTTTAGCGACAGTTACAAGGCGGCGGGCGTAGATGTGACCGCCGGTTACAAAGCGGTGGAACTGATGAAGCAGCACACGGCCCGCACGATGATCCCCGGCGTGCTCTCCGGATTGGGCGGCTTTGGTGGCCTGTTTGAAATGGATCTTTCCGGCATGGAGCACCCGGTGCTGGTTTCGGGCACCGACGGCGTGGGCACCAAGCTGAAGCTGGCTTTTCTGCTGGATAAGCACGACACCGTGGGCATCGACTGCGTAGCCATGTGCGTCAACGACGTGGTGTGCGCCGGCGCCAAGCCTTTGTTCTTTTTGGATTATATCGCCTGCGGCAAAAATCAGCCGGAAAAGATCGCCTCCATCGTCTCTGGCGTGGCGGAAGGCTGCGTACAGGCTGGCTGCGCGCTGATCGGCGGCGAGACTGCGGAGATGCCCGGCTTTTATGCGGCAGATGAATACGACTTGGCCGGCTTTACAGTGGGCGCGGTAGACAAAGCCCGGATCTTGGACCAAAGCCGTGTGCAGCCAGGCGATGTGCTGGTGGCGCTGCCCTCTTCCGGTGTGCACAGCAACGGCTTTTCCCTGGTGCGCAAAGTGTTCGACGTGGAAAACAAGAAAAATTTCTACAGCGAAGAGCTGGGCACCACTTTGTGGGAAAGCCTGCTGACCCCGACGCGCATCTATGTCAAGCAGGTGCTGGCCCTGATGGAACAGGTCAAAGTCAAATCTGTCTGCCATATCACAGGGGGCGGCTTTTATGAGAACATCCCCCGCGCCCTGCCCGATGGGTTGAGCGCCAAGATTGAAAAGAAAGCCGTGCGTACACCGCCCATCTTCCGGCTGATCCAAGCGGAGGGCAACGTGCCGGAAAAAGATATGTTTAACACCTATAACATGGGCGTTGGCATGTGCTGCATCGTGGCCAAAGAAGAGGCGGACCGGGCGCTGGAAGCGCTGAAAGCCCAAGGAGAAGACGCTTATGTGCTGGGCGAAGTGGTAGAAAGCGACGAGGGCGTGATCCTGTGGTAAAGATCGGGGTGCTGGTGTCGGGCGGCGGCACCAACTTGCAGGCTTTGCTGGATGCGCAAGACCAAGGCCGGCTGCACAGCGGCCAGATCGCCTTGGTGGTCTCCAGCCAGGCTGGGGCGTATGCGCTGGAACGGGCCAAACAGCATGGGGTGGAAAGCGCCACCCTGGCCCGCAAGGCCTTTGCCAGCCAAGCGGAATACGACAGCGCCATGGTGGAGCTGCTCCGCTGCCACGACATCGATGTGGTGGTGTTGGCCGGCTTTCTCAGTGTGCTGGGCCCTGCAATGGTGCAGGCTTTTCCGAACCGCATTCTAAACGTACATCCTTCGCTGATCCCCAGTTTTTGCGGCAAGGGATATTACGGGCTGAAGGTCCACGAAGCGGCGCTGGCCCGTGGGGTCAAGGTGACGGGAGCCACGGTGCATCTGGTCAACGAGATCACAGACGGCGGCCCCATCCTGCTGCAAAAGGCGGTAGAGGTGCTGCCCGGCGACACGGCGGAGACGCTGCAGCACCGGGTGATGGAACAGGCTGAGTGGGTGCTGCTGCCCCAAGCCACTGAAATGGTGTGTGCTGCCGTGACACAACAGAAAAAGGAGAACGCTGGATCATGAATGTATATGAAACCGGCTCCTTGGCAGAAAAGCTGCGGAGCAATACTTATCCCGGCCGGGGCATCGTGCTGGGGCTGACGGCCGATGGCACTCATTCGGTAGCCGCCTATTTCATCATGGGCCGCAGCCAAAACAGCCGCAACCGGGTGTTCGTAGAGGAGCCCGACGGCATCCGCACCCAGGCGTTTGACCCGGCCAAGCTGGAGGACCCCAGCTTGATTATCTACCACCCGGTACGCCAGGTGGGGCGGGGCCTCATCGTGACGAACGGCGACCAGACGGACACCATCCGGGCGTTTTTGGAAAAAGGGCTGCCTATGGAACAAGCGCTGCGCACACGGGAATTCGAGCCCGACGGCCCCAACTGGACACCGCGCATCTCGGGACTTTTGAGCCCGGATGGCAGCTATAAAATGTCCATTTTAAAAGCGGCGGATGAAAAGGGGAGCGCTTGCCTGCGCCAGACCTTTGAATACCCGGGCCAGCCGGGAGTGGGCCACTTTTTACACACCTATGTGTGCGACGGCGACCCCATCCCCACCTTCAAGGGCGAACCGGAGCGTGTAGCCATTGAAGGCGGTCTGGATGCTTTCACCGACTTGATCTGGGAAAGCCTGGACCCGCAAAACAAAGTATCCCTTTACGTGCGCTATACTTGCCTGGAGACCGGGGAGCATGCGTGCCGTATACGGAATAAGAATCAGTAAAGGAGCCCACCCATGACAGAATTTGAGCTGAAATATGGCTGCAACCCCAACCAAAAGCCGGCCAAAATTTTTATGAAAGATGGTTCTCAGCTGCCGGTGCAAGTGCTCAATGGCAAGCCTGGATACATCAACTTTTTAGACGCTTTCAACTCCTGGCAGCTGGTGCGGGAGCTGAAAGAAGCCACTGGATTGCCGTCGGCCGCCTCTTTCAAGCACGTTTCACCGGCGGGCGCCGCTGTGGGGCATCCGCTGACCGATGTGGAACGGCAGATGTATTTTGTGAGCGAAAAGGGCCCGTTGAGCCCCATTGCCTGTGCCTATATCCGGGCGCGGGGGGCCGACCGCCTGTGCTCCTATGGAGACTGGGCGGCGTTGAGCGATGTGTGCGATGCGGATACTGCCCGCTATATCAAGCCGGAAGTGTCCGACGGCATCATCGCCCCGGGCTACACCGATGAGGCGCTGGCCATTTTGAAAGAGAAGAAAAAGGGGCGTTACAACGTCATTCAAGTAGACGCCTCCTATGTGCCCAGCGCCCAAGAGTGTAAGGACGTGTTTGGCGTCACGTTTGAACAGGGGCACAATTTCTGCAAGATCGATGAAAGCTTGCTGCAAAACATCGTCACAGAAAACAAAGAGCTGCCGCAGCAAGCCAAAGTGGATATGATCGTGGCGCTGATCACGCTCAAATACACCCAGTCCAACTCGGTATGCTATGTGAAAAACGGCCAGGCCATCGGCGTAGGCGCCGGCCAGCAGAGCCGCATCCACTGTACCCGCTTGGCAGGGCAGAAGGCGGATAACTGGTATCTGCGCCAGCACCCGAAAGTGCTGGGCCTGCAGTTTTTGCCCGGCGTCCGCCGGCCGGACCGGGACAATGCCATCGACGTTTACACCTCAGAGGAGTATGAGGACGTGCTGGCAGAGGGCGTATGGCAGACTATTTTTCAAGTCAAGCCCCCCGTTTTGACTGCCCAGGAGAAAAAAGAGTGGATCGCCACCCAATCCGGCGTGACAGTAGGATCTGACGCCTTCTTCCCCTTTGGCGACAATGTGGAGCGGGCCCGCAAGAGTGGCGTGCAATACATTGCAGAGCCTGGCGGCTCCATTCGGGATGACAACGTCATCGACACTGCCAACAAATATGGCATCGTCATGGCCTTTACCGGCCTGCGGCTATTCCATCATTGATCCAGAGACAAAGGTCGGTCCCCCACAGGGAAGCTTCCCTGTGGGGGAGGCGGCCAATCGGCACAAAATGAGGGTTGTTTCATGAAAATTGCTGTCATCGGCGGCGGCGGCCGTGAACATGCCGTGATCAAAAAGTTGAAAGAAAACAAACGAGTGACCAAAGTCTATGCTTTGCCGGGCAACGGAGGAATTGCCCAAGACGCCGTCTGTGTGGCCATCAAAGCCACCGATGTGGAGGGCGTTGTGGAATTCGCCAAGCGGGAGCAGATCGACTTGGTGGTGGTGACGCCCGACGATCCGCTGGCCCTCGGCATGGTGGACCGGCTGCAACAGGCGGGCATCCGCGCTTTTGGCCCGACGGCAAAGGCGGCGGAGATCGAGAGCAGCAAGGTGTTCGCCAAAGAGCTGATGAAAAAATACCACATCCCGACAGCGGATTATGAGGTGTTCGACAATTTGGAGAACGCCATGGCCTATATCCGCTCCCGGGCAAAATACCCGGTGGTCATCAAGGCCGACGGCCTGGCCTTGGGAAAAGGCGTTATCATCGCCGAAAACGAAGTGGCGGCCAAAGAGGCCTTGCAGGCCATTATGAACGACAAGATCTTTGGCAACAGCGGCGATAAAGTGATCGTGGAAGAATTTTTGCAAGGCCCGGAGATTTCGGTTTTGACATTTACCGATGGCAAAACTGTGGCACCGATGGTGACATCCATGGATCATAAGCGGGCTTATGATGGAGACGAAGGCCCCAACACCGGCGGTATGGGCACTGTGGCCCCCAACCCCTTCTATACGCCGGCAGTGGCAAAGCGGTGCATGGAGGAGATCTTCCTGCCCACGATCCAGGCGATGAATCAAGAAGGCCGTGTTTTTCAGGGGTGCTTGTATTTTGGCCTGATGTTGACAGAAGAGGGGCCAAAGGTCATTGAGTACAACTGCCGCTTTGGCGACCCGGAGACCCAAGTGGTATTGCCTTTGCTGAAAAGTGACTTGCTGGATGTGTTTGAGGCGGTGATCGAAGGCCGGCTGGACCAGCAAAAAGTTGCGTTTGCCAAGCAGGCGGCCTGCTGCGTGATCTTGGCTTCGGGCGGTTACCCCAAAAACTACTACACAGGCCTACCCATCACCGGCATCGAAGAGGCTCAAGCCATGCCGGGGGTTTCGATATACCACGCAGGCACCAAAGTGGAAGATGGAAACCTGCTGACGGCCGGCGGCCGTGTGCTGGGTGTGACCGCTGTGGCGAAAGACCTGCCCCAGGCCATTCAGCGGGCCTATGATGCGGCGGGCAAGATTCATTTTGACAACATGCATTTCCGCAGGGACATCGGCAAGCGGGCTTTGGAACAGAGGGGGAATTGAGATGGCGGTTTTTCGAATCTTTGTAGAGAAGAAACCCGGCTTTGACGTGGAGGCGCGGCAGCTGTTGGCCGATATCAACGGTTTGCTGCAAATTGGCAGTGTGGAAAAAGTGCGGCTGTTGAACCGCTACGACGTAGAGGGCATTGACCGGGCCTTGTTCGACCAGTGCGTGCCCACCGTGTTTTCCGAGCCCCAGGTAGACCGGGCCACGGAGGAGATGGACGTGCCGGGAGCACTGGTCTTTGCCAGCGAATATCTGCCCGGCCAATACGACCAGCGGGCGGATTCCTGCGCCCAGTGCATCCAGTTCGTCTCCCAGGGGGAGCGGCCTACTGTGCGCACAGCCCGGATCTATGCCCTATATGGCAACATCCGCCCAGAAGAACTGGCGGCCATCAAAAAATACGTCATCAACCCGGTGGAGAGCCGGGAAGCCTCCCTGGAGAGCTACGACACTCTGCAGGTACAGTATGACATCCCCACCCAGGTGGAAACGCTGGAAGGTTTTACGCAGCTGGATGAAGAGGGGTTGGCCCAGTTTATCCGCACCTACGGCTTGGCGATGGATCAAGACGACATCCGCTTCTGCCGGGACTATTTCCGCCAGGAGGGGCGGCAGCCTACCATCACAGAGATCCGCATGATCGATACCTATTGGTCGGACCATTGCCGCCACACCACCTTTTCAACGATCATCGACCAGGTGGAGATCGGCGACGAAGCGGCCCAAAAGAGCTTTGCCATGTATCAGAATTTGCGGGGCGAGGTCTACGCAGGCCGCCAGGAAAAGCCCATGACCTTGATGGATCTGGCGACCATTGGCGCAAAATATCTGAAAAAGACCGGCGCTCTCACCGACTTGGATGAGTCGGAAGAGATCAATGCCTGCTCGGTAAAGATCGATGTGGAAGTGGAAGGGGAGATCCAGCAATGGATCTTGATGTTTAAAAACGAGACCCACAACCATCCTACAGAGATCGAGCCCTTTGGCGGTGCCGCCACCTGCATTGGCGGTGCCATCCGCGACCCGCTGTCGGGCCGCAGCTATGTTTACCAGGCCATGCGCGTCACCGGCGCGGCAGATCCCCGGAAGCCCATTGACGAGACGCTGCCCGGCAAACTGCCTCAGCGGAAGATCGTACAGACTGCGGCGGCCGGTTACAGCTCCTATGGCAACCAGATCGGCCTAGCCACCGGCTTGGTCCACGAGATCTATCACCCGGGCTATGTGGCCAAGCGTATGGAGATCGGCGCTGTGGTAGGCGCGGCGCCGGCAGAGAATATCCGCCGTGAACGCCCCCAGCCCGGCGACGCCATCATTTTGCTGGGCGGCCGCACCGGGCGGGACGGCTGCGGTGGGGCCACCGGCTCTTCGAAGGCCCATACCCAGCAGTCGCTGGAGACTTGCGGCGCGGAAGTGCAAAAAGGCAACGCGCCGGAAGAGCGGAAGATCCAACGGCTGTTCCGCGACAAAGCAGTGACCCGGCTCATCAAGCGGTGCAATGACTTTGGAGCCGGCGGCGTATCGGTAGCCATCGGTGAGCTGGCCGACGGCCTGGACATTGACCTAAACCGGGTGACGAAGAAATACGAAGGCCTGGACGGCACCGAGCTGGCCATTTCTGAATCCCAGGAGCGTATGGCCGTCGTGGTGGCAGCCAAAGATGTGGAAGAGTTTTTGCAGCGGGCTGCCGATGAAAACCTGGAAGCGACAGTGGTGGCCCAAGTGACAGAAGAGCCCCGGCTGGTGATGCGCTGGAACGGCAACACCATCGTCGACCTTTCCCGTGCCTTCCTCAACTCCAACGGCGCAGAAAAACACATCGGGGTAAAGATCGAGGCCCCGTCCCTGGAGGAAGAAGAGCATCTGGCGGCCACTGGGGCCAACTACAAAGAGGTGCTGGGCCGGCTGAATGTGTGTTCGGAAAAAGGCCTGATCCAGCGGTTTGACAGCACCATCGGCGCAGGCACTGTGCTGATGCCCTTGGGTGGCAAGAACCAGATCACCCCGGCCCAAGCCATGGCGGCCAAGATCCCCGTGCTGGGCCGTGAGACCAAGACCTGCTCGGTGATGGCGTATGGCTTCGATCCGTTTTTGAGCCAGCAGAGCCCTTATCGGGGCGCTTACCAGGCAGTGGTGGAATCGGTCTGCAAGCTGACGGCTACAGGCGCTTCCCACAAAAACTGCCATCTGACCTTCCAGGAATACTTTGAGCGGCTGGGTACAGCGCCAGAGCGTTGGGGCAAACCCATGGCAGCTTTGTTGGGCGCGCTGGAGGCGCAGAAGCAACTGAAGGCCGGTGCCATTGGCGGCAAAGACAGCATGTCCGGCAGTTTTGACGACATCGATGTGCCGCCCACTCTGGTCAGCTTTGCCATTGCAGCAGCCAATACCGACAACCTGATCTCGCCGGAATTCAAGCAAGCCGGCAGCCGGGTGGTATTGGTGCAGGCTCAGGCAGAAGGGGCTCTGTTCCAGGAAGAGAGCTTGCTGCATACATTGGATACAGTGGAGCAGCTGATCGCCCAGAAGAAGGTGCGCAGCGCTTATGTGCCCGGCGCAGGCGGCATCGGCGCCGCTATCGCTGTGATGTGCTTTGGCAATGGCTTGGGTTTTGCCTACGACCGGGCGGAAAACTTGTTTGATACGGTGCGGGGCGCTTTCTTGCTGGAACTGACGGAAGACGCTCCTCTGGTAGGCGAGTTGGTCGGCCACACGATGGAAGAACCGGCCATTGCATTCCCTGGCGGCGAAACACTGCCTTTGGCAGAGCTTCAGGCGGCATACGAAGCCACGCTGGAACCCATCTTCCCCTGCAAGACCGAGAGCCAGGGTCAAGTGCCTGTGTATTCCTACCAAACTACCCAGCGGGTAGCTCCGGCCGTCCGGGTGGCGAAGCCCCATGTTTTGATCCCGGTGTTCCCAGGCACCAACTGCGAATTTGATACGGCCCGGGCCTTCCAGAAAGCGGGAGCGGAACCGGAGATCTTGGTGCTCAAGAACTTGACGCCGGCCCAGCTCACCGAATCGGTGGAGCGAATGGAGCAGGCCATTGGCCGCAGCCAGATCCTGGCTTTGCCGGGCGGCTTTTCCGGCGGCGACGAGCCCGATGGGTCGGCCAAATTCATCACGGCTTTCTTCCGCAACCCCCGTATCACCCAGGCGGTACATGCCCTGCTGCAACAGCGGGATGGCCTGATGCTGGGCGTCTGCAACGGCTTCCAAGCGCTGATCAAGCTGGGGCTGCTGCCCTATGGGGAAATTCGCGACTTGGGCGAAGAAGATGCCACGTTGACATATAACGTCATCGGCCGGCATCAGTCCGGACTGGTGCACACCCGCGTGTGTTCCAACAAATCCCCCTGGCTGATGCTGCACGAAGTGGGCCAGGTGCATACCATTGCCATTTCCCACGGGGAGGGCCGGTTTGTGGCACCCCAGAGCCTGATCGACCAACTGGCGGCCAACGGTCAGATCGCCACTCAATATGTGGATCTGGCAGGCGATCCCACGATGGATGTGGCCTTCAACCCCAATGGGGCCTACCAGGCCATTGAAGGCATCACATCGCCGGATGGCCGTGTGTTCGGCAAAATGGGCCACACAGAACGCCATGGCGATAACTTGTATAAGAATGTGCCGGGCGACAGAGACCAGCGGATCTTTGAAGGCGCTGTGCAATATTACGCTTTGTAACACGGCAGATTATCAAAAAAGGCAACCTTCCCATGGGAAGGTTGCCTTTTGTTGCCTTAAAGCGGTGATGAGAGACTATAAAATCTGTGAGATCCAATTGGTCAATGTGGGGAAGAGGGCCACCACTACGATCATGCGGAGCGTCTGCATGGCAGCGACTTTGGCCGGGTCTGCCCCCAATTCGGCCGCGATGATCGACATGTCGCTGACACCGCCTGGCGCAGAGGCAAAGAGGGAGGTAGTCAAGCCCAGATGGCCGAATTTTGCAACGGTAAAGCCCAAAATCAAATTGATGGCGGCCAGTGCCAACACCAGGATCAGAGCGGGCAAAGCCACCAAACGCAGCCCCTGCACTTCTGCCATGCCCATGCCGGAACCGATGATGGCACCGCTGAGAGTCTGGGTGACATTGCGGAAATCGGCGGGTACTTGTACACGATGGCCGGCAAAGGTCAACACCATAGCCCCTGCCATCGCGCCGATCATGGCGCCGGAAGGGATGCCTAAATAGTGAAAGGATAGGCCGCCGATCAGCCCGGCCACTGCCAGCATGGCATAGTGCTTCCACGTGTAAGTGGGTTTTGCAGCGGCCCCTTGGGATGCAGGCAAAATTTCGGGCTTATTGTCGTAGCGGGCCGCCCGCTTGAGCAAGGCGGGCATGAATGCGATGACAAAGATCACACGGACTGTTTGTAAGATAGCCACTTGCCCTGCATCGGCGCCCAAGTCGTCAGCCACCAAGGTCATTTCTTGGATGCCGCCCGGGGCGGAAGCAAGCAGTGCCGTTTTCACATCCAGATCGCTGACAGCACTAATGCCCAGGCCTACACAAGAATTTAGGAAGATCAATCCGAAAACCATCATCAATGTGGCGGGCAGTATAGTGCGCAGATTGAGTACATCCTGCATGCTCATGCGGGTACCGATGTAAATGCCAGCCATGATGCGGATGTAGGGCCGTACAGGGTTAGGTACGTTGGCGTAATCAAAAAAGATGTTCATCAGCAGTACGGCGATCATGGCGCCGATAATGGTGCCGGCCGGCAGTTTCAATTTGCGGCCAATAAAACCGCCTATCGCTGCCACGAGTATCGTTACAAGAAAAGAAAGCATAGCAGATCCCACCCGTTCCCATAGATTTTACCTTCTTATTACAGTATAGCATATGAGGGAGCAAAAGAGTGAAAACCAGGCCGTTTTTCGGCAAGATGACGGTAATTTGGGCAAAAATACCCAAAAACCACCTTGTTTGCTGGGCGATTGAAAGCTACGGGGGGCTGATTTCATTGCAGCCCAGGAATTGGGGATAGCAATCCACCACGCCCTGTCACTGCCGGGCAAAGTAGCGCCCCTCAGCGCTGCCATGGCCATACGCGATACCGCCTATAATATTTTGCAGGAGGAGGGGATACTGTGACGGAACAGAACATCGGATTTGGCGTCACCGGTTCTTTTTGTACATTTTCGCAGATCTTGCCTGTGATGGAGCGTTTGGCAAAATGCAATCAAGTATTTCCTGTGCTTTCCGATATGGCATATGGCACGGATACTCGATTTTATAAAGCAGAAGATTTTCGGTCAGAAGTGCGGCGCCTGTGCGGCAACGAGATCATCCATACCATCGTGGATGCCGAACCGATTGGCCCGCGCAAAATGTTTGATGCTATGGTGATCGCCCCGTGTACGGGCAATACACTGGCAAAGTTGGCGTGCGGTATTACCGATACACCGGTGTTGATGGCGGCAAAAGCCCATATTCGCAATGACAGGCCCTTGATCATTGCGGTTTCCACCAACGATGCGCTGGGAGCGGCAGCGCAAAACATCGGTGCACTGCTCAACCGGCGCAATGTGTATTTTGTTCCTTTCAGCCAAGACAATTATGAGAAAAAGCCTCGCTCTATGGTGGCGCGGATGGGTCTCATTGAACAGACCATTGAATTGGCTTTGAAAGGCCAACAGATCCAGCCGTTGATCTTGCTGTAACGGCATATCAGTATACCGTCCGCAACGGTGCATTTGCTTTGTCGGACAGATCCGCGGGGAGAGAAGAAAAGCGGACACCCACGCAGGTGTCCGCTTTTTGACGGTATCATAAGGATATGCTTTATTTGCGGCAGATCACTTGGCCTTCCTTCATGACAAACTGGCAATCTGTCATGGTCTTCACATCTTCGGCCGGGTCGCACTTCCAGGCGCAGATATCGGCCAGCTTGCCTTTTTCTAGGCTGCCCACCTGATCTTTGATGCCCAACACTTCGGCGTTGGTCATCGTGGCGGCGATCAGCGCCTTGTGGGGATCCATGCCAAACTTTTGCAGTAGCTCAAACTCATAGCCCTGCTTGCCGTGGAAGTTGAAGGGGGTGGCGGCGTCGGTGCCAAATGTGATTTTAACGCCCCGCTCCAAGCACTGGCGGAAGCCCCATTCGTGATGGGACAGAACCTGGTTGGCCTTGTCGACCATCCAGGGGATGAGCCCCATCTCAGGCCCTTTGGCGCAGATGCGCTCAGCAGCAATGATGGTGGGGGTCAGATAGGTACCGTGTTCCAGCATCAGCTCAATGGCTTCCTCGTCCAAGATCATGCCGTGCTCCACTGTGGTAACGCCGGCACGGACAGCCGCTTTAATGCCGTTGGTACCATGGGCGTGTGTGGCGGTGTGGACTCCGTACATATGGGCGATCTCAATGATGGCGGCGATCTCGTCGTCACACAGTTGTTGAGAGCCGACCGTAGTCCCTTTGCTCATAACACCGCCGGTAGCCATAAACTTCAAGAAGTCGGCGCCGTGCTTCAAATTATAGCGGGCTGCCTTCCGGGCAGAGTCGGGACCATCGATGATGGGGCGTTCCTCCGCCGGGTTATAGGTGCCAGGAGCATAGTGGCTGTCGGCATGTCCGCCGGTAGAGCCCATGGAATAGCCGGAGACGAACATGCGGGGGCCGATGAAGTCTCCTTTGTTGATCGCATCACGGATGGCCACACTGACAAAGGCTTGGCTGCCGCAATCACGGATGGTGGTAAAACCGGCATACAGGTCTTGCTGCACGTTTTTCAAAGAATATAACGTCAATTCGCCGACTGTATGCTGCAACAGACCCATGCGGTCGTTCCCTTCGCCGTTCATGCCGCTGTGCACGTGCAGGTCGATGAGGCCGGGAGTCACAAAAAGGTTGGAGAGATCGATCACCTCCATATCCGGATTTTCAGCGAACTCTCGGCGGTCGATGACATCGCAGATGGCTTTATCTTCTACAATAATAACCTTGTCTGTTAAGACCTGATTATTTTGGGAATCGAAGAGCTTGCCGCATAAGATTGCCGTTTTCATGTGGTTCATCCTCCAGTACAATGATATTTAAGGAGATGGGGCAGTGAAACGTCTCATCACCTTATTGAATGATAAATTCAGTATAACACATGGAACCTAGAAAGCAAAGCAAAGAATTGGCGGTTTGCACATAAAAGACAGCAAAAAGGGGAAGCATACCGTGCAGATGCAATGGAGAGGTCGAAAGATTGAAAAAGGGTGAAAAAAGGTGTTGACAAGGGAGGGGGAATGTGGTAATCTAACTAAGCTGTCCCGCAAGGGAGGCGGCACAAAGCGGACTGGGACACTGGAAAGCAGAAGAACGCGGTTGATTCCGAAAGGCTTCTGAAAAAAGGTGTTGACAAGGGAAGCGGAGTGTGGTAAGATTATCAGGCTGCTTCG
>CAJFRA010000007.1 GCA_904419295.1 Candidatus Pseudobutyricicoccus lothianensis
AGCACCTGGAGGCTGCCGTTGAGGATACCTCCATTGCTGGCTGACTTCTCTCATGCCAGGGCCTGCAAACCATTTTGCGAAAAATACTTGACACTACCCTGTCAGGATTTCCGTCAAATGGACGGGAGCTTTCCATTTCCCTTGAAATCACTACCTTCCCTGAAAAGGGAATCTCCCCAGGGGCAAAAAGGCGGCACCATCCAGGGGGAACCCACATACGATAGAGGGAAGAGAGGTGTCAAATATGACAACTAGTCTGATCGTTTTCCGGTCGGTGACCTATGCCCAGCGGGGCTCCCGGGTGTTGGCCCAAAACGGCATCGGCAGCAACATGATCCGGGCGCAAGCGGTGTTGGGCGGCGGCTCTTGCAGCTATGCCCTCAAAGTGAGCACCCAGAGCCTGCAGCAGGCTGCCGCCATCTTGCAGCGCAGCAAGATCCCGTATACGGCGCTCTATGCCCCCGACCGTTTCGGCCATTATACGCCAATTGGATGAGAGGAGCGATACCGTGATCTATTTGGATAACGCAGCCACCACCCTGCTGAAGCCGCTGATGGTCAAACAAGCGGTGCTGGCTGCCATGGACAACTGCGCCAACCCTGGGCGCAGCGGCCACAAGCCGGCGATGGCGGCAGCCGAGGCCGTGTTCTCCTGCCGGGAGACCGCGGCCGCCTTTTTTGGCCTGCCAGAGCCGGAGCGGGTGGTGTTCACCCAAAACGCCACCCACGCGCTGAACATCGCCATCAAAAGCGCGCTGCACCAGGGGGGCCACGCGGTGGTGACCAGCTACGAACACAACAGCGTGGTCCGGCCCCTGGAGGCCATGGCTGAACAAGGCGTCACCTACACGGTGGCTGCCTCCAAGCTGTTCGATCCCCAGGACATGGTGGAGCAGATCGGCCGGGCGATACGGCCCGATACCAAGTGCGTCATCGTCAACCACGTTTCCAACGTATTCGGCTTTGTGGCACCCTTGGAACAGATCGACGCCCTGTGCGCCCGGCGGGGGCTGCCCCTCATCGTGGATGCGTCCCAATCCGCCGGGGTGTTGCCCCTGGATTGCAGCCGCTTCCAAAGCGTCATCTTCGTCTGTATGCCGGGGCACAAAGGCCTCTATGGGCCTCAAGGCACTGGGATATTGCTGTGCTGTAAAGACTGTCCCCTTCATAGCTTGACCCAGGGGGGCACCGGCAGCAATTCGCTGGAGCTGACCCAGCCGGCGTTTTTGCCCGATGTGTTCGAAAGCGGCACGCTGAACGTGCCGGGCATCGCCGGGCTGGAAGCCGGCATCCGCTTTTTGCAGCGGGAAGGATTGACGGCGGTGGGCCAAAGGGAACGGGAGCTGGCCGACCGGTTTGCCGAACAGGTGCAGCAGGTGCCGGGCGTCTGCTGCTACCACTGGCCGTCCTGCCAAGCAGGGGTCGTGGCCATCACAGGGCCCATCCCCTCCGAAGAGCTGGCCGGCCGGCTGGGGGCAGAGGGCATCTGTACCCGGGCGGGGCTCCATTGCTCCCCGCTGGCCCACCGCAGCGCCGGCACCTTGCCCGACGGGGCGGTCCGGTTCAGTTTTTCCTGGTTCAACACCCGGCAAGAAGCAGAGGCTGCGGCCTTAACTGTGAAGAAAGTGTTAAAGAATGCGGAAGCTTAAATTTTTCCCCAATTTCGTATTGAAATGAAAGACGCTTATTGTTAAAATTATAAGGAAACTAACTGTTGAAAACGGGTGTTCGAATGAAATATTTAAACGATGCCTGGCAATCGCTGCAGCTCATCACCGTCATGGACATTATCGATGTGCTGATCGTGGCGGTTTTGGTGTATAAATTGCTGCGGGTGATCCGCCATACCAATGCGGAAAAACTGTTCAAAGGGATCGTAGTCGTGCTGGTGGCCACCATGCTGGCCAATGCGGCCGAGCTCAATGAGATCAGCTTTTTACTGAACCAATTGATGGTCATCGGGCCCACTGCGATCGTCATCATCTTCCAGCCGGAGCTGCGCAAAATGTTGGAGCAGTTCGGGCGCAGCAAGCTGCCCTTTTTCCACCGGGCCAATGAGGGGGATCCTCAGACGCTGCAGCTGGCCATCATGCGCACCACCGAGGCCGTGGGTTCCATGGCCTGGTCCAAAACAGGGGCGCTGATCATCTTCGAGCGCTCGGAGAGCCTGGATGAGATCACCAGGACCGGCTCCATCATCGACGCCGAAGTCAACGCGGAACTGCTGAAGAACATCTTCTTCAACAAAGCGCCCCTGCACGATGGGGCCGTGGTCATCAGCGGCGGCCGCATCAAGGCGGCGGGCTGCCTGCTGCCCTTGTCTTCCAACCTGAACATCAGCAAAGAGCTGGGTACCCGGCACCGGGCCGCCGTGGGCATGAGCGAACATTCCGACGCCCTGTGCGTGGTGGTCTCCGAAGAGACCGGCTCCATCTCCCTGGCAGAGGGCGGGATGCTCAAGCGGCATCTGGCGGTGGAGACGCTGGAACGCCTGTTGATCAATGGGATGATGCCTGCCACTGAAGAGACGAAGAAGCCTTCGGGCGGCCTGCTCTCGAAGATCAGGGGGATGAAAAAATGATGGAATGGATCAAAAAACACGATGTGGTGACCAAAGTATTCTCCCTGTTGGTGGCCATCGTTCTATGGATGTATGTCATTGAAAGCACCGACGCCCCCGGCACGAAGCGGTTCACCAATGTGGACATTCAGTTCCAGGGCATCGAGACTTTGCAGGAAAACGGCTTGACCATTTTGGAAGGAGCCGACGCCACGGTGAGCGTGGAGGTGACCGGGGAGCGGAAGAAGCTGAACCAGGTGGAGCGGGATAACCTGATGGTGGTGGTGGATGTTTCGACCATCACAGGGCCCGGCGACTACACCCGCACCTGCATGGCCAGCATCTACCCGGCGGTCAGCGGGCTGACGGTATCCCGTTCCCCCGACCAGATCGAACTGAAGATCGACCGGATCATCAACAAGAGCGTGCCGGTGGAACTGGACATCCAGGGCACGATGCCGGAAGGGTATGTGCTGGACACCGACACCCTTTTGGAACCGGATGCCGTGGATGTGCAAGGGCCGGAAGACGTGCTGGACAGCATCGCCTACGCCTATGCCACGGTGGATGTTTCCGACCTGCGCCAGACTTCCACAGTCAAAGTATCCTATACGCTGGTGGATGCAGCGGGCAACCCGGTGGATATGAAGAATATCGTACTGCCCACCCCTTCGGTCAGTGTGACGCTGACGGTGCATAAGGCAGGGGAGGTGCCATTGACGCTGGATGTGACCATGATCCCCGGTGTGCCGGAAAGCGCGGTCAGTTACTCCATCGAGCCGTCCAGCATCACCATCAAGGGCTCGCCGGAGATCTTGTCCACCATCAATACGATCAACCTGGGCAGTGTGAGCGTGGCCACTCTGCTGGAACAAGGGGAGACCCAAGTGACGCTGCCGCTGATCTTGCCCAACGGCGTGACTGCGGACGACGTGCCCAGCGAAGCCACGGTGACATTTGATTTCAGTCAGCTGGGCGATAAGACGCTGACGCTGCCTGCCACCCAGTTCCTGCCCCAAGATGGGTTCACCTATGACACCCAAAGCCTGGATGTGCGGGTGGTGGGCACCGATTCGGCCGTTGCGGCGCTGATGCCGGAAGACTTGACGGTCTCCTTTGACTCCACGGGGCTGGAAGAGGGGACCCACACGGTCACCGCCGCCATTACCTGCAACGCCGCCGACGTGGCTGTGATCGGCCGCTACGAGATCACAGTGACAAAGGTGGCATCATGAGTATCGTGATATCTGGCATCCGCCTGCCCTATGAACAGGCGGATGCCGCCGCGCTTGCCGCCGCCCGGCGCCGCTGCCGGGTGGATGGCAGGCAGGGGGAAGCGCGCATCTACAAGCGATCGCTGGACCTGCGGCACGGCAAATTGAGCAAAGTGTTCTCGGTGCAGCTGGACCTGCCGGCGGCGCTGGAAGAAAAGATCTTATCCAGGACCCAAGACCCCAATGTCCGCCGGAAGGCACGGCCTTTGGAACTGTCTGCCCAAGGCAAGGGGCGGCTGAGCCATCCGCCGGTGGTGGTGGGGCTGGGGCCTGCCGGGCTGTTTGCCGCCCTGGTGCTGGCAGAACAGGGGTACCGGCCCCTGGTGCTGGAGCAGGGGCCGCCCATGGAAGAACGGGACCGGGCGATCTTGCAGTTCAACCAAAAGGGCGTTTTGTCGCCGCTGGCCAACATCCAATTTGGAGAAGGCGGCGCCGGCGCCTATTCCGATGGCAAATTGACCACCCGCATCCACGACCCCCGGTGCGAGCTGGTGCTGGAACGGCTGCTGGCCCACGGGGCGCCGCCGGAAACGGCGGAAGCGGCCAAGCCCCACATCGGCACAGACCGGCTCAAGGGCGTGGTCGTCTCCCTACGGCAAAAGATCCAGGCATTGGGCGGACAAGTGTGCTTTCACACCCGGGTGGAACGGCTGCGCATAGAGGATGGGCGGCTGGCCGGCCTTGTGACGGACCAGGGGGAGATCCCCTGCCAGACGGCCATTTTGGCCGTGGGACACAGTGCCCGCCCCTTGTTTGAAACACTGGTGGCCCAGGGGCTGGAAGTGGTGCGCAAGCCTTTTTCCGTGGGGGTGCGCTGCGAGCATCTGCAGCAGGATATCGACCGGGGCCGGTATGGGTCCTATTGTGACCGGTACGACCTGCCGCCGGCCGAATACAACCTTTCTAGGCGGGAAGGGCAGCGGGCCTGTTATTCCTTTTGCATGTGCCCCGGCGGCCATGTGGTGGCAGCCGCCAGCGAGGAAGGGGGCGTCGTGACCAACGGCATGAGCTATCATGCCCGGGATGGCCGCAATGCCAATGCAGCTTTGGCCGTTTCGGTGCTGCCCGAAGATTTTGAAGGCCAAGACCCGCTGGCCGGTATGGAGTTCCAGCGGCGCCTGGAGCGGCAAGCTTTCCAGGTGGGCGGCGGCGGATATGCCGCCCCCATCCAGCGCTATGGGGACCTGCGGGAAGGGCGGCCTTCCCAGCGGGTGGGCAAAGTGGAGCCCACATATCCCCGGGGGACCGTGGCCACAGACCTGGGCCGGGTGCTGCCGCCTTTTGTCTTGGACCAGCTGCGGGGCGCTATGCCGTACTTTGGCCGGCAGATCCCCGGTTTTGACGATGGCGACACCCTGTTTACCGGGGTGGAGACCAGGACTTCTTCTCCGGTGCGGCTGCTCCGTGGCGAAGACCTGCAAGCCACCCGCTGCAAAGGCCTGATCCCCTGCGGGGAAGGGGCCGGGTACGCAGGCGGCATCATGAGCGCCGCAGTGGACGGGATCCGGGCGGCCCAACGGATATTGGAAGAATTTAGACCCTTGGAGGGATGACTTTATGGAACAGACCGGTGTGATCGTGGGCACTTTGCCGGGCAACCGGGTGCAGGTGGAGATCCAGCGGAAGGCGGCCTGCGCCTCGGATTGCGAAAAGTGCGGCGGCTGCGCCCACCCAGATCAAGTCATGGTGGTGGAAGCGCCCAACACCTGCGGCGCCCGCATCGGGGAACGGGTGACGATCAAGGCCCGCGCCAGCAATATCTTGTCCATTGCCGCGCTGGTGTACCTGCTGCCCATCTTGCTGATGATCGGGTGCTACTTTATCCCCGCCGGCGGGGAAGGCCTGCGGATCTTGTGTTCCATGGCCGGCCTGGCTGTGGGCGTGGGCATCTGCGTGCTGTACTCCCGCCGGGCCAAGCGGCAGCAGCGGGTGTTTTTCGCCATCGAGCGGCCGCTGGGCAGCCGCTGATTTGCCAAGATCCCGCAGATGTGTTATACTAAATCAGTTACCTTGGGAACAAGGGGGAAACCATCATGGTAAAGAGCATGACCGGCTATGGCCGGAAAAAAGCAGAGAACGACCAGCGGGAAGTGACGGTGGAGATCAAATCGGTCAACCACCGCTATCTGGACCTCAATATCAAAGTGCCGCGGATCTATTCTTTTTTGGAAGAAGCGGTGAAAAGCGCCGTTTCCAGCCGGGTATCCCGGGGGAAGGTGGATGTTTTCGTCTCCGTGTTCACCAAGGATGGGAAAGACGTAAAAGTGACGCCCAACCTGGAATTGATCCGGGAATATGTGGAGGCGCTGCGGCAGGTCCGGGATACTTTCGGCCTGGCTGATGACATCTCCACCATGGGCGTGGCGCAAATGCCGGACGCTTTGTCCATTGACAAAGAAGAGCCGGACAACGAGGCCGTGCAGCAGCAAGTGCTGGAAGTGGTGGGACAGGCGCTGGAGGAGTACGACGCCATGCGCCGGGCCGAAGGGGCCCGCCTGTGCCAGGATATCGTCCAGCGGGCCGGGCGCATCGGCCAGCTGGTGGACCATGTGGAGGAGCGCTCCCCGCAGACGGTGGAGGAATACCGCAAGCGGATCAGCGCCCGGATGCAGGAGCTGCTGGGGGATACCGAGATCGCCGAACAGCGCATCTTGGCCGAGGCGGCCCTGTTTGCCGACAAAGTGTCGGTCACAGAAGAGATCGTCCGGCTGCGCAGCCACCTGGCCCAGCTGAACACGATGCTCAGTGCGGACACCGCCGTGGGGCGCAAGCTGGATTTCCTGGTGCAGGAGATGAACCGGGAAGCCAACACCATCGGCTCCAAGGCCAACGATTATGAGCTGGCCCAGACCGTGGTGGAGATCAAAGCCGAGATCGAAAAGATCCGGGAACAAATACAGAACATCGAGTAGGGGGAAAGGGCATGAAGCTGATCAACATCGGTTTTGGCAACATGGTCTCCGCCGGGCGGCTGGTGGCCATCGTCAGCCCGGAATCGGCGCCCATCAAGCGCATCATACAAAACGCCAAAGAGAAGAACGTGCTGATCGACGCCACCTATGGCCGGCGGACCCGGGCGGTGCTCATCACCGATTCCGAACATGTCATTTTGTCGCCCCTGCAGCCTGAGACCGTGGCCAACCGGCTGGGCAGTTCGGATTATGATGAAGACGAGGATGAAGACGAAGATGAGTAAAGGCAACCTGTTTATCGTCACAGGCCCATCGGGCGCCGGCAAAGGCACGGTACTGGGCCGGGTGATGCCCAGCATGGAGGATCTCCATTATTCCGTTTCCGCCACCACCCGGGCGCCCCGGGAGGGAGAGGAAGACGGCGTCAACTATTACTTCCTGCGGAAAGAACAGTTTTTGGAGATGATCGGCCAAGGGGCGTTTTTGGAACATGCCGAATATGTGGGCAACTACTACGGCACGCCGGCAGGCCCGGTGGACGAGTGCTTGAACAAAGGCATGGATGTGGTGCTGGAGATCGAAGTCCAGGGGGCCCTGATCGTCAAACAAAAGCGGCCCGAGGCCAAATTGGTGTTCATCATCCCGCCTTCTTTCTCCGATCTGGAGCTGCGGCTCCGTTCCCGGGGCACCGAGACGGAGGAGACCATTGCCAAGCGGCTGGAAAAAGCCCGGGAAGAATATCAGATGGCAGATCAATATGACTATATCGTGCTGAACGACAAAGTGGAAAAAGCAGCGGATGAGCTGCGGGCCATCATTTTGGCCTCCCGCTGTGCCGTTGGGCGCCGAATCAATTTGTTGAGGTGAATCGATCATGATGTTGGAACCGACGATGAGCGACC
Source organism: Candidatus Pseudobutyricicoccus lothianensis (assembly GCA_904419295.1). Lineage (GTDB taxonomy): Bacteria > Bacillota > Clostridia > Oscillospirales > Butyricicoccaceae > Pseudobutyricicoccus > Pseudobutyricicoccus lothianensis. The sequence continues at coordinate 7,649 of CAJFRA010000007.1, forward strand.
TGCTCAAAGTGATCCCGAACCGCTACCTGCTGGTGAATATCGCGGCAAAGCGGGCACGGGACATTGCCGAAGCCGCCGAGGCGGCCGAAGAACCGCTGAACGAAAAGCCGGTAAAGCTGGCGCTGTATGACATTATGGAACACCGGATCCGCCCAGTGTTGGAAGAGGCGGAAGAGGTAGAAGCAGAAGGGGCGGAAGCGGCCCAGGAGCCAGAAGAAGAGCCGGAACAAGAGCAGCAATAAAAACGGGGTGCAAGTGAGGGGTTGTTTCAGGGCAGCCGCCGGGCTACGAAGTCTGAGCCTGGCTGCTTTGGGGCGGCCCTTTTTGCCGGATGAAGGGGGGCGCTTATGGCGCTGATCGCAAAAGTCGCCGTGAGCGCGGCAGTGGTATCCATCGACAAAGCCTACGACTACAAAGTGCCCGAACCTTGGCAGGGCCAAGTGGAACGGGGGCGGCGGGTGATGGTGCCCTTTGGAAAGGGCAACCACCTGACCGAAGGCTTTGTGCTGGATGTGGTCCGGCAGGAGCCGCCGGCCCGGCTGAAACCCTTGGCCCACGTATTCGATGGGACCGTCACACTGGATGAAGAGGCCATGCACTTGGCCAACGTCATCCGCCAGCGGTATTTCTGCACTTTTTTTGAAGCGGCTTCCCTGTGGATCCCGCCGGGCGTGTGGAGCCAAAAGACCCACTATCGCTTGGCGCCCGGCCTTTCGCCCGAAGAAGCGGCTGCCCGCTGCGGCGACGACTGGGATGCCCAGGCCATCTGCCAGTGGGTGGCCGGCAAAGAAGGACCGGTGGAAGAAGAGAGCCTGCGCCGCAGCTTCCCGGCGGCCCTTGTCAAACAAAAGTGCAAGGCTTTGCTGGAAGCCGGGGTGCTGGAAAAGACCGTGGCCTTTGAAGACGGCATCCGCCCCCAGACGATCCGCATTCTGCGGCTGGCCTGCCCGCTGGAGCAGGCGGTGAGCAGCTTGCGCCGGGGCCGTGGATATGAGGCGCGGCTGCAAGTGCTCCAGTGCATTGCAGGGTATGACGGCATTCCGGAAAAAGAGGTCTGCTACCTGACCGGGGCGTCCCCGGCCTCGGTGCGCACCCTGGTGCGGCGGGGGCTGGTGGAATGCACCGAACAGCAGGTCTACCGCAGGGTACCGGTGGATGTCCAGCCGGCCGGGCCCATCCGGCTGGAAGGGGAGCAGCAGCAGGCCTATGACCGGCTCCATGCTTTGCAGAACACCGCGCCGGCGGTGGCTCTGCTGCAAGGGGTGACGGGCAGCGGCAAGACGGAAGTGTACATCCGGCTGATCCAAGGGGTTCTGGAACAGGGGAAAGGCGCGATTTTGCTGGTGCCGGAGATCGCGCTGACGCCCCAGATGCTGCGCCGCTTCTGCAGCCACTTTCAAGACCAGGTGGCAGTGTTCCACAGCGCGCTGACGCCGGCCCAGCGCTACGATGAATACCGCCGGGTGCGGGAGGGCAAAGCCCGGGTGGTGCTGGGCACCCGCAGCGCCGTATTCGCCCCGCTGCCCTCCATCGGCTTGATCGTGATGGACGAAGAGCAGGAATGGACGTATAAATCGGAGACTACGCCCCGCTACCACACCCGGGAGATCGCCAAATACCGCTGCGTGCACCACGGCGCCCTGCTGGTGCTGGGCAGCGCCACACCTGCGGTGGAGAGCCGGTATTTGGCGGAAAAAGGCACGTATCACCTGGTGGAGATGACAAAACGCTACCAGAACACGCCGCTGCCCCGGGTGGTGGTGGCCGACATGCGCCAGCACCTGAAAGACGGTGAGATCGACGTGATCGGCAAAGAGCTGGAGGCGGAGCTGGAAGCGAACCTGGCCCAGGGCGAACAAAGCGTGCTCTTTTTGAACCGGCGGGGCAACAGCCGCCTGCTCACCTGTGTGGCCTGCGGCTACACGCCCCAATGCGAAAATTGTTCGGTGGCGCTGACCTATCATTCCAAAAACAACCGGCTCATGTGTCACCACTGCGGCTATTCCCAGCCAGTGCCTGCAGCGTGCCCCCAGTGCGGGGCCGAAGAACTGCGGCTGGTGGGGTGCGGCACCCAAAAAGTCCAGCAGGAGCTGGAGCGGAAGTTCCCCGGGGTGGGCGTCATCCGCATGGATGCAGACACCACGGTGCAGCGCACCTCCCACGAGGCGCTGCTGGAACAGTTCGCCATGGGCAAAGCCCAGATCCTGCTGGGCACTCAGATGATCGCCAAAGGGCTGGATTTTGAAAACGTGACCCTGGTGGGCGTGCTGGATGCCGATCTTTCGCTGTACAGCGGCGATTTCCGGGCGGGGGAGCGCACCTTTTCCCTGCTGACCCAGGTGGTGGGCCGGGCGGGCCGCCGGACCAAAGAGGGCCGGGCCGTCATACAGACCTATACGCCGGGGCACCCCATCATCCAGGCGGCGGCCGCCCAAGATTACGGGGCTTTTTACCGCTATGAGATCGAAGTGCGCCAGGCGCTGCTGGCGCCGCCCTTTGCCGATGTGGCCAGTTTTTTGGCCAGCAGCCCGGTGCAGGAAAAAGCGTACCAGGCCGCCGCACGGCTGGCCGCCACCTTGCAGCAGTGCTTTGAAGGCCCTTACCGCGATTGCAAAGCGCCGGTGCTGGGGCCCGCCCCGGCGGCGATCCAGATGATGAATAAAAAATACCGGTATCAAGTGAGTTTCCGCACCAAGGATACCACCCGCATCCGCCAGCTGATCATGGACGTATTGCGCGCCTTTTATGCAGACCGTTCCAACCGGATGGTATCGTTGGCGGCGGATATCAACCCCTACTCGCTATAATCCCATGATTTTGCCATACAATATCACAGAAGAAAGAAATGAGGAACGAGAAATGGCCATTCGCAACATTGTCAAACAAGGAGACGGCATTTTGGAAAAAGTGTGCCGCCCGGTGACGGACTTCAACGGCCGTCTGCACCAGCTGCTGGACGACATGAAAGAGACGCTGGCAGCTGCCGAAGGCGCTGGCCTGGCCGCTCCCCAGGTGGGGGTGCTGCGGCGGGCGGTCATCATCATCGATGACGAAGGCGGCTACATTGAAATGGTCAACCCGGTGATCACCCAGGCAGAAGGCAGCCAGGATGGCCCGGAGGGCTGCCTGAGCGTGCCCGGCCGCTACGGCATGGTGGAGCGGCCCCAGCAGGTCACCGTAGAATTCCAGGACCGCTACGGCGAAAAGAAGACGCTGCACCTGGAGGACTTTTTGGCCCGTGCCGCCTGCCATGAAGTAGACCACCTGGACGGCAAGCTGTACCTGCGGCTGGTCTCCCGCTTTTTGACACCGGAGGAGTTGGAATGATGCGCATCGTATACATGGGCACGCCGGATTTCGCCGTGGCCCCGCTGGAAGCTTTGGTGGAGGCAGGGTATCCGGTGGCCGGGGTGTTTACCCAGCAGGATAAGCCCAAAAACCGGGGGATGAAAATGCAGCCGCCGCCGGTCAAAGTGGCGGCCCAAGCCCACGGCATACCGGTGTTCCAGCCGAAGAGCTGGAAGGGAGAGGAAGCCTACGAGCAGCTGCGGGCACTGGAGCCCGAATTGGTGGTGGTGACCGCCTATGGCAAGCTGCTGCCTCGGCGGGTGCTGGATCTGCCTCGGTATGGCTGCATCAACGTCCACGCCTCGCTGCTGCCCGATTACCGGGGGGCCAGCCCCATCCAGCAGGTGATCCTGCGGGGGGAAAAGCAGAGCGGCGTGACGATTATGCAGATGGACGAGGGCCTGGACACCGGCGATATGCTGCTGCGCCGGGCCATCGATCTGGCGCCGGATGAAACGGCGGACAGTCTGCACGACAAGCTGGCGGCACTGGGGGCAGGGCTGCTGGTGGAATGTGTGGAGAAGCTGGGAAAAGGGGAGATCACCCCGGAGCCCCAGCCAGAGGCCTGCCGGTTCTATGCGCCCCTGATCCGCAAAGAGGATGGGCACATCCACTTTACAGAACAGGCGGAGCAGATCGATCGCATGGCCCGGGGGCTCCAACCCTGGCCGGGGACGTTCTCCCATTTGGGCGGCCAGACCATCAAATTGTTCGATATCACTGTAGAGCAGGACGGCCCTTCGGGGGAATGCGGCGCGATCCTGGGTTGTGGGAAGCAAGGGCTCCAAGTGGCCTGTGCCGATGGCGTCGTGACCATCGGGCAGCTCCAGGCGCCCGGCGGAAAGAGAATGGCTTGTGTTGACTATTTTCGGGGCCATCCTTATAATAAGGATGTTCACTTTGAGTAGCAGAAAGGTGAGTCATTATGTTTTTTGATTACTATTATTTGATCTTGGTGGTGCCTGCCATCCTGTTTGCCCTATGGGCCCAAAGCCAGGTGAACAGTGCCTTCAACCAATATTCCAAAGTGCGCACCCTGCGTGGCCTCACCGGCGCCCAGGCGGCAGAGGCAGTCCTGCGGGCCCATGGCATTTACGATGTGCAGATCCAGCACATTGCCGGCAACCTGACGGACCATTTCGATCCGCGGGACAAAGTGATCCGCCTGTCGGACAATGTCTTCCACAACGATTCCGTGGCAGCGGTGGGCGTGGCCGCCCACGAGGCGGGCCATGCGGTGCAGTATGCCGAAGGCTATGGCCCCATCAAGCTGCGCAATGCCATCATCCCCATCACCCAGATCGGTTCCACCTTGACTTGGCCGCTGCTGGTCATCGGCCTGATCCTGTCGGCCCCCAGCCTGATCTATCTGGGCATTGCCTTTTTTGGCTGCTCCACAGTGTTCCAGGCAGTGACGCTGCCGGTGGAATTCAACGCCTCCAACCGGGCGCTGGCCGCGCTGGAAAGCGGCGGCATGCTGAGCCAGGAAGAGATGCCTGGCGCCCGCAAGACCCTGCGGGCCGCTGCGCTGACCTATGTGGCGGCGCTGGCGGTCTCCATCGCCCAGCTGCTGCGGCTGTTGCTGCTCTTTGGCGGCCGGCGGGACGACTGATATGGCAGGCGATGCGCGCGCAGCCGCGCTGGCGGGCCTCAAGGCCCAACGGACCCAGGGCACATGGCCCGACCAATTTGTCAAAAAGGAGCTGGGGCAGTGGGGGCTGAGCCGGCAAGATACGGCGCTGGCCGTACAGCTGCTGTACGGCACCCTGCAAAACCGGCAGCTCATCGATTTTTACTTGGCCAGCTATTCTTCACGCAAATTGCAGAAGATCATGCCGCCTGTGCTGGATGCCTTGCGCCTTGGGGTCTATCAGCTGGTCTTCCTCGACAAAATACCGGCCAGCGCCGCCGTCAATGAATCGGTGCGCTTGGCCCGGCGCAGTGGCGGCCCCCAGGCGGCGGGGTTTGCCAACGCCGTATTGCGGCAAGTGGCGGCCAACCGGGACCACCTTCCCCTGGTGGACCAGGCGGACTTTGCCGCCTATTTGTCCACCCGCTATTCCCACCCCCTTTGGTTTGCCCAGCGCATGCTGAAGATCTTGGGGCCCGAAGGGGCGGAAAGGCTGTTTGCCGCCGACAACCAAGTGCCGCCGGTGACGGTCCGGGTGAACACCCTGCGGACGGATCCGGCCGCCCTGGGGCAGGCTTTGGAAGGGGAAGGGGTCCGCTCCACCCCCCACCCTTGGCTGCCCGACTGTTTGGTCATGGAGACCGGCGGCAACCTCACCGAGACCCAAGCTTTCCAAAAAGGGCTTTTTTACATCCAAGACCCGGCCAGCCAGCTGCCGCCTTGGGCCCTGGCGGTCCAGCCGGGGGAAGATGTGCTGGACCTGTGCGCAGCGCCCGGCGGAAAAACGATGATCGCCGCACAAATGCAGAGGGGGCAAGGCAAACTGCTTGCCATGGATATTCATGTGTTTAAATGCGAAGAACTGCTGCAGACAAGCCGGCGGTACGGCATTGAAAACTTGGAAGTCCGGGCGGCGGATTCCGCAGTGTTCCAGCCTGGGCTGGAAGGGGCTTTCCACAAGGTGATCTGCGACGTCCCCTGCTCCGGCATGGGCATCCTGCGCAAAAAAGCGGACATCCGCTTTAAGCAAGCCGGTGATGTGGAAGGGCTTCCCGGCCTGCAAAAACGCATTTTGTCTTGTGCCGGCGCCTACTGCAAGCCGGGCGGCACGGTGGTGTATTCTACCTGTACCGTGCTGCCCGAAGAGAACGAGCAGGTCGTACAGGCCTTTTTGGCGGAAAACCCCGCCTTTTCCCTGGCGCCTCTCGTGCTGCCCGGCCTGGGTGAAGAGCCCCGGGGCTGGCGCACGCTGTACCCTCACACCGATGGCACAGACGGGTTCTTTTTGGCCTGCCTGCGCCGGAATCAGGAGTCATTATGAGTGAAAGTGAAAAAGTGTGTCTCAGATCCATGCTGCCCGAAGAGCTCAAGGCTTTTTTGACTGGGATGGGCCAGCCCGGATACCGGGCGGGGCAAGTCTTCCGCTGGCTCAGCCAGGGCGTCTGCTCCTTCGATGAGATGAGCGACCTGCCCAAGAGCCTGCGGGCCCAGCTGGAACAGCAGGCATACATCAGCCGACCGGAGATCGTGCGCAAACAGGTCTCCGCCCGGGATGGGACCATCAAATACTTATTCGGGCTGCAGGACGGCAACTGTGTGGAAACAGTGGTCATGCGGTATGAACACGGCAACAGTGTCTGCCTTTCCACCCAGGCCGGCTGCCACATGGGCTGCGCCTTCTGCGCCTCCTATGAGCGGGGGGCCACCCGGAATTTGACGCCGGCGGAGATCTTGGACCAGGTGCTCTGGGCCGGCAAAGACAGCGGATTGAAGATCTCCCACATCGTGCTGATGGGCACCGGCGAACCGCTGGACAACTACGACAACGTGGTGCAGTTCCTGCGCCTGGTCACCCATCCCGATGGGCTCAACATCAGCATGCGGCACATCTCCCTTTCCACCTGCGGCCTGGTGCCCCGCATTTACGATTTGGCGGCGCTCCACTGGCAGCTGACTTTGTCCATCTCGCTCCATGCGCCCAACAACGCCATACGCAGCACCATCATGCCGGTCAACCGGCGGTACCCGGTGGAACAGCTGATGCAGGCGTGCCGGGATTATTTTGCGGCCACGGGCCGGCGGATCTCATTTGAATACGCCATGATCGCCGGGGTGAACGACAGCGATGCCTGCGCCGATCAGCTGTGCGATCTGCTGCGGGGGCTGATGTGCCATGTCAACCTGATCCCGCTGAACCACGTGGAGGGCAGCCCGCTCTTGCCCTCCAGCAAACAGACCATCCGCCGGTTTCAGCAGATCTTGCAGAACCGCAGAATCAATGCCACGGTGCGCCGCAGTTTGGGCGGCGACATCGACGCTTCCTGCGGGCAGCTGCGCCGCAAGGCCATGGCGGAAAAGGAGGGAGCCAAAGGATGAAACTCTGGGGCAGTTCGGATATTGGCGTCGTGCGCCAGGAGAACCAGGATACCTACATGCTGCACGAGCTGGAAGACGGCGCGCTGCTGGTGGTGTGTGACGGCATGGGCGGCGCCAAGGGAGGAAGTACCGCCAGTTCCACCGCCAGCCATGCCTTTGCAGAGGCAGTGGAGCAAGGGTATCAAAAGAATATGAAGCCTTCGGAAATGGCGGACCTGGTGGCCCTGGCGGCCACAAAGGCCAATGCCGCCGTTTATCAAGCGGCCCGGCAGGACCCATCCCTGAGCGGCATGGGCACCACCCTGGTGTGCCTGCTGGCCCAGGGGATGGACGCTATCGTGGGCAACATCGGCGACAGCCGGGCCTATTTGATCGATGAGGAAGGCATGCGCCAGGTGACCCACGACCACTCGCTGGTGGCCGAGATGGTGCGCCGGGGCGAGCTTTCCAGCCGGGAGGCTTCCCGCCATCCCAACAAAAATGTCATCACCCGCGCCCTGGGCGTGGAGAGCAATGTTTCCTGCGACGTGTTTCCGCTGTCGCTGAAAAAAGGCCAGTATGTGCTGCTTTGTTCCGATGGGCTGACCAACGAGGTCAGCGAACCGGAGATCTATTACGAGGTGTTTCAATCCCAGGCGCCTGAGCGGGCCTGCGACACCTTGATCGAGATCGCCCGGAGCAGGGGCGGCCATGATAACATCACCGTGGTGCTGGCGTCATTTTAGGAGGTTGTACGGTGGACAAATATATTGGAAAAATGCTCGATAACCGGTATGAGATCTTAGAGGTGATCGGGCGGGGTGGTATGGCTGTGGTCTACAAGGCCAAATGCCACCGGCTGAACCGCTTTGTGGCGGTGAAGATTTTGAAGGAAGAGCTGGCCCAGGACGAAGAGTTCCGCCAGCGGTTCCGGGATGAATCCCAGGCGGTGGCCATGTTGTCCCACCCCAACATCGTATCGGTCTACGACGTCTCCCGTTCGGGTGATGTGGAATATATCGTGATGGAGCTGATCGACGGCATCACGCTGAAAGACTATCTGGAGCGCCAGAGCCCGCTGGGCTGGAAAGAGACCACTTTTTTTGCCCTGCAGATCGCCAAGGCCCTGGAACACGCCCACAGCCGCGGCATCATCCACCGGGATATCAAGCCCCAGAACATCATGGTCCTGCGGGATGGCACGGTCAAAGTGGCTGACTTTGGCATTGCCCGCCAGGCCGCCAGCACCAATACATACAACCTGCGGGAGGCCATCGGCTCAGTGCACTATGTGTCGCCCGAGCAGGCCCGGGGCAGCCACATCGACAACCGCTCCGACCTGTATTCCCTGGGCGTCGTCATGTATGAAATGCTGACCGGCCGCCTGCCCTTTGTGGGTGACACGCCTTTGGAGGTGGCGCTGCAGCACATCAATTCGGTGCCGCTGCCCCCGTCGGACTATGTGCCGAATATCCCCAAAACGCTGGAACACATCGTGATGAAGGCCATGGCCCCTGTGCCGGCGGACCGCTATAACAACGCCACAGAACTGATCCAGGACATCGAGCGGTTCCGCAACGACCCCCATTACCAGGTAGACGTCCCCCGGACTGCAGTGCCGGACAGCAACCTGCGGGACCCGGGGGAGACCCAAGTGATCCAATACACCTCCCAGCTGGCCTCTGCCGGGGCTAGGAACAGCTCGCCCACCCGGCACACGCCCCCCGTCCGCCCGCGGCCTCTGGAAGAAGAAGAGGAGGAGGACGAGGAGGAGCCCCGCCGCAGCGGGAAAAAGCGGCGTATTTCCAGCTCTCTTCTGTTCACCATTTTGGCGGTGTCCATCTTCGTCATTGGCGCCGGCTTCTTCATCGCGGCGGTGATGAACCCCTTTGGCGGCGACGACAGCGGCCGGGATGACCCGGATGCTGCCAGCCTGACGGCGCCCAAGCTGGTGGGCCGGCAGTATACCGATGTGATCGGTGACCGAAGCCTGGAAGAACAGGGGATCGCCATCGTGGAGCAATCGCGGGAATACGACGAGGAGGCAGAAGAAGGGGAGATCATCTCCCAAACGCCGGAGGAAGGCGACCCCCTGGATGAAGATAAGACCATTTATGTGGTGGTCAGCTTGGGGCCCAACACCGGTGAGATGCCCGATGTAGTCAACCAGGAGTGGCGGCAGGCCCGCATCGCCATCGATGCCGCCGCCAGGGAAGCGGGCATCCAGATCACCTATGGGGAGAATGTGGAGGAATACTCCGACACCTATCTGGAAGGATACGTCATTGAATCGGACCCCAAAAAGGGAGAAGAACTGAAAGACGGCGATGTGGTGACGCTGACGGTGAGCCGTGGGCCGGAGATCAAAGAAGTCAGCGTGCCCGATGTGGAGGGCGACGATGTGGAAAGCGCCCGCTCTGCCCTTTCCCAGCGGAACTTGCAGGCCAATGTGACCGAGCGGGAAAGCGACCGGCCCGCAGGAGAAGTGCTGGAACAGAGCCCCAAAGGCGGCACTACGGCAGAAGAGGGCAGCACGGTGGACCTGGTCGTCAGTTCGGGCCCGGCCGAAGAGCCCCAGCAGGTGGAAAAGATCTTTACCATACTGCTGACCCCCGATTTGAACGACCCGGATAGCCCCATTCAAGTGGTGGTGACTGTGGACGGGCAAAAACAGTACGACCAGCAGCACACCCTGGACGAAGGGGAGATCGAAGTGAGGCTGACTGCCACCGAAGGGGAGAGCCACACCATCCAAGTGATGCAAAACGGTGTGAACACCACAACAGAGACGGTGACATTCTGATGGGACAGACCATAGAAGCCGTGATCCTGCGGGGCATCGGCGGATTTTATTACATTGCATACCAAGGCCAAGAAGTGGAGTGCCGGGCGGGCGGCCGCCTGCGGCTGCGGCGGGATTTCCGCCCGGCCGTGGGCGATGTGGCCCAGGTGGAGCTGCGGGGTGAAGAAGGGCTGATCACCGACATCCTGCCCCGCCGCAACTTTTTGGTGCGGCCGCCTGTGGCAAACATCGACCAGCTGTTTATCGTGGCTTCGGAGGCCGACCCGGTGACAGACCTGTACCTGATCGACAAAGTCAGCGTCATCGCCCTGCGCCAAAACATCCAGCCCATCCTGGTGCTGAACAAATGGGACCTGAAAGAGAGCCTGGTTTTCGAACAGATCTATCGGGGAGCGGCTTTCCCGGTGGTGCGGGCCAGCGCCCAAACGGGCCTGGGAGTCGAAGAACTCCGCCAGATGATAGATGGAAAGGTATCTGCCTTTACAGGAAATTCGGGCATCGGGAAATCCAGCTTGCTCAACCGGCTGGAGGACAAGGAGCGCATGGAGACCGGTTCCATCAGCCGCATCAGCCGGGGCCGGCACACCACACGGCGGGTGGAGCTGTTTTCCCTGTGCGGCGGCTACCTGGCGGATACGCCGGGTTTTTCCAGCTTTGAGATCACCCGCATGGACCGCATCCCCAAAGAAGAATTGGAGCAATATTTCCCGGAGTTTGCCCCCTACCTGGGCCAATGCCGGTTTTCGGGCTGTGCCCACTGCAAAGAGCCGGATTGCGCCGTGGACCAGGCCTGCCGGGAAGGGGCTATTGCGCCCAGCCGGCTCGAAAGTTACCGCAAGCTCTATGGGGAGCTGGCCCTGCTGAAGGAGTGGGAAAAATGAAACGTGCCCTAGTGATCGCCGCAGCACCGGAAGAGGAGATCGGGTACATCCGGCGCCTGTACGAGCAGTGGCAGCCCGACCTGGTGTTGTGCGCCGATGGCGGGCTGCAAAAGGCCAACCGGCTCCAGATCCCCTGCGATGTGCTGATGGGGGATATGGACTCCGGCGGCGGTGAAGGCGCCCGGGAAGTGGTGCGCTTCCCAGCGGAAAAAGATTACACGGACAGCCAGAGCTGCCTGCGGGAAGCCTTGGCCCGCGGCTGCGGCCAGGTGGTGTTGGCCGGCGCCACCGGCGGGCGGCTGGACCATCTGCTGTGCAACCTGCACCTGCTGGAATGGGTGGAAGGACAGGGCGCCCACGGCTATGTGGTGGATGGCGGCAACGTGGCCCAGATCCTGCGCCCGGGAGTGGTGCAGGTGCCAGCCCAGTTCCGTTATTTTTCCCTGATCCCCCTGGACCCGGTGCTGGCCGGGGTGGACATTCGGGGGGCCAAATACCCACTGCAAAATGCCACCGTGCGGCGAGATGACTCCCTGTGCGTCAGCAACGAAGCGCTGGGGCAGGCGGTGGAGATCCGCATTGCCCATGGCCAGGCCTTCCTCATCTTTTCAAAATAATCTGCGGCAAACCATCACAAAATGGGTCGCGCCCCAATATACTGGTAATACAGACTATTGGAGTGTTGCCCATGAGATGTTGTAATCATTCAAACAGACGGGGCTGCGGCGTCTACCTGGCTGCCCTGGTGGCGGGGATCCTGGTGGCCATGCTGCTGCCTGTGTGGATGTGTTTCTGCATCATCATCGCCATCCTGGTGCTGCTGTGTTTTCTTTGAAAATCGGAGGTGTTCTGCATGCGGATCATGGTGATCAAAGCGCCCAAGATGTTCCGGGGGCTGCTGAAGAAGGTCTTTGGCATCCGGGGGGCGGAATGATGTTTGCCGCCCCCGGCAGGCGGCGTCTTGCCCTACATAGCGTTTGAGAAAAGGAGCGCCTTTCTGTGCAAACAGAGGGGCGCTTTTGTCATACCCGGGGCAGCGGCTGCGTATAGATGCATTGATCAAAAATTTGCCGGAAAGAAGGGTCGTTCATGGAACTGATCAAAAGCCGTTGCCTCCAGTATATCCCCGTTGCCCGGGCTTCCACCAGCCACGAGGAGTCGCTGGATGCCATCGTGCCGGACACGTTCCCCGACATAGAGACCATCTGCTGCGCCATGGGCACCATCGAAGTGCGGGAAAAGCTGGTGCAGACAGACCGGGTGATGGTGTCAGGCAGCATCCGGGGCACGCTGGTCTACCGGGGGGAGAACAACGGGCCGCTGTGCGCGCTGGAATGCGCCATCCCCTTTGCCGCCCTGGTAGAAGCCAGAGGCTGCAAACAGCAGGACCAGGTGTTCGCCAAAGCCACGCTGCAGCGCATCGAAGGGCGGATGCTCAACCCCCGCAAATTCACGCTGCGGGCGGAATTCGGCCTGGAGACTGTGGTCTGCACCGCCCAGGAATGCGAGATCTGCGAAGGGATCCGGGCCGAAGGGCAGGAGGGGATGCAGACGCTGATCCAAGAGCACCGGTTCCCCACCACGGTGTGTATGCGGGAAAAATCCCTTTCCATCCACGAAGATCTGCGGCTGGGCGGGGAAGAGTGTTCAGGCGACGACAAAGTCCTGCGGGCCTCGGCGGGATTCGCCACGGAAGACGTGCGGGTCATCGCCAACAAAGTGATGCTGCGGGGCAATGCAAAAGGGGAAGCCATCGTGCTGCGGGGCAGCACAGGCCAGATCGCCAAAGAGACGTTTACACTGCCGTTTTCCCAGATCATCGAGCTGGAAGGGGCAGAAGACGGGGACGACGCACTGGTGGATTACAGCCTGAAAAACTGCCAATGCACCATGATGGGCGGTGAAAGCGGCCCGGTGCTCCAGTGCGACATCAGCGCCGACGTGTGCGTCCGCATCCAGCGGGATCTGCGCAAACAGGTGCTCACCGATGCTTTCAGCACCAACTGGGAGTGCACGCTGAAACAGAGCCCGCTGGAGATGCCGGCCGCCCAGCAGCAGGTGCCGGCCGCCGGTGAAGTGCGCTGTGTCATCGAAACGCCGGAGCGGGCTGCCGTTTTGTGGGATGCCAGCATCACGGTGAAGAACTGCGGCGCCATTGCCGCGGAGGGGACGGCCCATGCCGGCCTGTGCGTCAGCCTGGTCTACGGCACAGAGGAAGGCGGCCTGATGCAGCACACCCAGATCGTGGAGTGCGAAGGCCGCTTCGCCAAAATGGATCCCTGCGAGTGCCGGTGCACCTGTGACCCCTCGGGCCTCTCCCTGTCTTGTGTCGATGGCGCTGTACAGATGGCAGGCCCTGTGGAGTTCACCGTGGCAGCGCCGGCCGGCAGCCCCATTTTGCAGGTGACGTCCTGCGAACTGGTGGAGAGCAGCCCAAAGACCAGGCGCACCAAGGCATCCCTGATCCTGCGCCGGGCCGAAGGGGGCGAGACGGTCTGGCAGCTGGCCAAGACCTTTAACACCGCGCCCCAGCAGATCGTAGACGCCAACCATCTGGAAGACGGCGGCCCGCTGCCCCCAGGCCAGCTGGTGATGATCCCATTCCAACGTTGAGGCCCCATCCAAATCATCCGCAAGGAGGAGTGTTAGTGGAAAACCGCAGTATCTACGAGGATATCGCCGTCCGCACCGAAGGCGATATCTACATCGGCGTGGTAGGGCCTGTGCGCACGGGCAAATCCACCTTTATCAAGAGCTTTATGGAGACCATGGTGCTGCCCCGCATCGACAACGTCTATCTGCGGGAACGGGCCCGGGATGAACTGCCCCAAAGCGGCAGCGGCCGGACCATTATGACGGCGGAACCCAAATTCGTTCCCGAAGATGCGGTGAACATCTCGCTGGACGAGAGCACCCATTTCAATGTGCGCATGATCGACTGTGTGGGCTATATGATCGAAAGCGCCCTGGGGCAGCTGGAAGGGGAAGCGCCCCGCATGGTATCCACCCCTTGGTTCGACCATGAGGTATCCCTGCGGGAAGCGGCGGAGACCGGCACCCAGAAAGTGATCACCGAGCATTCCACCATCGGCATCGTGGTGACGACCGACGGCACCATTTCCGAGATCCCCCGGGCGGAATACGTGCCGGCGGAAGAGCGGGTGGTACAGGAGCTCAAACAAATGAACAAACCCTTTGCCGTGCTGCTCAACAGCGTGGAGCCCGGCGGCGCGGAGACCCAAAAGCTCCGGGCCCAGCTGGAGGAGAAATACGGCGTCAGCTGCCTGGCGGTCAACTGCGCCCAGCTGAGCCAGAGCGACATCGAGCAAGTGCTGCGCACCGTGCTGTATGAGTTCCCGGCCAAAGAGTTCCGGTATACGCTGCCCAGCTGGGTCAATGCCCTGGAGAGCGACAACGCCATCCGCCAGCAGATCTATGACACCATCTACCAGTGCACCGGCGCCATCGCCCGCATGCGGGATGTGCAGAACGCCATGGCCGGGCTCAAAGAGTGCGAATACATCAGCGATTTCGTGCTCACCTCCATGAACCTGGGCGAGGGCTCCGTGGAGCTTTCCGTGCTGGTGGAAGATTCCCTCTATTACAACATCCTGTCGGGCCGCAGCGGCATAGAGATCCGGGACCAGGCGGATTTTTTGCCCCTGCTGTGCGAGCTGGCCTCCATCCGGGAGGAGTATGGCCGCATCCGCAGCGCCTTGGACCAGGTGCGGCAGACCGGGTATGGCATCGTGATGCCCTCCCGCAGCGAGATGACGCTGGAAAAACCGGAGATCGTGCGCCAGGGCGGCCGCTTTGGCGTGCGTCTCAAGGCCAGCGCCCCATCCATCCATATGATACGGGCCGATATCAAAACCGAGGTGTCGCCTATCGTGGGCAGCGAAAAGCAATCCGAAGAACTGGTGCGCTATCTGCTCAGCGAGTTCGAAGATTCGCCGGAAAAGATCTGGGAGAGCAACATTTTCGGCAAATCCCTCCACGAGCTGGTCAACGAAGGGCTGAACAACAAGCTGTACAAAATGCCCGAAGAGGCCCGGGCCAAGATCCAGGAGACGCTGCAGCGCATCGTCAACGAAAACAGCAGCGGCCTGATCTGCATCATTCTATAGCCGGCTGGGGCCGAAGGGGAGGGGTGCACATGAACCGAAGGACGTATTCTTACCGCCGGGGCCCCCGCTATGCCCCGGCCAGGCGCCGCGGGGCCGGTGACAGGGGCATCCGCCTGGGGCCCCTGTTGCTGTGCGGCCTGCTGGTCCTGGCGGTCTACCTGCGGTTTTCCCCCGGCGAAACGCCCCAGGCCGTGCGGCAGACGGTGGCCTCCCTGCTGGAGGGCGAGCTGAGCCTGAAAGACGCCGTCATGGTGTTTGGGCAGCAGATCGCCGGCGGCAGCGAAGAGGACGAGGGCGTGCTGCAGGTGTTCAAAAACAAATTGTTGGGGGAAGACGGCAAAGAACAGGCGCCGGAAGCGGAGCCGGATGTGGAAGAGTATGAGGTGCCAGCGTCCAACCACATCCAAGAAGTTTCGCCGGACGAAGAGGAAAACACACAGACGGCCGGATTGAAAACCGGCCGTCTTTTCTTGTCGGCCGACGGCCTGCTGGGCGTGTGCGAATCCCCATACCCCGCCATCGACCCCAACACGCTGCGCTTTGAGATCCAGGAGGGTGAGGAGATGGACGACACCCCCAACGAGCCTTTCACCATCCCCAGCCCCGACGTGGTGGATGACAACACCTACGACTTGCCCTTTGTCTGCATGGCGCCGGTGAAAGGGCGCATCACATCCCCTTTTGGCTACCGGGACCACCCCATTGACGAGGAAGTCAAATTCCACTATGGGGTGGATGTGGCGCTGAACAAGGGCAGCTCCATCGCCTGCCTGGCCGATGGGACCGTGATCGACGCGGGCACAGGCAACGTATACGGCAACTACGTCCGGGTGGACCACGGCGGGGGCTTTACCTCTTTCTACGGCCACATGGACAGCATCAGCGTCCAAAAGGGAAAGACGGTCAAACAAGGGACAGAGATCGGGAAAGTGGGTTCCACCGGGAAGTCCACCGGGCCCCATCTGCATTTTGAGATGCGCAAAGATGGCAAGATCATCGATCCCACCGATTATGTGGAGTTGGCTGCATGAAGAACATTCGGATCACGCCGGCATTCGTGCTGCTGGCCGCAGCGCTGATCTGCTGCGAAAACGGCGGGCTCATCGGGGCCCTCTGCGCTGCGGTGGCCGCCCACGAAGGCGGGCACCTGCTGCTCATCCGCCTGTGGGGCGGCAGGGTGGAGCAGCTCACTCTGGGCCTGGGGGGCATGGATATCCGCTACACCTGCCCGCGGGCCTCTTACCCAAAAGACGCCTGGATCGCTCTGGCGGGCCCCGGGGCCAACCTGCTCTGCTGCTTGCTCTGCGCCGCGCCTGCCCAAAGGCTGGAGAACGAGGGGCTCTATCTGTTTCTGGGCTGCAGCGGTCTGTTGTGCCTGTTCAACCTGCTGCCCGCCCTGCCGCTGGATGGCGGCGTCTGCCTGCGGGCGCTGCTGCTGTGCCGGTGGGAGATGGAGCGGTGCGACCGGGCGCTGGCGGTGTGCGGCTGGTGCGTGGGCATGGCGCTGCTGGCGGCCGGCGTTTTGCTGTGCGTTTTGTCCCAGGGCAATGTGACGCTGCTGGTCTGCGCCCTCTTCGTTTTATCCCGGGCCGGGCGGCAAGGCAGGCAGCGGCGGAAAACTCCTTTGCGGCTGGGCTTGAAGGAGCGGGCCTAGTATGGTAGAATAGATAAAACGCGGAAGGACGGAGTGGGCAAGCCTTGTGAGCACTGCTTTCAGGGCTTGTTGCTTTGTATGCTTTGCTGGAAAAGCCTTTGGGCTGATTTCATCCCGCCCCAGAGAAAAAGGGCGGGGCGTGGAGTGTGGAGGAATGCATGGACTACAAACTGAAGCAGTGCCTGGATAACGTGCGCAAGCCGGCCCGTTATACCGGGGGCGAATACAACCAGGTGATCAAGGACAAGGCAGGGCTGGAATGCCGGTTCGCCCTGTGCTTTCCAGAGCTGTATGAGATCGCCATGAGCCATCTGGGCTCAAAGATCCTGTATGGGCGGCTGAACGCCATGGACAAGGTGTGGTGCGAGCGGATGCACGCGCCCGCCCCGGATATGGAGCGGGAGATGCGCCGGGTGGGCCTGCCCCTCTATGGGCTGGAGAGCAAGGACCCGGCTTCGGCATTCGATATTTTCGGCTTTTCGCTGCAATATGAGCTCAATTACACCACTGTGCTCAACATGTTGGACCTGGCGGGGGTACCCCAGTTTTCCAAGGACCGCCACAGCCTGTCGCCGCTGGTCATCGCCGGCGGCCCCTGCGTATACAACGTGGAGCCTGTGGTGGATTTCTTCGACATCATTTTAGTGGGCGAAGGGGAGGAGAACCTGCCTGCGCTGGTGGAGCTCTATATGGAAGCCAAGCGCCAGAACATGGACAAGCAGAGCTTTTTGGAAAAAGCGTTGGAAATCGAGGGCGTCTATGTGCCTTCTTTTTACCAGGTGGATTACAAGGAGGACGGCATCATTGCCGCCATCACCCCCACCCACGGGGCGCCTGCCCAGGTGAAAAAGGCCATCGTGCGGGATCTGGACAAAGCCTATTACCCGGAAAGCTTTATCGTTCCCTCCACCGACGTGGTGTTCGACCGGGCCATGGTGGAGCTGTTCCGGGGCTGCCGGCGGGGCTGCCGGTTCTGCCAGGCGGGCTACACCTACCGGCCCATCCGGGCAAAAAGTGCCGAGACTCTGGCCAGCCAGGCCAAACGGCTGATCGAGACTACGGGTTATGAGGAAGTCTCCCTCACATCCCTCAGCTCCAGCGATTATCCGCAGCTGGAAAGCTTGTGCGATGCACTGGTGGATTACTGCGAGCCCCGCCATGTGAACCTGGCTCTGCCGTCGCTGCGGGCCGACAACTTCAACCTGGATCTGATGGAGAACATCCAGAAAGTGCGCAAAAGCGGTCTGACCTTTGCGCCCGAAGCGGGGACCCAGCGCCTGCGGGACGTGATCAACAAAAACCTGTACGAGGAAGACCTGCTCAACGCCTGCTCCATCGCCTTTGGCGCGGGCTACAACAGCGTCAAGCTCTACTTTATGATGGGCTTGCCCACCGAGACGGAAGAGGACTTGGCGGGCATCGGCTCCATCGTGCGGCACGTGATCCAGACGTTCCGCCAGACAGCGAAAAACAAGGCCCGGGGCATCAAGATCAATGTGGGCGTCTCCACTTTCGTGCCCAAGGCCCAGACGCCTTTCCAGTGGGTGGGGCAAGCCACCCAGCAGCAAGTCAAGGAGCGGCAGGAATTCCTGCGGGAGCAGCTGAAGATCAAAAACGTCAGCTTCAGCCTGCACAAGCGGGAATCCAGCTATTTGGAGGCGGTGTTCGCCCGGGGCGACCGGCGGCTGTCCGCCGTCATCTACGAGGCGTGGAAAAACGGCTGCAACCTGGATGCCTGGGATGAATACTTCTCCTTTGACACCTGGATGAAAGCGTTTGAGACCTGCGGGCTCGACCCGGACTTTTACGCCTACCGCAGCCCGGCAAAAGAGGAGATATTGCCTTGGGACCACATCTTCTCCGGCGTGATGAAGGAATACCTGTGGAGCGAATACCAGCAGGCGCTGCAAGGCGTGGCCACGCCGGACTGCGCCCATGGCTGCCGCAACTGCGGCGCCCTGACACTTTCGGGAGGGAGGCCCTGCGATGTTTAACGTACGCATCCAATTTGAAAAGAAGGGCGGGGCGGCCTACATCTCCCACCTGGATCTGATGAAGACACTGCAGCGGGCGCTGCTGCGGGCCCAGCTGCCTGTCAAATACACCGAGGGGTTCAACCCCCACATCTACCTGTCTATTTTGGTGCCCCTTTCCACCGGCTACCAAAGCGAGTACGATTTGTGCGATTTCGGCCTGCTGCTGGACAGCTGCCCCGATGATCTGGCAGAACGGCTCAACCGGGCGCTGCCCCAGGGGCTGCGGGTGACCCGGGTGGGGGAAGCCCGGCGGCCGGTCAACCAGATTGGCTTTTGCGGCTATGAGATCCACTACCATTCCCCCTGGGATCCGGCGATTCCCGGCCTGTTCGAGCAGCCGGTGAAGATCTTGAAGCACTCCAAGCGGGGCGACCGGGAAGTGGTGCTCAACGACTATGTGCGCACGCTGGAATTCCGGCCGGAAGGGGACAGCTTTTGCTGCACATGCCAGCTCAAGGCCGGCGACGACCCGCTGAACCCCAGCTACATCACCGACGTCCTCCGGTTCCACAGCCGGGTGGGCCAGCCGGACAGGCCCCTCTACATCCGCAAGAGCATCTTGGACAAAGAGGGGGAGGCCTTCTTTTAGCCGCCCAGGGTCCGCAGAAAAAAACTCTTGCATCTGCCGGTTGATTATGGTATTATAATCAGGCATGTATTACGGACAGTCCTCTGCCGCAGTCAGGGCACGAATGTCTAGGAACGAAAGGAAAGAGAATATGGATCTCATTGCAAAACTGACCGAATCGCAGCTGAAGAAAGACGCTGTGAACTTTGAAGTAGGCGACACCGTGCGGGTGCATGCCAAGATCAAAGAAGGAAACCGTGAAAGAATCCAGGTTTTTGAAGGCACCGTCATCGCCATGAAGCACGGCGGCATTCAGGAGACTTTCACCGTGCGCCGCGTATCCTACGGCGTTGGTGTGGAAAAGGCTTTCCCCGTCCACTCCCCCAACTTGGAAAAAGTGGAAGTGGTCCGCAAGGGCAAAGTCAGAAGAGCCAAGCTTTACTACCTGCGTAACAGAGTTGGCAAGGCTGCTAAAGTCAAACAGGATATCTAAGAGGATGCAGGGACGGAATCATTCTGTCCCTCTTCTTTTTGTACACCGCGGCTGGCCCGCGGGACATGCGGAAAGGGCGTGAAACCATGGAGGAACGGGACAAGGAAACAGAGCTCCAGCGCCCGATGGAGCCCGCAGAAGAGGAAGTGGCCGGGGAAGAAAAACAAGGCAAGCGCGAAAAAGGCTCTCTGGCATCCGATCTGTTCGATTGGGCTGAAGCACTGGTGTATGCGCTGGCGCTGCTGGTGGTGGTGTGTGCCTTTTTCGTGCGGCTTTCCGGCGTACAGGGCACATCCATGTACCCCACCCTGGACAACGGCGACCAGCTGCTGCTCCTCTCCTTTGGCTACAACGAGCCGGAGCGGGGGGATATCGTGGTACTGATGGCCGATGATTTTATGGATAAGCCCTTGGTCAAGCGGGTGATCGGGATAGGGGGCGACGTGATCGACATGGATCCCTCCGGCACGGTCACTGTCAATGGCGAGGCCCTCTATGAACCCTACATCAACGACCTGAACGGGCAGGATATGTACCTGGGCGACATCCAGTTCCCCCTGACTGTGCCCGACGGCCAGGTGTTCGTCATGGGCGACAACCGCAACGGCAGCTCGGATAGCCGCAAAGCCGAAGTGGGCACCATTCCCTATGAAAAAATCGTGGGCAAGGCGGTATTCCGCCTGTTCCCCTTCAACCGGATGGGGCGGATCGAATGAAAATCAACTGGTACCCTGGCCATATGGCCAAGACAAAACGCCTGATGCAGGAGGACATCCGCCAGATCGACCTGGTGTGCGAGCTGCGGGATGCCCGCATCCCACTGGCCTCCCGCAACCCAGACCTGGCCGCTATGACCGGGCAGAAAAAGCGCATCATCATCTTGAACCGGGCCGACCAGGCCGACCCGAAGCAGACAGAGGCCTGGAAAGCCTATTTCACCGCCCGAAAGCTGCCGGTGATCGCGCTGGACAGCAAGACCGGGGCGGGCTATTCCCAGCTTCTGCCCCTGATCCGCCAGGTGATGGCGGATCAGATCGCCCGCAATGAAAAAAAGGGGCTGACCGGCCGGAGCATCCGCATCATGGCCTGCGGCATCCCCAACGTGGGCAAATCATCCTTTATCAACCGGGTGCTGGGCCGGCGGTCGGCAGTGGCGGAAGACCGCCCGGGCGTCACACGGCAGAAGCAGTGGTTCGCCCTCAAAGGCGGCATCGAACTGATGGATACGCCGGGCATGCTCTGGCCCAAGATCGAAGAAGAAGAGACCGGCATGCTGCTGGCTTTCACCGGCACCATCAACGACGAGATCATCGACCTGGAGGAGCTGGCCTGCGAGCTGATCCTGCGGCTGGAGCAAGTGGCGCCGGGGGCGCTGCAAGCCCGCTACAAAGTGGATCAGGTGGATGTGGCCCAGCCCTATGAGTGCCTGGAGGCACTGGCCCGGTCCCGGGGCTTTTTGCAGGCCCGGGGACAGTGCGACACAGAGCGGATGGCCCGGGTGCTGCTGGATGAGTTCCGCAGCGGCAAGCTGGGGCGCATCACGCTGCAGCCACCGCCGGAGGAACCGCTATGACAGCGCCGGACCTGTATGGGCAGGAAATGCCTTTCCGCCAGGGGATCTCCCTGCTGTGCGGCGTGGACGAGGCGGGCCGTGGCCCGCTGGCCGGACCAGTGTGCGCCGCCGCCGTCATCTTAGACCCCCAAGAGCCTATTTTGGGGCTCAACGATTCCAAAAAGCTGTCGGCCAAAAAGCGGGACAGCCTGTTCCAGCAGATCACGGCCAAGGCCCTGGCCTTTGGGGTCGGGTGGGCCAGCGAAGAGGAGATCGACCGGCTCAACATTTTGCAGGCCACTTTCTTGGCCATGCACCGGGCGGTGGAGGCCATGGGGCAGGCGCCCCAGCTGGTGCTGGTAGACGGCAACCGGGACCCGAAGCTGCCCTATCCCACCCAATGCCTGGTGGGCGGAGACGGCAAAAGCGCTTCCATCGCCGCCGCTTCGATCTTGGCCAAAGTGAGCCGGGACCGCCGCATGGAGGAGCTGGACAAGCAGTACCCGGCCTATGGCTTTGCCGTACACAAGGGATACGGGACGAAAAAGCACCGGGAGGCCTTGCTGGCCCTGGGGCCGTGCCCCATCCACCGGCGGACGTTTTTGAAAAAGCTGCTGGGGGAGGCAAAGCCATGAACACCACCCTGGCCGGCAGGCGGGGCGAGGCCCTGGCCGCCGCCTACCTGCGGAAAAAAGGGTATTGCATCCTGGCGGCGGGGTACCGCAGCCCCTACGGGGAGATCGACCTGATCGCCCGGCGGCGGGGCGTCACCGCCATGGTGGAAGTCAAGGCGCGGGCAAGCGACCGCTTTGCCCAGGCCATGGAGTATGTGGACGCCCGCAAACAGCAGCGCATCCGCCTGACGGCGCAGCAGTGGCTTGCCCAGCAGACGGACGACCCGCAAGTGCGGTTCGATGTGGTCGAAGTATACCCCGGCGGCCGGGTCCGCCACATTGAGAACGCCTTTCAATGAAGGGCAGAGGAGGCAAGCATGGCGCTTTACACCATCGGTGACCTGCACCTGTCGGAGACCAGCCAAAAGCCCATGGATGTGTTTGGCGGCGTTTGGAAAGATTACCGGCGTAAGATCATCGAGGCGTTTCACCGCATTGTGGGGCCCGACGATGTGACGGTGCTGTGCGGCGATCTTTCTTGGGCGTTGGACCTGGAGGGCGCTTTGGAGGACCTCCGGCTGATCGATTCCTTTCCCGGTAAAAAGATCCTGCTGAAGGGCAATCACGATCTGTGGTGGCAGACCGTGACGAAAATGAATAAATTTTTTGAAAATAATCGCATTCAGACCTTGTCTTTTTTGCACAATAATTGTATTTTTTATAGAGAAACCGCTTTGTGCGGCACCCGGGGCTGGTTTTATGACCCGACAGACCCGGCTGCCGGCGATGAAAAAGTATTCCGGCGGGAGCTCATCCGGCTGGAAGCATCGCTTTCTGCGGCAGAACAGCAAAAGCCGGGCTGCGAAAAGTTCTGCTTTTTGCACTATCCGCCGATCTTAGCCGGCGGGCGGCCCTATGAAGTGCGGGAGATCACGGCGCTGCTGCGCCGGTATGGCGTCAGCCGTTGCTACTACGGCCACCTGCACGGGGAGAGCTTGCGCGCCGCCTTTTCCGGCGAACGGGACGGCATACGCTACCAGGTGGTCTCAGCCGACCATCTGCGCTTCCAGCCTTTGCTGGTCTTACCATCTTGTTATTGAAAGTAAGTAAACGTATGAGGAGGAAACTCAAATGCAGCTGAAGGGCATTGAGAAAAAAGAGAAGAACCAGGTGGAGCTGACGATCTCCATCGACAAAGAAGAGTTTGAAAAAGCGCTGGAGCGGGCTTACCGCAAAAACGTGGGCAAAATGACTGTGCCCGGCTTCCGCAAGGGCAAAGCGCCCCGCAAGATCATCGAGAAGCTGTACGGCGAAGGCGTTTTCTTTGAAGATGCCGTCAACATGTGCTATCCCCAGGCCTACGACAGCGCTGTAGAAGAATCCAAGATCCAGCCGGTGGACCATCCCCAGATCGATGTGGACGAGATCAGCCCCGAAGGCTTCACTTTTAAGGCCACTGTGACAGTCAAGCCGGAAGTTTCCATCCACGATTACAAGGGCCTGTCGGTGGAAAAGGGCCGCGTCTCTGTGACGGAAAAAGACGTGAAGGAAGAGCTGAACCGCATGGCGGACCGCAATGCCCGCCTGGTGACGGTGGACCGGGAAGTCAAGAAGGACGACACCGTGATGTTCGACTTTGAAGGCTTTGTGGACGGCACCCCCTTTGAAGGCGGCAAAGCGGAGAATTACAGCCTGCGGGTGGGCTCCGGCATGTTCATCCCCGGCTTTGAAGACCAGATGATCGGCAAAAAGGCCGAAGAGCCCTTTGATGTGAACGTCACATTCCCCGAAGACTACCAGGCCAAAGAGCTGGCCAGCAAGCCCGCTGTGTTCAAATGCCTGATCCACGAGGTGAAGGAGACCGAGAAGCCCACCATCGACGATGAGTTTGCAAAAGATGTTTCGGAATTTGACACCCTGGATGAATTGAAAGCCGATCTGAAGGCTAAAATCAAAGAGAACAAAGAAAAAGCGGTAGAGACCGAGTTCGAAGAGAACCTGATCGACCGCATGCTGGAAAACTTCGAGGCCGATGTGCCCGAGGTGATGGTGGAAGCGCAAATCGACAGAATCGTGGAAGACTTTGGGTATAGACTGTCTATGCAGGGCTTGGGCCTGGATACATACCTGAAGATGAACGATATGTCCATGGAATCCTTCCGCAAGCTGTTCCGTGAGCAGGCCGACAAGCAGGTGAAAGTCCGCTTGGCCCTGGAGAAGATCGCCGAGCTGGAAAACATGGAGATCACGGAAGAAGAGCTGGAAGAGGAGTTCAAGAGCCTGGCCGAGCAGAACAACCTGGATGTGGAGCGGGTGAAGCAGCTGCTGCCTGCCGAATCGCTGAAGGGCGATCTGCTGTCCCAAAAGGCTGTGGACCTGATCAAATCCACCGCGAAGAAAACTGCCAAGAAAGCCACGAAGAAAGCGGAGAGCAAAGAAGAGAAGAAAGAAGACGAAGAATAATTCCCCGCTTCCCCTATTTGGAAAGGAGTCTTAGCCCATGTCTCTCGTGCCTATGGTGGTCGAACAGACCAATAAAGGCGAGCGTTCTTACGACATCTATTCCCGTCTGCTGAACGACCGCATCGTCTTCCTGTCGGAAGAGGTGAACGACACCACTGCCAGCCTGGTGGTGGCCCAGCTCCTCTACCTGGAAGCCCAGGACCCGGATAAGGACATCCAGTTCTATATCAACAGCCCTGGCGGCTCCATCACAGCGGGCATGGCGATCTATGACACCATGAATTATATCAAATGCGATGTGAGCACCATCTGCATCGGCATGGCGGCCAGCATGGCCAGTTTTTTGCTGGCGGCAGGGGCCAAGGGCAAGCGTTTGGCGCTGCCCAACAGCGAGATCATGATCCACCAGCCGCTGGGCGGCGCCCAGGGCCAGGCTACGGACATCAAGATCCATGCGGAACACATCATCCGCATCCGCAACCGCATGAACAAGATGTACAGCGAGATGACAGGCCAGCCCCTGGAAGTCATCGAGCGCGATACGGAACGCGACAACTTTATGACAGCCCAGCAGGCCTGCGACTACGGCCTGATCGACAAAGTGATCGCCCACCGCTAAGGTGCTTTCGGGCAGGCGGCCCACTGGGCCGCCTGCCTGGCTGATTGAAATCTACAAGGTAAAGAGGTAAGCCATGTCCGACGAACAAAAGGAGATCCGTTGTAGTTTCTGCGGCCGTTCTCAAAAAGAGGTACAGCGCATCATCGCAGGCCCTGGCGCCTACATCTGCAACGAATGCATTGATATCTGCAAAGACCTGCTGGATGAAGAGCGGGAAGAAGAGGGCAGCTACAGCAAAAAGCACCGGGAAGAAAAACTGCTCAAGCCCTCGGAACTGAAAGAGGTGCTGGATCAGTATGTCATCGGCCAGGACCGGGCGAAAGTAGTGCTTTCGGTGGCGGTATACAACCACTACAAGCGCATCCGCTCCCAGGGCGATGAAGACAACGAAGTCGAGCTGCAAAAGAGCAATATTTTGATGCTGGGCCCAACGGGCAGCGGCAAGACTTTGCTGGCACAGACCCTGGCCCGCACGCTGGATGTGCCCTTTGCCATCGCCGACGCCACCACCCTGACAGAGGCCGGCTACGTGGGCGAAGACGTGGAGAACATCTTGCTGCGGCTGATCCAAGCGGCCGATTACGATGTGGAGCGGGCGGAACACGGCATCATTTACATCGATGAGCTGGATAAGATCGCCCGCAAGAGCGAAAACCCCTCCATCACCCGGGATGTGAGCGGCGAAGGGGTGCAGCAGGCCCTGCTGAAGATCCTGGAGGGCACGAAAGCCAATGTGCCGCCCCAGGGAGGCCGCAAACACCCCCAGCAGGAGTTTATCCAGATCGACACCAGCAATATCCTGTTCATCTGCGGCGGCGCCTTTGATGGGCTGGACCAGATCATCGAAAAGCGCTGCGGCAACCAGGGGCTGGGCTTTGGCGCCCAGATCCACAGCAAAAAACAGACGGATAAAGCGGCGATCCTGCGCAAGGTGGAGCCCCAGGATATCCTGAAGTTTGGCATCATCCCGGAGCTGATCGGCCGCCTGCCGGTGATCACCGCCCTGGACCCGCTGGACAAACACGCGCTGATGAACATCCTCACCGAGCCCAAAAATGCGCTGACCAAGCAGTATCAGTATCTGCTGGCGCTGGATGGGGTGGACCTGGTCTTTGAGCCCGACGCCCTGGAGGCCATTGCAGAAAAGACCATGGAGCGCAATACAGGCGCCCGCGGCCTGCGGTCTGTGCTGGAAGAAGTGGTGACGAATATCATGTTCGACGCCCCCTCGGACAGCAGCATCAGCCGGGTGATCATCACCCGGGATTGCGTGGAGAACCATACGCCGCCCACCCTGGAGCACGAAGGGCGGAAGCTGCCCAAGCCCGGCAAAGCGGCCGGCAAGAAATAGAACCCGAGAGAAAAAGGAAAGAGGCTGCGGCTGCGGCCTCTTTTTTTCGCATACCCGCTGTGATTTCGCCCGAACAGGTTGTAGAAATCGCGCCGGTATGTTATACTAATTTTATTCATGCAAACCCCGAGAATGAATGGATAAAGTCACGGCGGCCAGGCAGTTTTGCCCCAGCAGGGCAAAGCATTCCCCCGGCTGGGTTTGCGGAGAATCAAGCAGATAAAAAGGAGATCTTATGGTGAATATAGAAGAGAAACAGGCGGCGGAGCGGAAGCTGCTGCTGCCCCTGCGGGGCCAGACGGTCTTTCCGGGCATGGTGACCCATTTTGACGTGGGGCGGCCCAAATCCGTCAAAGCGCTGGAGCTCGCCATGGCGCGCCGGGAAGAAGTCTTTTTGGTGGCCCAGCGGGACATCAAAGTGGAGGACCCGGGGAAAGAGGACCTGTACGCCATTGGTACGGTGGCCAAGATCAAGCAAATCTTGAAGATCCACAGCGATGTGTTCCGGGTGCTGGTAGAGGGCGTGTGCCGGGCACAATTGGTGGATATCGTCTCTTCCACCCCCTATTACACGGCGGAAGTGGTGATGCTGCCGCCCGATGAGCCGGTCAAGCCCACCAAGCGGGACGAAGCGATGATCCGCAACCTGCAGGAGACTTTTGAAGAATACGCCGAGCTGGCGCCCAAAATGCACAGCGATGTGCTGGCCCGGGTGCTGGAAAGCGAAGACATGGCCTTTTTGTGCGATTATGTGGCCCAGCACACCAGCTTGAAATACACAGACAAGCAGGAAGTGCTGGAGCAGAAGAGCCCCCGCCGGCGCATCGGTTTGCTGATCAAAAAGCTGGCGGCAGAAGTGGAGATCCTGCGCATCGAAGCAGAGATCCAGAGCAAAGTGCGGGATCAGATGGACCAAAACCAGCGGGATTACTACCTGCGGGAGCAGATCAAAGTGATCCGGGAAGAGCTGGGGGAGGAAGACGACGGCAGTGTGGAAGCCCAGCAATATGCAGAGCGCATATTGGAGCTGAAGCTGCCGGAAGAATCGGAAAAGAAAATGCTGAAAGAGGCGGGCCGCCTGGCCCGGCTGCAGCCCTCTTCGCCCGAAAGCGGCGTGGTGCGCACCTGGCTGGATACCTGCCTGGACCTGCCTTGGAACAAGGTCACCAAAGAGAACACCAGCCTAAAAAAGGCGGAGACCATCCTCAATGCCCAGCACTACGGCCTGGAAAAAGTGAAAGAGCGGATACTGGAGCTGTTTGCCGTCAAGCAGAAGGCCGGCGGCGTCAAAGGCCAGATCTTGTGTCTGGTGGGCCCGCCGGGCGTGGGCAAGACATCGGTGGCCCGCTCCATCGCCGAAGCCATGGGGCGCAATTACGCCCGGCTCAGCCTGGGCGGCGTGCGGGATGAAGCCGACATCCGCGGCCACCGGAAGACCTACATCGGTGCCATGCCGGGGCGCATCATCACGGCGCTGCAGCAAGCGGGCAGCCGCAACGCCCTGATCTTGGTGGACGAGATCGACAAGTTGGCCAGCGATTTCCGGGGCGACCCGGCGGCAGCCCTGCTGGAAGTGTTCGACACCGAGCAGAACCATGCTTTCCGGGACCACTTCATCGAGCTGCCATTTGATCTGACGGATATCCTCTTTTTGACCACGGCCAATACGCTGGACACCATCCCGCGTCCGCTGCTGGACCGGATGGAGATCATCGAGCTGCCCGGCTACACCCAGGAGGAGAAGGTGCAGATCGCCAAGCGCCACCTGATCCCCAAACAGCAGAAAAAGCACGGCCTGGCCCCCGGAGAGCTGAAGATCTCCGACGCTGCCCTGCGCAAGATCATTTCCGGCTATACGCGGGAGGCCGGCGTGCGCACACTGGAGCGTCAGATCGCCCATGTGTGCCGCAAGGCGGATAAGATCTTGCTGACGGACAGCAAAAAGAAGACGGTATCGGTGACCCCTGCGGGCCTGTCCGAGCTGCTGGGCCCGGTAAAATACAAAGAAGATACCCACAGCAAGCGCAGCGAATGCGGCGTGGTCAACGGCTTGGCCTGGACCAGCGTGGGCGGCGAGATCTTGGAAGTGGAAGTCAACGTGCTGGAAGGCAGCGGCAAGCTGGAGCTGACAGGCAATTTGGGCGATGTGATGAAAGAGTCGGCCAAGGCGGCCATCAGCTACATCCGCAGCCGGGCCGATGTGTTGGGCATCCCCCTGGATTTCTACAAAACGCGGGACATCCACATCCACTTCCCAGAGGGCGCTGTGCCCAAAGACGGGCCTTCGGCAGGCATCACCACCTGTACGGCCTTGGTCTCTGCGCTCACAGGGGTCCCCATGCCCCAAAATATCGCTATGACAGGCGAGGTGACCATCCGCGGCCGGGTGCTGCCCATCGGCGGCCTGCGGGAAAAGACCATGGCGGCTTACCGGGCCAAGATGAAAAAAGTGATCGTGCCCAAGGAAAACGAGCCGGATATCAGCGAGATCGACCCGATCGTGGCCAAAGGGCTGGAGTTCGTGTATGCAGAGCACATGGATGATGTGCTGGAAGCGGCGCTGGGCATCCGCACGGCTCAGCCGGAAGCCCGGTTGGTGCCCGAGGCCCAGGCGGCGCCTGCCGGCGCTGCGCTGCACCGGTGAGGGGCGCTATGAATTTCAGCAAAGCGGAATTCATCCGCTCGGCGGCTTCCGCCAAGGACTTCCCGCGGGATGGGTTGCCGCGGGTGCTGTTTGCAGGGCGATCCAATGTGGGCAAATCTTCCACCATCAATACGCTGCTGCAGCGGAAAAACTTCGCCCGGGTCAGCGCTTCGCCGGGCAAGACCGTATTTGTCAACTTGTTTCGCATCGACGAAAGGGTCTGGTTCGTGGACCTTCCAGGCTATGGCTACGCCCGGGTCTCCCAGCGGGAGAAAGAGCGCTTTTCCCGCCTGATCGAAGAATACATGAACGCAGACCGGCAGAATGTGGGCCGGGCCTACTTGATCGTGGACGCCCGGCACAGGCCCACTGCCGACGATCAGCTGATGGCCCAGTGGTTCCGCGCCAACCAGGTGCCCATGGCAGTGATCGCCAATAAAATGGATAAATTGAAGAAATCGGAGATAGAGCCCAATCTGGCCCGCATCCGCCAGGTGCTGGAGATGGGGGAGGAGGAACTGCTGTTCCCCTTTTCCGCCGAAAAAGGCACCGGACGGGACGATGTGCGGCGGGACATCATGGGTGTGGCGGAATGACCGCCGGAAGGGAGGAGGCCCATGGAAACTTATCAAAGTTTTACATCCAATGACCAAGGCGGCTTGCAGATAGCCGGGGTCGATGTGGCCCAGCTGGCAAAGGAGTATGGCACGCCCCTTTATCTGACGGATGAAGACCAGGTGCGCCATGCCTGCCGCCGTTACCGGGCGGCCATGGAGCAGAATTTTGGCCCGCGCTGCCATGTGTCCTATGCCAGCAAGGCGCTATGCATCAAGGCGATGTATCCCATCTTAGCCCAAGAGGGGCTGTGGGCCGATGTGGTTTCCGGCGGCGAATTGTACACCGCTTTGGCAGCGGGGTTCGACCCGGCCAAACTCCAGTTCCACGGCAACAATAAAACAGAGGCCGAGCTGCGCTACGGCGTGGAAAGCGGCATCGGCGGCTTCATCGCCGACAACCGGGAAGAGCTGCTGGCTTTGGAGCAGCTGGGTGCGGAGTATGGCAAGACGCTGCGGGTCAGCCTGCGGGTCAAGCCCGGGGTGGACGCCCACACCCATGAATTCATCTCCACAGGGAACATCGACAGCAAATTTGGCTTTTCCTATGAAAACGGAGAGGCCATGGCGGCGGCCAGGCTGGCCGGTTCGCTGCCCCACCTGGAGCTGTGGGGCCTGCACTGCCACATCGGTTCCCAGATCTTTTTGACCGAACCCTATGGGCTGGCCGCAGATGTGATGCTGCGCCTGATGGCCCAGATCAAAGAAGAGCTGGGCCAGGCGCCCCAGTGCCTCAATCTGGGCGGTGGTTTCGGCATTGCCTATGGGCCGGAAGACCGGCCGGTGCCCATGGAAGAAATGGTGGCCCAGTTGGCAAAGGCTGTAGAGCGGGGCTGCCGGAAATACGGGCTGGAGCAGCCTTATGTGGCCATAGAGCCGGGCCGCAGCATCGTGGGGCCTGCCGGCGTCACCGTGTATACGGTGGGCAGTGTCAAGCACATTGCCGGCGTGCGCACCTATGTGGCAGTGGATGGCGGCATGCCCGACAACCCCCGCTACGCCCTCTATGGCGCCACTTACCAGGCGGCCCGGGCCGCCAGCTGGCAAGCGCCCAAGACCATGGAAGCCACCATCGCGGGCAAATGCTGCGAAAGCGGGGATCTGGTGGTCAAAGACGCCCAGATCCAACCGGTGGAGAAGGGCGATCTCCTGTGTGTGTTCTCCACCGGCGCGTACAATTACTCCATGGCCTCCAATTACAACCGCATACCCCGTCCGCCGGTGGTGTTCCTGCGGCAGGGCAAGCACCGCCTGGCCGTGCGCCGGGAGACTTATGAGCAGCTGGTGCAGAATGATCTGTAATACAGCCAACCAAAAAACGGTAGGAGTTGATCTTTATTTTATTCGGTAGATCGTTGCGCGAATACCTGGTCATCATCCCGGCAGTGTTGATCTGCCTGATGTTCCACGAGGTGGCCCATGGCCTGGTGGCCAACTGGATGGGCGACGACACGGCCAAGCGGCAGGGGCGGCTGACGCTGAATCCCTTGGATCACCTGGATCCCCTTGGCACATTGTGCATGGTGTTCTTCGGCTTTGGCTGGGCTAAGCCCGTGCCGGTGAACCCCAGCCGGTTCAAGCGCCCCAAGCTGGGCATGACCCTGACGGCGCTGGCCGGCCCGGTGGCCAATTTTCTGCTCAGCTTTGTCCTGATCTTCGTGGCCGTGCTGCTTCAAGTGGCACTGCCCGGGCAACGGGTGGCTTTGGCTGTGGCGGAGTTTTTCCTGCAGACCGGCATCCTCAGCGTGGGCCTGGGCGTCTTCAACCTGATCCCCATCCCTCCCTTGGATGGTTCCCGGGTGCTCCAGGCGCTGTTGCCCGGCAGACTCTATTATAAATTCTTCAATTACCAGGTCTATTTCCAGATCGCTTTGCTGGTGCTGCTGTTCCTGGGCGCCCTCAACGGGCTGGTGGCCACGCTGCAGATCGATATGCTCAACCTGATCATCCGGGGCGTCAGCGGCCTGCTGGGCCTGTTTGGGGTGGTCTGATCCATGGCCACAGAGCAGGTGACCTATCATCTGGATTCTTTTGATGGGCCGCTGGATCTGCTGCTCCACCTGATCTCGAAAAACAAAGTCAGCATCTACGATATCCCCATCGCCCAGATCTTGGAGCAGTATCTGGACCATCTGGCCCAGATGAAAGAGCTGGATCTGGAAGTGACCAGCGAATTCGTGGCCATGGCCGCCCAGCTGATGTACATCAAATCCAAAATGCTGCTGCCTGTATACGAAGAGGCGGAGCAAGGGGAAGACCCCCGGGCCCAGCTGGTGGAAGCTTTGCTGGAATACCAGCGTTACAAAGAAGCGGGCGGTCAGCTGGCCCAACGGATGGAATTGGGCCGGGATCTGTACACCAAACCGCCGGAGCCTTTGGGGCCTGCAGCCCGGGAATACCATTACACAGCGGAAGTGCTGGCCCGGGCGGTGCGCACCATTTTAGACCGGTACGAAAGGAAAATGCCACCGCCCACCGCCTTGTTTTCCGGTGTGGTGGGCCGGGAACCTGTGCCTGTGAGCGCCAAGATCCAGCGGATCTTGCACTTGCTGGCACGCTACCGGCAGGTGGATCTGGAACAGCTGCTGCTGGAATCCCAGAGCCGCTCCGAAGTCGTATCCGTCTTTTTGGCAGTGCTGGAGCTTTCCAAAAGCCGCCGGCTGCAAATTGATGGGGTGGCCGGCGGATATATTCTGACACTTGCGGGAGACTAAGGATGGATTGGAACGAATTGCAATGCGCGCTGGAAGCGGTGCTTTTTGCAGCCGGCGAACCGGTGCGGGCCGACCGGCTGTGCAAGGCGCTGGAAGTGGGGGAAGAGACCCTGCACGAGGCGGCGCGCCAGCTGGCCGACGCCTACGACTACGACCGGCGGGGCATCCGCCTGGTGCGCCTGGAACAGAGCTATCAGCTTTGTTCCCGCGCCGATTATGCCGAGCCGGTGCGCCGGATCTTGGAGACCCGCCGGGCAGCCAATCTTTCACCGGCGGCCCTGGAAGTGCTGGCCATCATCGCCTACCGGCAGCCCGCGACCAAGACGTATATTGAGCGGGTGCGGGGGGTGGACAGTTCCAACACGGTGAACTCCCTGTGCGATAAAGGGCTGATCGAAGAATGCGGCCGGCTGGATGTGCCGGGCCGTCCCATCCTCTATTGTACCACAGCGGCCTTTTTGCGGGCGTTCGGCCTCTCTTCGCTGGAAGAGCTGCCCGAACTGCCCGAGCTGCGGGACATTCCCACAGAGACCATGGACCAGATCACCCTTTCCCAACTGGAAGAGGAGAAGAGCGGACAAACGGAGGCGGACAAGCGGTGAAGATCCTGGGCGCAGTGTTGATGGTGCTGGGGGCCCTGCTGGGGCTCCTGGTTTTGTGCCTGGTGATGCCCGCCCGCCTGCGGGTGGTTTTAAAGCAAGGCCAATGGCGTTTGTGGGCCGGTATGGGGCCGGTGATGATCACCCTTTGGCCCAGAAAGCAAAAGAAGAAAAAGCGTTTCAGGCAAAACAAGAAAGAGCAGGACCAGCAAGAGCCGGCTGCGGCGAAGGCAGAGAAGCCGGCCGTGAAACCGGAAGAGCCGGCGGCATCCGCCCCTGTGGTACAACAGGCGCCGCCCTCCCCAGGATCTGACGGCGATGGGCCAAACAAGTGGGAGAAAAGCAAAACACGCCGCCGCTGGACCATGCCGGCAGTTTCGGTGGAGACCCTGTGCGACTATGGCCGCCTGGCGCTGGACGCCATGGGGCAGATGGCCCGGGTCCTGGTCTTGCGCCGCCTCCAGGTCCACGCCGTGATCGCCAGCGGGGATGCGGCTCACACCGCATTGGCCTATGGCAGCGCGGCTGCATCGCTGAACTTGTTTTTGCCCGCATTGGAAGAGAAGATCCGCATCCGCCGCCAAGACGTTGCGGTGGAATGCGATTTTGAGACCTATTCGCCGCAGATCGAGCTAGATATCGAAGTGGCGGCGCGCCTGGGAGCCCTGCTGATCGTAGGGTTACGGGTGGCGTACCGCTTTGTGCAGCTCTACCGGCGCGACAACTGAGAAAGGCGGTGTTCGTATGAGTGAGATCAACGATGTGATGAATGCCACGATGTCAAAGATCAAAGAGATGGTGGACGTCAACACCATCGTGGGGAACCCCATCACCACGCCCGACGGCGTGACGCTGATCCCCGTTTCCAAGGTGACGTTCGGCTTTGCCGCCGGCGGCACAGACGCCAAAGAGGCTTCTGCAGCTCAAAAGCCCGTGCGTTTTGGGGCGGGCAGCGGCGCGGGGGTCACCATCTCGCCGGTGGCATTCATCGTGCTCAACGGCAGCAATGCCCGGGTCTTGTATGTGGATCCCCCGGCCAACAGCACGGTGGACCGCATCATCGACCTGGTGCCAGATGTGATCGACAAGGTCAAGAGCTTTGCCGAATAAATCCCTTCGGCCACCCGTATCTATCTACCGGGTAGGTGAATGGATTTGAAGAGAATGCTTTGTTTGCTGCTGCTCCCATGGATGCTGGCGGCGCCCGGGCTGGCGCTGGAGCCGATGCCTCCGGTATCGGCCCAGGCCGCCGTGGTCTACGACCCGGCCAGCTGTCAATTTTTATACGACAAAGCCGGCGATGCGGCGTTGCCCATGGCCAGCACCACCAAGATCATGACTGCGCTGGTGGTGCTGGAGCAGTTGCCCCTGGAAAAAGAACACGTTATCCGGCCGGAATGGACAGGGGTCGAAGGGTCCTCTATGTACTTAAAGGCAGGGGAGCGCCTGACCACCCGGGAGCTGCTGGATGGCCTGCTGCTGCTCAGCGGCAACGATGGGGCAGTGGCGCTGGCCTGCCTGACAGCGGGCAGCGAAGAGGCTTTTGTCCGGCAGATGAATGAGCGGGCGGCAGTTTTGGGGCTCCATGACACCCATTTTGCCAGCGCCAGCGGGCTGGATGGGGAAGGGCATTACACCACTGCCCGGGATCTGGCCCGGCTGGCTGCCGCGGCAATGGAAAACCAGGATTTTGCCCAGATCGTGGGGCAGAAATATGCTTCCGCCGCCGGGCGGCAGATGAAAAACCACAACAAACTGCTCTTTGCCTCCGACGAGGTGCGGGGCATCAAGACCGGATACACCAAAAAAGCAGGCCGTTGTCTGGTCTCCGCCATGGAGCGGCAGGGACGGCTGCTCATCGCCGTCACCCTCAATGACCCGGACGATTGGCAAGATCATTTGGCCTTGTATGAAAAAGCTTATGCCAGCTGCCAGAGGGTGACGCTGCTGGAGAGCGGGCCTGTGGGGCAGGTGAACCTGTTTTCCGGCCGGCAGAGCCAGGCGTCCCTCTATTGCCAAGAGGGGTTTTCCGCCTACCTGTCGCCAGAGGAAGCGGAACAGGCCCAGGTGGTGGTGCTGGGGCCTCGGTTTGCCTGCGCGCCGGTGGAGGCCGGTGCGCAATACGGCATGCTGCAGGTGCGGTTGGGCCAAGGGGTCCTGTTTGAAACGCCGGTGTACTATGGGCAGAATGTGGCATCCACCTTGCCGCCGGCGGGGAATTTTTTCACCCGCTTGTGGCGCATGTTGGCCGGGTGAGAGGATCGCTGTAGAGAGAAAGGAGCGCCGATGGAAGAACGGTTGCAAAAAATATTGTCCCGCTGCGGCCTGTGCTCCCGCCGGACGGCAGAGGAGTGGATCGGCCAAGGCCGGGTGACGGTCAACGGCAGGCGGGCTTTGCTGGGCCAAAGCGCAGACCTGGATCGGGATGCCGTGGAAGTGGACGGCAAGCCCGTCGAGCCGCCGGATCATCTCTACCTGATGCTCAACAAGCCCCGGGGCTATGTGACCACAGCGCGGGACGAAAAAGGCCGCCGCACGGTGCTGGACCTGCTGGAGGGCGTGCCGGGGCGGGTCTACCCGGTGGGCCGCCTGGATATGGATTCCGAAGGGCTGCTGCTGTTGACCAACGACGGCGCGCTGACCCAACGGCTGACCCACCCGAGCCACCATGTGGGCAAAGAATACCTGCTGCGGCTGAAAACACCGGCAGAAGACCCGGCCGCCGGCCTGTGCCGCCCCATGGTGCTGGATGGCCGCCCTCTGGCCCCGGTGCGGGCCCGGCTGGTGGGGCAAGAAGGGGAAGAGAGCCTGGTGCTGCTGACCATCTACGAGGGGCGGAACCGGCAGATCCGCCGCATGTGCCAGCTGCAGGGCTATCAGCTGCGGCGGCTGCGGCGGGTGGCTGTGGGCCGGCTGCGGCTGGACAAGCTGCCGCCCGGCCAATGGCGGTACTTGACACCGTCGGAAGTGGCCTATCTACGATCGCTGGGGCCGGCGAAATCGGGAACCATGGGGGTTCGAGAATGAAACGCATCAACGACGCCATCAATCAACACTTTTCGGATTTTACCAAAAACCAACGGGTGCTTTCCCAGTTTATCCTCAGCTATTGCGATAAGGCCGCCTTTATGACGTCGGCGGAGATCGCAGCGGCTTCGGGCGTCAGCCAATCCACTGTGGTGCGCTTTGCCTGGGCGCTGGGCTATAAGACGTTTACCGCATTTCACGATGCGCTGCAAAACGAGGTGAAATACCGCATCACGGCCCTGGAAAAATTCGAGCTGCTCAACAGCGACGAAGTTTCCGACGCCTCGGTATTCGAAGGGCTGGCCCAGGCCGACACGCTCAACATCAAAAAGACCGTGGCGGTCAACAGCGTGGACGGCTTGAAAAACGTATGCACCCGGCTGCAATTCGCCTCGAAGATCTACATATACGGCCAGGGGCCCTGCAGCTGCGGGGCGGTCTATCTGGGCTCGTACCTGCGCACCCTGCTGGGCAATGTGTGCGTGGTCAACCAAACGGGGGAAGACCCCCTTTCCGCCATCGCCACCATCGGCGGCAACGACCTGCTCTTCTGCATCAGCCTGCCCCGCCACACAGAGCAGACGCTGACGCTGTTGTCCTATGCCCAAGCCCAGGAGGCCTGCATCGTCACCGTGAGCGAAGGGCCCGATTCCGACACCGCCGCCTGGGCGGATGTGAATTTGAGCGCCGAGTGCGGCGATTACGGCGTGGGCGGCTCCATCGCTCCGCTGCTGACGCTGCTGAACACCCTGGTCTGCCTGATCGTGCGCAGCGATGAAAAAGCGGAGCGCCGGCTGCGCCTGGTGGACGAGCTTTCCCGTTACCAGCGGAAGGGGAATGGCAAATGAGGCGGGTCGTGGTGATCGGCGGCGGCGCGGCAGGCATGATGGCGGCTGCCACGGCGGCCGGCCAGGGCTGCCAGGTGGACCTGCTGGAAAAAGGCCGCCACTGTGGCACGAAGATCAACATCACCGGCAAAGGGCGGTGCAATGTGACCAACTGCTGCGATGTGGACGGGCTGATCCGCAATGTGCCCCGGAACGGCCGTTTTTTATACAGTGCGTTCCACGGCTT
This sequence comes from Candidatus Pseudobutyricicoccus lothianensis, assembly GCA_904419295.1. GTDB lineage: Bacteria > Bacillota > Clostridia > Oscillospirales > Butyricicoccaceae > Pseudobutyricicoccus > Pseudobutyricicoccus lothianensis. Next base: position 44,815 of record CAJFRA010000007.1, read on the forward strand.
CACGGCCCAGGACACTATGGCCTTTTTTGAAGATCTCGGCGTGCCTTTGAAAGTCGAGCGGGGGGACCGGGTGTTCCCCGTTTCAGACCGGGCCCGGGACATCAGCGGCGCCCTGCGGGATCTGCTGCACCGGCGCCATGTGAAAGTGCACCCGCTGCGGGCTCGCGAAATACAGGTGGAGGACGGCCGGGTGGTAGGTGTTTTGTGCCAGGACGGCACGACGCTGCCCGCCGACGGGGTGATCTTGGCCACCGGCGGCATATCCTACCCCACCACAGGTTCCGACGGAGACGGCTACGCCATGGCCCGGGCTCTGGGCCACACCGTGGAAGAGCCGCTGCCCTCTTTGATCTGGCTGCGGGCCCGGGGCAAAGACCCTGCCCGTCTGGAAGGGCTGTCGCTGCGCAATGTGGCGGTGACGCTGCTGGATGGCGCCAAAAAAGTGTACAGCGATTTCGGCGAAATGGTGTTCACCGCCCAGGGGGTGTCGGGGCCTGTGATCTTGAGCGCCTCGGCCCACATCTGCCGCAAGCTGAGCCAGAAAGAGTACCTTTTATCCATCGATCTGAAGCCCGGGTTGGATCTGGCAACTTTGGACCGACGCCTGCTGCGGGATTTTGAACAGAACATCAACCGGGATTTTATCAACGCTTTGTCGGCCTTGCTGCCGGCCAAGATCATTCCGGTGGTGGTGGAGCGCAGCGGCATCGACCCCCGCAAAAAAGTGAATGTGGTCACCCGGGAAGAACGGGCCGCCCTGTGCCAAGTCATCAAGCAATTCACCTTGACCATTTGCGGCGCCGGCCCCATCGAAGAGGCCATCGTCACATCCGGCGGAGTGAGCACCCGGCAGATCGACCCCCGCACCATGGAATCCAAACAGGTGCCCGGCCTGTATTTCGCCGGTGAGATCATCGATGTGGACGGCTATACCGGCGGCTTCAATCTGCAAATCGCCTGGTCCACCGGCTATGCCGCGGGCATGGCCCAGCAAAAGGAGGGAATGGAACCATGAGAACGCCCATCAATGTGGCCATCGACGGCCCTTCCGGCGCAGGGAAGAGCACCATGGCCCGCCTGTTGGCCCAGCAGCTGGGGTTTGTATATGTGGATACTGGCGCGATGTACCGCTCCATCGGCCTCTATGCCAAGCGGGCGGGCATCGGCCTGGAAGAGATCGAGGCCATCGTGCCCCGCCTGCCGGAGATCACCATTCAGCTCCGGTATACCGATGGGGTGCAGCACATTTTCCTCAATGGGGAGGATGTATCCGAGGAGATCCGCACGGAGATCATCTCCCGCTATGCGTCGGCGGTCTCCACCTTGGCGCCGGTACGGGAATATTTGCTGGAGCTCCAGCGGGGGCTGGCCCGGGACCACGATGTCATTATGGATGGACGGGACATCGGCACCGTGATCTTGCCCCATGCCCAGGTGAAGATCTTTTTGACTGCCTCGGCGGAAGAGCGGGCCCGGCGCCGTTACCAAGAGCTGCTGGAAAAGGGCCAGGCCGTGGAATACGACCAGGTATACCAAGACTTGCTGGCCCGGGATGAGAAAGACACCAGCCGCGCCGCCGCCCCCCTCAAGCCGGCGGCAGATGCTGTGCAGCTGAACAGCACCGCCTATACCTTGGAAGAGACGTTGGAACGCATGAAAACCATCATCGGGGAGAAGACGCAAAATGTTCTATAACATCATTGTTTATGTGGTCTATGTAGCGTTGCTGCCGGTCTACCGGCTGCGGGTGCGGGGGGCGGAAAACATCCCCCAAGGTGCCGCCGTGGTGTGCGGCAACCATACAGCGCGGGTGGATGCCGTCGTGGTGTTCCTGGCCCTGTTCCTCCACGGCAACCGGCCGGCCATCATCGCCAAAGCCGAGCTGTTCAAAAACCCCATTGCCCGGTGGTTCTTCACTTATATGGGGGCGTTCCCCGTCCAGCGGGACAAAGCGGATCTGAACGCCATCAAAAAATCGCTGACCGTCTTGAAGCAGGGGAAAAAGCTCATCATCTTCCCCGAGGGGACCCGGGTGAAAGAAGGGAATGTGGAAGCCAAGAGCGGCGCCGCCATGATGGCGCTGCGCACCCATTCGCCTGTGCTGCCGGTGTATATCACGCCGGGCAGGAAGGCGTTCCGGGGCTGCACGGTCACCTTTGGCAAGCCCTTCTTGCTGCCCCAGCCCGCCAAGGCGGATGCAGAAGCCTACAAAGAAGGGGCCGAGCACATCATGGATTGCGTGGAGCAGCTGGGGAAGGAGGTGGCGCGCTGTGGCTAAGATCACGGTGGCGAAAAACGCAGGCTATTGCTACGGCGTCCGCCGTGCCATTGAGAAAGCCCAGGGCTGCGCCAAAGCCGGGGAAGGGCCGGTGTATACGGCAGGCCCGCTGATCCACAACAAATTCGTAGTCTCCCAGCTGGAAGGGCAGGGGATCTATTCCCGGGATACGATAGAGGCCATTCCCGATGGCGCCCAAGTGGTGGTGCGGGCCCACGGCATCACCCGGCAGCAGCAGGAGCAGCTGGAACAGAAAGGCTGCCGCATCGTCGACGCCACATGCCCCCATGTGGCCCGGATCCACCGCATCGTGGAGGAGGAGAGCGCCAAAGGACGGCACATTTTGATCATCGGTTCCCGGGCCCACCCCGAGGTGGTGGGGATCGCTTCCCGCTGCGGGCAGCACACCGTGCTGGAAAATTTGGAGGAAGTAGCCGAATTCATCAAAAATTTGGAAGAAAAACCCCTCAGTGTGGTGGCCCAGACCACCTTTAATCGTGAAATTTTTGTGAATTGCACAAATCTGTTAAAAAATACTTGTAAAAGCATCGGTATATTTGATACAATATGTAATGCTACGGATGAGCGTCAGAGAGAGGCGCGCATTCTGGCAGCCGAATCGGATGCCGTGATCGTCATCGGCGACAAGACCAGCAGCAATTCGCGCAGGCTATATGAGATTTGTTGTCAGGTTTGTCGGGATACTGTGTTTGTGGAAAACGCCCAGGAGCTCGACTGCGCGCGTTACCGCGGAAAGCAGGTGGTCTCTATCGCCGCCGGCGCTTCGACACCAGATCGGATAATTAAGGAGGTATATGACAAGATGACTGATGAAATCAACACCCAGGAAACGGAAAGCTTCGCTGAACTTCTGGAGCAAACTCTGAAAACTTTACATACAGGAGAAAAGGTAACGGGCGTCATCACCCAGATCAACCCCACAGATATCCATGTGGACCTGGGTGTAAAGCAGGCGGGCTATATCCCCACCACAGAACTGAGCGATGACCCGAATTACAGCATTGCCGATAACATCCACATCGGCGATGAGATCGAAGCCTATGTAATGCGTGTCAACGACCAGGAAGGCACCATCATGCTCTCCAAAAAGCGTTTGGACGCTGTGAAGAATTGGGAAGTGCTCGAGAAGGCCGTGGAGAGCGGCGAAGTGTTCGACTGCACCATCACCGATGTGAACAAGGGCGGCGTGATCGCCAATGTGCTGGGCATCCGCGTGTTCATCCCCGCCAGCCAGACCGGCCTGCCCCGGGAAGCTGACCTGTCTCAGCTGGTAAAGACCCAGCAAAAGGTGCGCATCACTGAGGTGGCCCGTCCCCGCCGCCGTGTGGTCGGCTCCATCAAGGCGCCTCTGCTGGAGGCCCGCCGCGCCGCCGCCGCGAAGATCTGGGAGACCATTGAAGTGGGCTCTGTTTACACCGGCACTGTCAAGTCCTTTACATCCTACGGCGCTTTTGTGGACATCGGCGGCGTAGACGGCATGATCCACATTTCCGAACTGTCTTGGGTCCGGGTCAAGCATCCCTCTGACGTGCTGAAGATCGGCCAGACTGTGGAAGTGTATGTCATCGCTCTGGACAAAGAAAAGAAGAAGATCTCTCTGGGCTACAAGAAGGCGGAAGACAATCCCTGGACCAAGTTCGTCAACACATACAATGTGGGCGACGTGGCTCCGGTGAAGATCGTGAAGTTCATGCCCTTTGGCGCTTTTGCGGAAGTGCTGCCCGGCGTGGACGGCCTGATCCATATCTCTCAGATCGCTGACCGCCGCATCGGCAAGCCGGAAGAAGTTCTCACCATCGGCGAGACTGTCAATGCCAAGATCACGGACATCGACACCGAGAAGCAGAAGATCTCCCTGAGCATTCGTGCTCTGCTGGATGCTTCCAGCACAGAGCCGGAAGCGATGGAGGAAGACGCCGAATAAGCTTCGGCTGATACAAGACCATTGACAGGGCGCAGGGGCCTCGGCCCTTGTGCCCTGTTTTTTCGTGGTATGTCCGCTGCTTTGTGGCACGATCAGCCCTTTCTTCTCATACAATGCCTTAGGACCATCTGTTTTGCATCCCATCGCCGCTTTTTTGCGGCACATCTTAGGCAAAGCCTATTGCCATGTGCCAGGCTTTTCAGGCGGTGGCTGCACGGGTGGAAGGAGGGCGATGGATATGCGGGCCAGACGGATGCGCCGCCGGCACTTTTTCTTTTATGTACAGCACCGGGGGAATGCAGCCCTTTTGTGGCTGCTGGCCCTTTGTGTGGCAGCGGCGCTTGGGCTCGTGCTGGTCGATGCCAAGTTGCGCCCCCAGATCCGAGAGTGGGCGGAATCCCGGGCACGTTACCTGGCCACCCAGGTGATCAACGAGGCCATCGGGGAGGAGCTGGAAGAAAATGCGGCGGAATACGCCGACCTGCTCCGGCTGGAAAAAGGGGAAGATGGCCAGGTGCTGGCCGTGCAGACCGATACAGTGGGCATCAATTTGATGAAAGCGCGCATTGTGGAGCGCATCGGGGCCAAACTGACAGAAGCAGGGCCCATCGTCATCCGCATGCCTCTGGGCAACGCCGTAGGGGCCGACGTCTTCTATGGCCGGGGCCCGCGCATCCCCATCCGGCTTTTGCCGCTGGGCAGCGCCAACGCAGATTTTATCAGCGTGTTCACCAATGCGGGCATCAACCAGACGAAACACCAGATCCTCATCGAAGCCAGTGTGAAATTGAGCGTGCTGGCGCCGGGCTCCGAAGTGTCTATCCAAGTCTCCAGCCAAGTGGCCGTGGCGGAAACCGTCATTGTGGGCACTGTGCCGGAGGGGTATTTTTACATGCAGGGTCAGACGGCTGGGAGCAGGGCCATGCCGAATACGACGCAGGGAGAGCAGCCATGAGCATACAGGAAGAAATCAACCAGCTGACGGATCAGCTGATCTATCACGCCCACAAATACTATGTGGAGGACGCGCCGGAACTGACGGATTTTGAATACGACCAGCTTTCCAGAAAGCTGCGGGCGCTGGAAGCCCAGTACCCCCAGTTTGCCCGGCCGGATTCCCCCACCCAACGGGTGGGCGGCGAGCCTTTGGATTCGTTCCAGCAGGTGCAGCACGATTACCCCATGGAGAGCCTGCAAGATGTGTTCTCTTATGAGGAGCTGTGGGAGTTTGACCGAAAGATCAAAGAAGAATACCCCGATGCCCAGTATACGGTGGAAGTCAAGATCGACGGCCTTTCCGTGGCATTGGATTACCGGGATGGCGTGCTGTTTCAAGGCGCCACCCGGGGCAATGGCGTGGTCGGGGAAGATGTGACGCAGAACCTCAAGACCATCCACACCATCCCGCTGAAAGTAGAGACCCAATACCCCCGCTTGGTGGTGCGGGGCGAAGTGCACATGCCCTTTGAGGCCTTCCAGCGGCTCAACGCCTTGCGGGAAGAGGAAGAGCAGCCCCTGTTCGCCAACCCGCGGAATGCCGCTGCCGGTTCCCTGCGCCAGCTGGACCCGGCTGTAGCCGCCCGCCGTGGGCTGGATATCTTGTGCTTTAACCTGCAAAATGCCGATGAGCTGGGGTTCGAACGCCATTCGGATACGTTTGCCTACATGGCCTCTGCCGGCTTGCCGGTGGTGCACCCCTATCGCTGCACCGGCTCTATGGACGAGGTGATCCGGTTCATTGAAGAAGTGGGGGAGACCCGGGATGCGCTGGGCTTTGGCATCGATGGCATCGTCATCAAGATCGACCAGCTGGCCTACCGCCGGGAGCTGGGCAGCACGGCCAAAGCGCCCCGGTGGGCCATCGCCTATAAATACCCTCCTGAGGTGAAGGAGACAAAGCTTCTGGACATCACCATCCAAGTGGGGCGCACCGGCGTGCTGACCCCCAATGCCGTGCTGGAACCGGTGCGCCTGGCAGGGACCACGGTCAGCCGGGCCACGCTGCACAACCAGGATTTCATTCGCAGCAAAGACATCCGCATTGGCGACGTGGTGCGGGTGCGCAAGGCGGGCGAGATCATTCCAGAGGTATTGGGCGTGGTGATGGAGAAGCGGCAGGGGCCGCTGCCCGAATTCCACATGCCGGCATTCTGCCCGGTGTGCGGGGCTCCGGTCTCTGTGGATGAAGAGGAAGCTGCCGTGCGGTGCACCGGCGCGGAATGCCCTGCCCAGCTGGCACGCAACATCATCCATTTTGCCTCCCGCAATGCCATGGACATCGAAGGGCTGGGCCCTGCCATCGTCCACGCCTTGCTGGAGGCGGGGTTGATCCGCTCCCAGGCAGACTTATATTTTTTGCAGGCAGAGCAGGTGGCCGCCCTGGAGGGCCTGGGGGAAAAGTCGGCCCACAACCTGCTGGCTGAGCTGGAGGAGAGCAAGAAGAAGCCCTTGGAAAAGGTGCTGTATGCCTTTGGCATTCGCCATGTGGGCGAAAAAACGGCCAAAGTTTTGGCGCAGCACTTTCCCAGCATCGAGCAGCTAGAGCAAGCCGGCGTAGAAGAGTTGACTGCCGTGCGCGACATCGGCGAAAAGACGGCGGTCAGCCTGAAAGAATGGCTGGGATCGCAGCAGGGCCAGCATTTGATCCGCCGCCTGCAGCAGGCAGGGGTGAACATGACTCAGCCCCAGACACAGCAAGGGGACAAGTTTGCCGGCCTGACCTTCGTGCTCACCGGCACGCTGCAGGGCTTCACCCGCGGGGAATGCCAAAAGCTCATTGAGAGCTTGGGCGGCAAAGTGACCTCCTCTGTCTCCAAAAAGACCTCCTATGTGCTGGCCGGTGAAGAAGCGGGCAGCAAGTTGGAAAAAGCCCGGCAACTGGGCATCCCTGTGCTGACGGAAGAAGAATTCTTGCAGATGGTCGGGGATAAGACGGCGGATTGACCGCTGCCGCTGCGCCAAAAACGGAATCGTGGAACGATCGCAAGCAGGCGTTTGGCTAGAGCCAGGCGCCTGCTTTTTTCTTTTTTGACGCCCTCTGCCGGATGCAGCGGTTCTACAAGATGGCCGCACAGCGTATATTGGCACAGGAGGGACAGACTATGACACAGGAAAAACAAAGACAAGGCTTTGAATTGGCCGCGGGATTGCTGCCCCAGCGTTTGCAGGCAGCCGCCCGTTCGCTGAGCGTGCAAGAACAGGTGCAGTGCGAGGAATTCCGCCTGCGGGCAGGACAGCCCTTTTGCGCCACGGTAGCAGGGCGCATGGTGCCGCTGCCCGCAGGCGGCCCAGCATTGACGGTACAGGGGCAGGATCTGACTGAACTGGTGGCCCAGTGCACCAGCCACTCTGTGCACACCTATGCGCAACAGATCGCCGGCGGCTATGTGCCGCTGCCCGGCGGCTGCCGCTTGGGATTGTGCGGGGAAGGCGTGCTGGACGACAAAGGCAGCATCCGCATGTTCCGCACCTTCACAGCGGCCAACCTGCGCATCGCCCGCCCCATCGAAGGGCTGGCTGAGCCGCTGCTGCCCTATCTGGAAGAGGAAGGCCAATGGGCAGGCACTCTGATCCTTTCGCCTCCCGGCGGGGGCAAGACCACATTGCTGCGGGACCTGGTGCGTGTGCTCTCCCAAGGGCACGATGTGGCTTTGCTGGATGAGAGAGGGGAGATCGCCGCCTGCCGGGACGGTGTGCCCCAGCACGATGTGGGGCCCCATACGGATATCATCACAGGCTGCCCCAAAGGGCCTGCCTTGGAAGCCATGCTCCGGGCCATGGGGCCCGAGCTGATGGCACTGGATGAGATCACATCGGCGTCAGACGCCAACGCCATCCGCCTGGCCCATGGCTGCGGCTGCCGGTTTTTGGCCACGGCCCATGGGGCGGAGCCCCAGGACCTGCTGTACCGGCCTGCCTACCGTTCGCTGGTGCAGCAGCGTGTCTTCCGCCGTCTGGTGGTCATCCGCCGCCGCCAGGGCCGGCGCGTTTATATCGTTTACCGCATCAAGGAGGGAGAGCTTTATGAGATGGCTGGGGGCCGTGATGATCGTGGTGGGCTGTGGAATGATGGGCTATTTGAGCAGCTCTACGCTGGCCCGCCGTACAGCGGCCCTAAGATCCTTTGTGGACGGGCTGACACTGTTGCGGTCTGAGATCGTGGACGGCCGCACGCCGCTGCCCGAGGCCGCCGCTCTGTGTGCCCGCCGCTGCACCGGGGCATCGGCCCGGTTCTTCACCGCCTTTTGCCGCGAACTCGCCGGTGTGCAGGATCTGGCCGGCTGGTACGGCCAGATCCTGCACCGGCCTGAATGGGACTTGCTTCCAGAAGACATCGTGTTGTTGGAACCGCTGGGCGCCGTGCTGGGCCGCTACGACGGGGCCTTGCAGGCAGAGGCCATCCAGGCCTGCTGCCAACGCTTGCAGCAAAACGGGGAACGGGCCCGGGAAGAGCAGCAGCGCCGCGGACGCGTTCAAAGAGCCACCGGGCTTTGCTGCGGGATCGCCCTGGCTCTCTTGACCCTATAGCAGGTGGTGCAGCAGGCAAAGACTATCAGGCGCCAATGGGCGGTTCTAAATCGAGCCGGGCGGCGTATATTGCTAGTGGAGGGACAACCTGGAACTCGTCCTCACAAGTTCCGGCCCGCCGGCAAACTGAAAAGACAGGAGAGAAGGACATGCAGATCGATTTGATTTTCAAGGTGGCCGCCATCGGCATCATCGTGGCGGTGCTGGGGCAGCTGCTGATCCGTTCCGGCCGGGAAGAGCAGGCCATGCTGACCACGCTGGCCGGGTTGATCACTGTGCTCATGATGATCGTGCAGCAGATCGGCCAGCTGTTCGACACCATCAAATCCGTGTTCGGGTTTTAGCGATGGATGTTCTTTTCAAGCTCTGCGCTTTTGCCCTGGTGACATTGGTGCTGGCCGTATTTTTGCAGCAGCACAGCCCTCAAACGACGGCATTGCTGGCTGTGGCGGCCTGCGTCGCCATTTTGTGGGTGTTGGCGCCTTATATCCGCGGCCTGCTGGATTTCTGCGGGCAGCTGGCCAGCCGGGCCGGGTTGGATGGGCAGCTGCTGCTGCCGGTGTGCAAAGTGATGGGCATTGCGGTGTGCTGCCGGATCACGGCGGAAGTTTGCAGGGACAACGGCCAAAAGGCGCTGGCCGCCCAGGTAGAGCTGGGCGGTGCGGTGTGCGGCCTTTTGTGCGCGCTGCCTTTGTTGCAACGGGCGCTGGAGCTCATCGGCGCCCTGTAAAAGGCCGGAAAAGGAAGGTGGAAGATTGAAAAAGATCCTGTGCCTGTTGTGTTTGCTGCCCCTGTTGTGGGCGCCGGCTTGGGCCCTGGAGCTGGAGGACATACGCCAGCAGCTGTCGGAGGAAGTGCAGCAAGTGACCCAGGGGGAGGGAGACGGCCTGGTGGAACAAGCGGCCCTGGGGTTGGGGCAGCGGTTCCTCACACTGTTTCGGGAGCACCTGCGGGATTCCTGCAAAGCGTCGCTGATGATCCTGGCTGTGTGCGCCCTGCTGGGGGTAGGGGCGGGCTTTGCCCAGTCGGCGGGCATCCAGCTGCCGGGCAACGTGCTGCAGATCGCCGGCATTTGCGCCGTCACAGCGATCGCCCTGACGGGTACGAGCAGCTTGTTGACCGCCTGCGCCCAAGCGCTGGAAGAGATGAACGCCACCCTCAAAAGCCTGATGCCTTCCTTTGTCGCTGCCATGGCTGCTTCGGGCAATCCGGTCTCCTCGGTGGCGACCTCCACCGCCACGCTGTTTTTTGCCAGCCTGCTGGTAGGTCTGGGACAAAAAGTGGTGTTCCCCGTAGTCAGCCTCTACATCTTGGTGTCGGCAGCCGGGCTCATCGCCCAGAACCCACTGCCTCAAAAGATCGCCGCTTTGGGCCGGTGGCTGTGCCTGGCTGGGTTTAAAGGCCTCCTCACCGTGTTCACCTTCTATTTGACCATGTCCGGCATTTTGTCCGCCGGGGCAGACGCTGCCACCACCAAAGCGGCAAAAGTCACCATATCCGGTGTGGTGCCTGTGCTGGGTTCCATTCTATCCGATGCGTCGGACGCACTGCTCACCGGCGCCCGGGTGCTGAAAAACGGCATCGGTATCTTGGGCATGGTGGCCGCCATCGCCATTTGCCTGGCGCCCTTTGTCCGCTGCCTGTGTTTCTTGCTGGTGTACAAAGTGACGGCAGCGCTGGGGGGGACCTTTGCCGACGGCGCTGTGGGCAAGATGCTGGACGTGGTGGGGGACGCCTACACGGTGCTGCTGGGCCTGTTGGGCAGCGCCTGCATCCTGGTGTTCCTCTCTATGGTCATTTGCACAACGGTGGTGAGCGGACCATGATGGATGCCATTGCCACACTGATCCAACGCCTTTGCGCCTGCGGGCTTCTGTGCGGGGTGGCCCTTTCCCTGGTCAAGCACAGCGGGCAGGAGGGGATCTTGCGCCTGTGCTGCGCCTGCCTGATGGTGGTGGTGCTGTTCACTTCCCTGCCTTCTCTGCAGCTGGAAACGCCGGACTGGGATAAGCAGAGTCCTTTGCAGCGCCAGGCCGACGAGGCGATGGAACAGTCTTTGGAATACCAAAAGACCCAGATCTGCCAGGGAGCCGAAGCCTATCTGGAGCAGCAGACCGAACAGATGGGGATCGCCTGTACCGTTACCGTCCTGGGTGAGATCGGCGAGGACCGGGTCTTTTCCATCCGGCAGGTGACGATCCGAAGCGGCGCCCTGCTTGGGTCTCAGAAAGAGGCCATCGAGCAGCTGTGCCGGCAAAGTCTGGGCATCGGCGCGGAACAGATCGTTTGGAAGGGGGAAGATGGAGATGCACAAGATGAAGTGGGTCATGCCGGAATATCTGCGGCGCAACCTGGATAGATATAAGTATGTCCTGCTGGTGTGCGCCCTGGGGCTGCTGTTGACCCTGTGGCCCCAGGGGAAAAAAGAGGAGACGGCAGCAGCAGACGGCACGGTCCAGGACGCCGGCTTTTCTGCCTATGTAGCCGATACAGGCGCGCTGGAAGAGCAGCTGGCCGATCTGCTGGAGCAGATCGACGGGGTGGGGCGGGTGCAGGTGCTGCTCACCGCCAAAAGAGGATATGAACCGGCCTATGTTTACAACAGCAGTTCCAGAAGCGACGGAGGTGAAGGCCAGACATCCAACGAAGAGCAGAGTGAGCTTGTGGTGGTGAACCGCGACGGCGGCGAAGGCCCTGTGATCGCCAGTGTCAGCGGCCCGGAATACCAAGGGGCTGTGATCGTGTGCGATGGAGCCGAAAGCCCCCAGGTGCGCCTGGAACTGACGGAAGCCGTCCGGTCGCTGACCGGCATTTCATCGGATCACATCAAAATATCAAAAATGAAACAATAGGAGGAATTCGACATGATCATCAAGCGGAAAAGTGCCGTGTATTCGGTGATTGCCCTCATGCTTTGCGTGGCGGTCTATCTGAACTGGAGCTACCAGCGGGATGGCGGCGACACAGGGGAAGTGGGAGAGTTCGACGACCCAAAGATCTTGGGGGAGAGCCAGCTGGTGGATAAGACCGAGACCACCGGCGCCCAGCAGGGAGAGGAGCAGGCTGTTTCGGGCGAAGAAGGGGAGGACAACGCCCAGGCCACATCGGCTTCCGACTATTTCTCCGAAGCCCGCCTTTCCCGCCAGCAGGCGCGGGATGAAGCGGTGAGCATTTTCAAGCAGACCAGCGAGAGCGCCACAGCGGACGCCGACGCCAAACAGCAGGCGGAAGCCTCCATTGCCACTATGGCGGAAAATGCGGTGAAAGAAGCGCGCATCGAAAGCCTGGTCGTGGCCAAGGGATACAAAGACTGCGTGGCCTTTATCAATGACGACGGCGTCAACGTCATCGTCCAGAAGACCGAGCAGGGTCTCCAAGAGACGGATGTGGCGAAGATCCGGGATATCGTGCTCAGCGAGACAGACGCTACGGCAGATACCATCAAAATCATCGAAACCACCTGATAGGGCTTGCGCCGGAGGCTTGGATGGGTTACAATAAAGGGTACATATTCAAATCATCTGAGGAGGAATCCGAAATGAGCGACGCCAAGGAATATTGGCCCTATACCGATGAAACGACCCAAGGCAATATCAAAATTTCCGAAGATGTCATTGCCTCTATCGCCACCATTGCCGTCACCGAGACGGAGGGAGTCGCTTCCACTGCTGCCAGCATGGGGGTGGAGATCACCGAAATGTTCGCCGGCCGCAAAAACGGCGCGCCCCGCGGGGTGAAGATCCTCAGCGACCCGGAAAAGCCCGGCTGCCTGGTGGAGTGCAGCATTATCCTCAAATTCGGCGCTTCGGTCACCGAAGTGGCCAAGGCTGTGCAGAAAAATGTGAAAAACGCAGTGGAATCCATGGCGGGGATCCCGGTGGCCAGCGTGGATGTGCAGGTGTGCGGCATCCAGCTGCCCAAAAAATAAACCAAGGCCTGGGGCGGCTGTTGCCTGCCCCTGAGAGCCCGACGGCCTGCGACGGCTGCCGGGCTCTTTTGTCCTTTTGCCGTTTCCGCTCTTGCGGCAAAAGCGGCGATGCATTATAATAAAACAAACGGATTTTATTTTTTTACAAAAGAAGGAAAGGGGACCGCTGCGGCGGTGCGAACGGTGGACCATGAGCAGAAGAAACGCGCGGGAGCTGGCGCTCCATATGATCTATTCGGGGGAATATTCGGAAAAAGACCCGGAACAATTTGTAAAAGACGCTTTGTCGGCCCAGCACTTCGAGGAACTGGCAGAGGAGTATGAGCTGTACCAGGCTGCGCCGCCGGACAACCAGCTGGAGTATATCACCCGCTTGGTCACCGGTGTCCTCACCCACGGGCCAGAGCTGGATACGTATATCGAAAAGTACGCTGTGGGCTGGTCGGTGTCCCGCATTTCCCGCATGACCAAGTGTATTTTGCGCATGGCTATGTATGAAATGCTGTATCTGCAGATCCCGGTGGGGGCTTCGGTCAACGAGGCGCTGCTGCTTTGCAAAAAATACGAATCGGACCAGGCGGCTTCTTTCATCAACGGCATCCTGGCCTCCTTCATCAAAAAGGAGCTGACTGCCTGATGGCCTGGTTCCTGGGGTTCGATACCAGCAATTACAAAACATCCGCCGGGCTGTATGACAGCCAGACCGGCCAAAGCAAGAACTTAGGCCGTTTTTTGGAGGTGCCCGAAGGCGCCCTGGGCCTGCGGCAAAGCGACGCTTTGTTCCAGCATGTGCGCCATTTGGGCCAGGTGGTGGAAGAGCTGATGGACGGCCTGGACCGGCAGCCCATTGCAGCCGTCGGCTATTCCAGCCGGCCCAGATGCCAACAGGGCTCTTACATGCCTTGCTTTTTGGCTGGTGAAATGGCGGCCCGCACTTTGGCCGGCGCCTTGGGCGTGCCGGCTTTTGCTTTTTCCCACCAACAGGGCCACATCGCTTCGGCCCTTTGGTCGGCGGACAAGCTGCACTGGCGGCAAAAGCCCTTTCTCAGCTGGCACATTTCGGGGGGCACGACGGAGCTGCTGCGGGTCGAGCCAGAAGGGGACGGCATGCTCCATGCCCAGATCATAGGGGGGACCCAGGACGCGGCGGCCGGGCAGATCATCGACCGGGCGGGAGTGGCGCTGGGCTTGCCCTTCCCCTGTGGGGCCCACCTGGATGCGCTGGCCGGCAGCCACGACGCCATCCGGCCTTTTGTGCCCAAGATGCAGGGGGCTTCCTTCTCCCTCTCCGGCCTGGAAAACAAATTCCGCCAGCTTCTGTCACATGGGCAGCCGCCGGAAGAAGTGGCGGCTTTTGTACTGCGCTCCGTGGCAGAAGTCGTGGCCCGCGCCACCCAATGGGCCCAGGCCGAATACCAGCTGCCGGTGCTGTTTTCCGGCGGCGTCACAGCATCCACCCAGATGCAGCGGCGGCTGGCTGCCTGCGGCACGGTCTGCTTTGCCCAAGGCGGCTGCAATGGCGACAACGCCATCGGGCCGGCGCTGCTGGCAGCTTTGGCGAAAGGGGCGATTTCATGAATCAAACGCCTGTCACAGTTTCACAACTGACGAATTACATCAAGTCACTGTTGGAAAACGCCCCGCCGCTGCAGGAGCTGTGCCTGCGGGGCGAGATCTCCAACTACAAAATGCACCACTCCGGCCACCATTACTTTACCCTAAAAGATGAAAACGCGGTGATCAACGCGGTGATGTTTGCCGGCAATGCTGCAAAGCTCCGGTTCCGGCCGGAATCGGGGATGAAGGTCATCGTCTACGGCCGGGTGAGCTTGTTTGCCAAAAGCGGGCAATACCAGATCTACGTCAACCAAATGGTGCCCGACGGCGTGGGCGCCCTCTACATCGCTTATGAGCAGCTCAAGCGGCGGCTCCACCAAGAGGGACTGTTCAACAAAAGCGCCAAAAAGCCTTTGCCCGCCTACCCGGAGCGCATCGCCCTGGTGACATCGCCCACAGGCGCCGCCGTGCGGGACATGCTGCGTATTTTGAAAAAGCGCTGGCCGCTGAGCCGTGTTTTGGTCTGTCCGGTCAAAGTGCAAGGGGAGGGCGCCGCCCAACAGATCGCGGAGATGCTGGATTACCTGGGCCAGCACCAGCTGGCCGACTTGGTCATCACCGGCCGGGGCGGCGGATCCCTGGAAGACCTGTGGGCTTTCAACGAAGAAGCCGTGGCCCGGGCCATATACCGCTGCCCCATCCCGGTGATCTCGGCAGTGGGCCATGAACCGGATATCACCATATCCGACTATGTGGCCGACCTGCGGGCCGCCACCCCATCCAACGCCGCCGAGTTGGCCGTGCCCGATGGGGAAGAGCTGGCACTGCGGCTGGGGGATACATTTTCCCACCTGGCCTATATGGAAAAAAAGCGCATCGACGCATTGCGGCAGCGGCTGGATACCCTGGCTTCGAAAAAGATCATGCGCAGCCCGGAAGAATACCTCAACGAGCTGCGGCTGGCGCTCTCCATCCAGCAAGAGCGGATGATCGCCGCGGCCCGCCAGCTGCTGGGGGCCAAACGCCGCCGGTTCGTGCAGCAGGCCGCCACACTGGATGCGCTGAGCCCGCTGAAAGTACTGGGAAGAGGTTATGGCTTTGTCACGCGGGAAGGCGCTATCGTCAAAAGCGCAGACGACTTGCAGGCAGGGGACCAGATCCAGATCCGGCTGCAGGGCGGCCGGGCCGACTGCCAAGTGCAGCAGATCCAAAAGGAGGGATAAGGATGGCAGAAAAATTTGTGTTTGAGCGGGCCATGAAGCGCATCGAAGAGATCGTAGCGCTGCTGGAACAGGGCAGCGCGCCGCTGGACCAGAGCTTGGCGCTGTTTGAAGAAGGGACCCGCCTGATCAAGCAATGTTCCAGCGCGCTGGACAAAGCCGAGCAAAAAGTATCTTTACTGGTCAAAACGCCGGATGGCCCTGGGGAAGAGCCCTTCGACGCGCTGGAAGTGCCGGAGGAATAAGAATATGGACTGCAAAGAACGATTGGCGGAATACGCCGCCTGGACCCAACGGGGGCTGGAGGAATATCTGGCGCCTCAGCCGGGGCTGCTGGGGCGGGTGATGGAGTCGGCCCGGTACAGCGCCCTGGCCGGCGGCAAACGGCTGCGCCCTGCCCTTTTGATGGAGTTTTACCGCCTGTGCGGCGGAGAGCCCCGGCAAGCGCTGCCTTTTGCCTGCGCTTTGGAGATGATCCACACCTATTCGCTGATCCACGACGATCTGCCCTGCATGGACAACGACGACCTGCGCCGGGGCAAGCCCACGAACCACAAAGTATACGGCGAAGCCATGGCCCTGTTGGCGGGGGACGGCTTGCTGACCCGGGCATTTGAGACCATGCTGGCCCCGGGGGCCGCCGGCATCCAGCCCCAGTGGGCCTTGGAGGCCGCAGGCATCCTGGCTTCTTGTGCCGGCATGGAGGGCATGATCGGCGGCCAGGTGATGGACCTGGCTTTCGAAGAGACCGTGCCCGGCGGGGAAGACCTCCAGCGCATGGTGGAGCTGAAGACCGGATGCCTGCTGCGGGCGGCCTGTGTGGGGGGCTGCGCCCTGGCAGGGGAGCACGGCGCCATCCGCCAGGGGGCGGAGGCCTATGCCCATGCCCTGGGGCTGGCCTTCCAGATCCAGGATGACATATTGGATGTGACAGGCCAGCAGGAGACCCTGGGCAAGACCATAGGCAGCGATGCACAAAACCACAAAAATACCTTTGTGCGCATTTACGGGCTGGAAGCTTGCCGCCGCCGGGTGGATGAGCTGACCTGCCAAGCTGTTGCGGCGGTGGAGCCCTTGGAGGACAGCGGCTTTTTGCAGCAGCTGGCCAGGGACTTGGCCCGCCGGGATCATTGAGGTGGAACCATGCGTATTTTGTCGAACCAAGTATTGCTGGTGGCTGTCGTCTCCTGGTTCGTGGCCCAGAGCCTGAAGATCGTCAGCGGCCTGGTGGTAGACCACAAACTGAATCTAAAACTGTTTTTCGCATCGGGCGGCATGCCTTCCTCCCATACTTCTACAGTCGTGGGGCTGACCACAGCAGTGGCCTATGCCTGCGGGCTGGACTCGGTGGAGTTCGCCATTAGTTTCGTTTTTTCCACCATTGTGATGTATGACGCCACAGGCGTGCGCTGGCAGGCAGGCCGCCAGGCCGAAGTGCTCAACTATATCATGGAGCACTGGCACGATAAAAAAACGCCGGAACTGTTCCAGCAGAACCTGAAGATCCTCATCGGGCACACGCCCTTCCAGGTGCTGGCAGGCGCTGTGCTGGGCGTCGCCATTGGGGTGTTGATGAACCTGTAGAACTTGCATTCGCGGCCCAGAATTGATATACTGTTTACCGGGTGTGGGCCGTAAGGCCCATGACGCCCCCAACCATCGAATCCAGATGGCGCAGTATCCTAGTCAGAGAGACCGGCTACCAAAACGGGCCTAAAAATCCGTGAAAGGGCACATCGATGAAGTCCCTGGTGCTTGCTTTATACGCCCAGTGTAGGGTGGGTGCTGGGGGTTAAGGTTTCAGGGCGCCCCGCAATGGCATGCGGATGCCGCCCCTGTTACCGTGGAGACCTGTACCTGTGGGGAAAGATGCGCGGCTTTGGCTGCCTCTGACCCACGGATCAGGGTGAACCTGCAATGCGGTGGCTGTAAAACGCACGCTGTGTGCAGAGTAGCCTGCCTTGCGTGGGTATGGCGGATCAAGGGTTCAGAGGCAGGAGCCGTGGCCACGGCCCGCTGCCTCCTTGCCTTGTGAAACCATGGCTGCAAAAGAGGCTAAGAGCCGGTTTTCCTGTCGCGGAAAACGCCTAGGCTGTTGGCGAGAGCCAGGCAGACGTTGGATTGCAGTGCGGACTCAGTGGCAATCGGGTATCGGGTACCGGCAACGGCCCGGCGCATGCTTTAAAGGGAAACCGCCAGATCGGCGACGAATGGCAGCGTGTGGGGAAATCCAACCAGACCTCAAGCCGTAAGATTTACTGCGTCTGCCGCCATCTTATCTACTTTGAGGTGAACCATCATCGTCAAAAAACAAAGACCAGAAGAACCGGCGGAACGGCAAAATGCCCGCCACAAACAAAAGCGCAGCCGCAAAAGATCCAACTGGGGCTTTGTGCTGTTTATGGTGGCTTTTTCTTTTACGCTTTCCGTGGTGTTCTCTTATTCTTCTTCTGTGGCGCTGGAAAATGCCGATCTTTTGGTGGCGCTTTTGATCTTGCTGTTTTTCATTGCCATAGGCATTGCATTCGATATCTTGGGCGTTGCCGCCACATCCAGCGAGGAAAAAACGTTTCACTCCATGGCTTCCCGCCGGGTGCCTGGGGCGAAAGAAGCGATCTGGCTGCTGAAAAATGCGGAAAAAGTGGCGTCGCTGTGCAACGATGTGGTGGGGGATATCTGCGGCGTCATCTCAGGGGCCACAGGAGCCACCATTTCGGTGCAGCTCATCAGCCAGCTGGGCACCAACGGGGTGCTGACCCCTCTGGTGGTCACCGGGCTGACGGCATCTTTGACCATTGGAGGCAAAGCCATGGGCAAAACATTGGCAGTGAACCAGGGGACCAAAGTGGTCTTTTTTGCTGCCCGTGTGCTGCACTTTTTCAAAAAATTACTGGGCAGGGGGGCATGAACATGGATGCGTATCCACTGCTGTCTCATATCACATCGCCCCACGATGTGGGCAAACTCACCGATGAACAGCTGGTCTCCCTGTGTGCCGAGATCCGCTTGTTCCTCATTGCCAATCTATCCAATACCGGCGGCCATTTGGCCTCGAACCTAGGCATCGTGGAGATCGCCACTGCCATCGATAGCGTCTATCAGTCGCCCAAAGACAAGATCATCTACGACGTTGGCCACCAGTGCTATGTCCACAAAATGCTCACTGGCCGCCAAGACCGGTTTCCTACACTGCGGCAGTTCCAAGGGCTCAGCGGATTCCCGCGCCCGGATGAGAGCGTGCACGACGCCTACATCGGCGGCCACGCCTCCATGTCGATCTCCGCGGCGCTGGGTATGGCCCGTGCCCGGACCCTCCGGGGTGAGGACTCCAGCGTGGTCTGCGTCATTGGCGACGGCGCGCTGACTGGCGGCATGGCCTATGAAGCCCTCAATGACGCCGGCCAATCGGGGGAGCCTTTGGTAGTGGTGTACAACGACAATGAAATGTCCATCAGCCCCAATGTGGGCGCCGTGGCCAAGCGCCTTTCCAAAATACGGCTGAAGCCCCAATACATCAATTTGAAAAGGCGGGTCAAGGCTTTGTTCCGCCGGTACCAATGGGGCGAAAAGGCCATTGCCAAAGTTTCGGCCAGCAAGCGCAAGCTCCGCTCTGTGCTGCTGCGGCAGACGATCTTTGACTTGATGGGTTTTACTTACCTGGGGCCGGCCGATGGCAACGACATCAAGACCGTCAAATACCTGCTCACCGAGGCGAAAAAGCTCCACCGGCCGGTGGTGCTCCATTTCAAGACCACCAAAGGCAAGGGCTACCGGCCATCGGAGGAAAACCCGGGGTATTTTCACGGCGTCTCTGCCTTTGATGTGGAGACCGGCATGCCGAAGAAAAAATCGTCGGCCAACTTTTCCTCTGTTTTTGGCGCTTATCTCACCGAGCTGGCCCGGCAGGATGCCTCCATCTGTGCCGTCACTGCGGCCATGAAGATCGGCACCGGGCTTTCTCCCTTTGCCCAGACATATCCGCAGCGCTTCTTTGATGTAGGCATTGCCGAAGAGCACGCTGTGACCATGAGCGGCGGCCTGGCGGCCGGGGGGATGAAGCCGGTGTGCAGCATTTACTCCACCTTTTTGCAGCGGGGATATGACCAGATGATCCACGACTTGGCCATCACCAAGTTGCCTGTGGTGCTCTGCGTAGACCGGGCCGGCCTGGTGGGGGAGGATGGCGAGACCCACCAGGGCATGTTCGACGTCCCCTATTTGACGACCATCCCCCATTTTGAGCTCTGGTCGCCCTCTTCTTTTGAAGAGCTGCGCCATGGGCTCCGGCAGGCCCTGGCGGAACCCCGCGGGCCTGTGGCGATCCGCTACCCGCGCGGCGGGGAGGGTGTTTTTACCCAAGATACGTTCGGAGAAAAGCAAGCGGTGCTGCGGGCTGGCCGCCATGTGACTCTGGTGGCCTACGGCATCATGGTGAATGAGGCGTTGGACGCCGCAGACCGGCTGGCCCAATGCCAGATCGAGGCTGAGGTCATCAAGCTGAACTGCTTGACATCCTATGACGCCCAGGTGGTCTTGGAATCGGTGGGCCGGACCGGGCGCCTGGCCGTGCTGGAGGATTGCTGCGATGCCGGCTGCTTGGGCCAAAAACTGGAGGCCCAGGCCGCCGAAGCCGGAATCGCACTGGCCTACAGCCGCCGGTTCAACTGCGGCAAGCAGTTCATACCCGCTGGCAAAGTACAGCAGCTGTATGAGCTGTGCGGCATCACAGGCCGGCAAGTGGCACTTTCAATACAGGAGGCGATGCAACGTGGCTGAAAAAGAACGGCTGGATGTGCTCTTGGTCCAAAAAGGGCTGGAGACTTCACGGGAGCGGGCAAAAGCCGTCATCATGAGCGGCATCGTATATGTCAACAATCAAAAAGTGGATAAAGCCGGCTTTTTCTGCGGCCCGGAAGACCAGATCGAAGTGCGGGGCGCAACGATGCCCTATGTGAGCCGCGGCGGTTTGAAGATCGAAAAAGCCCTGGATTTTTTCGGCTATGACCCGGCGGGCAAGACTGCCATCGACATCGGCGCTTCCACCGGCGGCTTTACAGATTGTCTGCTGGGCCGGGGTGCAGCCCAGGTCTATGCAGTGGATGTGGGCTATGGCCAGCTGGCCTGGTCCGTGCGCACCGACCCGCGCGTCGTGGTGATGGAGCGCACCAACATCCGCCATGTCACGCCGGCAGACATCGGCCAGCCCTTGGACCTGGCGGTGTGCGATGTGTCCTTTATCTCCCTGCGGCTGGTGTTGCCGGTGGCCCACAGCCTGCTCAAGCCCGATGGGCGGATGCTGACGTTGATCAAGCCCCAGTTTGAAGCAGGGCGGGAAAAAGTGGGCAAAAAAGGCGTGGTGCGGGAAAAATCCACCCATATCGAAGTGCTGGAGACCACTTTGGCCCAGGCACGGCAGGTCGGATTTTTTGTGCAGGGCCTTACTTTTTCCCCCATCACCGGGCCGGAAGGCAACATTGAGTTCCTGGCCAACCTTTCGATGGAAGGCCCGGAATTGCCGGTGGATGTTGCCGGTGTGGTGGAGCAGGCCCACCGCTGCATGAAAGGGGAGAGCCAGGGATGAAACAGGTGTTTTTGGTGCCCAATTTCACCAAAGAAGGGACATTGGCTGTGGCGGACCAAGTGGTCCCCCAGCTGCTCTCTCTGGGCTTTTCCCTGCTGTGCGAAGAAGAGACGGCCCGCCGCTTGGGGCCCCAGGCCCAGCATTGCCAGGTGATGCCCTACGGCGAGTGCCTGGACCGCTGCGACCTGATCCTCGTTTTGGGGGGCGATGGCAGCATCCTGCGCATTGCAGCCGATGCGGCACGGCACAGCTGCCCGGTATTGGGCATCAAGACGGGCAACATCGGCTTTATGAGCGAGCTGGATGCCCACGAGCTCCATTATTTGGAGGACCTGGCCCAGGGGCGGTATACCATTGACCGGCGGCTGATGTTGGACGTGTCCATCCAGCGGGGGGGCGAGTGCATCTATGTGGCCACCCTGCTCAACGATGCGGTCATCACCAAATGGCCTTTGGTGCGGCTGATCAACATCGAAGTCCATGTCAATGGGACGCCCATCACCGCCCTGCGGGGAGATGGCATCATCATCGCCACGCCCACCGGCTCCACGGCATACACCCTGTCTGCCGGCGGGCCCATCATCGAACCCAATGCCGACTGTATGGCAGTGACGCCGATCTGTGCCCACGAACTGGGTGCAAAGCCTTTTGTGCTCTCGGCAGACAGGGTCGTCACCATCACTGCGGGGCACGAAGAGAACCGGGCCTCTCTTTCGGCCGATGGCGGCGCGCCGTTTGAGGTGCTGCCCGACGATATCATCACCATCACCCGCTCTGCCCACAGCACCCAGCTGGTGCGGTTGAAAAATACCGGTTTTTATGAATTGATCTACCAGAAATTATCCGATTGACCGGATAGCAAAAAGGAGGGACGTGCCATTGAAGTTTCAGCGACAGGCCGCGATCATCGATCTGATCACGAACCATGAGATCGACACCCAGGAAGAACTGACTGCCCGGCTGCGGGAAATGGGGTTCAACTCCACCCAGGCCACGATCTCGCGGGATATCAAGGAATTGCGGCTGATCAAAATCGCCTCTTCCAACGGGGGCTATAAATACTCGGTGGCGGAAAACGAGCAGGATTCCGGTTTTGTGCCCCGGGTCCGGAATATTTTCCGCGAATGTGTGATCAAAGTGGACGTAGCGCAAAACCTGGTGGTGATCCGCACCATCACCGGCATGGCCAACGCCGCCGCCTTTGCCCTGGATTCCATGAAGATCAACGAGATCGTGGGGACGATCGCCGGCGACGACACCGTGCTGATCATTTTGAAAGACAATCCCACAGCAGAAAACTTTTTCATGCAGACCAAAGAGATGCTGCGCTGACGCTGTGACAATGGGGGTGAAGCCGCCATGCTGCAACATTTGCACATCGAGAACATCGCTGTGATCGAAACAGCGGACATCCAGTTCCAGCCGGGGTTCAATGTGCTCACCGGTGAGACGGGTGCGGGCAAATCCATCGTCATCGATTCGCTACTGGCCATTTTGGGCGGCCGGACAAGCCGTGATCTGATCCGCCACGGCCAGACGAAAGCGGTCGTCAGCGCATTGTTCACCGGGTTGCCGCAGCAGGCCCAGGACCTGGCGGCAGAGCTGGGGTTCGAAAGCGAAGAGGGTACGCTACTGGTCAGCCGGGAGATCTTGCAGGATGGCCGCAACCTGTGCCGGGTGGGCGGCCGGCCCGCCTCGGTCTCCATCTTAAAAACCCTGGGAGCCCTGTTGGTGAACATCCACGGCCAAAACGACGGCGCGCAGCTGCTGGATGAGCGCTCCCACATCGACTATTTGGATGCCTTTGGCGGATACGAAGACCAGCTGGCGGAATACTACGCCCAGTACCAAAGCCTGCTCTCCCTGCGGCGGCAGATCAAACAGAAGATCGAACGAGGGGAGCAGCTGCGGCAGCGGGCGGATTTTTTGCAATATCAGCTGGCAGAACTGGAAAGCGCGGACCTGAAACCCGGCGAATACGAGGCGCTGAACGAGCGGCGGATGCTGCTGGCCAACGTGGAGAAGATCGCCACCGGTGTGATGGAAGCCAAACTGGCGCTGTACGGCGATGAGGACCAGCCGGGCGTTACCGAGCTGCTCACCGGGGTAGAGGCCCGGCTGCGCAGCTGTGAGAGCTGGTCGGAGGAGATCCGCGGGTTTTGCGGCCGGGCCGGAGAGCTGCTGGCCCTTTCCCAGGAGCTGGAGCGCGATATCGACGCTTTTTCCAACTCCATAGACTATACGCCGGCAGAATTGGCCGCCACAGAAGAACGGCTGGACACCATTGGGCGGCTGATGAAAAAATATGGGCGGGATGAGGCAGAGCTGCTGGCGCTGCAAGAAGAGACCAGGCAGCAGCTGGACGACTTGGAGACCATGGACGATGATCTCGCGGCCTGTAACCAGGCCTATGCCGCCAAGCGCGACCAGGTACAGGCCCTATCCCAAGCGCTGCACCAGCGGCGGATGTGTGCGGCCAAGAATCTGTCTGCACGGATCGAGGAGGAGCTGCATCAGCTGGATATGCCCCACGCCCGTTTTTGCGTCCAAGTGCAGAGCACGGCAGAGCAAGGCCATGTCAAATTCACCCGCCGCGGCACCGACAACGTGGTCTTCTTGTTGACCACGAACCCGGGGGAATCTTTGAAACCGCTGCACAAAGTGGCTTCTGGCGGCGAACTTTCCCGCATTATGCTGGCCATCAAAAGCGTACTCAGCGGGGCAGACGCGGTGGGCACGCTGATCTTCGATGAGATCGACACCGGCGTCAGCGGCCGGGCGGCCAACAAAGTGGGGGAAAAGCTCTTTGCCCTTTCGCTGGAAAAGCAGGTCTTGTGCGTCACCCATCTGCCCCAGATCGCTGCATTGGGCCAGCATCAATTCCGCATCCAGAAGCAGGTGGAGGGCGGACGGACCCTGACCAAAGTGGAACCGCTGGACCGGCAGGGCCGCATCCAGGAGATCGCCCGCATGACGGCGGGTATGGACATCACCCAGCAGACGCTGCGCAACGCCCAGGAGATCTTGGCGATCGCCGAAGCCTTTCAGCAGGCTACCGTTGACAAACGGGGAAAAGGCTGTTATAGTAAACACCAGGAAATGCGATGACCAGAAGGAGTAGCAGAGGCGATCCGGTTCCAGAGAGGCCGCGGAAGGTGGGAGCGGCTGCCGGTGCACTGTGAAATACATCTGTGAGCGGGGCCCCGAACACTTGGAGTAGGCGGCCACAGGTTGCGCCTGTTACAGCGCAGGGGCGTGTTGGCGCTCCGTGAGGCACAGGTTGCAAGGCCTGTGCAAATAGAGGTGGTACCGCGAGATTTTCGCCCTCTGTCCGTTTTTGGACAGGGGGCGTTTTTGTTGCCGCCGCTGTTCAGAAACATTCCACTGGCCCTGTACAGTGATCAAGAACTATTTGGAGCAAAGGAGAAGAACGATGACGATCTACGAAGAACTGCAAGCCCGGGGGCTCATCGCCCAGGTGACCGATGAAGAAGAGATCAAAGAGCTGATCAACAATGGAAAAGCCACATTTTACATTGGTTTTGACCCCACAGCCGATTCCCTGCATGTGGGCCACTTTATGGCGCTGATGCTGATGCGCCGCCTGCAAAAAGCGGGCAACCGGCCCATCGCCCTCATCGGCGGCGGCACTGGCATGGTGGGCGACCCTTCGGGCCGCACCGATATGCGGTCTATGATGACGGTCGAGACCATTCAGCACAACTGCGACTGCTTCAAAAAGCAGATGAGCCGGTTCATCGATTTTTCCGATGGGAAGGCGCTGATGCTCAACAACGCCGATTGGCTGATGAAGCTCAACTATGTGGAGCTGCTGCGCGAGGTGGGCGCATGCTTTTCCGTCAACAACATGCTGCGGGCAGAGTGCTACAAGCAGCGTATGGAAAAAGGGCTGAGCTTTTTGGAATTCAACTACATGATCATGCAGTCCTATGACTTTTACCACATGTTCCAGACCGTGGGCTGCAACATGCAGTGCGGCGGCGATGACCAGTGGTCCAACATGCTGGGCGGCACCGAACTGATCCGCCGCAAGCTGGGCAAAAATGCCTATGCCATGACCATCACACTGCTGCTCACTTCCGAAGGCAAAAAAATGGGCAAGACCCAGGCCGGCGCCGTGTGGCTGGACCCGGAGAAAACATCGCCCTACGATTTTTATCAGTACTGGCGCAATGTGGATGACGCCGATGTGCTCAAATGCCTGAAGATGCTCACCGAACTGCCCCTGGAGCAGATCGCCCAATATGAGAATTTGGAAGGCCGGGACCTCAACCCGGTGAAGGAGCTGCTGGCTTTTGAGCTCACCAAACTGGTCCATGGCGAAGAGGAGGCACAAAAAGCCCAGAACGCCTCCAAAGCATTGTTCGGCGCTGGACCGGATTCGGAAAACGTGCCCACTACCCAGCTGACAGAAGGCGATCTGACAGAAGGGTCCATCGGCCTGCTGGATCTGATGGTCAAGTGCGGGCTGGCGCCCTCCAAAGGGGAGGCCCGCCGGCTGGTACAGCAGGGCGGCGTATTGGTCAACAACGAAAAGGTGACGGATGCCACCGTGCGCTACACGGCCCAGCAGCTGAGCGAAGAACTGATGATCAAAAAAGGCAAAAAGACTTTCCATCGTGTCACGCTGAACGGATAGTGGCACATTGCTCACCAGTCCAAAGACAGACAGCAAGCCGCGGGAACTTTTCCTGCGGCTTGCTGCTGCAAAAATGGGAGGAAAGATCTTGGAATACACCGTTACAACATTGCGGCAAGAAGATTTGGATGCCTGTGCCACGCTGTACATCGATACCTTTTCCAGAGAGCCCTGGGAAGAGCAGTTTCCCTCACGGGCCCCGGTGGAGCAGCTGTTTCAAGATCATTTGGCAAACAACTACTTTGCCGGTTTCGTGGCCTGGCACCAGCACGTCCCGGTGGCCCTCTGCCTGGGGATCAAAAAGCCCTGGATCGGTGGCATGGAGTACTATATCGATGAGTTTTGTGTGGGCTGCCCTTGGCAGCGCCAAGGGGTCGGCAGCTGGTTTTTGGCCCAGGTGGAGCAACAGTTGGGTGCCCAGGGCATCCACCATTTTTTTCTGAACACCCATCGCCGGTATGCCGCCCTGCCGTTTTACGAGAAAAATGGATTCCACGTGCTGGAAGACTTGGTTTTATTGGCAAAGTGAAGCCAAAGCCGCCGGGGTTTTCGGTTGCGCAAACAGCCTCTTTGGTCTATAATAAGATTATCTGTTGAATTGCCGCCGTTTGTGTTGGTTTCTGTCCTTTGCTACTTGGCGGCATCGGTATCACGCGCAATGGAACGGGAGAACATCCATGAAAAAATGTCTGCTATTTCTGTCCGCTGCCGTGCTTTCACTTTGCTTTTGGCTGCCCGGGTCCTATGCCCAGGCCGCCGGCAATCCGGTGATACGCATCGGCCTTTTTTACGGTTCCAATGGCCTGCCCGCCGCCAATTTGCAGAATGTATCCGGCAAGGGCAGTGGGTATTCCCTGGGGTTTTACAACCAGGATGCAGGGAATTCCTTTGTACCGCTGATGCAGGTGAGCCAGACGGAGATCACCGTAGTAAAAGACAAGCTGATCTACATCAGCGGTGAAAAGGATTACAGCGATGTGGCCACAGCCAGCTACCGGGCGGTGATCGCCCCATACCATCTGCAAACGGACCGCAGCTTTGGAACGTGGCAGCAGGCCCAGGAATTCAGCCAGAGCTTAGGGCAGGATGCATTCCCCGCCTATGTCAACGGGGCTTATGTGGTGCGCATCGGCCAATACCGGTCTGCGGCAGAAGCCCAGGCAGAGGCCGAAACAGTAGCGGCCCAGGCAGGAGCCGTTACTGTGGCAGGCGGCAGCGAGACCTGCTACACGGTAACGGTGACGGGGGAGAGCACCATCCTGTTTGAACTGGACATGGGCGGGACGCCGCTGGGCATTCAGCCCCAAGGGACCGATGCCCAGACATGGTTCAAAGGCAATACCTATTACGGCGGTTTTCAATACGACCGGGTGAACGGCAACGACTTGACTGTGGTCAACATGGTGAAGCTGGACGATTACGTAAAAGGCGTAGTGCCCTATGAAATGAGCCCTTCCTGGCCGGTGGAAGCGCTGAAAGCCCAGGCGCTGTGTGCCAGGAACTATGCGGTGAACAGCCAGGGCAAACATGCCTCCCAGGGGTTTGATTTGTGCAACACCACCGACTGCCAAGTCTATCAGGGCACAGCTTCGGCCAATGCCAATTCCGACCGTGCAGTAGAGGACACTTCGGGTCAATACATCCTGTACAACGGCGAGATCGCCGAGGTGTTCTACCATGCATCCAGCGGAGGGAGCACGGAAGATTCGGAAAACATCTGGAGTGCCGCCGTGCCTTATTTGCGCGGGGTGGAAGACACTTATCTGACCAACCCCATCCAGTGGAGCGCCACGCTCACCTGCGAACAGGCCGCCCAGATCTTGCGGGACAAAGGTTATTCGGTCAGCGGTGTGACAGACATTTATGTCAGCCAGACCAGCAGCCATGGCAATGTCATCGGCTTGACGGTGGAGCGTCAGGGTGACAGCCCGCTGGTCTTTTCCAAAGAGCAGGCCCGCACCATCCTCAACAGCAGCTCCCAAGGCGTCTCCATCCTGAGCCATCGATACACCATATCCGGCAGCGGCGGCGGGGGCGGCAGCGGGTCCATTGCCATCAACGATCAGATGGTCAACAGTTTAGATGGCCTATATGCCATTGGCAGCGGCGGCAAGATCGCCGGGCTGGACAGCGGCGGCATCACTGTGATAACGGGCAGCGGCCAGCAAAGCCTCGATACCATGACGCGTACAGCCAATGCGTCTGGCAGCGGTGGCACTTTCACCATCACAGGCACCGGCAATGGCCACCACATCGGCTTGAGCCAGTGGGGCGCCAACGGCATGGCGGCAGCCGACTTCAGCTATCAGGACATCATCAAATTTTACTTCACAGGAGTGCAGGTAGGCCCTGCGTAACTAGTTATGAAAAAGAGCGATTTTTATTATGATCTACCCGAAGAATTGATTGCCCAGACCCCGCTGGAAAAACGGGATACCTCCCGCTTGATGGTGCTGGACCGGCAGACCGGCCAGGTGACCCACCGCCATTTTTATGAGATCGGGGAATATCTGGCCCCAGGGGACTGCCTCGTCATCAACGACACGAAAGTGATCCCCGCCCGGCTCTATGGCCAGAAGACCGGCACGGGGGGTGCTGTAGAAGTCCTGCTGCTGCGGGATCTGGGGGAAGGCGCCTGGGAGTGCATCGTTTACCCGGGCAAGCGTTTGCGGCAAGGCGCCCAGATCACCTTTGGCGACGGCCGGTTGACTGCCACCATCCGGCAGGTGCTGGAAAATGGGAACCGGATCATCGACTTCCATTACCAGGGGATTTTTCTGGAAATCCTCAATGAGCTGGGGGAGATGCCGCTGCCCCACTACATCAAAGAGCACCTGGAAGATCCGGACCGCTACCAAACGGTCTACTGCCGGGAGCCCGGCTCGGCCGCGGCGCCCACTGCCGGGCTTCACTTCACCCCAGAGCTGATGGAACAGCTGCAAGAGAAGGGGATCCTGTTTGCGGCCATCACCCTTCATGTGGGCCTGGGCACTTTCCGGCCGGTCAAGGAAGAGGAGATCACCGACCATGTGATGCATTCCGAACAATACTTCGTCACAGAAGATGCGGCCCGGCGCATCAATGAGACCCGCCGCCGGGGCAACCGGGTCATCGCGGTAGGGACTACCTCTTGCCGCACACTGGAGACTGTCACCGACGAAAACCATGTGACCCACAGCGGGTCGGGCAATACGGATATCTTCATTTACCCGGGCTACCAATTCAAGGGGATCGACGGGCTGATCACAAACTTCCATTTGCCGGAGAGCACGCTGGTGATGCTGGTCTCCGCTTTGGCTGGGCGCGAACACATTTTAGATGCCTACCGGCAAGCCGTAGAAGCCCGGTACCGGTTCTTCAGCTTTGGCGACAGCATGCTGATCCTCTGATGGAGCAATCGCGCCAAGAGGTGGATAAAAGTATAAAAAGAGAAGCGTTTCAGGTGAGCAAAGCCATGAAACGCTTCTCTTTTTACCGTTCGATGCCGTCTCTGGCCAACAGGCCCCGAGTGGCATAATAGTGGCGGATCTCCTTCATCTCGGTGATCAGATCGGCCTTGGCCAACAGCTTTTCCGGCATATACCGGCCGGTCAGCACCAGCTCCACTTGGGGCGGCTTGCTCTCCAGCAGGGCGAGAACCGCTTCTTCTTCCAGCAGCCCCATCGAGATGGCGATGCTGATCTCATCCAGGATCAACAGATCGTACCGGCCGCCCTTCATCTGTTCGGCCACCCGTGCCAACCCTTGCTGGGCCGCTTGGCGGTCGGCGGGGCCGGGTTCCCGCTGGATAAAGCAGCCGCGGCCCAACTGTTCGATTTGGATCTGGGGAAGCACCTGTTCCAACAGCCGGACTTCTGCATACTTCATGTCTTTGACAAATTGGCCGATGTAGACCCGCAGCCCTGCGCCGCAGGCCCGCAGCGCCAGCCCCATGGCGGCAGTGGTCTTTCCTTTGCCATTGCCTGTATAAATTTGAATCATCCCTTCCATGGTTCGCCTCCTTTTTCTTACTCATCAGCGCTCCCAGCGCAATTTTTCTGCAATGCGGGAAATGAATTCACTGTTGGAAGGCCGCTTATCCAGCGGGCCAAAATAGTACTGCCACCGGTTGGGCTCCCCGCGGCCCCAGGCTGTGTGCAGCGCCGTGCGGATGGCCCGTTCCACACTGGCCGGGGAGGTGTTATGCTGCTTGGCGATGTGAGGATACAGCTCCTTTGTCACTCCATGGATCAGCTCGGGCCGTTCCGCCACCATCCAGATCGCTTCGCGCAGATAGCTGTGGCCCAGCACATGGGAGGCCAAACCCAGCTCCTGCAAGATGTGGAGGATCTGCAGCTGCAGATCGGCCTGAGCTGGGGAGATGTGGATGTGCTTGCCGTATTGGAGCACCCGCTCCACCAGCGCTGTCACATTAACTGGTTTCACCGCCAAAAAATCCACTTGCAGGGCCGAGGCCTCTGCTGTCATGATCGGGCTGCAAAAGCTGGCCACCAAAAAAATAGCCGGGCGATAGGGAAGACCGTTCAGGATTTTGCGCAAGGCGCTCAGGCCATCCAGCTGGGGCAGCAGGGTATCGGTGATGATCAGATCTGTCTGCTGGGCCAGGGCTTGCTCCACGAAAGATGCCCCGTTGTCCGCTTGGCCGCATACGACAAGGGAAGGGTGTTTTTGCAGGCTTTGGTGCAGCAGCGCCCGCAGATCGGCGCTTTCATCGGCAAGCAAGATGCGGATCTTGTTTTCTATCATGGCGACACTCCATCCCACAGCAGATTGAACAGCAACTGTTGACATCCACAAAATACCACAGATCGATGGGCGATACAAGTGAAAATGTCGAAAAAGTGTAAAAATGGCACATTTACCACTTGCCTTTACGAAAATTTTCAAAAGGCCAGGGGAGTGGACCCCTCTAAGGACGATGCAAAAGTCTGTTTACCGCAGCACGGAAGCTCTTGAGAACCGATGGGATTTTGTTATTTTTCTATCAATAAAGCGCGGAAAACTCCGGTTTTCTCCTTCTTTTCCAAACAAAAATCCGGTTTTCTATTGACAGAAAGATCACATAACCCCTATAATATTTCGTGCAGCTGCTCTGGCACTGCTTTGGCAACAGGGCGGTGTGCAAGCCGTACGGATGCGTTTTTTGCCTCGTCTATAGTGATCGGGACTGTGGATCCATATGTTTTTTGCGTCAAAAAGCCGGCTGGCCCCCAGCGGGCCCTTTCTTTTGCTCACAGAAGAAGCGCCGTGCGGATATAGAAAGGGGATTTTGCATGAAGCAAGAAGCAACAATGTCACAAGAAAACAAGATGGGGGTCATGCCGATCAACCGGCTGCTGGTCTCTATGTCGGTACCCATCATGATCTCCATGTTGGTGCAAGCGCTTTACAATATTGTAGACAGCATGTTTGTGGCACAGCTGAATGAAAATGCGCTGACAGCGGTCTCATTGGCCTTCCCGGCACAAAACCTGATGATCGCCGTGGCTACAGGTACCGGCGTCGGCATCAATGCGCTGCTCTCGAAAAGCCTGGGTGAAAAGAACTTTCAAAAGGTAAACCAGGTGGCAGACCATGCGATCTTCCTCGCTTTTTGCAGCTATGCCGTTTTTGCTGTGCTGGGGCTCGCTTTTTCACGCACCTTTTTTACACTGCAGACCCAAGACCCCCAGATCGTGCAGTATGGCACGGAGTACCTCCAGATCTGTACACTGTTTTCTTTCGGGTTGTTTTTTCAAATCACCTTTGAACGTTTGCTCCAGGCTACCGGTAAGACCATTTACACCATGATCACCCAGGGGATCGGCGCCATCATCAACATTATTTTCGACCCCATCATGATCTTTGGCCTGCTGGGCTTCCCCAAGATGGGTGTGGCCGGCGCCGCGGCAGCCACCGTGTTCGGCCAGATCGTAGCCGCTGTTTTAGGCGCTGTGATCAACCACAAAAAGAACCACGAAGTGCAGCTGAGCCTGCGTTCCTTTCGGTTCAATGGGCACATCGTAAAAAGCATCTATGGTGTCGGCGTGCCTTCGATCATCATGTCTTCCATCGGTTCGGTGATGACCTTTGGCATGAATAAGATCCTCATCGCTTTCAGCACCACCGCCACTGCCGTATTCGGCGTCTATTTCAAATTGCAGAGCTTTGTCTTTATGCCGATCTTTGGCATGAATAACGGCATGGTACCCATCGTGGCTTACAACTACGGTGCCCGGAAACCGGACCGTATGATCAAAACTGTCAAATTGAGCATCTGCTATGCCACAGGTATTATGGTCATCGGTTTTGTTGTCTTCCAGCTCTTTACCGGGCCTTTGCTGCGCATTTTCAATGCTTCTGACCATATGTTGGCCATTGGCATCCCGGCGTTGCGCACCATCAGCTTCAGCTTTTTGCTGGCTGGTTTCTGTGTGATCAGCTCTTCGCTGTTCCAGGCTTTGTCCCATGGCGTTCTCAGCCTGATCGTCTCGCTGGTCCGCCAGCTGGTCATCCTGCTGCCGCTGGCCTATCTGCTTTCGCTCACAGGCAATCTGAACCTGATCTGGCTGGCCTTTCCCTGTGCAGAATTGGTATCCTGTGCACTGTGCGCCCTATTTATTCGCTATGTTTATCGCAAACAGATCAAGCCGTTGGAGCAACCGCTCCCGTAATAAAAGCCCCTGGAATGAACCAGGGGCTGATTTTTTACGCCGCCTTTACAGACTGTCGAGGAAGTGCTATACTCGACTTACATCATGTATCGGATGCATTTCTAAAAGAAGAAGGGACGATTACAATGGCATACCAGTTCACAAAAGACCTGGAAACCGGCAACCGTACAATCGATTCGCAACACCAGCAACTGATCGCCGCTGTAAACGCGTTGTTGGATGCCTGCTCCAAGGGGGCAGGCCGTGTGCAGGTACAGCAGACGGCCCAGTTTCTGTTGAACTATACGAACCAGCATTTTGCGGCAGAAGAAGCCTTGCAACAAAAAAGCCGCTATCCGGGGTATCCCCGCCACAAGCAGCTTCACGAAGAATTTAAAAAGTCTGCTACTGTGCTGATCCAGCAGATCCAGCAAGAGGGGCCCAATGTAGCCACGGTGGGGCAGATCAACACACTGTTGGCTGGTTGGTTGATCCAGCATATCAAAGGCGAAGACAAAAAATTGGCGGCCTATCTGAAAAGCATGTCTTAAAGAGAGAGGGCAGGATGATGCCTGTCAGGGAACAGTATGGGGCAGGAGAGATGCTTTGGCTTTGCCGCTTTTCCATTCCACAACAGAAAGAGATTTTTTGATGTGTAAAGCGAGGCAAGAAACGCAGCATCCTCTCCGATGCCGCCGCCCCCTTAAAAAGAGCGTCTCAACCCATTTCTCCATATTCTCGTTTTCAAAAAGAAGACGGTGGCTTGAATTGGTTCTTTTCAAAGCCACCGTCTTTCTGTATTCTCCAACCGTCAAACAACGGTCTTCAACGATAGGGTCATCTGGTAAACGATCCACTGGGGAAGTAACTATGCACAATAATCCGATACGATTTGAATCGCTATTTCTTTTGCCAATGAACTCGATACATCCATACCGTCCGTTCTTCCAAGGCGCACACAAAAATAGATCTCTCCTGTTGTGCTTTCCGCAAACCCCGTGAACCATGCGTCAGCAACCATGCCATCGGCTTTTCCCATTCCCGTTTTTCCATATATGGAAAGATCGGTGTTATCGATCTCTGGCAGAAGCATGACTTCTTTTAGCTCATCCTGCGTTTCTTCTGAATACTCTGAGTCTTTTCCAAAGATACGCTCCATTACTTCCACTTGTTCTTTTGGCGAGATCTTTAAAGAGGATTCAAGCCAAAAGCCTGTTAAAGCCCTGTTGTTATTGTTCGTATTTAACGTTCCTTCCCAATCGGAAATATCGCAATTGCCATATTGGAGCCTATCCAATTCTCTTTGCATCAAATCTTCGCCAATCTCATCAATGACCTGCCTATAATACCATACGCACGAGGTCCGGAAAGCCTCCCGGAAATCAATATCTTTATTCCAATCCTCATTCCAGAATATTTCGCCGCTCCATGTCCGCGTGGAGTTCTCTGGATCAATGATGCCGTTTTCTAGCCCGATCAAGGAAGAGACGATCTTAAATGTGGAACATGGGGAGCTTCTTGTAGCAGCAAGATCCCGGTTGTAAATGGTGTATTTTTGGCTTGCGGTATCATACACAACGGCTGTTCCATTTCGTCCATTGAAATAGCTTGACCAATCTGCTTCCACGATTTCCGGCACTGCTTTTGTGCTTTCAGCAGGATGATCCGTCTCTCCCTTTACAGGATCGCTCATCGCCTGATCCTCTGTTGACTCTTGTTTTTCTTCTGCACTAGAATCGTTCACACAGCCTGTCAGCAGAACCGCACATGCAAGTAATATGCAGATTTTTATCAATCTCTTTGTTGTGGTTATCATTTCCTCTGTCCTCATGATTTCCTATGTGGAGGTGTTCATTTTTTCTGATTCAAGACCGCTCGTCACATCAAAGTCGGTCGCCGCCATATTTTTTGTGTTTGCATTGCACAAAAGTACATACTAATATTATAGTATACATCTCTGGGCAACACAGATGTCAACAGAAACTATTTCCATACGAAGCAACAACTTTAAATTTATCGAGGGGGCTAACGATGGTTCAAGTAATAAAAAGATCCTTTGTTGTGATTGGAAAAGAGGGTTCAACATTCGATGGCGAAGGTTTTATTCCGAAATTGTGGAATGATGCCAACGGCCACTTTTGCGAAATAGCGCATCTGGCAAAAAAAGATGCAAAGGGGAACCTCGTGGGGATATGGGGTACTATGTCTGACCTTTCTCACTCATTGAAACCCTGGGAAGA
The DNA here is from genome assembly GCA_904419295.1 of Candidatus Pseudobutyricicoccus lothianensis. Lineage (GTDB taxonomy): Bacteria > Bacillota > Clostridia > Oscillospirales > Butyricicoccaceae > Pseudobutyricicoccus > Pseudobutyricicoccus lothianensis. The sequence goes on from CAJFRA010000007.1 coordinate 79,383, forward strand.
TGGCTTTCGAAAGGGTTTGTATCTGGCAGGGGTGGAATGCGTTGATGATGCAGAAGCACCTGATGGATGGACAAAATGGATCATACCAAGTTATGCGTATATCGTTGTTGAAAACCAGGATGGAGCGTTTGAAGATACCATTGGGCAAATGAATGAGGAGGGTATTTCCCTGGCTGGGGCAGTGCACGACTATACCGACCCGGCAACCGGAAAGAACTATCTGTATTTTCCAATAAGAGAACTCTAGTCAAAGGTGCTGATCGGAAATATCAGCACCTTTTCTTGACCATATTTCAAAAGGCGGCTATAGCGCTTGCCGCAGCAATGGGGGCGGCTCTTGGCGCAAAATAGATAGGGCTTGGCTGACCGAACGGATCCAGGGGACCAATTGTTCTTGTCGCAACACAACGGGCATCCGATCGTGGATAGGGGCCATGGAGGCATTGGCCGCTGTAGTCAAAATGACAAACTGACGCTGGCCGGCAGCCTCTTGATAAAGGCCCGCCATATAAAGTGGCCCTTGCTCCACACCAAACCAATGTTTCCGCTTGGTAGCATCCCATTCAAAAAAGCCGGTAGAAGGAATGATGCACCGCCGGGCCAACAGGCTATTTTTGAACATCCGTTTTTCTGCCGCTGTTTCCGCCCGTGCGTTGATGACGACGCCGCTGCCGCCTGGGCGGGCAAATCCCCAGCAGGCCGCTTGCGCTTGCAGGCTTTCGCCTGCCAGAATGGGGGCTTGGTTCGTCGGGCAGATCTCCCCGTATTTCACCGATCGCCCCACCTGACGAATGATCTGGCGGATCACCGGATCGTCGCTTTCTTCCAGCAGTGAATACCGTCCACACATGTAAAAATGAACTGCACCCCAAAAGTTGGACAAGAAAGTCAACGAAAGGGGTGCAGAAATCTATGGGAAAAGAATTGTTCAGTGAGGAATTAAAATTAGCAGTTG
>CAJFRA010000008.1 GCA_904419295.1 Candidatus Pseudobutyricicoccus lothianensis
GGATTGTGTTGCCTTTTTCCTGCCTACATGGTCCTTTTTACTCATTCCCATTTGAAATTTTCTTGCATCACCTACTTGACTTCATACCATTGGACTTTCGTTGTCGTTTTATCCATGCAAAAGCGATCCCTCTGGTTCCATTTTACAACCCTTTTTTTCCGTTGTCCATTCCGAATTGGTACAGAAACCGGACAAAAAAGCTGGATGCGATGCACATCCAGCTTCTGCGATCCACTTGTTTTCCAGCCCATATGGGAAACAGCCTGCCTTCAAAAGGCGCCAGGATCTGCCCGCTGCCAGCGTACCATTGCCCTGTTTACAGCAGGATGCGTGCGCAGACCAGGCGGCACAGGCTGTCCCCGCTGTTTTCCAGCCGGATCTCTCCGTCGTCATCGGTCACTGCCAGCCAGCCGGTGGACAAGGCCCCTTGGCTCCCTTCCCCTTCCAGCCGGCAGCCGCCTTCTGCGGCGTACAGAGCCAATACGCTGCCCGCCGGGTTCTTCACAGCGGTGTGTTGGCCCGGCGCCAGATCCCACGTTTCCAACGTGCCTTTGGAATCCTCGCGCAGCATCAGGTTGAAATCCGTGGCCCGGCCATAGCTGGTGGTCTTCCAGCCGCCGTCAAAAGAGGCCTGCTCATAGGGCTGCAGCGTTTGCTGCCCATGGCCGTCGAAGCACAGCCGCAGCGAGCCCCGGAGCACCATCAAGATGCGGTCCACCTCCGGCAGGCTGGTAAATTCCGACCGTTCGCATTCCACGGTGGCGCTGCTCAAGCGGAAGATAAAATCCCGCCGGCTGTAGTCGGCATGCTCCGGGTAGATATACAGCTGGGTGGTCGCCCCTCCCGCCCACTGAGATACGGTGTATTCTTCCGGCCCTTTGATATTGATCTTCATGTGTTTCCTCTCCTTTTCGCACCGTCCGGCTCTGGCCGTGCCCTTTATTTTTTCCCTTTTTTATGCATGCGTGCCTGCCGGTATTCTTCCAATGCGGCGCGCAGCTGCTCCAACCCCAATTCTCTGCCATGGGGCTGCATGTGGGGGAAGGCCCGCAGCAAACGGGCTTGCATCCGCTTGTTCCGGGCTGCCAGCGCCATCCGGGTCTCCTCCATTTGGCGGCGCAGCCGGTCCAGAGATGCTTCCACCGATTCCTGATGCGCCCCCAGCCGCTCTTGCAGCGCTTCTCTGCGCTGGACCCGGCGTGCTTGCTCCTGCCGTCGGATCTCCGCTGCCAGCCGTTGCAGCTGTTCCAGCTTGCCGTTCATCTGCAGCACAGCGCGCACCGAGATCGCAGTGTCCGCCGCAAACAAAGCCAGCATTCCGCCGGTGACGATATATAGGGCCCAACCGTGGAGCTTTCCGATCAGATCTTGTACCACGGGGTCCACCAAGCGCATGGCCACCACAGAAAGGCCGCCAAACATCAAAGAGTTGCGCAGGCAGACTCTGCCCCGGATATTGAAGCGCCGTTTGCTGTAATCCCACCATTTTGTGTGGAACAGCGTCTCCAGCAGAAACCCGGTCAGGTATTCCAGGGCGCTGGTGGCTGCCATGCCGGTCAAAAACAGCAGCGGGATGGAGTGGGCAAAGGGGGTCAGCAGTGTGACGACAATGACTGCCCCAAAACCGTAGACCGGGCAGACGGGCCCTGCCAGGAACCCTCGGTTGATCCACCGGCGCTCCCCCAGGGAACAGTAGGTACTTTCGCACACCCAGCCCAAAAAGCTGTAGATGCAAAAAGCGAGAAACAGTTGGCAAAATCGTGTCATACTTTGGTTGCGCCCATTCGAGAGCGGCTCTCCTTTTGTTCGTTTGCATGGTAGGGCCGGGGCGTCTTCTGCCCCGGCCCATCGGTCGTGCTCTTATTGCGGCAGCCAGGCTGCCGGGAAGGTGCCATGCTTCGGCATCCTGTCTCCATGCTCACAGATATGCGGGCAGCAGTCCCTTCTATGCAGCTTCTATGGCATCACGTGAAGTGTATGGCCTGTTATTTTACGAAATTCACTGTGCCTTGGGCCCGCTCTTTTGGCTCCGGCCGTTCCCCCTGGGGGTAGCCCAGGATCAGGCAGCTGACCCCTACATACCCGGCGGGGATCCCTACTTTTTCGGCAAAAGCCTTGCCATCTTCTGTGGTGAGGAACCGGGCCAGGCAGTTGATCCAGCAAGAGCCGATGCCCAGGGAAGATGCTGCCAGCATCATATTCTCAATGGCCAGCGAACCATCCTGCTGCGGGGCGATGCAATCTGCCTTGGCTGTCACCACCACCAAGGTGGGGGCGCCATAGAAGGGATCGCGGTCGGTGTCCATCATCTTTTGGCATCCCTTTGTCAGCTCGGCGATCCGCTCTTTGTTCTGCACCACAGTGAAGTGCCAGGACTGCTGGTTCATGGCGCTGGGCGCCCACAGGCCGCACTGCAAAATGGTATCCAGCTCTTGGTCGCTGATCTGCCGGTCTTCATAAGAACGCCAGCTGCGGCGCTCCAGGATGTTTTTTACCACTTCATTCATCAGATTTCTGACCTCCTTGACCATATATTGCCCTCCGGTCCGGCGGCCTCTGTGGTATGCCGCCACAGTGCGGCCCGGGCTTTGCCGCGCTTTTCGCCTATCACCACTTTACCACACCTGGGGGCCCAACACAATCCCCCATCTCCCCAGTAAAAAAGAAAAAGGCCCGGCACATCCGCCAGGCCCAAGTTCCATTTTTTACATACGGTATAACAAAGGGATCAGGCCGATCACGCCGACGGCGAAAAACACGATCCCTCGGATCCGGTGCGCTTGTTTTCGGTCCTCTGGCATCTCTTTTTCGCCGTATTTGCCGTAGGCCCGGCCCTCTTTGAAAAACCAGCTGACCTCCGGCCGGATCCAAAACAGCAGACCAAAGCCCAAGAATAAGAAATCCACGATCCAGGGCAAGACCAAAAAGTAATTGAAGTCGTTCATCTTTTTCTCTCCCTTGCTGGCGCAACCATCCTTTGTACCCCAGTATAACACCCCTGTCCCCCCTTGTAAAGGCAGAGGAAGATTGCACCTTTGGGGTAGCCGTGTTACAATGGATAAGCTTGTGTTCACTTTATCGGAAAGGTCTTTTTGCCATGTCTGCTGTTTCTTCTTTTTTCCGCCGGGAACCGGTGCTTTGCATCGCCGGGGCCGCGGCGCTCTGCACTGCTTTTTGGGTCCCGCCTTCTTGGGACTACCTGGGGTATTTGGATTGGCGGGTGCTGGCCCTCCTCTTTTGCCTGATGGCTGTGGTGTCCGGCCTGCAGCAAGGCGGCCTGTTCGCCCGGCTGTCTCAACAGGCCATCCTCCGCGCCAAAAGTGTCCGGGGCCTGTGCCTGCTGCTGGTATCCCTCTGCTTTTTCTCCTCCATGCTGGTCACCAACGATGTGGCCCTGCTGACTTTTGTCCCCTTTGCCGCCCTGGTGCTGGGCCAGGCCGGCCTTGGCCGGCATCTGCTCTATGTGGTGGTCTTGCAGACGGTGGCCGCCAACCTGGGCAGCATGGCCACCCCGGTGGGGAACCCCCAAAACCTCTATCTGTTCTCTTTCTACCGCATGAGCCCCGCCCAGTTTTTCCAAGCCGTATTGCCTGTGGCCGCCTTGTCCCTGGTGCTGCTCTTCCTGCTCTGCCTGCCCATCCCGGCGGCGCCCCTGTCCATCCGCCCGGCAAAGCAGCAGCCCGCTCCCCTGCCCCGCCGGCTGCTGGGGCATGGCCTTTTGTTCCTCTGCTGCCTGTGCACCGTGCTCCACTGGATGCCCTGGCCTGCCACCCTGGCGGCGGTGCTGCTGTTCCTCCTGTTGTTTGACCGCCCAGCCCTCAGGCAGGTGGATTATGGCCTGCTGCTGACTTTTGTTTTCTTTTTTCTCTTTGTGGGCAACCTGGGATGCATCGAACCGGTGCGCCAATGGCTGTCCGGCCTGCTGGGCGGCCGGGAACTGATCGTCTCCCTGCTGTGCAGCCAAGTCATCAGCAACGTGCCGGCCGCCGTGCTGCTCTCCGGCTTCACCTCCCAGGGCACCGGGCTGCTGCTGGGCGTCAACATCGGCGGTTTGGGCACGTTGGTGGCTTCGCTGGCCAGCCTGATCTCTTTCCGGCTGTATGCCAAGACCCCGGAGGCCAAAGCAGGCCGGTATCTGGGGGTGTTCACCCTGGTCAACGGCGGGCTTTTGCTGCTTCTGCTGCCCTTTGGGCTGCTGCTGGCCTGACCCAACTGCAAGAAAAAGGCGGGGATCCCCCGCCTTTTTGCTGTCATTCGAGCTGTGTTACAGCGATGCGCCCATCTGCCGGGCTTTGTCCAAAAATTCCTGGCTGACCGTGCCTTTCGCCCCACACTGGGTGCAGATCAGCACGCCCTTGTCCTGCCAGCGCAGGCTTCCTTTGCACATTTGATGGTATGTATCCACCATGGCGTCAAACCGGCTGGCATCCGCCACCGCGCCGCAAGCGATGAGCATGGATTCCTTGTTGGAGGCGATGCTGCCGCCTGCCCCAAAGGCTTTCAGCTTGTCGATGAACAGCTTCATCTGGGCGGAGAAAGTGTACCAATACAAGGGCGAGGCCAGCACCACCACGTCGGCCTCTTTCATGGCGGCTTCGCACTGGTTGAAATCGTCGGCGAAGCTGCAGGGCACGCCCTTTTGATAGCAGGTATCGCAGGCTTTGCAGGGCAGGATGTTCTTTTTGCCTGCGTCAAACACCGTCACCTGATGGCCGGCCTGTTCCGCGCCTTCCTGAAAGGCCTGGGCCAGAAGGTCTGTGTTGCCCTTTGCGCGGGGGCTGCCCGTCACCAGTAAAATTTTCTTTCCCATACAAAAATTCCTCCTCACGCACAGCGGTCTCACGCCGCTTTTTTTCAGTTTACGCCTTATAGTCCGCTCTAAGTCAAGAGGGTTTTTCTCCGTTTTTTGTGACCCACAGGGCGCAGGCCAGCACCACCAGGCCGCCCAGGATCTCCCGGGCCGAAGGGATCTCCCCCAAAAACAGGGCGGCAAACAAAATGCCGTAAACAGGCTCCAGACTGGAGATGACGCTGGCTGTCTGGGCCCGCACCCCTTTCAAGCCGCCGATGAACAGGGTGTGGGAGATCGCCGTAAACACGACGCCCAGCAGCGCCAGCAGGCCCACTTCCCCCAGGGTAAAGCGGGGCCGCAGCCACAGCAGAGAGGGCAGCAGATACACCGCGGCTGCCGCCTGTTCATAAAAAGAGATGACGGGCGCCGGCAGATGGTCCACCGTCTTTTTGTTCAGCAGGCCCAGCAGCGCATAACTCAAACCGGAGAGCAGGCCCCACAAAACGCCCTGCCACGCGCCGCCTCCGCTCACCGGGGCCACCAGCGCAATGCCGCCAAAGGCCACAGCGGCGGCTAGGGCATCCTGCCCCCGGAGGGGCCGGCGGAAAAACAGCGGCTCTAAAAACGTGACAAAGATGGGAAAAGAGGAAAAGGTCAGCAGCCCGATGGCCACGGTGGAAAGCTGGATGGCCTGGTAAAAGCTGCACCAGTGGAAGGCCAGCACTGCTCCCAGCCCGGCCAGCGCAGCCAGCTGCCGGCCCGACACCCGATAGGGAATGTGCCGCAGGTTGAGCAGCACCAGCAAAAACAGGGCCGAAAAGACCACCCGGCCCAAGGTGATGACCATGGCCGGCTGATCCAATTTGCCAAACAGGCCGGAAAGGCCGAACAGCAGCACGGCCCCGTGGACCTGCAGCAGGTATCGTTTGTTGTTTTTCACCCTTTTCCCTCCCAGATAGAAAAAGGGCGGCACTCGGACCGCCGCTCTGTTTTGCCGCTATTTCAGCTTGGCCTCCCATTCGGGCTGCCGGAACCCCACCAAAACGAAATCGTCGCCGATCAACATGGGGCGTTTGACCAGCATACCGTCGGTGGCCAGCAGGTCATACTGCTCCTGTTCACTCATCGATGCCAGTTTGTCTTTGAGCCCCAAGCTCTTATACAGCAGGCCGCTGGTGTTGAAAAACTTCTTCAGCGGCAAACCGCTGCGCTGGTGCCACTGCTGCAATTCCTCCGCCGTGGGGTTTTGCTCTTTGATGGGGCGCTCTTCATAGGCGATGCCCTGTTCATCCAGCCATTTGCGGGCCTTTTGGCAAGTGGTACACTTGTTGTAACACAAAAAGACCATCCTGCATCTCTCCTTCCGGTTTCATCGTCTTCCTCTGTGCTCTCATTGTAGCACAGCCCAAGCGGCCTGACAACGGCGCAAGAACCGTGCACAAAACTCATTTGTGGTATTTGGTACCCGCTTCAATGGCAAAGGCCCGGTACAGCTGTTCCAGCAGCATCACCCGGGCCAGGTGATGGGGGAATGTCATGGGCGACATGGAAAGCCGCAGGTCCGCCTGCCGTTTGATGCTTTCGTCCATCCCCTCCGAAGAACCCAGCACAAAGCACAGGCGGGATACCCCGCTGTTTTTCAGCCCGGTGATCTTGGCGCTCAGCTTTTCGCTGCTCATGGTCGTGCCCTCGATGCACAGGGCCACCGTATAGCTCCCCTGGGGGATGGCCTGGCGGATCTTTTCCGCCTCCCGCGCCAGGTTGCCCGGCCGGGTGTCTTCGGGCAGCTCCACCACTTCCAGGCGGCAAAAGCCCTTCAGCCTCTTTTCGTATTCTGCGCAGGCCTGTTGGTAAAAGGCTTCTTTCAGTTTGCCGACGCAGATGACCTTGACGGCGATCATCCGGCGTGCCGGGCCAAGCGCAGGCCCGCCCCCGGTTCCCGTCTGGGCGCCACCGATGCTTCCACCGCTCCCAGGGCGCCCATGTGCTGCAGGGCATCCTGGGTCTCCCGCAGGGCGCAGCGTGGCGTGTTGTTGTGGTCGCTCAAATGGGCCAGCACCACCTGCCGCAGCCCTCTGCCGGCCAGGGCGCACACGGTCTGTGCCGCATCGTCATTGGAAAGATGGCCTTGGTCCGACAAAATGCGCTGCTTGAGGTGATAGGGGTATTCCCCGTTTTTCAGCATATAGACATCGTGGTTCGATTCCAGGAACAGGCCTTCCGCCCCCTCCAGATGGTCAAAGATCTGGGGCGTCATGCGCCCAAGGTCCGTGCAATAGGCCAGCTTGCCCTCTTCTTCCTCCAGCACGAAGCCGCAGCTGCCCGGGCTGTCGTGGGGCGTGGCAAACGGCGTCACCGCCACGCTGCCCAGCCAAAAAGTCCGCTCCGGCGCAAAAGTCTCCACCTGGCTGTGGTTGCAGTGGGGCAGCAGCAGGCCCCAGGCCTGTTCGCTGCACCATACCGTTGCCCTGCAATGCTTGGTCAGCACCGGCAAGGCGGAGATGTGATCGTTGTGGGTATGGGTGATGAGGATCTGGGTCACATCCTGCAAGGTGAGCCCCAGCTGGGCCAGAGCGCCCCGTATGTACTTCGTGTTGGTGCCCGCATCGATCAGCACCACCTGGCCGCCGCCGCAATAGACCGCGCAGTTGCCCGAAGAGGAGCTGGCTAAACTCTGGAGTGATATCATGTTGGCTTTGTCCTTTCTATTTTGCCACGGTCATAGAAAGTGCCAGCCCCAAAAGGGGCCGGCACGTTTGCCGCGTTCATTCAGCGGGCCATGGGCATCCGGTCTTCCTCGGGCACAGTCACCCTTGTGATATCCGCCCCCAAGCCCTGGAGTTTTTCCACAATGTTTTCATAGCCCCGCTCGATATAAGCGATGCCGTCCACTTCCGTGGTGCCGTGGGCTGCCAGACCGGCGATGACCATGGCCGCCCCGGCCCGCAGGTCACAGGCCTGCACTTTGGCGCCGGTCAGTTCCGGCACTCCTTCTACAATGGCCACTTTGCCATCCACTTGGATGCGGGCCCCCATGCGCCGCAGCTCTTCCACATACCGGTAGCGGTTGTCCCACACGCCCTCGGTGATCACGCTGGTCCCCTGGGCCAGGCAAAGGGCCGCCACCAGCTGGGGCTGCATGTCCGTGGGAAAGCCGGGATAGGGCAGCGTCTTCAAATTGATCTTGTTCAGCGGCTCCAGACGGGTGACCCGCACAGCGTCGTCCAATTCCTCCACTTGTGCGCCCATCTCTTCCAATTTGGCAGTGATGCACTCCAAATGCTTGGGGATCACATTGCGCACCAGCACGCTTCCCCCGGTGGCCATGACAGCGGCCATATAAGTGCCCGCCTCGATCTGGTCCGGGATGACGGAGTAGGTGCCGCCATGGAGGGTCTCCACACCGCGGATCTTGATGACGTCGGTGCCGGCGCCCATGATATCGGCGCCCATGGCGTTGAGGAAGTTGGCCAGATCCACGATATGGGGCTCTTTGGCCGCGTTTTCAATGACCGTCTGGCCTTGGGCCATGGTGGCTGCCAGCATCACATTCATCGTGGCGCCCACAGATACCACATCCAAATACACATTGGCGCCCCGCAGCCCTTGAGGCGCTTCGGCGTAGACATAACCGTTTTTAATGCTTACCGTGGCCCCCAGCGCCTCAAACCCTTTGACATGCTGGTCGATGGGGCGCACGCCGCCAAAATTGCAGCCGCCCGGCATGGCCACTTCCGCTTTGTGGTAGCGGCCCAGCAGCGTGCCGATCAGGTAATAGGAGGCCCGCAATTTGCGCATCAAGTCTTCCGGCGTGCGGGCGTTGCGCATGCCGCGGCAGTCGATCTCCACCGTGGTGGGGTTCAGGCTGCGCACCCGCGCCCCCATCTGCTGCAAGATCTCCAGCTGGATGATGACGTCGCTGACCCGGGGCACGTTTTCGATCCGGCACACCCCGTTGACCATGATCGTCGCCGGGATGATGGCCACCACTGCGTTCTTCGCTCCGCTGACAGTCACTTCGCCGTGCAGCGTCTTGTTTCCATTGATGATAAATTTATCCAAAGTACTCATTCTCCCCAGCAGTGTTTTCTGGTTGTTCCGCTTCCGCCAGGCTTGAGGCCAGGCAGAAAAAGGGATGGGATGCCGCCCATAGGCGTTGAAGAACGATTGAGCGGGTTTGTTTCGTTTTATATATTTTACCACACTTGCAGGGCAAATAAAAATAATTTGCTCCCGTTTTCCCCATAAGTTTTTTACAAGATCTTTGCACGATTCTCGTATAGATTGACCAATTGGGCACAAGAAAACCAAAAGCTGTCAAGCTATTTCCACATTTTGCAGCGCTTGGCCGGTGACAGCGCTGAGGATGTATTCCTTGCCGCCTGCTGTCACGCTCCAAAAAGGCTCTGCCAGCAAGCTGCCCGTATCGCCGGTGTTGCGCAGGCGGTAGATCAGTTCCGCCTGTTCCGGCGGGTCCGAAACGCCCTCCTGGAGCAGATAGGCCCGCAGATCCATCACCAGCTGATAGCTGCGGCGGCCTTCCCCCGCTTTTGTCCCATCGGTATGCAGCAGCCAATGGCCTTGGATGTGGATGCGCCCTTGCTCCTGCTGGCAGACCAGCACGCAGTTGGCAGCCAAATGGCCGTTGGGCAGCCGCTGGGTCAATTCCACTTGTCCCCCCGCCGTATCGGCCTGCGCGCCTTCCATGGGGAAGCCGGCTTCTGCCAACAGATCGCGGTAAAACGCCGCCCCTTCCCCTTCCGGCTGCCGTTCCAGCGTCAGCTCCACCACGCCGCCGCTGCGGAATTCCAGCTGCCCGGCCTGGGAACGGAATTGGGTGATCCCTCCGCCCTCGTCTTCCCTTTGGCTATCCCCCAGCAGGGCTTGGGCGATCTGCTCTTCTTTTTGCCGGTCCCGTTCGAACCGGTAGACCGCCGGCTGGGTGCCCAGATCCCGGAACAGGTCTTCGTCGAAATCCCCGACTTCCTGGCGCAGCAGCGACAGCGCCTCGTTCATGGCCTGGCGCTGCTGGCCTTTGACCCGGCTGACCTGCCAGGCCAAATTGCAGACCATGAACAAGTTGGTGCAGAGCAGCACCAGCAGCAAAATGGTCTTAGCCTTTTTCCAATCCATCGGCGCCCGCTCCTTCCGGGGTGGAGTAACTCATATAGGGGATCAACCGCCCTTCCTGCAACCGGTACCGGGGCAGCAAACGGGCGTTTTCCCGCCCCATCAGGGCTGCCGCCGCCTGTTCATAGGGCAAAAGCTCCATTTCCTCCCCCTGGCTCACGTTCATCACCTGCATCTCCAAAGAGACGATGACGCCGTCTTCCGCCTGGGCCACAATGGACCCCGCCCCGCTGGCGGACAGCGGCACGCCCTGGACCTGGCAGCCGAAGACGATGGTGTAATCCCCTTCCTCATTCAGCGGGGTGATGCTGCGCAGCGAGACCGTCATGCTGCTGTCGCACTGGGCCAGCACATCTTCCGCCGCGTTCCGGGCCAGGTCGATCAGGGCCACCGCCTGGGTCCGCAGGCCTTCGCCTGGGTCCGCCGCCAGCCCTTCCCCGCCGGTGGCGCTGAACTGGATCCGCCCGTCGGTCCCCAGCCGCAGCACGAAATTGCCCTGTACATAAACCATGGAGCCGTCGCTTTCCGCATAGTGATTTTCCATATAGGGGTTCATGGAAAAAGCCTCCAGCAGCCCCCGTGGGGTCTCCTGGCCGGTCAGCAGGGATGGCACCGTCACCTCAAAACTGGGCAGGGAGATGCTTCCCGGCAAAATAACTTCATCGGGGGCCAGCCCGCCGTAGACCGGCTGGGGATCCCCGCCTTCTCCCACAAAGACCGCGCCGTCCGCCGCGAAAAAAGCGCCATCCGGCGGGGCAGAAGCCAGCAATTTGCGGAGTCCATCGGCGCCGGCCATGGTGCTGCACCGGTAATAAGCCCCGTCTGCCCCCTGAAAGGCCAGGACCACTTCTTGCCCCTGGGCCGCCAGCACCACGCTGGAACAGGACTGGTCAAAGCCTTCGCTCTCCGGCGCACCGGCCCAGATGCGCAGGGCATATAGGGGCATTTGCCCGTCAAAATCCAGCCGGAAGCCTGGCCCGGCCATAGAGAGTTCCCAGTAGGCCTGCTCCTCCATCGCCTCCGGCGGCTGAGCCGCACCCAGCGCCTCGTAAAAGACCGGCATCAGCTCTTGGAACAGCGGTTCCACTTCTTCTTGCTGAAACGCCACGGCAATGCCCTCTTGCTGCACCGCCACGATGCGCACCGGGTAGGCGGCAGGCGTCACGCTGGTCTCCACCGTCTGGGTCGGAGCCGCCTCTCCCCGCAGCCAGCGGGAGACCGGGGCCAGCGGGTCCTTGCTGCCCAGATCCACATTGACCGACACCGAAAGCCAAAACAGCACCACCAGCAAGACGGCGTTGGCCCCCAGGGCTATGTTTTTGAAGAGCTCTTTCATTGCGCCGCCTCCTGGCCGCTGTCAGCCGCCGGGATGCGGATGGTCACAGTGGTGCCCACATCCAGCTGGCTCTCCACTTGGATGGTGCCGTTGTGCTGTTCCACGATCTCCTTGGCAATGGCCAGGCCCAGGCCCGTACCGCCTTTTTCACGGGAGCGGGCCTTATCCACCCGGTAAAACCGCTCGAAGAGCCGCGGGATGTCCTCTTGGGGGATGCCCATGCCCGTATCCGACACTGTGATGACCACATGGGGCGCCTGGTACTCGACGCCGATGTGGACACTGCCCCCCGGTTTGTTGTATTTCACCGCGTTGGCCACGATGTTGGTGATCACCTGTTCCATCCGGGCCCTGTCTGCCAAAAGGTTGGGCAGATTGTCGCCGAAGGTGGTGGTCAGGGTGATGTTTTGGTTTTTGGCTTCGATCATCATGGCGCTGGCGATGTTGCTGACGATCATCTGCACCGGCAGTTCGGTCATTTCCATCTCCATGCGGCCATAATCCAGCTGGCTCAAAGTCAGCAGGTCTTTGACGATGTGGGTCATCCGGTCCGATTCGTTGTAGATGACCCCCAGGAATTTCTGCCGGGTCTCGGCGTCGATGTCGTCGCCGGCGTCCAGCAAGGTCTCCGTATACCCTTTCACGTTGGTCAAGGGCGTGCGCAGCTCGTGGGACACGTTGGCCACAAATTCCCGCCGGGAGGAATCCAGCTTCGTCTGCTCTGTGATGTCGTGCAGCACGGCCATCACGCCGCTGTAATCGTCATCCTGGGTGCCGAACATGGCCAAAAAGATCTTGAGGATGCGTTTGTTTGCCGCATAGTCGATCTCTATGTACTTGCCGTCCTCCCCCAGGTCGCTGTCGTCGATGTTCAGGTTGGGGAACACTTGGGTATAGGTCATCTGGGGGTCAAAGGTCAGCCCCAGCATCCGCTGGGCCGCCGGGTTCATGTGGAGGATGTGGCCGTTTTTGTCAAAGGCCACCATGCCGTCTGCCATGTGCAAAAACAGGGTGTTCAGCTTGTTGCGCTCCCCGTTGACTTCAGACAGCGTGGTCTCCAGCACCTGGGCCATCTCGCCAAACGTACGGGTCAATGTGCCGATCTCATCGGAAGAATCGGTCTGTGGCCTTTGGGAAAAATCCCCTTTGGCGATGCGGGTGGCCATTTTTGTCAGGTTCTGGACCGGTACGGTGATGGTGCGCGCCAAAATGAAGCTGAACATGATGGCCACAGCCAGGCCAAACATCAGGGAACGCAGCAGGATGGTGAAGATATTCCAGGTCAGGTCGTTGAGCTCTGTTTTATTGTCCACCACGGCAAAGACATAGCGTCCCCCGTCCAGCGGCATGGCCACGTCAAAATAAGGGGAAAGGGCGTTGATCTGCTGGCCCACTTCGCCCCCCATGGCGGTGATCATGTTGGGGGTCAGGTCGGTAAAAGGCTCCTGTGCCCCGCCGGCTTCCTCCCGCTCTTCCGAAGACCCCACGAATTGGCCGGTCTCGCCATCCACGATATAAAAGTTCCGGCTGTTGCTCAGGCCCAGGGCCCTGGTGTAGCTCTTGAGCATTTCTTCCATGCTCTCCACCGGTTGGTCGCCCTCGGCCCGCTGCTCCAGCTCTTCGCTGTGGTGCTGAAAGAAGTTTGCCACTTGGTTTTGGAATTCCGCAATGTTATAGGCTGTCACGGAATTGATGAGGAAGGTACCCACCACCGCCATCACGGCGATGACCAGCAGCATCAATATCAGCACCAGCTTCATTTGTAGGCTTTTCAGCATAAATCAGCCGCCTATTCTTTGGTGAAATAATACCCGGCCCCCCGCTTCGTCACCAGATAGCGGGGCGCGGCGGGGTCGTCTTCCAGCTTTTCCCGCAGGCGGCGGATGGCCACATCCACCGTGCGCAGGTCGCCGTAATACTCAAACCCCCATACTTTTTCCATCAGTTCTTCCCGGGTGATGACCCGCCCGGGGGAGGCGATGAAATAGCACAGCATGTCGTATTCCCGCTGGGAAAGCTCCAGCGGCTTGCCGTTTTTGGTCACGGTGCGCAATTCGCTGTCCACTGCAAAGGGGCCGCACCGGCCGGCTTCCTGCTGGGCTGCCGTGTGGTCGGCCCGGTCCACCATATGGCGGCGGATGTTGGCCTTGATCCGGGCGGAAAGCTCTTTGACGGAAAAGGGTTTTGTGATGTAATCGTCTGCCCCGCTCTCCAGCCCAAAGACCTTGTCCCGCTCTTCTTCCCGCGCTGTCACCATGATCACCGGCACATTGCTCTTTTCCCGCAGGCGGCGCAGCAGTTCGAACCCGTCCATCAAAGGCAGCATCACATCCAGCAGTACCAGGTCCACATCGGGCTGCAATGCCAGCCGCAGGCCCTCCTGGCCGTCGTAGGCCTCTTCGGTCTGGTATCCCTCTCGCTTGAGGTTGAAGGCAATGATATCGACAATGGCCTTTTCATCCTCTATAATCAACACTTTTGCCATAGGCTCCAGCCTCCCTTGTCTCCTTTGATCCTGCTATGGGGCCAGATACCCCCGGTCCCGGGCCAGCTGCCAGGCGCAGACCGTTTTGGCATCCTGGATGCGCCCGCAGGCCACCATTCGTTCCAGCTGTTCCACCGGCAGGCGCAGCACATCCAGGAACTCCCCTTCGTCGGTCTGTTGGCCCACGAACTGCAGCTGGTCTCCATAGTATAAATACATGGATTCTGCCAGCACATCCGCCGCCGAACAGAATTTTCCCAGCAGCACCAAGCGGCCTGCCTCCATGCCGGTCTCTTCTCGCAGTTCCCGGCGGGCCGCTTGTTCCGGCGCTTCGCCTGGGTCCAGCTTGCCCGCCGGCAGTTCCAAGCATTCCCGCCCCAGGGCGTAGCGGAACTGCCGCACCAGGAATACCTGCCCTTCCCAGGCCGCCAGTACGGCTACCGCGCCCCGGTGGACACACACTTCTTCCCCGCCGGGCAGCCGCTGCACATCCACCAGCATGCCTTGAAATACCGTCTCCCGTTCCACGGCTACACCTCCTGCCATCCGGCAGCCCGGGCCAGCCCCAGGGCCGCCATGGTCCGCAGGTCGCCGATGGCGCCGGAAACCATCGCTTGCCGCAGCTGGGGCAATGCCACCCAGCCCTCGCCCGGCGCCGTCTGTGCCCGCAAGGCGAACACGTGGATCGCCTGCTGCAAGATCGCAGGCGAAGGGCGCAAACAGCCCACTGCCTTGATTTCTCCTTGGGGCAGGCCCAGCGTCTGGGCCAGGCGGCAAGCCGCTTGCCAAGGGCTCTCGCCGGCCTCTACAGTCTGCTGGGGCAGTTCCCAGCTCTCGCTGTCCAGGGCCGGCCGCTGGAAACGGCACAGCAGGCCCCCCTGGGGCGACAGGGCCACCAGCATCACCCGGTCGGGCAGCTGGATCACTTCCCGGCCGCTGCGGCGGCCGTCTTCCAGCTCCACCACATCGTGGCGCAGGGAAAACCGGGGCCCTTGGTACACCGTTTCCCCTTGGACAAAAGTCTCCCTATGGGCCATCATTCCACCCCTTGGATCTGGCGGCGCACCAGGTCCAGCGCAGTGGAAGAGGCCATCCGCCGCACCCGGTCCCGCTTGGCGCCTGTGCGCAAAAAGCGGATGGCCCTGGTGCCCTGGGCCGTGCTCAGGCCGATGTAGACCAGGCCCACCGGCTTTTCCTCTGTGCCGCCGTCGGGCCCCGCCACCCCGGTGGTGGAAAGGCCGATGTCGGCCCCGGTGCACCGGCGCACGCCTTCAGCCATCTCGCAGGCCGTCTGTTCACTCACTGCGCCATACTGGCTCAAGGTCTGCTGCTTCACGCCCAGCAGCTGCATTTTCACATCGTTGCTGTAGGAGATGACGCCCCCCACATAGCAGGCAGAGGAACCCGGGATATCGGTGATGCGCTTGCCGATCAGGCCGCCGGTGCAGCTCTCTGCCGTGGCCAGGGTCAAGTCCCGCTGTTTCAGCTCTTCCACCACCACCTGCTCCAGGGAGTCCACATCCACGCCATAGACCACGTCGCCCAAAATGCCCCGCAGCTCTTCCACGGCGGGCTCGGTCATTTGGCGGGCTTGCTGGGCAGTGGGCGCCATGGCCGTCACCCGCACCAAGCACTCCCCGTCTTTGGCATAGGGGGCGGCAGTGGGGTTGGTCCATGTGTTCATCTGGTGGCTCAGTTTGTCCTCCATGGCAGATTCGCCCATGCCGAACACCCGGATATAGCGGGAGCAGATGGCGCCGCCGCTGAGCCGGGACAGGTAGGGCATGGCCCGGTATCGGAACATATTGCTGCATTCGCTGGGCGGGCCGGGCAGCATGACCACCGTGTGGCCTTCCGCCTCAAAGGCGCAGCCCGGCGCCGTGCCCCAATCGTTGTCCAGCACGGTGCAGCCTTCGGGCAGCCAGGCTTGTTTTTCGTTGTTCTTCGTCATGGGGCGGTCTTTGAAATGGGCTTTGATCCGCTCCAGCGAAGGCTCGTGGAGCGCCAGCTTTTTGCCGAAAGCCGCCGCAATGGTCTCCTTGGTCAAGTCATCCGCCGTGGGGCCCAAGCCCCCGGTGGTGATGATGATCTCCGCCCGCGCCTTGGCAATGTCCAGCACGGCCTGGAGCCGCTGGGGGTTGTCGCCGCACACCGTTTGGAAGTACACGTTGATCCCCAGCTCTGCCAGCCCTTGGGCGATCATGGGGGCGTCGGTGTTCACCGTCTCGCCCAGCAGCAGTTCCGTCCCCACAGATATGATCTCACATTTCATGGATAAAAGCCCCCTTTTCTGTATCGGCCGTCAAAGGGCCTGTCCGCCCGGCTGGCACAGGATGGTCTCCACCCCGGCCACCGCCTGTTCCACCAGCGCTGCCACATCCAGCTTGGCCTCTTCTTCCAACACTTTGTCCAGCTTGGGCTTCGTCTGGGGATGCCGCGGCGTGAACACGGTGCAGCAATCTTCATAGGGCAGGATCGAGGTCTCAAATGTGCCGATGCGGCGGGCAATGGCCACGATCTCCTCTTTGTCCATGCCGATGGCCGGCCGCAGTACGGGCAGCTGGCACACCGCGTTGGTCACGCCGATGGCCTCCATGGTCTGGCTGGCCACCTGGCCCAGGCTCTCGCCGGTGATCAGCGCGCCGCAGCCCCGCTGCCGGGCCACCTGTTCTGCAATGCGCATCATGAACCGGCGCATGAGCACGGTGAACAGGTCTTCCTGGCAGTTGCGGCGGATCTGGCCCTGCACTTTGGTAAAGGGCACCACATGGACCCGGACGGGCCCGCAGTATTCCGCCAGCAGCTCCGCCAGGTGCAGCGTCTTCTGTTTGGCTTCTTGGGATGTATAGGGGTAGCTGAAAAAGTGGACGGCTTCCAGCTCCAGGCCCCGCTTGGCCATCATGTGGCCGGCCACCGGGCTGTCAATGCCTCCGGAGAGCAGCAGCATGGCCCGGCCGTTGGTGCCGGTGGGCATGCCGCCGGCGCCATGGACCCGGTCCGCATACACATAGGCGCTCTTATCCCGCACCTCGATGTGCACTTCCGTCTGGGCCCCGTCCATCTGCACTTTCAACTGGGGATAGGCGGCCAGCAGCGCGCCGCCCACCTCCCGGGCGATCTCCGGCGATTTCAGCGGGAACCGCTTGTCCGAACGCTTGGCCTGGCAGCGGAAAGTGGCCGTGTGGGCCATGGTGTCTTTCAAATATTCCACCGCCGCCTGCTGGATCTTCGCCATATCTTTTTCGCAGCTGCACGCCCGGCAGATGGCCACCACGCCGAAGATCTTGCGGCACACCTCCAGCGCCTGGTCCACCGGCGCGCCGTTCAGCGGCTCCACATACAGCGTGGACTGGATGGCATAGACATTGTATTCCCCCAAGGGCGCCAGCCGGCGGCGGACAATGGCCAGCAGCCGGTCTTCAAACCGGGCCCGGTTCAGCCCCTTGAGCACCAATTCGCCGCATTTGAGCAGCAATACTTCGTTGTTCATTTTCTTTTGCAGCGGAGGTCAATCAAACAGGGCCAGCGCCTGGCGCAGCCCGCTGAGCAATGCCTCCACATCCTCCTCTGTATTCTCTGGGCAAAAACTGACCCGCAGCGCCCCATCGATGGCCTGTGCCGGCACTTTCATGCTCTCCAGCACATAGCTGCGCTTGCCCCGGGTACAAGCCGAACCGCCGGACACATAGACCCCCTGGTCAGAGAGCACCCGCACCAGCACTTCGCTGCGGCCCAAAGCCGGCGAAAGGTTGACGATGTGGGGCGCGCTGTGGCGGGGGGAGTTGACCCGCACCGGGCAGGGCAGCTCGTCCAGCCGGCGGAGCAGCAGCTCCTTGAGGGCCGCCATGTGCTCTGCCTCCTGCTCCCGCCGCCCGGAGCGGATCTGGCTGGCCACGCCAAAGGAGGCGATCTGGGGCATGCCCTCTGTGCCGGAGCGCAGATTGCCTTCCTGGCCGCCGCCGTAGATCAGGGGCTTCAGGTGCTTGGGCTCTGCGCAATACAGAGCCCCCACCCCTTTGCAGGCGCCGATCTTGTGGCCGCTCACCGATAAAAAGTCCACATTTGCCAAGGCCAGGGGCAATTTGCAAAAAGCCTGTATCCCATCCACATGCACCAGGCAGTGGGGGGCATACCGGCGGGCTTCTGCCGCCGCCTGCTCCACCGGCAAAATGGCGCCGGTCTCGCTGTTCACCGCCATCAGGGTCAGCAGCACCGTATCCGGCCGCAGCGCCCCCAAAATGGCCTCCAGCGCCACGGTCCCATCGGGTTCCGGCGCCACCAGCGTCACTTCATATCCCTCCTGCTCCAACTGACGCAGGGTGTTCAGCGTGGCTTTGTGTTCGATCTGTGTGCTGACGATATGGCGGCCAAAGCGCCGGCCACGGCGGACGGCGCTTTGCAAAGCGGTATTGATGCTTTCGGAACCACCGGAGGTGAAGATCACCCGGTCCGGCGGGCACCCCAAAGCCGCCGCCACCTGGACCCGGGCCTGCTGCAGAGCGGCCCGGGCCCGCTGGCCCAAAGCATATTGGGCCGAAGGGTTGCCAAACTCCTCCGTCATGCAGGCCAGGGCGGCCTGGGCCGCTTCGGGCAGCACTTTTGTGGTGGCGGCATTATCCAGGTAATGGATCTCCATGCTATTTCTTCCCCTTGCCTTTGCCAAAGCTGTCTTTCAGGGTGACGGCCCGGTTGAACACCAGGTGGTCCGGCCGGCTGTCCACGCTGTCGGCGCAGAAATAACCCAGGCGCATGAACTGGAACCGGTCTTGGGGCTGGGTGGCGGCCAAGCTGGCTTCCAGCTTGCAGCCGGTGAGCACTTCCAGGGATTCCGGGTTCATGCACTGCAAAAAGTCCTTGTCCGCCGCGTCGGGGGCCGGGTCGGTGAACAGGTTGGCGTACAGGCGCACTTCGCCTTCCACCGCCGTGTTTTCGTCCACCCAATGGATGGTGCCCCGCACCTTGCGGCCGTCGGGGGCGTTGCCGCCCCGGCTGTCCAGATCGCATTCGGCATAGACTTCCACCACATTGCCCTGCTCGTCTTTTTTGCAGCCGGTGCACTTGACGATGTAGGCCCCTTTGAGCCGCACTTCATTGCCCGGGTACAGCCGGTTGTATTTGGGGATCGGCTCTTCCATAAAGTCGTCCGCTTCGATCCACAAGTTGCTGGAGAAAGTCACTTCCCGGCTGCCGTCTTCCGGCCGCTCCGGGTTGTTTTCCACGGTGAATACCTCGCTCTGGCCGGCGGGGTAGTTGGTCAGCACCAGCTTGACAGGGTGCAGCACTGCCATCACCCGACGGGCCGTGGTGTTCAGGTCTTCCCGCAGGCAGTGCTCCAAAAAGCCGTATTCCACCGTGCTGTTCACCTTGGCCACGCCGATGCGGTCGCAGAAATTGCGGATGGAAGCCGGCGTATAGCCCCGGCGGCGCAAGCCGCACAGGGTGGGCATGCGGGGGTCATCCCACCCGCTCACCAGGTGTTCTTCCACCAGCTTGCGCAGCTTTCGCTTGCTGAGCACCGTGTGGTCGATGCCCAGACGGGCAAATTCGATCTGCCGGGGTCTGCTGGGCACCGATACGTTGTTGATGACCCAATCGTACAAAGGCCGGTGGGCCTCAAACTCCAGGGAGCACAGGGAGTGGGTCACGCCCTCCAGCGCATCCTGGATGGGGTGGGCGAAGTCGTACATGGGGTAGATGCACCATTTGTCGCCGGTGCGGTGGTGGTGGGCGAACTTGATGCGGTACAGCGCCGGGTCACGCAGGTTGAAGTTGCCCGAGGCCAGGTCGATCTTGGCCCGCAGCGTCATGCTGCCCTCGGGGAATTCCCCATTCTTCATCCGCTCAAACAGATCCAGGCTCTCCTCGATGGGCCGGTCCCGGTAAGGGCTGGTGGCCGGCGTCTTCAGATCGCCCCGGTTGGCCTTGACCTCTTCGGGCGACAATTCGCACACATAGGCCAGACCTTTTTTGATCAGCTCCACCGCATATTCATAGGTCTGGTCAAAATAGTCGGAGCCATAGCAGAACCGGTCCCAATCAAAGCCCAGCCAGTGGATGTCCTCTTTGATGGCGTCTACAAATTCGGTATCTTCTTTGGCGGGGTTGGTGTCGTCCATGCGCAGGTTGCACTTGCCGCCGAATTTTTCCGCCGTGCCAAAATCGATGCACAGGGCTTTGCAGTGGCCGATGTGCAGGTAGCCGTTGGGCTCGGGCGGGAACCGGGTCTGCACATGGTCCACCTTGCCCTCTTTCAGGTCCTCTGTGATAAAGTCGTGAATAAAATTGCTGGAAATGATCTCTTCCATTGTGTCCATCCTTTCCGAAGGGTTCCAAAGCCTCTTCGTTCCAGTATTGATCCAGCCCCTCCGCCCTTGGGCGGGTGGCGGCATTGCTCAGTCTTGCAGCGCTTTTTTCATTTGCTCCATCCGTTCCAGGCAGCGCTCTTTGCCCAGCAGCTGCATGATGGCGCACAGATCCGGTGAATTCTTCCGCCCGGTGATGGCCACCCGGATCACGGTGCTCACATCGCCCACATGGCCTTTGAAGGCGCCGGGGTCCGCTTTGTAGGCCTTCACATCCGGCGAAAAGCCCAGGGGCTCGCAGATGGATTTGACCCGGGCGAACCAGGCGTCTTTGTCCTCGCTCTCGTCATAGACCTGGGCATACCGCTCCAGGATGGCCGCCATGTCCTCCCGGCTCACATTGTCCGGCATCTCATAGCCGGGCTGCCGCAGCTCGTCGTAAAAATAGCTGACGAAATCGTGGACATCCGTCCATTTGCGGATGTCTTTGCGGGGCTTTTTGCCGCCCCGGTCAATGGAGAAAATGGCGGTGGCATAGTCCGGGTCCCGCGCTATGGCCTGCTCCAGGGCATCGTCCCGCCCCTTGGCCCATTCCAGCACGTCGGCGGTGATCTTTTCCGCCGGGAACTGGGCGATGACACCGGCGGAAACGTCTGCCAGCTTGACCAGGTCAAACAGGGCCCCCGATTGGCTCATCTTGTTCAGCTGCAATTTGTATTCGTGGAAATCCGCCGTCTTGTTCTGGCGGCGCCAATCTTCAAAGGGGGAATTGGCCAGGTTCAGCAGATACTCCAGCACGGCCTCCTTGGGGTAACCCTCGTCCACAAAATAGGAAACGGCGGCCTCTGGGTCTTTCCGCTTGCTCAGTTTGCGCTTGGCGCCGCCGTCCTCCTTCATCACCGGGGAGACGTGGGCATATTTGGGCGGCTTGAGCCCCAGCACATAGAACAGCTGCAAGTGCACCGGCACCGAAGAGACCCATTCGTCGCTGCGGATCACATGGGTGGTGCCCATCAGGGTGTCATCCACCGCATGGGCAAAGTGATAGGTGGGGATGCCGTCTGTCTTCAGCAGCACGATGTCGATGACGTTCTCATCCATCTCGATCTCGCCGCGGATCACGTCTTTGTATTTGATCCGGCCGCCGATCTTGCCCGGCGAACGCAGCCGCACCACATAAGGCAGCCCCTGCCGGATCTTCTCTTCGATCTGCTCGTATGTCAGCTCCCGGCAGCGGGCGTAGCTGGTGTGGTAGCCGGGCAGGGCCTTTTCCGCCTCTTGCTGCCGGCGGATGTCCGCCAGCTCCTCTTCGGTGCAGAAACAGGGATAGGCCAGACCCTTTTGCACCAAGCTCTTACAAAAAGCCTGGTAGATCTCGGCCCGGTGGCTCTGCTGGTAGGGGCCGTAATCGCCCGCTTCCTCCGTTTCGTTCAGCATGCCTTCGTCGAATTCGATGCCAAAGGAGCGCAGGCCCTCCACGATCTGGGTGATGCCGTTTTCCACTTCCCGCTTCTTGTCCGTATCTTCAATGCGCAGGATGATCCGGCCGCCGGTCTGGTGGGCCGCCCGCTCGTTGACCAGGGCGGTGAACAAGCCGCCGATGTGCAAAAAGCCGGTGGGGCTGGGGGCGAACCGGGTCACCATGGCCCCTTGGGGCAGCTGCCGCCGGGGGTAGATGGTGGTCATGTATTCTTCTGGTGTCTTGGTGATATGGGGGAACAGCAGTTCCGCCAATTTGTTGTGATCCATCGCACATTCACTCCAACTCGTCTATATGGCCGCCCGGCCCGGGGCCTGGGCACAATTTGATATTCTATTATATCCTTTTTGCCTGTGCATTTCAACAAGCAGCGCACAATTCTTCCCCCTTGCGGGCCGGCCTGCCAAAAACCGCCCTTGCCTCGGGCCTTTTCATGGGGTAAGATAGAACCACTGCTTTTCACAGGAGATGTTCGCTATGCCAAACGACCGCACCCGGGCCGCCGCCTTCCGCGCGGCCTTCCCCTACACCCTGCCCATCTGTGCCGGGTTCACTTTTTTGGGCCTGGCCTATGGGCTCATGATGCGCAGCCAGGGCTTTGCCTTCTGGTGGCCCATCCTGATGAGCATGACCATTTTTGCCGGTTCCATGGAGTTCATCGTGGCGGACCTGCTGCTTTCCGCTTTTCAGCCCCTCAGCGCTTTTTTGCTGGCGCTGATGGTCAACGCCCGCCATTTGTTCTACGCCATCGCCATGCTGGACCAGTACCGGGGCACTGGCTGGAAGAAATTTTTCCTGATCTTCGGCATGTGTGACGAGAGCTTTTCCATCCACTGTACCGCCACGCCGCCGGAAGGGGTGGACCGCTCCTGGTTCCTGTTTTTCATCACGCTGCTCAATTACGCCTACTGGGTGGGCGGCGCCACCCTGGGCAGCCTGGCGGGCTCCCTGGTCACCTTTGACACCACCGGGCTGGATTTCGTCATGCCCGCCCTGTTCCTGGTGATCTTCCTCAACCAATGGATGAGCGAAAAGCGGCACCTGCCCACGCTGGTCGGTTTGGGCGCCAGCCTGGCCTGCCGCCTGCTCTTCGGCGCCGACCGGTTCATCCTGCCCGCTATGGCCGCCATTCTGGCGCTGCTCACTGTGGCGCGGCCCCGCCTGGAAGCCGCTGAGACAAAGGAGGACTCCCTATGCAAATGACACTTTGGCAGGGCCTCGTGACCATTGCCGCTGCGGCGGCCGGCACGATGCTGACCCGCTTTCTCCCCTTTTTGCTCTTTCCCGACGGCAAACCCCTGCCTTCTTTCATCCGGTATTTGGGCGCGGTGCTGCCCGGCGCAGTCATTGCCATGCTGCTGGTCTATTGCTTCCAGTCGGTGGATGTGGCGGCCTATCCCCATGGCCTGCCCTCTCTGCTGGCGGCCTTGGCCGTGGTGGCTCTCCACCGGTGGAAACGCAACATGCTGCTCTCCATCGCTGGCGGCACGCTCTGCTACATGGTGCTCATCCAGTGGGTCTTTGCCGGCTGACGCCTTTGGGGCCGCGGCGGAAAACCAACACAGAAAACAACAACACCCCCACCGGCCGGCACGGCCCGGAATGGGGGTGTTTTCTTCTCTCGGATCGAAATCAGGCCCGGCTGCTCTGCAGCTTGTCAAAGACGCCTGCACTGGCCAGCGGCCGCCGCAGGGCCAGGGTGAGCAGCACGGAGCAGACCGCCGCGATCACCGCATTGAACAGCGAAACGCTGCATTTGGTGATGACCACCGGCCAGACCGCCTGCCACACGGCGCCCATGATGAACCGCTGCACGATGATGGTCTTGCAGCCGTACAGCACCACGTAGGTGGCTGCGCCGCAGACGGCCGCCAAGATGTTCCGGCCCTTCTGCTTGCCCTGGGCCCCGCCGCTGTGGGCGATGACGCCTGCCACAAAGGCCATGGCGAACTTCATCAGGAACGTCACCCAGAATTCCGGCGCATAGGTCGGGTCTGTCAGGTCGTAAATGGCGGAACCGATGCCCGCCGCAAAGCCCCCGGTCACCGGCCCGAACAAAAGGGCGGTCAAAATGCACATCACGTTGCCAAAGTGGATCATCACTTTGTTGCTCAGCGGCACCGGGATGTCGATGTGGATGAAAGTACAAGCAAATACCATGGCGCTCATCAGCCCGATGACAGCCAAACGGTACACGGTGAAAAACTTTTTCTTCTCCATAGAAGGATCCCTCCTCCCGCCCTCGGGCGGTTTTTGTTTTACCGTGTGCTATTGTACTCTTTTTTGATTCTGTTCAAATAGCCAATTTATAATTTTTTAATGGGTCCAGATCCGCTCTGCTCCAACCGCCGGCGGGCCAGGTCCAGCAGGATCTCCCTCTGGTTTTGCTCCGGCTGGCGCATCACCTGCCTCAGCAGTTCATCCAGCAGCTGGCCGATCCGGGGACCCGCAGCGCCCAGCCCTTTCAGATCCTGGCCGTTCACCGCCAGCTGTTCCCTTGTGAAACAGTCCCCCCGCTGCAAGATCCGCTCCATCCGCCCGCGCAATTCTTGGGCGAACCGGGTATCGGTCCAAGGGGATTTCGACAGGCTGTCCGCCTGCTGCAGATCCAGAAGCCGGCCCATTTGCCGGGGGCCTAGACGGTTCAGCCACAGCCGCACCGCCTCATCCTGCTGGGGGATGTTCTCATCGTGCCACCGCACCAGTTCGCACACTGCCTCCCGCACCTGGTTGCTGTAGCGCATGTGGCGCATGATCTGGGCCGTCATGGCGCCGCTCACCACGCCGTGGCCCTTAAAATGCCCGGTGCCCCGGCGGCCCATGAAAAAACAGGCCGGTTTGCCGATGTCGTGGAACAGGGCGGCCAGCTTGGTGATCGGGTCGGGCGGCACTTGGTCCAGCACATGGAGCGTGTGCTCCCACACATCGTAAATGTGGTAGGGGGTATGCTGGTCAAAGCCGAACAAAGGCTCCAGCTCAGGCACCACTTGGGCGGCCAGCTCCGGGAAAGCCCGCAGCACGCCGGGCCCCTGGGGGCCGCAGGCCCATTTGGTGAATTCCTCTGTGATCCGCTCTTGGGAGATCTGGGACAACAGGCCTTTTTGCTCCCGCAGGGCGGCCGCCGTCTCCGCTTCGATGGAAAAGCCCAGCACAGCGGCAAACCGGAGGGCCCGCAGTATGCGCAAAGCGTCTTCCTGGAACCGCTCTTCCGGCCGGCCCACGGTGCGGATCTGCCTGCGCGCCAGATCCTGCTGGCCGCCAAAAGGATCGATGAGCTTGCCTTCCCCGTAGGCCATGGCATTGATGGTAAAATCACGGCGGGCCAGATCCTCTTCGATGGTGGCCGCCGCCTGCACCTCCACCGGCCGGCGGCCATCCCGATAGCGTCCGTCCCGCCGCAGGGCAGTGATCTCCAGGGCCATGCCGCCGGTGTGCACCGTCACCGTGCCGTAGCGCAGGCCTGTCTCCACCACGCGGCACTGGGCAAACAGGGTGCTCACCTGCTGGGGCGGGGCCGTGCTGGCCAAGTCATAATCCTGGGGCTGCCGCCCCAGCAGCAGATCCCGCAGGGCGCCGCCCACCACATAGGCCCGGTAGCCCGCTTGTTCCAGCCGCGCCATGGCCTGCCGCACCGGTCCGGGCAGCCGCCCGTCCAGCGGACCGGTCATCCTATCTCCTCCAGGCCGGTCAAGTCAAAATCCGGCACAAAGGCCTGGCTGGCCGACGGGCTGTCCTGAAAATACCCGTTGGTGAACCCGGCTTCCAGCAGCCGCTGGCAAGCCCGGCTGTATTCCCCCGGGGTCAGTGTCCGGTGGATCTCTGGATAGTCCTGGGCCCGGCCCGCCGGGAAGTATTGGCACATCAAGCTGATGATCGTCTGTTGGGGCACATGTTCCCGCAGCCAATCGATGAGCAAATACGTCTGCCGGATGTTGCCCGGTAGCACCAGGTGGCGCAGGATGACGCCCCGCTCCATCAACCCCTGATCGTCAAACTGGTTTTCCCCCTTGCGCTCTAACATAAAGAGGACCGCCTGGCTGGCCGCCTGGAAGTAATCCACCGCACCGCTGTATTTTTGGCTGATCTCCGGGCTGACATATTTCAGATCGGGCAGGTAGATATCGATGTATGGATCGATGCGCTCCAGCGTCTCCACCCGCTCGTAGCCGCTGGTGTTGTACACCACCGGGATCTGGGGGCGGTAGATGTTCATGGCTTCTATGATCTGCTCTATATAGGGCGTAGGGCTCACCAGGTTGATGTTGTGGGCCCCCTGCTCTTCCAGCCGGCGAAACACCCCGGCCAGCTGCCGGGGCGTGATGGCTTTGCCGAATAGGTCGTGGGAGATGCTGTAATTTTGGCAGAACACACAGCCCAGCGGGCAGCCGGAAAAAAAGATGGCGCCGCTGCCCCGGCTGCCGCTCAGGCAGGGCTCTTCCCACAGATGCAGCGCTGCCCGGGCGCAGCGCATCTGATCGTCTGCACCGCACCGGCCCTTCTGCCCTTTTTGCCGCTCTGCCCCGCACTGGCGGGGGCACAAAGTACATCCCATCCAAATCCCTCCGTTCCTGTGGGCATTATAGCAGATTTGCCAGCCGATGAAAAGCGGTGTTCCCCGGTTCAATCACAATGAAACTGCTCCTCCCGCCAGTGGGTAAAATGATAGGGGTTTTCTTCGGTTATGTAAGAACCGGAATACAAAAATGTGACGACGTCCATATCGTCGCACAAATCAAAAGGCCAGCTGTCCCACTTCTCTTCCTCTTCCACCTGTATCTTGGGCAGGATCTCTTCCATCAGGAATCTGGACTCTTCCACCGCCAGATAGAGCAGCACCTCTTCGGCAACGGTGCGGATGGTGATGGGCTCTTCTTGTGCGACTCGCATCCGCAGGCGCAGCAGGACGGTCTGCAAATAATATAAAAAATCGTAGTCGTACTCCATGAGGAATTGCTGCGGCAGGCCCATATCCAGCCAAGAGATCTCCAACTCCCCGATATGGCTCCCCTTGGGCATGGCGGAGAGGGCCTCCAGGTCTTGCCGGATGTAATCCAGCAGGATGTCGCTGCCGATCACGAAGGAGACAGCGGCGGCATCCCCCCATGTGTCCGCCAACGTCTGCGACCACGCCGGGCTGCTCTTGTATTGGCCGATGTCAAAGCCGGTCTGCCCTTCTTCGCCAGGGAGACGCTTCCAATGCAGTGTTTGGCAAATATACGCCACTTTGTCCTGCCGGATGGAGCAGCCCGTTTCGTACCGGCTCCACGTCTTGGCGCCGACTCCTGCTTTGGCCGCCGCTTCCTCAATGGTGAATCCCAATTCATTGCGCCTCAGCCGGATCTTTTTGCCCAGTTCCGCGCTGCCTTGCACACTTCTCGCACTCATCGGAAACCTCCTCATTCATTTTATTCTGACATGTCACTATAATGTCATTATATCATTTTATAACTTGTTGTCAACCATACCTCACCCGGGGTGACTAACCAAGCCTTTCTCTCCGTACACAAATTCGATCCTAAAACGGTACTTTTGATGCAGCTTTTTCCCTCTTTTTTGTCGTCCTCTTCTGTTTTTCTACACAAAAGCAGAAAATTCTCACAGGAGGGCTGCCCCATTTCACAGATTTTGTGTTATACTGGTCAGTGGAATTTTCTTGAGAGGTGTTGCATCGTGAGAAAACCATTGTGGCGCCCGGTGCTGGCAGTGGGGGCTGCCTGCGCCCTGGTCCTATCGTTCCAAAGCGCTGCTGCTGCCTACGTCGATGTGCCTTCCGGCAGCTGGTATGAGACATACATATCGGCCTGTACCCAGATGGGGCTGATGAACGGCATGTTGAACAACTGTTTTTACCCGGAAAACCCGCTGACCATCGCCGAGGGGATCGCAGTGGCAGTGCGGGCTTACGAATCCATCCACCCGGAAGCAGTGCAGCCGGCTCTGCCGGCAGAAACGGATCCTTCTGCCGAAGGCGCCCCGGAAATGGAAGGGACGGCCGAAACAGGAGCGGAGACGCCGCCCGGTGACGCCGAAAGCCCGACGGAGGATGCGGAAAATGCTCCGCAGGCGGTGCCCGACAGCGGGGACCAGGCAGATGGCGAGGTGCCCTGGTACCAAGAATCCCTGGTACTGGCCGACCAATACGGCATTTATCACCCGGGCGAATTCACCGCCGGGCTGGAAACGGCCATCCACCGCAACCAGATGGCCTACTTGTTTGCCAATGCCCTGGGGGATGACTACGCTGTTTTGAACCAGGTGTCTGCCTTGCCCGATGTGGAGACCTCGGATCTATACAGCCAGCAGATCTTCACCCTCTATCGGGCCGGGATCCTCAGCGGCCGGGATGCCTATGGCACCTTCGCGCCGGAAGAGCCTGTCACCCGCAGCGAAGCGGCTGCATTGCTGACACGGTTGGTGCAGCCCGCAGCCCGCCTCACGTTTACTTTGCAGGAAGAGCCGGACGATCTGGAGACCATCTTGTTTGGCCACAGCGGCGAAGGGCGCGACCTGGTGGCCTATCGGGTGGGCAGCGGCCCCAACGTGATGATCCTGGATTTTGCCCTGCACGGTTACGAAGACCACTGGGCTGCCGACGGCGCTGAACTGACCTATGTGGCCCAGTGCCTCCAGCAAACCTTGGAGCCCCAGGCAAACCGGGTGACCGATTTGGGCTGGACCGTTTACCTCATCCCCTGTGCCAACCCAGATGGCGTCGCTTCCGGCTGGACCGCCTATGGGCCGGGACGCTGTACCACCACGATGTTGGACAGCGCAGGCAACCTGGTGTATGGCCAGGGCATCGACCTGAACCGATGCTTTGAAACAGGATTCCACTCCCGCGACGCCCAGCGGAATCACACCGGCTCCCAGCCGCTGCAAGCCGTGGAAGCCCTGGCCCTCAAACAATTTGTGCTGGAACACCAGGGCAGCGCCAAAAACATTCACATCGACACCCACGGCTGGACCCAGCAGATCATCGCCGGAGATCCTTCCGGTCCCCTGGCCCAAACGCTGCACCAGTATTTTCCCCGCAACGCCGTGGAGCAGCTGGGCGGCCAGGGCTATTTCACCGCCTATACCCGCAGCTTGGGGTTCGATTCCTGCCTGTTTGAATTCCCGCAGGATGTGTATTTCTACCAAGACCTGTACAACAGCGGGTACATCGAAAAATACATCGACGCCATTTGGGCCCTTTTGGAAACCTATTGAACCGGAGGGTCGGCCCACAGAAAAAAGGCAGAGCCGCGTCCAATGTTAGTAGGTTAACGTTTGACTACAAAAATAAAGAGTCCTCCCCTATCCCAAAGTTCGGTTCATGGGATAGGGGAGGACTCTTTTTATGCACCGTAAAATATTGCAATTGGATGGACAACGAACAAGTCCATCTCTTTTGTTGGTAAAATCGAAATTAAGGCTTGATTTACCATGAACTGCAATTGAGCAAAAATATTTTCAGAATTTAGAGTGCTGGTTTCTCTAATCACATTGGTAATATAACCCACACAGGTAACATATCCACCATGCTTAAACCCCATAGTTTGCGGATTATCTCGAAAATACTTGTCCTCCAGAGGAATTAGATAACCATCAGAAGAAACTAGCATACGCTTATATGGCACAATCTGACGCATTGCTTTTACAACATCCGAAATATTCTCATACTTCCTGTTGTTTTCTTCAATAAGCCCTTTCACTCTGTTTTTGAGTTCATTTCCGTTTTTCCGCAGTTGCTCGCGATTGAAGTTCTCGGAAATTTCCTTCGCTGCTTGCACTTCAATTTTTTCCTTTTCAGTTTTTTTCATAAAGTTCAAAAAGCTATTTTTATCTGAGAAAAGATTTTCGATATACTCCAAGTCAACGAAATCAAAGGATTGCGTCAATTCAACAAAGGAGCCCAAATCCGCATTGGCAGGGTCAGTATCGCACTCTGCCTTGATTTGTTCATAAGCAATATCAAACGCCGCATCATGCAAGATCTTAGTGGCGATTTCTTTTAGAACCGTTTGGGAATGGCTATTAAGCTCTAATCCTCCCGTTCCATTAAGCTCCGCTTGTGCTTGTACAAATTTCCAAATACCGCCACTCACAGAACCATCCAGTGAAATGTTTCCTGTCTTTGTATTCCCCTTACCTGCGGTATCTTCATGTTCGCTTTCTGTTTCCAGAACAAGCCCTTTTTCTTTCTGGGCGATTATGGAGTTCACAATATCGGTATCTAGGTAGATAAATTGCTTCATCTATTACTCCTTTTCTGTTAAACTCTGATACATCCGCATTAGCTCCGCTACGCAGGATGGCTCCGTCGTGGTCTTGATATCAAAGCCATAAGCCCGCATGACCGCCTTGTCATTCTGCTGGTGTGCTTTGCGCAGTTCCACGGGCATGGTGGCCTCGTCGTACAGATCGGCCAAACTGCAATCCGGGTACAAGGCGCGGGCATCCAGAATGGCCTGGGCGGTCTGTTCGATTTTCGCTTTCTGCCCGTCGGTGGGCGTGGGCCAGGGGAAGTTATTGTACACAATGTCTTTCGAGTAACGATAGTCGCTTTTTAATCTCCCACAGACCGTCCGCATCCAGGCCATGTGGACGTTGGAGGTCAACACGCCCAAATGATAGAGCGTAGTATTGGGGACAATAAAGACAAGATCGCTACTTAAGATATTTCGATCTAAGAACCCCATTGGTATATAGCGTCTATGTTCAGAAGAAACTTTTGGAATCACAATATAATTATCTTCGGGTATATTTATGGTCGCAAATGATAGAGGGAAATCTGCTAGTTTTTTTGTACTCGCCCTTGCACTCGCCAATCGAAAATTTCGCACAGCATTTACTCGTTTCACACATTCTGGCATAACCCTCAACTCATTTGGAGGACACTCTTTTAGATACAGGCAGTATCGAAAATACCGGTTTATAAACTCATGTGAACCAATCCATGGCCTAAACCACTTTTCGGCCTCGGGCTCTTTCGCACAAAACTCCGTCTTTTCTTCTTCCGTAAACAGATAATTCCCTCCATCGAGAGGCATGTTTCCGATTCCGATTTCAGGCACCTTGCAGAGTGGTTTACTTCGGCTTTCTACAAATATATTCTCGGCATCCAATAAATACCCATTGATATTATGAACAATCTGACTGCGGTCACTGGTATACAGTACTTTGGGCGCAGAATTTGGAGCAATACTAAATCCAATGATCACACAATGAACATGTGCCTTGATCTTGGCCTCACTGTCCCACCGAAATGTCCGATGGGCAAAGTCGATATGTACACCGCCCTCAAAGAGCGGTTTCCATAAATTTGCAACGCTTCCTCCTTGCGACACAGAGTTTGTGGAGACCAAGGCGCTGCGGATCGCCGTACCTGCCATAAGATCTGCAGCTTTTTTGTACCAACAACAAACATAATCCAGGTTGCCTGCGTTCTTCCAACCATCAAAAATCAAATTGACATCATCTTTTTGGATGCTGTCCATTAGCCTGGCGCCCACAAACGGCGGATTCCCCATGATGTAATTCAGCTTGTACTTGGGCACCACACTTTCCCAATCCATCCGCAGGGCATTGCCTTCCACAATGTTGGCATAGGATTTCAGAGGCAGGAAGTCTAGGGACATGTGCATGATGTCCTCGGTCTCCTTCATCATCTGGCTTTCCGCGATCCACATGGCCGTCTTGGCCACGGTCACGGCAAAGTCGTTGATCTCGATGCCGTAGAACTGGCCAATGGAGACTTGGATGGGGTTTGTCACGTCGCCCAGCATAATCTGGTCGGAGAGGGCACGAAGGGCCTCATTTTCCAGTTTGCGCAGGGAGATGTACGTCTCGGTCAGGAAGTTGCCGGAACCACAGGCGGGGTCCAGAAACTTCAATCCCGCCAGCTTATGCTGAAAATCTTTCAAGCGGCGTTTCCGAGTGGTCTCTACGGTAATCTCCTGAATCTCTGCCAGTTCCGCTTTTAGGTCATCCAGGAACAGAGGATCAATGACCTTGTGGATGTTCTCAATGCTGGTATAGTGCATCCCGCCGGAGCGCCGGGTCTCCGGGTTCAGGGTGCTCTCAAACACGGCACCGAAGATGGTGGGGCTGATGGCGGACCAGTTGAAGTCCTCACTGGCCTTATGGAGAATCAAATCTACGATCTTCTCCTCCAATCGTGGAATGACCACGCTTTCATCGGCAAAGAGGCCGCCGTTCACATAGGGGAACGCAGCAAGGTCATCATCCATGTATGGGTCGCGATCCTCCGGTTTGGTATCCAGCACTTTGAACAGGTCGATCAAGGCGCGGCGCGCCTCGCCAGCGTGACTTTGCAGATAGTTGTGGAACATCCCTCGGCCACCAAAAATCCCGGCATCCTCCGCATACAAACAAAACACCAAACGGACACAGAGGGCGTTGAGGCTTTTCAGCGTTTCTGCGCTCTCTGGATCCTTATACTGCTTGAGCAACTCGTCGTACAAAACACCTACGATCTCGCCGGCCTTTAAAGAGACCTCCATCTCCTTCTTGATATTGCTATCGCCGGTATCCACCAAAAATTGCAGACGGGGATACTCTTTTTCCAGATCGGCCAGACGCACGATCTCCGGCTCATCATTGGGGCGGTTCATATCGTGGATATGGAACTCCTGGAAGTTGCACACTACGATCCAGCGGGGATTTTGATTGTGGGGCAGGTATCCGGCATACCGGCGGGCTTGTCCATAGGGCGTCAGGATGGAGCCGTCCGACTGTCTAGCGCCTCGCTTTAAATTTACATCGGCGCTTTTCTGTTCGATCAAAACCCGGGTCTCGGGGATGAATCCGTCAATAAAACTGGTGTGATCCAGTTTGACAGGCACTTCAAATAAGATAGCCTTCTCCGGCTCGTCCACGCCATAGATGTTCCGCAGGAGGTCGATCCAGAACCGCTGAGTCTCCTGCTTCTCGTCACCGCGGCCTGTCCAATATTTTGTAAACGCTTTTGCCGCTGTCCGCTGCTGCACGTCTGTCATAGCAGTTGTTCCTCCTGGAGATAATTTACTAATTTTATTAAGCATAGCATAGACTAGTTGACTTTTCCAGACCAGAGATCGAGATTACTGGATTTCCCACCAAATATCTATATTTTTGCAACCTTGTTGTCTATGAATGGAGTATAAATTTCGCGACTTCACAAGTTTTCCAAAAGAATTAAGGGTGAAAAGATGACTTTCCACCCTTAATTCTTCTAATAACATCAGAGCCGCGGCTCTGCCTTTTCTTTTGCCTTATTATCCTTGTTTGCGCGCCTTGATGACTTTCAAGCGGCTGAACTCTTCCCTTTCCCGCTCTTCCAACACGCCGGTGATAAAGGCGATGGTGGCGGTATACTGGGGAATGATGATATTTTGCAGGGCGTTTGCCCGCTTCTGGGCCTTTTTGATGGCGTTGGCCAGCCGGTATACGCTGGTCTCCACCTCGGCCAATGTGGCGCACAGCCGCTTGACCCGGTAGAACTCATAGAGCGTCCGGTCCAGCGAAGAATCGGTGCCCACAAAGCCATAGCTCAAACGGGCCTCAAAATCCGAAGCCGTGACGATGGGGATCTCCACCCCCATCACCGAGCGGTAGCCCAGCGAAAGGGTGTCATCCACCGGCGCGGCCAGGGCAATGTCCTGGCAAGTGCCCAACTTAATGTTGGCCTCCTGCAAGGCGGAATAGGCCCGGGTAAAGGTGGAATCGATCTCGGCCTGGAGCTCTTTGGCCTTGTCGATCAGCTGCATCATCTCACGGATCAGGATGTTGCGCTTGCGGTCCATCAGTTCATAGCCCATTTTGGCCAGGCCCAGCGACCGTTTGATGCGCGCAAGGTTGCCCTTGGTGGGCGCGATGGCTGCCATCAGTCCTCACTCCCTGCTGCGGCGCTTTTATCGATGTAGTGCTGATCCAGCATTTTGGCGTCGATCCGGTTCAGTTCGCTGCGGGGCAGGTCGCTCAAGATCTCCCAACCGATGGACAGCGTCTGTTCCAAAGACCGGTTTTCCGAGCGACCCTGCTGGACAAATTCCTGCTCGAAGCGCTCGCCGAATTTCATGTATTTCTTATCCACATCCGACAGTTCTTCTTCGCCGATGACCGAGGCCAGGGAGCGGGCGTCCTGCACTTTGGAGTAGCAGGCGAACAGCTGGGTGGAAAGGGGCGGATGGTCCTCCCGGGTGTAGCCCTTGCCGATGCCGTCTTTCATCAGGCGGGAAAGGGAGGGCAGCACGCCAATGGGCGGATACATGCCCTTTTGGTCCATATCCCGGTCCAGCACGATCTGGCCCTCGGTGATATAACCGGTCAGGTCGGGGATGGGGTGGGTGATGTCGTCGTTGGGCATGGTGAGGATGGGCACTTGGGTCACGCTGCCCGGCACCCCTTCCAGCATGCCGGCCCGCTCGTACAGAGAGGCCAAGTCGGAATAGAGGTAAGAAGGATAGCCTTTGCGGCTGGGGATCTCGTTTTTCGAAGAGGAGAACTCACGCAGCGCTTCGCAATAGGCCGTCATATCCGTCATGATGACCAGGATGTGCATGCCATAGGTAAAGGCCAGGTATTCCGCTGCCGTCAAAGCGCAGCGGGGCGTCAGGATGCGCTCGATGATGGGGTCGCTGGCCTCGTTGATGAACATGACCACCCGCTGCAGGGCGCTGGAATCCTCGAAGTCCTTTTTAAAGAAGTCGGCGGCGTCTTTTTTCAGCCCCATACCGGCAAAGACGATGCCGAATTTTTCATCGCTTTCGCCTACTTTGGCCTGGCGCACGATCTGGGCTGCCAACTGGTTGTGGCTCATGCCGGCGCCGGAGAAGATGGGCAGCTTTTGGCCGCGGATCAGCGTGGCCATGCAATCGATAGCGGATATGCCGGTATAGATGCAGTTGCGGGGGTATTGGCGGGCCACCGGGTTCATGGCCATGCCGTTCACATCCCGCTTTTCCTCCGGGTACAATTCGCCCAGGCCGTCGATGGGCCGGCCCGCGCCGTTGAACACCCGGCCCAGCATCTCTTTGGAAAGGGCCAGTTCCATGGGGTGCCCCTCAAAGCTGACGCTGTTGTTATCCAGCGCAATGCCCTTGGTGCCTTCGAACACCTGGAGCACCACTTTTTCCCCGTCGATCATGATGACGCGGCCCGACCGTTTCTGGCCGTTCTTCATGGTGATCTCCGCCATCTCGTCATAGGCCACGCCACGGACGCCGTCCAGCGTCAGCAGCGGGCCGTTGATGTTGGAGACGCCTGTATACTCAATTTTCATTGCGGCGCCACCTCCCCTTCGCCTTGGCGGGTGTTGCGCTCAATGGCCTGCGCCACGCCCTCGTCGATCTTTTTCTTATATTCGTCAAACAGGCTGAAATCGTCGTTGGGTATGTTGTATTTCATGCGGGTGACCAATTCAAACACATTGGTCTTCACCAGCTGCGAGATGGGGATGCCTGCGTTGACCACCTTTTTGGCATTGTCGTACAAATAGAGGATCAGATCCATCATGCGGTACTGCTTTTCCACAGGCACATAGGTGTCGATGGGCTGGTACGCATCCTGCTGCAAAAAGCCGACGCGGACCACCTTGGCGCATTCGATCACCAGTTTTTGGTCTTCGGGCAGCACATCTTCGCCGATCAGCTTGACGATCTCCATCAGCTTGCTCTCTTCCAGCAGCAAGCGGGCCATCCGCTCCCGGCACTCGCTGAACTTGGTGCCGAACCGCTTTTCATACCAGGGCGCCAGGTCGGTGGCGTATTCCGAGTAAGAGGTGTTCCAGTTCACCGAGGGGAAGTGGCGGGCATAGGCCAGCTCCCGGTCCAGCGCCCAGAAGCAGCGGATGAAGCGCTTGGTGGTCTGGGTCACCGGTTCGGAAAAGTCGCCGCCTTGGGGCGATACGGCGCCGATCGCCGTGACACTGCCTTCGGTGCCGTTCAAATTGTCGGTGTAGCCCGCCCGTTCGTAGAATTCCGCCAGGCGGGAAGGCAGATATGCCGGGAAGCCCTCTTCGGCGGGCATCTCTTCCAGGCGGCCCGAGATCTCGCGCAGGGCTTCGGCCCAGCGGGAGGTGGAGTCTGCCATCAGGGCCACATGGTAGCCCATATCCCGGTAGTATTCTGCAATGGTCATGCCGGTGTAGATCGACGCCTCACGGGCTGCCACCGGCATATTGGACGTGTTGGCGATCAGCACCGTGCGGTTCAGCAGGGGCTTGCCGGTGCGGGGGTCCTGCAATCCGGCGAATTCTTCCAGCACCTGGGTCATCTCATTGCCCCGTTCCCCGCAGCCCAGGTAGACGATGATGTCTGCGTCGCTCCACTTGGCCAGCTGGTGCTGGATGATGGTCTTGCCCGCGCCGAAGGGGCCGGGCACACAGGCGCAGCCGCCCTTGCCAATGGGGAACATGGTGTCGATGATCCGCTGGCCCGTGGTCAGCAGCTGGTCCACCGTGCGGCGCTCTTTGACCGGCCGGGGCTGACGGATGGGCCACACCTGCGCCAAAGTCAGCTTGTGTTCGCCCTGTTTGTTCTTCAGTACGGCGATCTCGTCGTTGACCGTATAGGAACCGTCTGGGCTGACCCGCACGATCTCCCCTTCCAGATCGGGCGGCACCATGGATTTATGGACGATGCTGCCTAACTCATCGCATTCGGCGATCACGGCGCCACCCTTCACTTGGTCGCCCACCTTGACCGTCACATGCACGTCCCATTTCTTTTCCCCATCCAGGCTGGACAGATCCAGGCCGGCGGGGATGAACGCGCCCCCCACTTGATGGATGGCTTCCAGCGGCCGGGCGATGCCGTCAAAAATACCGCGCAGCAGGCCAGGCCCCAGCTGGATGGTCATGGGCCCGCCGGTGGAATA
This sequence comes from Candidatus Pseudobutyricicoccus lothianensis, assembly GCA_904419295.1. Classification (GTDB taxonomy): domain Bacteria; phylum Bacillota; class Clostridia; order Oscillospirales; family Butyricicoccaceae; genus Pseudobutyricicoccus; species Pseudobutyricicoccus lothianensis. Next base: position 36,385 of record CAJFRA010000008.1, read on the forward strand.
GACCGGCTGCCCGGGCGCCAGGCCTGTGGTGGATTCATAGACCTGCACCGTCACTTTTTCACTGTCTACGCCCACCACTTCGCCGATCAGGCGTTTGTCGCCCAAATAGACCATGTCCTGCATGGAGAGGCCCTGGCCGCCATCCACTGTGACCACCATGTCGTTGATGGAACGGATCTTATATTGTTCGCTCATGCTATCACCTCTCTCGGCCTATTCCAGGCGCAGGCCGATGTATTCGGCAATGTGTTCCCGCAGGTCTCCAAAGGAGCTGTCCAGCGTGCAGTCCACAGCCATATGGCTGCCCGGGCACTCCAGCCGCAGGCCGCCCAGCTCGATCAGCTGAGAGCTCTCCACCTGATGGGGGCGCGCACAGCCCTGCAGCGCCTGGGCGAGATACTGTTGGTCCTGCTCGCGGCAATACACCGTCACGCCTTGGCTGCCTTGGGGCAGCTGCTCCAGGGCTGCGGCCAGCTGCTCTTGCAGCCAGCTGTGGTACGCGTCGGTCTGGACCCAATCTTCCAGTTTGCCCCGCACATCGGCGGCAATGCGGCGGGCCACTTCTCCCCGCTTGGCAAACAGCTCCCGCTTGTTCTCCATCATCTGCTGCGAGACCAGGCGGCCCGTGCTGCTTTTCACCTTGGCGATCCCGGCTTCGATCTCCCGCTCATTGCGGACCCGGATCTCTTTTTCCGCCGCGGCCAAGCGCGCTTTGCGCGCCTTTTCCAAGGCTTCTAAAATCTTACGGCTGCGCTCGTTGGCATCACTGAGGATCGTGGCCGTAAAATGTTCTAATTTCTTGTGTTCATTGTCCATTCTACCGTCTCCCCCTATCTGCTAGATTTTGATACCGATGGCTTCGCGCACATATTGGGTGATGGAATCAGGCGAGCGGTCGGTGCCATGGCGGTCGGGGATCTCCACCAGCAGCGGCGAGTGCATCCGCAGCTTGATATCCGATACCCAGTCTTGGCACAGGGGCACCAGTTTTTCATTGATGAGGATCACGCCGATATCCGGCGTGGAAAGGGCATGGTCCAGCGCTTCGCGGACCTCTTCCGCCGTGTGCACCACTACGCCCTCGATACCCACCAGGCGGAATCCGGTCTGGGTATCCACATTGTTCGAGATCAAAAAATATCGCATAATTTCTCACCGCTTTCCGTGCTATTTTTTTGCCGCGGGATGCCACGACAGGGCAGCCCGGGGCAAAAAGCAGGCCGGCCGGCTGCCGCCGGGCGCTTGGGCCCGGCAGGCCTCCCGCCGGCTGAACCATGGGTTTACAGACGGAGCATGATCAGGATGGACACCAGCACGCCGTAGATGGCGATGCCTTCGGCCAGGGCCACAAAGATCAGGGCCTTGCCGAACACCTTGTCGTTTTCCGAAATGGCGCCCACAGCCGCGCTGGCAGAGGAGGCCACGGCAATGCCGCCGCCGATGCAGGCCAGGCCAGTGGCCATGGCCATGGCCAGGTAGCCCCAGCCAGTGGAGGAAGCGGCGGAAGCAGCCGCTTCTGTGCCGGCAGCCAGCGCATGGCCGCCGATGCCCATGCCAGTGGTCAGCAGACACAGGGCAAAGACAGCGACAATGTTCACAGCCATGGCCAGTTTGGGGCTACGGCCGTGTTTTTGACGGTGATAAGCGAGCAGCAGCGGGGAAAAGGCCAGAGCGGCCAGCAATGTGACAACCAAGATTTCCATAATAATCTCCTTCTCTCCGGCAGTACAAAAATTGAATGTGTGGAGCCCTCTGCCGGTCAGGGCGCAAGCGGCACGGCCGCTCAATTCTTTTTCTCTCGTTTGAACTGGATGACAAAGGGTCTATACGGTGTGCCCGTGCCCGAGTAGAAGCGGCCGAACAGCTCGTAAAACTCCAGGCGCAGCACCTGGATGCCCACGATCAACCCTTCCAGGCACATGACGAAAATATTGCCGATGACAAAAATGATGGGGCTGCCGATGCCGCCCACGCTGTCCATCAGCGCGAAGACAACCATCATCATGCCCACGTGGTTCAGGGCAAACGCACCGATACGCACGAAAGACACGGTGTTGGACACGAAAGACAGCAGGATCTCAAACAGTTCAAAGAAGTTCTCTACGATAAAACTGCCCTTTTCCTTGGGCATCCAATCCTTGCGGTGGGCCAGCCATTTGCCCAGCGGCTCCTGGGCAAAGATGAGCAGCAGGGGCACCACGATGAGCAGCCCGATGTACACCGGGTTGAGCAGTTCGATATCCGTCAGCATGGTGCCAAGCACCGCCACGATCACCGCCCAATAGAAGACGAATCCCGCCAGGCCGTTCTGGGAGAACAGCGCCTTGCCCAGGTTCTTCTGCCGGATGCCGTTGTAGATGTTGTATGCCATGGCAACGGAAATGAACAGCAGGCCAAGGCCTACGGAACACATCAGGATCAGGTTGGTATTGCTCACGCTTTCAAAGGCTTTAAAGCCGGGCAGCAAATCTTCGTTGCCGAATACGCTGCCGTAGACGAAGCCAAAGACCACCGAGGAGCATCCCACCACCGAAATGATCTTGCCCAAGGGGATCTTCAGCTTTTTCCAGGCCAGGATGCCGGCCAAGATCAGCACCAGCCCCTGCCCCACATCGCCGAACATCACGCCGAAGAACAGGGTGTAGGTCAAAGCCAGCAGCGGCGTGGGGTCCGCTTCGTTGTAAGCCGGCAAGCCATACATTTCCACAAACTGCTCAAAAAAGCGGATGGGCCCTTTGTTCCGCAGCTTGGTGGGCGGTACCACTGCTTCCGATGCCGGCTCTTCCAGCACGTAGACCGAATCCTGCAGCGGCTCGAACTTCTTTTCAAAGGCTTTCAGATTGGCCTCCGGCACCCAGCCGCACAGATAAAACGTGTCGTTGGTGTGGGCGGCAAATTGCCGCATATCATAGGTGTCTTTGTAGTATTTCAGCACAGAATAATAAGAAAGAAGCTGGTCTTTCTCCTGTTGGCGCATGGCGTCCAGCTCTTTTTGCGCCTCTTCCAGCTGCTGTTGCTGGTGAGCCATGTCGTCTTCCAGCCCCTGCCGCGCTTCCGCCGGGCTGCCATGGGCTTTGCCCGAAATGTGGATGCGCTCAAAATGCAGCGAGGAGAACAAGGCGTCGGACTTGCCCGAAATGGATGCCGGTGTCACATACATACCGTACACATACTCCGGCGAATCCCCGGTGGGGAAGAAATAAACCTCCGGGTTTTCCTCCAGGTAACGGGCGTAGTTCTCATAGATCTCCCTGGGGATGCGCCCAACCCGCAGCTTGGCATAGTGCAGGTTAAACAGATCATCCAGGTTCGCCCTTACATCCATGATGCTGTCCAGCTGCTTTAAGATCTGTTCGTCGTCCTCCATGGCCCTCCGGCACTGGTCCTGCCGGGTCGTCAGGTTCTGGTAACGATCTGACAGTTCATCAAAATAAGCAGTGATAACGCCTTCATCACATTGGTCTGCCGTAAAATTGTGATAACATGGTTCGATGTCCAGCTTATCCAACAGGCTCAGCGCCCGGGAAAGCAGGGAAGAGCTGGGGTTCCGCATGGTGAAGGGTAGCAATTCGCCGCTGCTGCCCACAAATTCCAGCACGTTTTCGGGGGCAAAACCGCTATCCACCACACAGTTGCGTACAACTTCGTCAAACAGCCCCAAAGGCCCCACGATGTTGACCAGCTTCATCTGTTCTATCGCCATGATCGATCGCCTCCCTTACTCGATATTTAATAGACCGGCACCAGATAGGATGGGATACGGCTGGCCGGCACTTGGTAGCGGACACATTCGATCACATTGATGATGTTTTTCAGTTCGGTATCCTTCAAATCCAAATAGACCAGCGCAGTAAAGGCCGAAGGCTTGCCCCGGCGGATGCGCAGCCGGCTGGAGCGGAAAAAGGCAAAGGCATACTCTTCGATCTCCCGGTGCTCCTCCTGCTGAAACACCTTGCCATAGGGGCCCTGGCGCAGCAGCTCCATGAGCTCTTCGGCTGTGGCGGCACTGGTCAGGCTTTTCAGATAGCTGCCCTTGAGCTGCAGCGAATAGGGCAGCAGGTAGCTCACCACTTCTTCCTGGGCCACATGGAAATACTTTTTCAGCCGGAAGAGCCGCACGATATTGGCAAAATCGCACTGCTCCAAAAAATACCGCTCCAGGTCCTGGCGCTCCTTGCCGGAAAAATTGCGGGCCACGCTCTCTAAGATATAGCTGTAATATGTGCTCTCCACCGCAGTCTCTGCCGCAGGGTAATCGAAGAAATCCCCTTCGGGCGCCGCTTTGGCCAAGGCTTTTTCGTAAATCGTCCCTGCCACAGCCTGGAGCAGCCCCTGGTAATCCGGCGTCTGCCCCAGCAGATCAAAGCGCACCCGGCTCCGCTTGAGCATCTCCCCCGAAAGGGAGACGGCAAAATCGGCAGGGTGCCCGGCGGACAAAAACCGGAGGAACCGCAGCAGCTCGCTGGCCTCCGCCCGGCTTGCCATCGCGCCCAACAGCTCCCGCATGCCCTTGGAGGCAAATGTAGCCAGCCGGGCGTATTCTGCCTGCAGGCCCATGCGCAGCCGTTTTTCCAGCTCGGCCCGGTGCACCTCATCCAGATCCACGCCCTTCAAACAGGGCCCCCACGCTTTTGTACTGTTCAGGTACGAAGCGATCTCCGGCACAGTCTTCATGGCCATCATCCGGTCAAAATCCCCCTGCTCCATCCGGTTGCCCAGCATGGCGTGGACTTTGCCATTGATGGCCGCGTATTCAGACAGCTCTTTCAGCACCAGACATCACCCCTCTTGCCCTTTGTTCTCAATGATCCGCTGGAACAGGGCCTGCACCCATTCGTCGTGGTTCTCTTTTTCTTTGCGCTCGATGTCATCCAGCGCTTCCTGCAGCCGGTCCTGCAGCTCCTGCAGCGATTTTTCCCGCTGCTGCGCTTCCAGCTGCTCGGCCTCTGCGATCCGTCTTTGGGCCTCTTGCCGGTACTGTTCCTTTAGCTTTTCCACTTCGGCGGCCACATCGGCATCCAGGTTTTTCCGTTTGCGTTCCGCCTCCGCCGTGATCTCCTGTGCATGGTGCTCTGTCTGCACGATGCTGTTGATCATGTCGCTTTGACGCATTGCATCCATCCCCTCCTTCTCTGTAACGCTCACCGGGCCCAGCAAACTGCCCCGTGTTGATTATGCTACCATTATAGCACTCCTTTTCAAACGCACAAGTGAAAAAAGGTACAGCAGTTTCCCCCCAAGTTGCCAAATAATTGTGAACAATGTCTTAATTCCTTCGGGCCAAAAACCACCCCATTTATCGTCAATATGCACTTATTTTCCTCTTTTATTTTGTTCAATCAAACAATATTCTTTGTGGTTTTCACCAGAATTGCCCCATCTCACTCCCTCTTTTCCGCCAACCCACAGTCCCCTTCCTTTCCCGCCTTGCCGCAAGCGCGGCGCTGATGCCCCCACAATTTCTATTTGCCTTCTGGCCCGACGTCGTTTATAGTGGAAAGAGAACATTCACTGGCGCTTTGGCGCCAGTCCCACGACAGGAGGAATAACCCATGCTTCTTTTCATCCGCAACGCCAACATCCACACCATGGATGACCACCGCCCTTTGGCCTCTGCCGCTTTGGTGGAGGACGGCCGCTTCATCTTCGTGGGCAGTGAACGGGGCGCCCAGGTGGAGTTGGCCCGCCGGGGGCCCGCCGATGAGACGGTGGACATGGAAGGCCGGTTGGTGCTGCCCGGGTTCAACGATTCCCATATGCATTTCATCCACTTTGCCAAAAGCCTGCGCAGCGTCAGCCTGACAGGCGTCTGCTCCATCCAAGAGATCCAGCAGCGCATGGCCCAGGCCGTGGCCGCCCGCGACCCCCAAGACCCCACTTGGCTGGAAGGGGAAGGCTGGAACCAGGACTATTTCACCGAAGGCGAAAAACGCTTTCCCACCCGGGCGGACCTGGATGCCGTTTCCCCCGATGTGCCTATGATGATCATGCGGGCCTGCTTCCACATCGGTGTGCTGAACAGCGCCGCTTTGCGGGCCATCGGCCTGAACCGGGAGACCGCGCCCCAATATGGCGATCTGGTCGGGGTGGATGCCAACGGCGAGCCCGACGGCATCATCAAGGAAAGCTTTTTGGATGACACCAAAGCCGTCATCTCCAGCCTGACCCTGGATTCCATGAAACAGATCATCGTGGCCGCCCAGCAAAAAGCGTTGGCCCAAGGCATCACTTCGCTGCAGAGCGACGACGTTGGCTATACCCCCAAAGCAGACTACCACCTGCTGTTCCAGGCTTTTGGCGAACTGGAGCGGGAGGGCAAGCTCCACATCCGCGTGGCGGAACAATGCCTGCTGCAAAAGACCCATCTGATCCAGCAGTTCTTCGCCGACGGGTACGACGACCAATGGGGCACTGCCTTTTTCCGCCCCAGCTGCATCAAGCTGCTGTCCGACGGTTCGCTGGGCGCCCGTACCGCCGCCATGCGCCAGCCCTATGCCGACGGGGACACCCAAGGCCTGACCATGTTCACTCAGCCGGAACTGAACGAGCTGGTGCTCACCGCCCACCGCCACAACATGCCGGTGGCCATCCACGCCATTGGCGACAAGGCCATTGAAATGTCGCTGGATGCCATTGAGAACGCCCAGCTCCAATGCCCTGCCAACAGCCCCCGCCACGGCATCGTCCACTGCCAGATCACAGACCCTGCACTGTTGGAGCGGTTCCGCAAGCTGGATGTGCTGGCTTTTGTACAGCCCATTTTCATCGACTACGACATGCACATCTGCGAAGACCGCATCGGCCCTGCTTTGACCTCCACTTCCTATGCCTGGCGCACCCTGTATGAATCCGGTGTGCACACCTCCTTTGGCACCGATTGCCCGGTGGAAACATTCGACACCATGCCCAACCTGTATACCGCCGTCACCCGGCAAAACGTCACCGGCCAAGGCAAGCAACGCTTTTTGCCCGGCCAAGCCATGACGATGGAGCAGGCTCTCAAGTGCTATACCATCGAAGGCGCCTATGCTTCGGGCGAAGAAGGCCAAAAAGGCACCATCACCCCGGGCAAGTTGGCGGATTTCATCGTACTGGACCGGGACCTCTTTCAGATCGACCCGGAAGAGATCTTACAGACCAAAGTGCTGCAGACCTGGGTACAAGGCCAGCTCTGCTATACCGTTGCTCCATAAGCCTTCCGAAAAGAGGATATCGCTATGACGATCTTAGAAGCCATGGAAGCCCGCCATTCGGTGCGCAGCTACCGGTCTGCACCGTTGGACGCCGGGGCGGCAGAAACGCTGCGGCAGGCCATCGACACCTGCAACAAAGAAGGCGGGCTCCACATCCAGTTGGTGACTGGAGACCCAAAGGCTTTTGATACATGGATGGCCCATTACGGCAAATTTTCCGGCGTACAGCACTACATCGCCCTGATCGGCCCAAAAGGTGATCAGCTGGATGAAAAGCTGGGCTATTACGGCCAGCGGTTGGTGCTGCTGGCCCAGACCTTGGGGCTCAACACCTGCTGGGTGGCCATGACCTTTGGAAAAGGCGCGGCCAAGAGCCGCTGCAGCATTGCCCCCGGTGAAAAGCTGGTGTGTGTGCTGGCCCTGGGCTATGGCACCACTCAAGGCGTCCCCCACAAGAGCAAACCCATGGAAGCCCTCTGCCAAGCACCTGCCCCCATGCCCCAATGGTTCCGCCAGGGGATGGAAGCCGCCATGCTGGCCCCCACGGCCATGAACCAGCAAAAATTCCAGATCTCTTTGGAGGGAAACCGGGTAACGGCCAGATCCTTGGGCGGCTTCTATTCCAAAGTGGATCTGGGCATCGTCAAATGCCATTTTGAAATGGGGGCGGGCAAAGAGAATTTCACCTGGGCCTCCTAGTGAGGACCTTTCCTAGGGATGAAAACGATCCGGCGACTGGCTGGGGCCGGTCTCATAGGCCAAAGAACAGGGCCGCTCGGCGTTGCTGCCGGGCGGCCCTGTTCTTTTATAGTTGCTTTTTCTGTGTTTTTCTCGAATCAATCCAGCTCCAAAGCGCCGGTATACAGCTGATAATAGGTCCCTTTCAACTTGATGAGGTCGTCGTGGGTACCGCGCTCGATGATCCGGCCGTGATCCAACACCATGATGGCGTTGGCGTTCTGGACCGTAGACAGGCGGTGCGCGATGACGAAGACCGTACGGTTGGTCATCAGCGCATCCATGCCGGCCTGGACGATGGCTTCTGTGCGGGTATCGATGGAACTGGTTGCTTCGTCCATGATCATAACAGGCGGGTCAGCCACGGCTGCCCGGGCGATGGCCAGCAGCTGGCGCTGCCCCTGGCTCAAGTTGGCGCCGTTGCCTTGCAGCATGGTATTGTACCCTTCGGGCAGGCGGCGGATAAAGTCGTCTGCACCGGCAAGCTGTGCGGCGGCGATGCACTCTTCGTCGACGGCGTCCAGGTTGCCGTAGCGGATGTTCTCCATCACTGTGCCGGTGAACAGGTTGGTATCCTGCAGCACGATGCCCAAGCTGCGGCGCAGGTCTGCCTTTTTGATCTTGTTGATGTCGATGCCGTCGTAATGGATCTCGCCTTCATTGATGTCGTAGAACCGGTTGATCAGGTTCGTGATCGTGGTCTTGCCCGCGCCGGTGGAGCCCACAAAGGCCACTTTTTGGCCGGGTTTGGCGTATAGGGAGATATCGTGCAGCACCGTCTTTTCCGGTGTGTAGCCAAAGCTGACATCGTGGAAACGGACATCGCCCTGCAGCCGGGTGTAGGTGACAGTGCCGTCCTGGTTGGGCTGCTTCCACGCCCAGACGTTGGTGCGCTCATCGCATTCCACCAAATTGCCGTTGCCGTCTTCTTTGGCATTGACCAGGGTCACATAGCCCTCGTCAGTCTCGGGCTGTTCATCCAGCAGGGCAAAAATACGGTGGGCGCCGGCAAGGCCCATGATGACCATGTTGATCTGGTTGGATACCTGGCCGATGGAGCCGGCAAACTGCTTGGTCATGTTCAAGAAGGGCACCACGATGCTGATGCTGAAAGCCATGCCGGAAATGCTGATGTTGGGCACATCGGCCAGCAGCAGCGCGCCGCCTACCAGCGCCACCACAACATACATCACGTTGCCGATGTTGCCCAGCAGGGGCATCAAGATGTTGGCAAACCGGTTGCCGTTGCGGGCGTTGAAGAATATCTCGCCGTTCACCTTGTCAAAGTCGGCTTTGGCTCCGTCTTCATGGCAGAACACCTTGATGACTTTTTGGCCGGTCATCATCTCTTCCATAAAGGCCTCGGCCTTGGCCATGGTGACTTGCTGGCGCAGGAAGTATTTCGAAGAATGGCTGGTGATGGCCCGGGCTGCAAACACCATGCAGACAACGCCTACTACCACCACCATAGCCAGAATGACGCTGTAATACATCATGATGCAGAATACCACAAACAGCGTAATGCCCGAAATGGTCATCTGGGGCAGGCTTTGGCTGATCAGCTGGCGCAGGGTATCCACGTCGTTGGTGTAGTAGCTCATAATGTCGCCGTGGCCGTTGGTATCAAAATACCGGATGGGCAGATCCTGCATGTGGCTGAACATCTTTTGGCGCAGCTTTTTCAGAGAGCCCTGGGTGATAATGGCCATCATCTGTGTGTAGAACGCGCCGGCAATGAGGCTGATCACATACATCACGACCAAAACACCCACATAGGTGAGGATGCGCCCCGAAACCGATGACCAGTCGCCGCTTTTGTAGCTGCTATCCACAAGGGCGATGACATTTTGCATGAATATGGACGGCGCGGCGCTGACGATGGCGTTGATCAGGATGCATACCATCGTCACAGGCAGAAGCACCGGGTAGAACTCAAACAGGGTGCGCAGCAGCCGCCGCAGGACCCCTTTCGGCGCCCGCTGGCCCCGGGCCGTGGTGGCGGGAGCAGTATTGGTGGTATTTTTCTTATTGTTGGCCATCTTGATCACCTACCTTGTTCTGCGAAGTATATACCTCGCGATAGATCTCGCTGGTCTTCATCAGCTCTTCGTGGTTGCCGATCGCACTGATGCGGCCGCCGTCCATCACGATGATACGGTCAGCGTCCTGCACCGAGGCAACACGCTGGGCGATGATGATCTTTGTGGTCTCAGGGATGAACTCGCGGAACCCTTGGCGGATCAAAGCATCGGTCTTGGTGTCCACCGCGCTGGTGGAGTCATCCAAGATCAGCACCTTGGGTTTTTTCAGCAATGCCCGGGCGATGCACAAGCGCTGCTTCTGGCCGCCGGAGACGTTGCTGCCTCCCTGCTCGATCCAAGTGTTATATTTATCCGGGAACTGCTGGATGAATTCATCGGCTTGGGCCAGCTTACAAGCTTCCACCATTTCTTCATCGGTGGCATTGGCGTTGCCCCAGCGCAGGTTGTCTTTGATGGTGCCGGAAAACAGCACATTCTTTTGCAACACCACGGCCACATTGTTGCGCAGCGCTTCCAGGTCGTACTTGCGCACATCCAGGCCGCCCACCTTGACACAGCCTTCGGTGACGTCGTACAACCGGGGGATCAGCTGCACCAAAGTAGTCTTGGAAGAACCCGTGCCGCCCAAAATGCCGATCAGCTCGCCGGATTTGATGTGCAGATCCACATCGGCCAGCGCCATGCGCTCGGCTTTTGAGGAGTATTTAAAGCTGACGTTGTCAAAATCAATGGAACCGTCCTTCATTTGGGTGACGGCGTTTTCCGGGCTTGTCAGATTGCTCTCTTCCGACAGCACTTCCACGATACGCTCTGCCGATTCCATGGACATCGTGATCATCACGAACACCATGGACAGCATCATAAGGCTCATGAGGATCTGGAAGCTGTACGTCAAGATCGCAGACATCTGGCCCACAGCCACTTCGGTGCCCTGGCTGGTGATGACGATGTAAGAGCCGAAGGACAGCACGAAGGCCATGCCCGCATACACGCAGAACTGCATCATGGGGTTGTTGAGGGCCATGATCCGCTCCGCCCGGGTAAAGTCCCGGCACACGTTCTCCGCTGCGGCGGCGAACTTCTTTTTCTCATAGCCTTCCCGCACATAGCTCTTGACCACGCGCATGGCCTGGACGTTCTCCTGCACGGCGTCGTTCAGCGCGTCGTATTTGCGGAACACCCGGCGGAAGATCGGCGTGGCCGCCCGGATGACCAGCACCAGGCCCACGCCCAGCAGGGGGATGGTGACCAAAAAGATCATAGCCAGCCGCCCGCCCATGGCAAAGCCCATGATAAAGGAAAAGATCAGCATCAGCGGCCCGCGGATGGCCACGCGGATGATCATCATAAAGGCCATCTGCACATTCACCACATCGGTGGTCATACGGGTCACCAAGCTGGATACCGAAAACTTGTCGATGTTTTCAAAGGAATAATCCTGAATGCGGTAAAACATGTCGTGGCGCAAGTTTTTGGAAAAGCCTGTGGACGCTGTGGCACAGGTATTGCCTGCCGCGACGCCGAAGACCAAGGACAAGATGGCCATGATCACCAGCTGGACGCCATATTTTACTATAACATCCATTCCGCACCCGGCTTGCATTTCGTTCACCAGCTTCGCAATGATGAACGGGATGATGCATTCGAGCACCACTTCCACAACGACCAAAAGCGGCGTCAGCATAGCCGGCTTTTTGTACTCGCGAATGCTGCGAGCAAGGGTTTTTATCATATGCGACATTCCTCCACTTCTTCATGCACCCAAGTCGCTGCGGTGCATTATTAAAATATACAAAGTAAAACAGCGAAACCTGTAGGCAGCGCCTGCTATTCCTCCAAGTTTGCAGACATGCGTTCTACAGTTTCCAGGAATTGCGCCAACTGTTCAGCAGTCAGGCCCGCTGTCAAGCGCTGCTCGCTCTGGCAAAGGGATCGGCCGATCTGGGCATCCAGATCCACCGCTTTTTCGGTGGGGATCAGGCTTTTCAGCCGGGCGTCACTGGCTACGCTCTCCCGCAGGATCAGGCCGTTCTTTTCCATCAGCTGCAAAATGCCGGTCGTAGTAGAGCGGCTCATGTCAAACGCCTTTTCCACATCCCGCTGGAACACGGGCCCTTCGGCGCACTTGACAAGGATGTAGTGCATAATGCGGCTTTGCACCCCTGTGATCCCCAGGCTTTGCACATTGGCATCCATGCGCTTTTTCAGCTTGTGGGATAGGATGTGGATCCACATCCCACAGTCTTTTTTCATAGGACTCTTCCCCCTCTCCACGCCAGAGATTGTTCGGCAACAAACAAATTCTAATACACCAAGCTCTTCTTGTCAATATGGGATTTGTGGATGTTTTTAATAATTTCTTAAAAACTTTGTTTCAATTGCATAGATGGCACTGCCCAGCTGGTTTTGGCCAAACAAAGTGCCTCCCAGCGGCCAGGCCCTGCCCTGCTATCGAGTGCTTTCCCCCAGGCTTGGGCCGACTTGCATCTATTTTTGCAATTTTCTGTGACCAAACTGTAAACCATTTTACGATACTATTGACTTGTTATTTTTTCTATCCTATACTACCGATACGCATTTTGCAGGCAGGAGGTGAAGAAGTTGTACCACATCCACGAAGACAAACGGGTGGAAAAATCCGTGGAACAGATCTGCCAGGCGCTGAACGATATGATCTTAGAGGGCCGACCCCGGGCCGCTCTTTCGGTAACGGCGCTGTCTGCCCGGGCCGGGGTGAGCAAAGCCACGTTTTACCGCAGCTTCGACGCCATCGAGGATGTGCTGCGCTACCAAGTCGACCAGGCTGTCCGGCAGATGATCGCCTATTTGATGGAGGCCCGGGCCGATGAGCAGCACCCAGGGGAGCTGGCGCTGTTCCGTGCCTTCTTCCGCTTCTGGATGGCCCATTCCGCCGTGGTGGAACTGCTGATCCAAACCAAGACCACTTATCTGCTAATGGAGGCTTTTTCCGCCGCCCTGTTCCGGCACATCAATTTCTTTGGCCGGTATACCGATGAGGATGTGATCCCCTACTTTGTGGCCGTGCGGGCTGCCTCTCTGACGGCGGTGCTGGAATGTTGGCTGGGCGACCAAAAGCGCACCCACCCCGACGATATGCCCCAGCTCCTGCTGCGGCTGATGAAGCCCGGCGGCATGCCCCGCCCCAGGCCGGATGGCCCTTGCCGCGGCCCTTCTGTCTGATGCCAAACCTTGGGAGGTCTTTTATATTCAAATTGCTGCGACACTTAAAAAATTATGTGGGCTGGCTGCTGCTGGCCTTCGTGCTGCTGTTCGGCCAAGCCATGTGCGAGCTGGCCCTGCCCGACTACATGTCCTCCTTGGCCTCGGAAGGCGTGGCGGTGGGCGATATGGGGTTCGTATGGCGCCGCGGCCTGCAAATGCTGCTCATTTCTCTGGGCAGCGTCGTGTGTGCCGTGCTGGTGGGCTTGCTCGCCGCCCGCATCGGCTCCGGTGTGGGCCGTGACCTGCGCAGCCAAGTATTCAACAAAGTCACCTCGTTTTCCACACCGGAATTCGACCGCTTTTCCGTCTCGTCGCTGATCACCCGCAGCACCAACGACATCACCCAGGTGCAGATGTTCTGCACGGTCCTCATCCGCCTGGTCTTCTACGCTCCTGTCATGGGTGTGGGCGGCATCCTGCGGGCGGCTGCCAAAAGCAGCAACATGCCGGGCATGGTCTCTACCATCGCCGTGAGCATCCTCATCATGTTGGTGCTGATCGGCGTGCTGATGGCCATTGTCATGCCCCGTTTCAAGCGGGCCCAAAAGCTGCTGGATCACCTGAACCTGGTGGCCCGGGAGCGCTTGTCCGGCCTGATGGTCATCCGGGCTTTCAACACCGAGGCCCACGAAGAAAAGCGTTTTGACGAAGCCAACCGGAACCTGACCCAGAACCACCTGTTCGTCAACCGCACCATCTCCCTGATGATGCCCATCATGAATCTGGTGATGAACGGCGTCTCCTTGGTGGTGGTGTGGATCGCTGCGGTGTCGGCCAGCAATGTGGCCGACGTGGGCAACATGATGGCCTTTATGCAGTACGCCTTGCAGATCATCATGAGCTTTATGATGATCTCCCTAGTCTTTGTCATCATGCCCCGGGCCTCGGTCTCCGCCGGCCGCATCGCGGAGATCATCGACAGCCCGGTGGAGATCCAGGATCCGGCCCATCCCCAAGCAGTGGCGGCAAATGCCCCCTGCACCATCCAGTTTGACCATGTGTCCTTCAAATACCCGGGGGCAGAGCACGATGTGCTCCACGACATCAGCTTTACGGCCCGCCCCGGCGAGACGACGGCGATCATCGGCAGCACCGGCTGCGGGAAATCCACTCTCATCAGCCTGATCCCCCGCCTATACGACGCCACACAGGGCAAGGTGTCCATCAACGGGATAGACGTCAAGGATTTTTCCCAGCATGACCTCCATGACCTCATTTCCTTCGTGCCGCAAAAAGGCACCTTGTTCAGCGGCACCATCGCCTCCAACATCCGCTACGGCAACCAAGAGGCCACCGACGAACAGGTGCGCCAATTTGCCCAGACCGCCCAGGCCACCGAGTTCATTGAGGAAAAACCGGAAGGATACGACTCCCCGGTCTCCCAGGGCGGCGGCAATGTATCCGGCGGCCAAAAGCAGCGGCTGAGCATCGCCCGGGCCCTGGCAAAGCAGGCCCCGATCCTCATTTTCGACGACAGCTTTTCCGCCCTGGATTTCAAGACCGACGCTGTGCTGCGCCGGGCGCTGAACACCACGTATCAAGACCGCACCATGCTGATCGTGGCCCAGCGGGTCAGTACCATCATGAACGCCCAGCAGATCATCGTGCTGGACGATGGCGAGATCGTGGGCTGCGGCCCCCACCGGGAACTGCTGAAAAACTGCCAGGTATACCTGGAGATCGCCCGTTCCCAGCTTTCTGAGGAGGAGATCGAACATGAGCAATAATACACACCGTCCTCCCCGGGGGCCCCTGGGCGGCGGCCCACATGCCCGCATGACGCCCGGCGCCCGCCCCCAGGATTTCAAGGGCACCATGGCCAAGACCATCCGCTTCCTGCGCTCCAGCCTGCCCGCTATCCTCATCGCCTTCCTGCTGGCCATCGGCGGCGTGGTGCTGACGCTGAACATCCCCAAAGTGCTGGGCAACGCCACCGATGAGATCATGGTGGGCCTGATGAAGCAGAACGTATACGACGCCATTGAGGAAGTTTGCCAAGCCAGTGGCATCTCCCCCAGCGACTACCTCACTATGGCCGACTTTTTAGACGCCGTGCCCGGCGGCAGCCAAATGATCGAAAACATCCCGCCCCAATACCAGGATGATCTGCTGGGCACTTCTCTGCAAAGCCGCCCGGGGGTGGACCTGGAAGCCGTCGGGCAGATCCTTCTGCTGCTGGCTGGCCTCATCCTGTTTTCCGCCCTGCTCTCTTACCTGCAAAACTTTTTGATGAGCGGCGTGGCCCAAAAGATCTCTTACCGGCTGCGGGATCAGATCAACCGCAAGATGAACAAACTGCCTCTCAGCTTTTACGATAAGACCACCCACGGCGAGGTGCTCAGCCTGATCACCAATGACGTGGACACAGTCTCTACCACCCTGAACCAGAGCTTGACCCAGATGATCACCGCTGTCACCACCCTGGTGGGCGTGCTGGTGATGATGCTGTCCATCAGCGGCTGGATGACTTTGGTGGCGCTGGTGGCCCTCCCCCTCTCCTTCTTCTTCATCTCCCGGATCGTCCGCCGTTCCCAAAAGTATTTCCGTGCCCAGCAGGAATACCTGGGCCATGTGAACGGCCACATCGAAGAGATGTATTCGGGCCATACGGTGGTGCGCCTGTTCAACGGGGAGGAGCGTTCCCAGCAGACCTTCCAGCAGCTCAATTCCAAACTCTATTCCTCGGGCTGGCGCTCCCAATTCCTTTCGGGCTTGATGCAGCCGGTGTTGGGGTTCGTCAGCAACATCGGCTATGTGCTGGTCTGTGTGCTGGGCGGCTACCTCACCATTCGCGGCAGCATCACCATCGGCAACATCCAATCGTTTATCCAATATGTGCGCCGCTTCAACCAGCCTGTCACCCAGTCGGCCCAGATCATGAACACGCTGCAGTCCACTGCTGCTGCGGCCGAACGGGTCTTCCGCTTTTTAGAAGCCGAAGAAGAGCCGGACACCGGCAAACGCGCCCTGCCCGAAGGCGGCGTCAAAGGCGATGTGACCTTTGAGCATGTGGACTTTGGCTACACACCGGAAAAGACCATCATCCATGACTTTTCCACCCATGTCAAAGACGGCCAGCGTATTGCCATCGTAGGCCCCACCGGCGCGGGCAAGACCACCATCGTCAAGCTGCTCATGCACTTCTATGAGCTCAACAGCGGCCGCATCCTGCTGGACGGCATCGATATCGCCGATCTGCCCCGCCACACGGTCCGCGGCGAGATCGGCATGGTGCTCCAGGATACCTGGCTGTTCCACGGCACCATCCGGGACAACATCCGCTACGGCCGCTTGGATGCCACCGACGAAGAGGTGGAGCATGCGGCCCAGATGGCCTGTGCCGACCACTTCATCAAGACGCTGCCCGGCAGCTATGACTTTGAACTGAACGAAGAGGCCAGCAACGTCTCCCACGGCCAAAAGCAACTGCTGACCATTGCCCGGGCCATCCTGGCCGACCCCACGGTGCTGATCCTGGATGAAGCCACTTCCTCGGTGGATACCCGCACGGAAGTGCTCATCCAGCAGGCCATGAACCGGCTGATGCAGGGCCGCACCAGCTTTATCATCGCCCACCGCCTTTCCACCATCCGGGATGCGGACCGCATCCTGGTGCTCAACGAAGGCGACATCGTGGAGCAGGGCACCCACGAAGAACTGCTGGCCAAAGGCGGGTTTTATGCGAACCTGTACAACAGCCAGTTTGAGCCCACCGACGAGGCGGTATAGCTTCATCGGGCCAACCAAAGGGAGGCAGCTTCGGCTGCCTCCCTTTTTCCGCTGCCCGGCCTGCCAGAAGCTGTGGCCTATTTTCGTCTATTCTGCTCCTGTCTTTCCCCTCTTCCATTTGGTATAATTTTTACAAAGCTAAATGATTTATAGCAATCCAATCAACCATCCCTTATTTAGAGGAGTCCCTTACTAGGAGGTGCAATCTATGCGCAAGAAATGGATCCGCCTGTCTGCCATCACAGGCACCGCTCTGTTGGCTGCGTTCCTCTCTGCCTGTTCCGCCCAGCTTCCCGCCGATGCAGAAATGCCCAAAGAAGTGGAAGAAGTAAACATCAGCATCGGTTCGGATTATCCGGTCTACTCCGACATCGCTTCCATGGTCCAGGCTTCCGATTGCATCGTCATCGGGCAGTATCAGGAATTTCTTTCCTCCTGGAATATGGACCGTTTGCCTGCTGACCCCACGCAAGAGGACCCAACTTCCTATTCGGAAGGGCGCCTGTATTCCTTTGCAGTCTCCCAGGTGCTGAAAGGTTCTAATGTGCCCGATGAGATCACCATCAACAAAGCTTTTTCTGTCCAGGCATATTATCCGGTCAATGGCGCCAATGGGCAGACACAGTCCCTCTCCTATCAGCTGCCCAGCCAATATTATGTTGCCCCAGAATATGGTACGCCTTATCTCCTTTTCCTCTCTTACAGCCATGCCAACGACATCTACTTTGCCATGGGCGAACCGGGTGAGGTGATCTTCCAAGACGATGGCACGGTGGAAGTGCGGTCGAATCTATTTCACCCCTCTCCCACCCAGCCGGCAAGACTGGAGGCCCAGGCCGAATCGGACACCACGGTCTATCAAATCTCCATCGGCAGGACGGACATTGGCCGCTATGCAGAGGAAGACTTCCTCTCCGGCATGACGCAAAAAGATCTGTTGGCAGAGATCGAAACATGTGTTGCGGAATAGGGCGGCCGAATCGAGTTTATACGATCCAAACTGCATTCTGCCATTTTATAGAGAGGAGCGATACGAATGAAACGGAAGCTCTCTACTGTGGTCATTTGGCTGGTCACTGCTCTTTTCGCTTTCTCTTTTGCTCTGCCCGCGTGGGCGGCCTGGATACGGCTGTTTGTGATACACAACGGCAATCCCTTTGCCCCTGCCGTCAGCCGCTTTGCCGTTTTTGAAACGGTCGACCCCGTGTTGGAGCAAGCCTCTATCCTTTCCAGTTTGTGGACCACTCCCACCCTGTTTTTCCTTTTGCTGCTCTGTCTCGCTGTGCGGCGGGAAAGCCCGCGGACGATGTTGTTTACCATCTATTTTTCTTTGGCCGCTGGCTTTGCTCTGCTCTTTTTGCCCCTTTGTTTTCCGGCCGCACACCATCCTGTCACTTATATCTCCTTAGAAAATCTGCTCTTTTATTGGGCAAGGGGCAGCCAAGGACTCCAATGCATTTTTTTGCTGGGGCCTGTTTGGCTGCTCTTGGCCCATTGGCTGCCCCGCCTTCGTTCCGGCGGACCAAACGCCCTACCCCTGTGTGGTCCTGGCTCCAAGCTGTCTGCTGCGTTCACTTGGCTGTCTTCCATTGCTTTTGCCTTGTCTTTGTCCTTTTCCTCTTGGATGAGCCTGGTTTGGCAAGGGACCCTGCTCCTTATGCCGGAAGATTCTCCTCCTTACCAACATATATCTGATTTGCCGGGCTTTTGGGGCTGGGCCAACCGGGCGGAGCTCCACCGGCTGATCAGCGGCCCCATTGCGTTGTTTTTGCTGGGTCTGGTGATGCTGTGCCTCGTACTGCGCCGTGTTTCTTTGCAACACTTCATCTGGCATCTGTATTTGACTTTTTCTTTGAGTTTTCTGTGCATTGCCGCCACCACTTGGGTCCCTCTCCCACTGGGCTCAGGCTCTTTGCGGCACTGTTCCCTTTCCACCATCCTGTTCTCCGCTTCCTCTTTCATCTCCGCATACTTGCCCCTGCTCTTGCTGTGCGGCGTATTCGCCCCGCTTTTGTACGCTGTCGGGCTGCGCTTGCTCCAACTCTACCGCAAAGGCAAGCTATGGCAACGGCAGAACCCGATATGACGCGCCACGCCCCTCTTCTGCATCCCCTCGCCCTCTGGTGCAACACCAAGGCTCTTTTGCGCAAAGACGGTTTCCCGCTTATGGCAGGGATGTTTTGGGCAGGCGCCGCCGTTGCATTACCCTGTTTGCAGCGCAAATCTTCCTTCCACTCTCCTTTTGCTATGCTCCATTGGCTAGGATAGAACCGGGGTCATTGAGACCTGTCTCATCGGGATCCTGCTGGTGCTGTCCTCATCGATCTGGCAGAAACAATGGGAGGAATCAAGCTGAGATCATCACAAAAACAGCGTCCCGCAGACTGCAGTCTGCGGGACGCTTTCTTCTTTCTTTTTTCCGATCTACGGGTTACAGGTTCATCCAGCCCGCATCGGAGGGGTTCTGCCGGAATGCTTGCAGCTTTTTCACATCATCCGGCTGGATATAATTCTGCTCCAAGGCCACTTCCACCAAAGCGCCGTAGTTGGAGAGAGAGACGTTTTTGACTTGGGCGTCGTTCATCCGGTCGATGCCTTTTTGCAGCCCATAGGTGAAGATGGAGGCGATGCCCAACACCTGGGCGCCCGCTTCCCGCAGCACATTGACCACTTCGATCACCGAACCGCCGGTGGAGATCAGGTCTTCCACCACCACCACTTTCTGGCCTTTTTCCACTTTGCCTTCGATCTGATTGTTGCGGCCATGGTCCTTGGCGCTGGAGCGCACATAGCACATGGGCAGGCCCAGGATGTTGGCCACCAGGGCGGCGTGGGCAATGCCGGCAGTGCTGGTGCCCGCTACCACTTCACAATCGGGGTAGTGCTTGCGGATGTTTTCCGCCAAGCCCTGTTCCACCTGGTCGCGGATGGCCGGGTAGGACAGGGTGAGCCGGTTGTCACAATAGATGGGGGACTGGATGCCGCTGGCCCAGGTGAAGGGCTGCTGGGGCCGCAGGAACACGGCTTTGATCTCCAGCAGGCAAGATGCGATCTTCTTTTCCATGTTTTCCATCGTTCTTCCTCCTTTATTCTCCCAGGAAATCCCGCAGCACGCGGCGGTAGGCTTCCACCGGGTCTTGCGCCTTGGTGATGGGGCGGCCCACCACGATGTAGTCGGTGCCGATCTCCCGTGCCTTCTGGGGCGTGGTGATGCGGGCTTGGTCGTTTACGTTGCCATCTGCATAACGGATGCCGGGGGTCACGGTGAGGAAGGCAGTGCCGCAGGCCTCTTTGACGATCCCCGCCTCCAGCGGCGAGCAGACCACGCCGTCCAGCCCGCTGTCGCAGGCATTTTTGGCGTAGTGGCGCACGGTATCCTCAATGCTGGCCTCGATCAGCAGTTCTTTGTGCATCCGCTCTTCTGTGGTGCTGGTCAGCTGGGTCACGGCGATGAGCAGGGGCACTTCACCGGCAGCCCCTTCGGCCAGCCCCTCTTTGGCGGCCCGCATCATGTCGGCGGTGCCGGCGGCGTGCACATTGGTCATGTTGACCCCCAGGCGGGCCAGGTTCCGCATGGCCTTGTTCACCGTGTTGGGGATGTCATGGAGCTTCAGATCCAGAAAGACGTCGTGGCCCATGCTCTTGATCTGGCGCACGATATCCGGCCCTTCGCCGTAAAACAGCTCCATGCCGATCTTGACAAAGGGTTTTTCCTGCTGGAACTGCCGGAGGAAATCCAGCGTCTGCTGGGCATCCGGGAAATCGCAGGCGATGATGACATCATGTTTTTTCATTTAGAGCGCCCTCCCTATGATTTCTTGCAGGTCGTTGATTCCATATTCGTCCATCTTGCGGGGCAGGTCTTCAATGATCTTGGGGCAGGCCCAGGGGTCCACCAGGTTCTGGGCCCCCACTTGGATGGCAGAGGCGCCGGCGGACAAAAATTCCAGCACATCGTCCGCATCCCGGATCCCTCCCACGCCGATCACCGGCAGATCCACCGCCTGGCAGACCTGGTAGACCATGCGCAGGGCCACCGGCTTGATGGCCGGGCCGCTGAAGCCCGCCATCTTGGTGGAAACGATGGGCTTGCCTGTGCGGGGCTCGATGCGCATGCCGAACAAGGTGTTGATGAGCACCAGGCCGTCGGCGCCCGCCTGGGCCACCGCCTTGGCAATGGCCACGATGTCCGTCACATTGGGGGATAGTTTCATATACACCGGTTTATGGGTCACTTCTTTTACCGCCCGGCACACGGTGGCCGCGGCCTCCGGGTCGGTGCCGAAGGCCATGCCGCCGTGCTTGACATTGGGGCAGCTGATGTTGATCTCCAAAATGCCGATGTCCTCTTCTTTGTCAAACAAGGCGGCGGTGTAGGCGTAATCCTCCACCGAAAAGCCCGAAATATTGGCGATGGCTTTTTTGTGGAACACCTGGCGCAGCTTGGGCAGCTCCTCTTCGATCACCTTGTGCACCCCGGGGTTCTGCAGGCCGATGGCGTTGAGCAGGCCGGCTTCGCACTCGGCGATGCGGGGGGTAGGGTTGCCAAAGCGGGCTTCTTTGGTGGTTCCCTTTAGGCTGATGGAACCCAGCTGGTCCAGATCGTAGTGCCGGGCAAATTCATAGCCAAAGCCAAAGGTGCCGCTGGCGGGGATGACCGGGTTGTCCAGTTCCCAGTCCCCCAGCTTGACTGTCAGTCTTCCCATTAAAATTTCACCTCTTCACTGCGCATCACAGGGCCATCGACACAAATGCGTTTTGTGCCCACCAAAGTCTCACAGCTGCAGCCCATGCAGGCGCCAAAGCCGCAGCCCATCCGCTCTTCAAAGGAGAGCTGGCCCCGGCGGCCCATGGCATGCACGGCCCGCAGCATGGGCATGGGGCCGCAGGCAAAATAATAGTCGTAGTCCAGCTGGGCCATCACATCGGTGACAAAGCCCTTGGTACCCATGCTGCCATCCTCTGTGGCCAGATAGACCGGGCAGCCCAGCTCTTCGAATTCCTTTTGGTAAAAGACCTGTTCCTGTTTGCCAAAGCCCAACACGGCAGATACCCGCTTGCCTTGCTGCACCAGCCGCTTACACAGGCCGTACAGGGGCGGCACGCCCACGCCGCCGCCGATCACCAGGCTGTGTTCCCCGGCCTCTTCCATGGAAAAGCCGTTGCCCAGCCCGGTCAGCAGGTCCAGCTTGTGGCCGGGCGCCATGGCCGCCATCTGCCGGGTGCCCCGGCCCACGACCTTGTAGATCAAGGTCATGGTCCGGTCATCCCAATCGCAGATGCTGATGGGCCGGCGCAGGTACAGCCCTTCCAGCTGGATGTTGACAAACTGCCCTGGGTTTTCTACAAACCCCATATCGCCGGCCAGCACCATCTCATAGGTATCCAGGGCAATGGGCCGGTTGCTCACGATTTCATAGATCCCGTTTTTCATTTTTTCCCTTCGCTATCTATGGTGGAAACGCCCACAGTGATCTCTTCCAGCACGTCCAGCAGTACGCTGACGGTATCCAGCGATGTGAACATCGTCACGTTGTTCTCCACCGCGCAGCGGCGGATGGCAAAGCCGTCGGTGTTGGCCCACTCGTTGGCGCCCAAGGTGTTGATCACATACGTCACATGGCCCTGGCGCAGCGATTCCAGGATCTCTTCGCTGCCCTCGCTGATCTTGGCGCGGCTGCGGGTGCGGATGCCGTTGTCTTTGAGGAATTGAGCGGTGCCCCGGGTGGCTTCGATGTTAAAGCCCAGGTCATAGAACCGGCGCACCAGGGGCAGAGCCCGTGGCTTGTCCTCATCGGCGATGGTGACGAACACCGTGCCGTAGTTGGCCACCCGCATGTTGGCGGCTTTCAGCGCCTTGTACAGGGCCCGGTTCAAGCTGTCGTCATAGCCGATGGCTTCGCCGGTGGATTTCATCTCGGGGGACAGGTACACATCGGCGCCCCGGAGCTTGGAGAAGCTGAACACAGGCACTTTGACATACCAGCGGTTGCGGCGGGGCGCTTCGCCTGCCTGATAGCCCTGCTCTTTCAGGCTGTGGCCCAGCATCACCTTCGTGGCGATCTTGGGCATGGGGATGCCTGTGGCCTTGGAGAGGAAGGGCACGGTGCGGGAGGAGCGGGGGTTGACTTCGATGACGTGGACCGTCTCATCTTCGCTGACGATGAACTGGATGTTGAACAGGCCCCGGATGCCGATGCCCCGGCCCAGCCGCTGGGTATAATCCAAAATGGCAGCCCGGGCTTTTTCCCCTACGGAGAAAGTGGGATATACGCTGATGGAGTCGCCGGAGTGGACGCCGGTGTGCTCCACGTGCTCCATGATGCCCGGGATGAGCACTTCTTCGCCGTCGCAGATGGCGTCTACCTCCAGCTCTTTGCCGGCGATGTACTTGTCCACCAGCACCGGATGCTCTTCGCTGGCCACCACGGCTTCCGCCAAGTAGCGGCGCAGGGCTTCGTCGTCCCGCACGATCTGCATGGCCCGGCCGCCCAGCACATAAGAGGGACGCACCAGCACCGGGTAGCCGATCTGCTGGGCCACTTTGACGCCGTCTTCAATGCGGGTCACCGCCTGGCCGGCCGGCTGGGGGATCTGCAGTTCGTTCATCAGCTTTTCAAAGCTGTCCCGGTTTTCCGCTCTGTCGATGGCATCCACATCTGTGCCGATGATCTTGACGCCCAGGGCATGCAGCCGGTTGGCTAGGTTGATAGCCGTCTGGCCGCCCAGGGAGACGACCACGCCCATGGGCTTTTCCAGTTCGATGACGTTCATCACATCTTCGATGCACAGGGGCTCGAAATACAGCTTATCGCTGACGGTATAGTCGGTGGACACGGTCTCCGGGTTGTTGTTGATGATAATGGCTTCATACCCCGCCTCCCGGATGGCCCAGATGGCGTGGACCGTGGAGTAGTCGAATTCCACGCCCTGGCCGATGCGGATGGGGCCGCTGCCCAGCACCAAGACCGAAGGCTTGTCTGTGACGATGGATTCGTTCTCCTCTTCATAGGTGGAGTAGAAGTAGGGCACATAGGACTTGAACTCGCCGGCGCAGGTGTCGATGGTCTTATACACCGGGAAGATCCCCTTTTCTTTGCGCAGGCGGAACACCTGGAGCTCGTCCATATCCCAGCATTTGCCGATGTAGGCATCGGAAATGCCCATGCGCTTGGCCTCGGCCAGCACTTCCCCATCCCCGGGGTTCTGGCGCAGCACTTCTTCGTATTCCACGATCTTGCGCAGCGAATCGATGAAGAAGTAATCGATCTTGGTGGCCTGGCAGATCATCATCAGATCCACATGGCGGCGCAGCAGCTCTGCCATGGCGTACAGCCGCTCATCGGTGGGTGTGGCGATCTCCTGCATCAGCTCGTCGGTGGTGTAGCTGTCGAATTTCTGCTTCCAGATGTGGTTGACGCCCGCTTCCAGGCTGCGCACTGCCTTCAGCATGCACTCTTCCATGGTGCGGCCGATGGCCATGACTTCGCCGGTGGCCTTCATCTGGGTGGTCAGCTGCTTCGAAGCCTTGTCGAATTTATCGAAGGGGAACCGGGCCACCTTGCACACCACATAGTCCAGGGCGGGCTCAAAGCTGGCCGGCATGCTGCCCAGCTGGATCTCATCCAGCGCCATGCCGATGGCGATCTTAGCCGACACCTTGGCAATGGGGAAGCCGCTGGCCTTGGAAGCCAGCGCCGAAGAACGGGACACCCGGGGGTTGACTTCGATGACGTAGTAGCGGAAGGAATAGGGGTCCAGGGCGAACTGGACGTTGCAGCCGCCTTCGATGCCCAGTTCCCGGATGATGCGCAGCGCGGCATCCCGCAGCATGTGGTATTCTTTGCCCGTCAGGGTCTGGGCCGGGGCCACTACCATACTGTCGCCGGTGTGCACGCCTACCGGGTCGATGTTCTCCATGGAGCAGATGCCAATGGCGGTGTCGTTTTTATCCCGCATCACTTCGAACTCGATCTCTTTGTAGCCCTTGATGGATTTTTCCACCAGCACCTGGCCCACCGGCGACAGGTTCAGCGCGCTCTCCGCCAGCTTTTCCAGCTCTTCATCGTTGTCGCAGAAGCCGCCGCCTGTGCCGCCCAGGGTAAAGGCGGGCCGCAGCACGATGGGGTAGCCGATCTTGTTGGCCTCTTCTTTCGCCTCTTCCACCGAGTGGGCGATGAAGCTGTCCAGCACCGGCTCGCCGATGCGCAGGCACAGCTCCTTGAACTTCTCCCGGTCTTCCGCCTGGTCGATGGAATCAAAAGAGGTGCCCAAGATCTCCACGCCGCACTCTTTCAGCACGCCTTTCTGGGCCAGCTGCATGGCCAGGTTCAGGCCGGTCTGGCCGCCCAGGGTGGGGATCATGGCGTCGGGGCGCTCTTTGCGGATGATCCGGGCCACGTATTCCAGATTCAGCGGCTCCATATACACTTTGTCCGCGATATGGGTATCCGTCATGATGGTGGCGGGGTTGGAATTGACCAGGATCACCTGGTATCCCTCTTCTTTCAGGGCCAGGCAGGCCTGGGTGCCCGAATAGTCGAACTCGGCGGCTTGGCCGATGACGATGGGGCCGCTGCCGATGACCAGTATCTTGTGAATATCCGTACGCTTAGGCATTGTTGTTTCCTCCCTCGCTGTTCTTCGCCATCATCTGTACGAAATCGTCGTACACATAGACGCAGTCATCCGCGCCAGGCATGTTCTCCGGGTAGTGCTGAACGCCCAGCACTTGCTTTTCTTCCTGCTTCACGCCTTCCACCGTGTGGTCCAGCAGATGCCGGTGGGTCACTGTCAGGCCCGTCCCCGCCAAGCTGTCTTCGCAGATGGCGTAGCTGTGGCTTTGGCTGGTGATCTCCCGCTTGATCTCCCCGCTGTGGATGACGGAGATGTTGCCGCCGTTGTGGCCGTGCTTCATCTTATATGTGCTGCCGCCGGCGGCCAATGCGATGATCTGGCAGCCCAGGCCCACGCCAAAGATGGGCAGCTTGCCCCACAGGGCCTTTGTCAGCTCCACCACCTGGGGGCATGCCTGGGGG
This sequence comes from Candidatus Pseudobutyricicoccus lothianensis, assembly GCA_904419295.1. Lineage (GTDB taxonomy): Bacteria > Bacillota > Clostridia > Oscillospirales > Butyricicoccaceae > Pseudobutyricicoccus > Pseudobutyricicoccus lothianensis. The sequence continues at coordinate 62,368 of CAJFRA010000008.1, forward strand.
TCGCCCGGGCCGCTGGACAGGAACAGGCCGTCGGGCTTGAGGGAGAGCACGGTCTCCGCTTTGGTGTCATAGGGCACGATGGTCACATTGCAGCCCCGGGCCGTCAGGCAGCGGATGCTGCTCTGGCGGATGCCGCAATCCACGGCCACCACATTGTAGCGGTAGTTGGGCGTGCGGCTGTAGCGGATCTTCTTGCCGCTGACTTTCGCCACCAGGTCTTGGGCCAGCTCCATGTTCTTCAGCTGCTCCATGGCCTTGTCCAGCGGAGTGGCGGCGTCGGTCAGCAGCACTTTCATGGAGCCTTCGTCCCGCAGCATGCGGGTGATGGCCCGGGTATCCACCCCCTGGATGCCCGGGATGTCGTTTTCCAGCATCACTTCCGCCAGCGTCTTTGTGTAGCGGAAATTGGAGGGCCGGTCGTTGTACTGCCGGACGATCAGGCAGCCCACCGGGCACAGGCGGGATTCGTAGTCTTCGTCGGCCATGCCGTAACTGCCGATGACCGGATACGTCATCACCAGGGCTTCGCCGGCGCTGGCCGGGTCGCTGAGAATTTCCTGGTAGCCGATCATGGCGGTGTCAAAGCTGCATTCACACAGGGCTTCCCGGCCGCTGCCGAAGCCGGTGCCCAGGAACTGGCGGCCGTTGGCGAACACCAGTTTCCGGTCTTTGCGTTCCGTTTTTTCCATTTTCTTTATTCCTCCACGTATACGGTCTGCCCACGGTAGATGGTACGCACCACTTTGCCGGCCACATGCCAGCCGTCAAAAGGCGTACTTTTCCCCATGGAGTAAAATTGATTGCTGTCAATGGTGTATTGGGCCGCCAGATCCAGCAGCACCAGGTCTGCCTGGTTGCCCGGCTGGATGCCGCAGGGCACGCCCAGTACTTTGGCCGGGCCGTAGGTCATGAGCCACAGCAGCCGCTCCAGAGGCAAGATGCCCTTTTGCACCAAACCGGTGTGCAGGGTGCAAAAAGCGGTCTCCATCCCCACGATGCCCATGGCGCTGCCCGCCAGGCCCCGGCTTTTTTCCTGGGCGCTGTGGGGCGCATGGTCTGTGGCGATGGCATCGGCCGTGCCGTCGCGCAGCGCCTGCCAAATGGCCTCCCGGTCCGCCTTGTCCCGCAGGGGCGGGTTCATTTTATACCGGCCGTCGTCCCCTTGGATGTCCTCGTCGCACAACAGGGCGTGGTGTGGGGTGATCTCGCAGGAGACCGGCGCCCCCTGGGCCTTGGCCTGGCGGATGATCTCCAAAGTCTCCTTGGCCGACACATGGCACACGTGGTACCGGCAGCCGGTGGCGGCGCTCAGCGCCACATCCCGCTCCACCGGCTTGTACTCCGAGGCGCTGCAAATGCCCTTGTGTCCGTGTTTTTCCGCATAGGTCCCCTGGTGGATATAGCCTCCGTCCAGCAGGCTCTCGTCTTCGCAGTGGGCCGAGATCAGCGCCCCTACTTTGGCGCAGCGTTCCATGGCCTGCCGCATCATCGCCTCTTGCTGTACCCCTTTGCCGTCATCGCTAAAGCCGGCGCAGCGGGTGTGCAGCCCTTCAAAATCCACCAGTTCCTGGCCTTTTTCCCCCACGGTGATGGCGCAATAGGGCAGCACCCGCACCAGGGCGCCCTGCTGGATGCAGGCTTCCGAGACGCTCAAATGCTGGTCGCTGTCGGGCACCGGGTCCAGGTTGGGCATGGCGCAAATGGTGGTGAACCCGCCGGCTGCCGCCGCCTGGGTCCCGGTGCGCACCGTCTCTTTGTGGGCAAACCCAGGCTCCCGCAAATGGACGTGCAGGTCGATGAAGCCTGGGGACACCACTTTGCCTGTGGCGTCAATGACTTGGCACCCCTCGCTATCCAGCCCGGGCCCCACCTGCTGGATGACCCCATCCCGGATGCGCACATCGGCTTCCACCAGCCTTTGGCCGTCGAATACCCGGCCGCCTCGCACGATCGTATCCATGGCCATACCTCCTATCAATCGCACAGGGCCCGCTTGATGGCGGCCATGCGCACAAATACGCCGTTGTTCATCTGTTTAAAGATGCGGGAGCGATCGCATTCCACCACGTCGTCCGCAATCTCCACGCCCCGGTTGAAGGGCGCCGGGTGCATGATGATGGCTCCTTCTTTCAGCCAGGCCAGCTTGTTCCGGTCCATGCCGTAGCGGTCGTGGTACTGCTCTACCGTCAAATGCATGTGCTCCGCATGGCGCTCGTGCTGCACCCGCAGCAGCATCACCACATCGCTCTGCCGCACCGCTTCTTCAAAGGGCTTGAAGTGCATGCCCTCTTCCATATATTCTTCCGGACCGCTGGTGCACACCTCCATGCCCAGCCGCTGCATCACTTCAAAGTTGGTGTGGGCCACCCGGCTGTGGGAGACGTCGCCGATGATGGCCACCCGCAGCCCTTCGAACCGGCCGAACTCCTGGCGGATGGTCAGCAGGTCCAGCAGCGATTGGGTGGGGTGGTTGCCTGTGCCGTCGCCCCCATTGAGGATCTTGGCATTCACATGGCCCAGCAGCTGGTTGTAATATTCGTTCTCCACATGGCGGATGACCAGCAGGTCGGTGCCAAAACTGTCAAAGGTCTTCACCGTATCGTAAAAGCTCTCGTTCTTTTGCAGGGACGAACCTGCCGGATTAAAAGAAATGACCCGTAAACCCAGTTTGCATTCAGCCATGTTGAAGCTGTACTGGGTACGGGTCGAGGGTTCAAAAAAGAGATTGGCGGCAACGCGGCCTTCTAAGCCGTGAAATACTTCGCCGTCGTGGAAGGCCTGGGCCTGTTCCAAAATAGAGTGGATCTCAGATACTTCCAGGCTTTTTAGATCCAACAGATTCTTTCCCATGTAAACCTCCTGTTCTGCGGCGCTGGCCGAAAGAAAAGCCCCCAGACACCTGAAGGCTTCGTTCTCATTTCCCATAAAATTCGCTGCTAATTTGTCTGGCCTCCAACGCCGCCATACGAAAGATGCCTAAAATTTCTTATATTATACACGACCACTTGGCAGATTGCAAGTATTTTCTGCAAAAAAAGCGCCGGCCCCTTTTTGTCAGTCCTGTTCCGCTTCCCCTTCGCCAATGTAGGCAAAGCGGGGCACGCGGCGTCCGTCCCGCTCCACTTCTTCCCGCCACATGGCAAGGGGGCGCACCCAGATCTTCCGTTCCCCGTACAAAGGCTGGTAGATCACGTATTCTTCCAGCGTTTCCGAATGGATGGCCGTACCGAAGACCTGGTATTCCCCACCCTTAAAATGGCGGTACCGGCCCGGCCTCGGCCCGGCAGTCTGCTCCTCCTTCACGAGAGCACCTCCTCTTCCGGTCCGAAGATCTGGTTGATCTCCTCTTCTTCCAGCAGATGCTGGATGGAGTTGAGCAGCCCCTGTTTGCCTTCGGAGAGATGGGCTGCCAGCGTGTATTTATTCATGGCTGTGGTATCCATATAGAAACAGTTTTCCACTTGAAGCTCCCGCACCAGCAGCCGTTCTTCCAACAGCATCTCAAAAGGTGTCAGCGGTTCAAAGAGCCCCTGGCTGGCCTGGCGGTGGAGCTGGGTGCCGGGGAACAGCTTGAGGGCCAGAACCCAGATGTTTTTGGGGTGGATGCGGTTATAGAGCCGGGCCGTCTCGATGGCGTGGGCTTTCCACAGGTGTTTGCCCCCCAGCCCTAAGATAGATGTGACAAAATAGCCGATGCGGGCTGCATCCAGCTTTTGAAAGGCCGTCAGCATGTCGTAGACCGTCTCGCCTTTGTTGGCCAGCAGCAGTACGGTATCACTGCCCGACTCCACCCCGATGTGCAGGTCGCAAAGGCCCATGTCCCGCAGGGCCCGCAGTTCTTCCGGCGTCTTCCGCAGCACGTCGTCGGCCCGGGCATACATGGCGATCTCCTGGACCTGGGGCATATAGTGGTGGATCCAGGCAAAGATCTGCAGCAGCTCCCGGGCGGGCCGCATCATGGCGTTTTGCCCCAACAGGAACACCCGGTTGCCCGGCACCTGCAGCCGGGCCAATGTCTGCACGCTATGGTGTACCTCTTCCAGCGGGATCCAGCAAAACGGGTCCCTTGTAAAATCGCAGAAGGCGCATTTGTGCCAGCCGCACCCCAGCCCAACTTCCACCAGGATGCTGTGTTCCTCCTGCAAAGGCCGGTACACGGTGCCATTGCGGTATAAAGAAGCGAATTCCTCTTCTCGTGTCATGGTGTCCCCTCCTTTTCTCCATCATACCATCCCCCGCCAAGCCCCACAAGAGGCAACTTGTCCAGGAGCCCCATTCCGGGCAAATTGGGGGGAGATTTCCCCACCGATTTGTGCTATGATAAAAATCGAATGAAAATGATACCCAGGCGCGGTGATCCCCACCGGCCGCCCGGGAGAAGGAGAACCAATGGAAGACAAGCAAAAAATCGCTCTATTTGAGCAGACCCCTGTACCAAAGGCCGTGCTGCAGCTGGCCGTCCCCACTGTGCTCAGCTCGCTGGTCATGGTCCTTTACAACCTGGCCGACACCTATTTTGTCGGCATGCTGAACGACCCCATCCAAAATGCGGCCGTCACTTTGGCAGCCCCCATCCTGCTGGCCTTCAACGCCGTCAATAACCTGTTCGGCGTGGGCAGCTCCAGTATGATGAGCCGGGCTTTGGGGCGCAAGGATTATGATACGGTGTACCGCAGTTCCGCCTTTGGCTTCTACTGCGCCATTTTCTTCGGCCTGGTCTTTTCCCTGGTCTATACGGTGTTCCAGCATCCGCTGATGACCATGCTGGGCACCACCTCTGAGACCATGGAAGCCACGGCCGCCTATTTGAAGTGGACCGTGACGTTTGGCGCGGCCCCCTCGATCCTCAATGTGGTCTTGGCCTATCTGGTGCGCTCCGAAGGCGCTTCCCTCCACGCCAGCATCGGCACCATGAGCGGCTGCTTTCTCAACATCCTCTTAGACCCCATCTTTGTGCTGCCTTGGGGCCTGAACATGGGCGCCGAAGGGGCGGGCCTGGCCACTTTCCTTTCCAACTGTGCGGCTTGCGGTTATTTCTTTGTGCTGCTCTACTGCCGCCGCAAGAGCACTTATGTGTGCATCCGTCCCAAGATGTTCTCCCTGCGCAAGCCCATCGTCCTGGGCGTGTTCGCCGTCGGTGTCCCTGCCGCTATCCAGAACCTGCTGAACGTGACCAGCATGACAGTGCTCAACAACTTCACTTCTGGTTATGGGTCTGATGCCGTAGCGGCCATGGGCATCACCTATAAGATCAACCAGGTGCCCATGAACATCGCCATGGGCCTTTCCCAGGGCATCATGCCCCTTATCAGCTACAACTACGCCAGCGGCAACATCCGCCGGATGAAGAACACCTTTGTCTTCACCCTCAAAATCGCCCTCACCTTCTTGTGTACTATGGCGATCGTCTACTTTGCCGGCGCCGGCGTGCTGACGAAGCTGTTTATGGATAACGAACAGATCATTGCCTATGGCACCCGGCTGCTGCGGGGCTTCTGCCTGGGCCTGCCCTTCCTCTGTGTGGATTTCATCACCGTAGGTGTGTTCCAAGCCACCGGCATGGGGTATTTCTCCTTTTTCTTCGCCATCCTCCGCAAGATCATCCTGGAGATCCCCATTCTGTATGTGCTCAACCGGCTGTATCCTCTCTACGGCCTCTCTTACGCCCAGTTCACCACCGAGGTCATCCTGTCCATCGTGGCTGTCACAGTGCTGGTGCGCCTGTTCCGCAAGTGGTTCCGCGAAAACCCGGACCCTTCCCCCCAGTCTGCCAGCTGAGTCTGGAGTGACGGCTGGTGCACCCCTCTCAACTACACAAACAAGCGAGCCAAGGGCTGCCCCTTGGCTCGTTTCCTTATCAAAATCAAAGGTCCGCTTTTCATTTCCGGAGGTACACATGGAGATCACACAAGAACGTCTGCTGGAAGCCAAACGCCAAATCACGTCCATCCAACACAAGCTGGGGGAGACACGGAAGACGCTGGAGGCCAAAGAAGAGCCCCGGCGGTACCGCTCCCAGATCACCTTAATCAAACGGCGCTTGGATGCCTTCGAGCTGGCCCTCCAGCTGATCGACCGAGAATTGAACCGATGGTAGAAACCGGTCATTCCTCCCGCCCCAGCAGTGCGGCCGGACGGATGGCCCCATCCCCGAATTTCTGGCGGATCTGGTCCACCGACCGGGCCAGTTTCTCCCCCCGCCCATCGTCGAACAGGCTGAGCTGCCGTGTCTCCTGGGTGAGGGAAATGGCCGTCACCGTCATCATCCGGATGGGTTTGCCCAGGTGCCAGACCCGTCCAAACACATCCATCGCTCCCTGGTACAGCTCCCCGGTGGTGTCTGCCGGCTGCTCCAGCTGGGTCTGCCGGTCGATGCAGGCAAACTGGGGGTCTTTGATGGTCAGCTGCACCCCCCAGCAGCGCAGGCCTTTTTGCCGCAGGCGGGCGGCCACGTCTTCGCACAGCGCCAAAATTTCCACTCGGATCTCCTCTTCCCCCACGAGATCCCGGCGGAAGGTGCGGCCGCGGCCGATGGATTTGGGCGTCTCGTGGTCGCCCATGCGCCGCACAGGCTCCTGCTCCAGCCCATGGACATATTCGTATAAGCTGTGGCCGTGTTTGCCCAGCAGGGCCTCCAATGCCTGCCGGCTCCGTTCCGCCACATCGCCGATGGTGCGCATGCCCGCGCCCCGCAGGCGGGCGGCTGTCACCGCTCCCACCCCCAGCAGCGTTTCCACCGGCATGGGGTACAGCACATCTTGCCAGTTCTCCCGGTTCAGCTCGGTGACCGCATCCGGCTTTTTCATATCGCTGCCCATTTTGGCAAACACCTTGCAAAAGGAGATGCCCACCGAGACCGTGAGCCCCAGCTCTTCTTTCACCGTCTGGCGGATGCACTGGGCGATCTGCCAGTTGGTGCCGAACAGGCGGTGGCTGCCCGTCACGTCCAAATAGCTCTCATCGATGCTGGCAGGCTCCACCTGGTCGGTAAACCGGCTGTAGATGGCGTTGGCCTTGGCGGAGTATTCGGCATACAGCTGCCGGTGGGGCGGCAACAGCAGCAATTCCGGGCATTTCTTTTTGGCCTGCCAAATGGTCTCCGCCGTTTTGACGCCCCGCTGCTTGGCCAGCTCGTTTTTGGCCAGGATGACCCCATGCCGTTCCTGGGCGTCGCCGCCCACGGCCATGGGAACCTGGCGCGCCTCTGGATGGAACAGCATCTCCACCGAGGCGTAAAACCCATTCATATCCACATGTAAAATATCCCGGTCCACGCCGTCCCCTCCCCTCGCTTTCCCTTTTGTTCTGCTTTTATTATAGAACATTTGTTTGCAGTCTGCAACCCTGCCGCTCCTCAGTCATATTGCCTGTCCCCCGGCCATACATTGGTGGTAAGGACTTGTCTATGCCAAAAGGAGCTGAAGAAATGATGGATCACGCAGCGTCTGCTTCCTACGCCGCCAAGGGCCTGAGCCCCGAGGCCGTGGAGCGCTCACGCAAAAAACACGGAACCAACGAACTGACACGGCACAAACGGATCACATTCTTTCAACAATTTTTGTCCAATTTTGGCGACCCGATCATCAAGATCCTGTTGGCCGCCCTGGTGCTCAATGTGCTCTTTCTCTTCCGCGACGCCAACTGGTTTGAGACGCTTGGCATCGCCTTGGCCATCTTCCTGGCCACCTTCGTCTCCACCCTTTCGGAATACGGCAGCGAATCCGCCTTCCTCAAATTGCAGGAGGAAGCGGCCCGGGGCCAATGCCGCGTGCTGCGCCAAGGCCGGGTCCAGCAGATCCCTGTGGCCGATGTGGTGGTGGGCGATCTGGTGCTGCTGGGCGCCGGGGAGCGGGTGCCCGCAGACGGCATTTTGGTGCGGGGCCGGCTGTCTGTGGACCAAGCGGCCTTAAACGGCGAAAGCAAGGAAAAAAGCAAACAGCCCGGCGGGCCGGGGCCCACTGAGGGGGGCTGGGACTTTTTATCGGAGAACCAGCTGTTCCGCGGCAGCGTGGTATGCAGCGGCGACGGCATCCTGCAAGTGCTGCGGGTAGGCGATGCCACCTTTTACGGCGGCATGGCCCGGGAGATGCAGGAAGAGACCCGGGAAAGCCCCTTGAAGCTGCGCCTTTCCCACCTGGCAGAGGTGTTGAGCCGCCTGGGCTTTGTGGCGGCGGCAGCTGTGGCCGTGGCCGACCTGTTCAATGCCTTTGTGCTGGATTGCCGCATGGACCCCCAGCTGATCGCCCAACTGCTCCACAGCCCGGGCCAGGTGGTCTCCCTGGTGCTCCACGCCCTGACCCTGGCCCTGACGGTGATCGTCATGGCCGTGCCTGAGGGACTGCCCATGATGATCACCGTGGTGCTCTCTTCCAACATGCGGCGCATGCTGAAAGACCATGTGCTGGTGCGCAAGCTGGTGGGCATCGAAACATCGGGCAGCCTGAACATCTTGTTCACCGATAAGACCGGCACCCTCACCCGGGGCAAGCTGCAAGTGGCGGAATTTATCACAGGCAGCGGCAAATCCTTCTCTGGCGCGGAGCAGCTGCGCACCCGGGCGGCAGAGGTCTTCCGTCTGGCTGCATTGAACTGTGTGTGTAACAATGATGCCATGCTGTCTGCCACAGGGCGTCCTTTGGGCGGCAATGCAACGGACCGGGCCCTTTTATCCTTTGTCATGCCCTATGCCCGCCCTTTTCTCCAAATACCGGTGGAAGAGCGCATCCCCTTTGACAGTACCAACAAGTTTTCCGCGGCCACTGTGCCTTCCGGCGACCAGCCGGTGCACCTGGTCAAAGGCGCGCCGGAAAAGATCTTGCCGGGCTGCACCCATTGTATCGATGAGCAAGGCCGGCGGGTACCCTTGTCCCCCGGCGCGGTGGAAGATCAGTGGAAGCGGATGACCCGCCACGCCATTCGGGTGCTGGCTCTTGCCTATTCCAATGGGCCGGTGCACCCGGCCGGGGCTTTTTCCGGCCTGACCCTCATCGGCCTGGTGGGCATCCGGGATGAATTGCGACCCGAGGTGCCCCAGGCCGTGGCCTCCATGGCCCAGGCAGGCATCCAGGTGGTGATGATCACCGGCGACAACCGGGATACCGCCGGCGCCATCGCCCTGGAAGCCGGGCTCATCACATCGCCGGAAGACCTGGTACTGACCAGCGCCGAACTCTCCTCCCTGTCTGACGAAGACCTGAAAAAAAACCTCAAGCACCTGCGGGTAGTCGCCCGGGCGCTGCCCCAGGATAAATCCCGGCTGGTGCGCCTGGCCCAAGAACTTGGCCTTGTGGCGGGCATGACGGGCGACGGCATCAACGATGCGCCGGCCCTCAAGCGGGCGGACGTGGGCTTTGCCATGGGCAGCGGCACCGAAGTGGCCAAAGAAGCAGGGGATATCGTGATCTTGGACGATAACTTCGCCTCCATCGTCCGGGCCATCCTCTATGGCCGCACCATCTTCAAGAGCATGCGCAAATTTATCGTGTTCCAGCTGACCATGAACCTGTGCGCAGTGGGCGTTTCGGTCATCGCCCCGTTTTTGGGCATCGATACGCCCATCACCGTCATCCAGATGCTCTGGGTCAACATCATCATGGATACCCTGGCCGGCCTAGCCTATGCAGGGGAGCCTCCGCTGCCTGAGTACATGGAAGAGCCGCCCAAGCGGCGGGATGAACCCATTTTCAACAGCGCCATGCTCCAGCAGGTGGTGTGTATGGGCCTCTACACCATTTTCCTGTGTCTCTGTTTCCTCAAACTGCCCCTGATCCGCCGTCTGTTCCACTTTGAAACAGACCCGGTGTATCTGCTCACTGGTTTTTTTGCCCTGTTTATCTTTTGCGGCGTGTTCAACAGTTTCAACGCCCGCACCGAGCGGCTGAACCTGCTGGCCCACCTGCGGGGCAATCCCCTTTTCCTGGTGATCATGGTTGCCATCGGCCTGATCCAGGTGGCTTTGCTCTATTATGGAGGTGCGCTGTTCCGCACCGTTCCGTTAGAACCCTCCTCCTTTGTATTGGTGCTGGCCGGGGCCTTCTCCGTCATACCGGCCGACCTGCTACGAAAATATGCACAGTCCCTGCTGCGGCAGGGACTCGCCCCGCGATGAACCCGGCGGGGCGGCAGCCGTGGTGCTATTTGCGAGTCAAACTCGCAAATAGCGGTGGCTTTTCCCCACCCAGCCTGCGGGCTGTGCGGGGTCCCCTTCCGATTGAATAGATTTGCCCGGGAGACCCGGGCAAATCATTACGCGCCACTCGGCGCGCGGCACAGAAGTGCCGTAGGACAGGTGACCACGGCGGTGCATTCACGGGTGGGAACTAAGTTCCCCCCGTGAGCCCCCCTCCAGCCTCCCGGCGGGGCTGTAATAGGAAGAGCCAGCGTTGGACAGAGCTGAGAGAGCCCGTAATCTAAGGCGGACCGCGGGACCGCTGCGCTACCGCGGATGGATTAGGCCGGCTTGTAGCCGGTGAATGGCCCATTGGGGCCTGCTTTCCCCATTTGAAGCACTTCGTCTGGTATGCCGCCCGTTTTGGCCGTCCGCCCCTACGGACCGGCGCGCGCCGAGTGGCGCGTAGCGATTTGCCCGGGTTCCCCGGGCAAATCTATTAAATAGAAAGGGGTCCCCAAGCAGTCCAGAGACTGCTTGGGGAACAGAAAAGGGCAGCCGGGAATGGCTGCCCTTTTCCCTTCGAGGGGGGAATCCCTCGTCGGGGTCTTGTGAAGGGGGAGATCCTTCGCAGACTTTATTTTG
>CAJFRA010000009.1 GCA_904419295.1 Candidatus Pseudobutyricicoccus lothianensis
GGAGAGGCGCCGCTGGCGCGACGCCTCTCCGCTTAAAACTTCATGTTTTCCTACATAGGTGCCTTTTTGTGCTGTCCGCACAATCTGGGGCGGTTCACCAGCCGGGGGGCTGCTTTTTTGGCCCCCATGCGATGGCCGCAATAGGCACAGAACAGTTCGTTGTCCAGCAGTTCCGTGCCGCATTTGGGGCAGGTCTTCATCGCGCTCCCCCTCTCTTTTCCAAACATGGCGGCAAAAGCGGCAAGCCCGCCGCTTTGCCCTCTTTATGCCTCAAACGTGCCTTTCATCCGCAGTTCACCGCCGGCCATTGCCCGCTTGCCTCTGGCAAAGACATCGGTGATCTGCAATTCTTTGTCCATCACCAGCAGGTCGGCATCCGCACCGGGGGCGATGCAGCCTTTGACCCCTTCTTTGCCCAGGCGCTTGGCCGGGGAGGTGGTCAGCAGGCGCAGCATATCTTCCAGCGGGATCTCCAGCTGCTGCACGCCCCGGCGCAGCTCAAAGAGCAGCACGGCCGGGCTCACATAAGTCAAACCGATGCAGCGGCCTGTCTCGTCGAACCGGGGCTGGCTGCCGTTTCCATCAGAAGACAGGGACACATGGTCCAGGTCCACCCCGTGTTGGATGCAGTATTTCACCAGGTCTGCCGCTGTCTCCCCCTCTTTTGGGCCAGTGGCTGTCAAATCAAAGTTGCCGCCCATCTTGGCCAACTTGATGGCCTCGTCCAGCAGCTTGTGGTTGCGGCCCACATGGGTGGGCAGGAACGTCTCGATGGGCACGTCGGAATGATCCAGCGCATCAAAGATGGGGTCCAGCATCCCTTCCCGCACACCGGTGTGGATGGTCAGCAGGCCCGCTTTGCCGCTGAGCATGCCGCCCATGTTCACATCGCTGGCCAGCCGTGTCAGCTCATCCCTTGTGATGGTGGAGCTGCGGTGGTCGCTCATGGCCAGCTTGGCGCCGATGATCTTGTCGATCAGCATGATATCCCGAAGGACCGAGCCTGTCAGTGTCACTGTGGGGTATTGATAGGAGCCGGTGAGCATGTAGGTGCTGATGCCCTCGGTCTCCAAAGCCGTCACTTTGCCCAGCAGGTTTTCCAGGCTGCGGGATGTGCCGTCGGTGCCCAGCAGGCCCAATACGGTGGTAACACCGTTTTGCAGCAGCTCGCTCAGGTTCAGCTCCGGCGTGCGGCTGTGGTAGCCCTGCTCGCCGCCGCCGCCCGTCACATGGACATGGATGTCGATCAGCCCGGGCGTGACGATGGCGCCGCCGCAGTCGATCACTTCCACCCCTTCCAGGCCCTCGTAACCCCGGATCTCCTCTTCTACCAGCATGATCTTTTCATCGGCCAGCAAGATATCCCGCATGCCCAGGTGTTTGGGGGCATACACGTCGCAGTGTTTCAGCAATTTCAGCATAATGATCTCCCTCTTTCTGTCGGGCAGCGCGGGGCCGCCCCGGGTTCTGGGGGTGTTTCCCCTGTTTGCTTTTAGTTTACTCGCTCCCGGCCCTTTTTGCAACAGAAAAGGGCTTCGGCATCCAGGGAAAAATCGAGCCTCCCCGACCGTTTGGGCCTTTCGGCCCGGTTCATTTTTGAAAGATATCCACGGCATGGCTGGTATGCCCCACCATATCCTGGCGTTCACAGGTGGCGAAGTGGTACTGCAAAAACAGCTGGAAGTTGTCTTCGTCCATTCGGTCGATGGCTTCGCGCATCAGCAGTGCACAACCGTCTGTGGCCACATAGTGCAGGCGCTTTACAGGGAAAACAGCCATGAGTGCATCGATGTCCTCTTTTCGGACCAATTCGAACAGGTCTTTGGGTTGGGATCTCGCCCCAAACGTGCTGCCGTCCAACAGGCCCTGCCGGATATACTCTCCCACCGGGATGCTGCGCCGGTTGAAGCCCTCATCCAGCAAACACCCATCGGAGATCACATAGGCTGCAAAGACGATGCCCCCTGGTTTGGTCACCCGGATGGCCTCGCCCAAAGCCTGCCTTTTGTCTGTTTCCTCATAAAGATGATAAAGGGGGCCCAGCAGCAGGGTCATATCGTAGCGTTCCGCTGGAAAAGCCGATAGATCCAAGGCGTTTCCCTGGGTAATGGTGACCGCTTCTCCCGGCTGTGTGTTCCGGCGGAAGACCTCGATGTTGTGGGGGACCAATTCCACTGCATCCACCCCATGCCCTTGCCGGGCCAGCGCGTGGGAGTAGCGGCCGGTGCCGGCGCCGATCTCCAACACCCGGCTGCCTGGTTTCAAATACCGCTGGATATACCGCATCGTGGTGAGGAATTCGACGCTTCCATGCTTGGATGCAAAGCGTTCGTCCTCCTCATAACGGCTATAAAAGTCAATGATGTAACGATCGTCCGCCATATTCCCCTCCTTGCTTTTCCCGCAGCAGCAGGGCGGACAGTAGCGACGCCACCATCTTTTCCCCGGTCTCTTGCTGCAACGCCACTTTGCCGGCAGCGCTCAACACCGCAATGCCATGGGCGTAAAAAAACAGATCCAAAAACACTCTTCTTCCCTGCTCCACCGGCAACCCCAGTGCTTTGGCAAAGGCCTCTGCCTTTGTTCCATTGCCGGCCTCCCGGTAAAAATCCTTTGCTTCCGCCATGTCCAGTTCCATATCATGGACGAACAAAAGCTGGAACACATGGGTCTCCTGTTGCGCAAAAGCGATGTACGACAGGGGGAGCACCAGGCAGGGATCCCCCTGGAATGTCTGCCCATACCGCTGCACATAGTTTTCATAAAAGGCATAAGCAAAGGTTAAAAATTCCCTTTTCATCTCTTCCATGTTGGCATAGCAGGTAAAGATCGGCTGTGTCGAACACCGCAGCTGTGCCGCGATGCTGCGGGCGTTCACTGACTCAAACCCCTGTTTTCTGGTCAGATCCAACACGGTATCCAAAATCATCTCTTTTGTGATCCTTGCTTTGGGCGGCATGGCAGTCTCCTCCACGGATTAAATAACTATCGTTATACAACTATAGTAATATATCATTCTTCTCCTGTCAAGCCCTCGGCCTCTACCGGGTGTTTCCTCGCCTCTTTACCGGTCTTCTTTCAGCCAGGTCTTGGCTTCCACGCCCTCTTCCTGCATGGTTTGCAGCAGCGCTTCCCAATCGTCCCCATCCGCGCCGCGCGTCTGCGGCATGGCCTCCATGGCTGTCTTCAGCGGCGTATACAGATCCTTGATGGGCAGCAGCTCCATACAGGTGACGGCAAATTCCACATCCTGGAGCGTTGGATCGTTCAGCAAGGCTTCTTCCAGCAGGTAATAATTGTTGTCGATCATCCCTTTTTTCATGACAGCATCCACTTTGGGATGTTGGACCACCATCCGCAGCGCTTCCATATCGCCCAGCATCTGCATGTCGTAGACCAAGGAGTCCTTCACCGTCTGGTCGGTCTCTGTGTCGAGCAGATCTGCACAGCGGGCGATCAATTCGTCTTTTTCCGCCCGGCTGCCGCCGTTCTTTGCGATCTCCTGGGCCAAAACGTCGATCGCGCTTTCCGTCTGGCCGGCGTCTTCCACTTGCCCCTCCAGCGTCTGTTCCGCTTCCTCCACAGCAATTCCCCGGTCTATCTGGGAAAGCCGGTTTTTGGCGTTGAACCGCAGCGCGCTGTCTTCGGCTTCACACAATTCCCGCAGGATGTCCAGTTCCTTTTCTTTTTCAAACCCCAGGGTGCTGATCAGGGAGCATTTCAGCCCCGGAGAAAACCCCTCATCCTGCAGCAGCGCCAGCAGCCTCGGGTCATTGTGGTCTCTATCCGGGTACCTCATCCCGTAGTAATCGATCCACAGTTGGCACAGTTCCAGGCTCGACTGGTTTTCCACGATCCGCTGTACCAGTTCTTCTTCTGTATAATCGCCAATGCGTTTGGATACCGCGCCGATCCAGCAGATCAGGTCTTTGTCGGCCTGTCCTGTTTCCGCCGTTTCTTCCAGCGCTTCGTCCACGTCCGCTTTGAAATCCGCCGGGCTGAGGGCATAGAGCTTTTCCAAAATCTCCTCCTGGGTCAGCCCTTCCGTATGGCCCCAGACCACTTGGCGGTCTGCGGACACCAATGCGCTGGCCGAAACCAGCAGCGCCGTCGCAACGGCCAGCCCAACCGCTGGATACCATCTTCCCTTTTTCATTGCCTTTCCCCGCCTTTCTCTGGTCTGCTGCTCATATCCTCTGCTTTGTTATCATTCTATCTGTATGATTTCCCGAAAACAATCCCCTATTTTCAGCCAACACAAAGCGCCCAGGGCCGATCCCTGGGCGCTTTCCTTCTGCTTTTCACTTGCTTCTCAATCCCCGGTACGCATGCGCATGTGGGCGTCAAAATCCATGATCTTCCGTTGATAGGCCTGGTGCATCAAAGGGGATGAAAGCATAAAATCCGCCGTGGCCCGGTTGGTGGCCAAGGGGATGTTATACAGTGCCGCGATGCGCAGCAGCGCCTTCACATCAGGGTCGTGGGGCTGCTGGGTCAGCGGATCCCAGAAAAAGATCATAAAGTCCACTTGCCCCTCTGTGATCCGGCTGCCCAACTGCATATCGCCGCCCAGCGGGCCGCTTCGATAAGGCGTCACATCCAGCCCGGTGTGCCGGGCCACCAGGGCGGCTGTGGTGCCTGTGCCGCACAGCGCGTGGCGGGCCAGCTCCTCTTTGTGCTCCATGGCCCATTCGATCAGGTCTTGTTTCCGGTTGTCATGGGCCACCAAAGCGATGTGCTTGCGGGGCTCCATGGTGATGGTCGTAAATCCTTCTGTCATTGCAATTCTCCTTATTGCTTCTTTTTCATCCTTTTTCACACCTCGATTATAATCTTTTTTTGCGTCCATGAAAACCGTTTGCCGGTAAAGTTTTCTTGACAAATTCCCCCGTGTCCCCCTATCATGCTATCATAGAGATAAAACCAGAAAACCCACAGCCAAAGGAGCGATCAGGATGGATTGGCAGCAGGAATTTCAGCGCTGGGTCTCCAGCCCGGCATTGACGTCTGAGCAGCGGCAGGACCTGGAGCAGATGGCCGAGCCCGTGCGCCGCGCCAATTTTGGCAGCCGCCTGCATTTCGGCACGGCGGGCCTTCGGGGCGTGATGGCGTTGGGCCCCGCTTGCATCAACACGTTTACTCTGGGTCAGGCCGTCACCGCCTTTGGCCGTTGGCTGCTGGATGCCGACTCCGCTGCCCGGCAGGATGGTGTCTGTATCTGTTACGACGCCCGCCACGGCAGCGATGCGCTGGCCGAATTGGCGGCCCGCTGCCTGTCTGCCCTGGGCCTGCCTGTCCACCTCTTCACCCAGCCCCGCCCCACGCCGGAGCTCTCCTTTGCCGTGGGCCACCTGGGCGCTGCCGGTGGGCTGAATATCACAGCCAGCCACAACACCGCCGAATACAATGGCTGCAAGTTTTACCGCCGGGGCGGCGCCCAACTCACCGACCCCCAGTGCGCCCAAGTGGCCGCCCAGATGGAAGGGCTGCCCCTGTTGGCTGCCCCGCCTGCCGGCGCCCCCGCCCTGATCCACCCGTTGGCCCAAGCACTGGATGAAGCCTACTGCCAAGCCATTTGCCAAGGCCTGCCCCAGCCGCCCACTGCTGTCCCCTGGGCCGGCAAGCTGCGCATCGTCTACACGCCCCTCCACGGGGTGGGCGGTCTGCTGCTGCCCGGGTTGCTGGCCCGCTGCGGTTTTACCCAGTTGTTTGCCGTCAATGCCCAAATGGAACCGGATGGCGCATTCCCCACTGTGGCCTCCCCCAACCCGGAAGACCCCGCCGCCTTTGCCCTGGCGCTGGAAGAGGCCCGCCGGGTGGACGCCCACTTGATCATCGCCACAGATCCGGACGCCGACCGGGTGGCTTTTCAGGTGAAACACGGCGGCGCCTACCGCCCCCTTTCCGGCCACCAGACCGGCTGTCTGTTGGCGGATTTTTTGCTGACTGCCCACGGCGCTATGGGCTGTCTGCCTGCTTCCCCCTTCCTGGTCAAAAGCTTGGTCACCACCCAGCTGGCCCGCCGGGTGGCAGAATCTCACGGCGCCGCCTGCTATGAGACCTTCACCGGCTTTAAGCACATGGCAGGCCTGGCCCAGCAGCTGGAGCAGGCGGGAAAGGGCCACTGTATTTTGGCCTTTGAAGAGGCCATCGGCTGTATGATCGGCAGCCATGCCCGGGATAAAGACGGCCTGGCCGCTACCCTGGCCATGTGCCAGCTGGCTGCCTGCTGCCTGGCGGAGGGGCAGACGGTATGGGATGCGCTGGAGGACCTGTTCCGCCGGTGCGGCCAATACCGGGAGGACGCCTGCCAGCGGGTCTATCCTGGGCCCGACGGCAACCTCCGGCGCCAGCAAGTCATGGAGGGCCTGCGCCAGAAGCCGCTCGCTTCGCTGGATGGCCTGCCCCTTGTGGCCATCCGGGACTATTTGGAAGGTTTCCGGTGGGAGATCGCCGCAAATTCACGGCAATCCCTTCCCCTTTCCGGTGAAAATATGATATACTATGAAATAGCTGGCGGTACGGCCCTTGCCATCCGCCCTTCCGGCACAGAGCCGAAAATCAAGTGCTATCTGCTGGCCCATGGCTCTACGGTCCAGGCCTGTGAACAGGTGCTTCAGCACCTGCGCCGGGCTGTTCCCGCCCTGCTGGGCCCGCAGGACTAAGCTGTTCAAAGGAGTAATGAAAATGAGCAAGACCCCGGTTGCCAAAGGGGCAAAAAAAGAGGAAAAACAAAAGCCCCATATCCTTCTTGTATTGATCCCCGTCTGCCTGGTCGCCCTGGTGATCATCGCAGCGGTGCTGCTTTTGTTGCCCTCGCTCCGAGGCGATCAATCCAACCCCCAAAAATTGATGCAGAAATACTACGAAAACCTATACGCCGGCGATCTGAACCTGCTTTCGGAGTGTATGCCGGAGGAATTGCGGGAACGCTTTGAACAGGTGAGCACCTTAGGCGGCGTCAGCAGCAACATCTACATCACCTACCGGCAGGAGATGATCACCGAAGTAGGCACTGACCCCCAGGTGGAAGTCACAGTGACTTCCAATGAAAATGCGGGCTCGGCCAAGCTGACCGAAGTGCGCAGCGATTTCCCCGATGCCAGCGTTGCCAACCAGATCGACTTCCAAGTGAAAGTCACTGGCAGCGAAGGCTCCACCACCATGGAGGGCTCCACCTATGTGACCCAGATCAAAGGCCAGTGGTATCTGACCACCTACAACCTGCTGCTGGATAAAGTCAGCTGACCCATAGAGACAGACAATCCCCAGATGTTCGACATCTGGGGATTTTTTTGCCTGCCGCAGGGCTTGCGCCGGCCGGTTCTGCCATCATGGGGCTGTCGGGCTTTCGCTCCCTTTCCAATAGGGGGCCAACAGCGTATCTTTCATCGTCCCGCTGTAATCCACCGCCCACTGCAACAGGTCAAACTTGCCGTCGGTCATGCAAAAATAGAGCAAGGCCCCAAACTCGGCAAAGACCATCAGCCGCGCCAATTCCTCGGTAGGCGTGGCGGGGCACAGCTCTCCTTTTTCAATGGCGGTCTCCAAAAACTTTTGAATGGTGGCGGCGGATTCATCGATCTTGTTTTTTTCGCCGGCTTTCTTGGTGCTCGCCGAATCCATGGCATGGTAGGCGATCCACTGCCGGTTGAAATTCGGCCCATAATCTTCCACCATCAGTTTGGCCCATTCTCGGAAGTAGTAGCGGAGCTTTTCTTCCAAAGGTCGCTCCTCCATAGCATCCAGACATTGGTCCAGCTGGTCGTACAGGCTCCGCTCCACATAAAGGATCACTTCATCTTTGGAAGAGAAATAATGGTAGAAGTTCCCCACCGACATGCCGCACGCCTGGACGATTTGGGATATGGTCACATTTTGATAGCCTTTCTCTCCAATGAGCCCTTTGGCCGTCTCGAAGATCTTTCTGCGGGATGCCTGGGCTTGCTCTTGCCGCTTCGTCATGGAGCCACCGCCTTTCTCCTTTCCACCATGATATCGGCCCTCCGGAACCTTTGTCAACCGGAATCCTCCATAAATTTTTCTTGACAGCCCCGGGGAATGGAGGTATACTTTTCACAAAATTCAATTCACCGAATATCATTCTGTTAATTTCCCTCCTGCATCCTCCCTTCGCAGGGCCGGTGAAAAGATCCATTCGTGTTGGGCAATAAAAAAATGTGTAAAGTTTCACGGTTGGTCCTTCCCTCCCCCTAGGCGCCGCAGGTCACGGTGGTTTCGGCAGAGGTCTTCAACCACATTTCCATCCGTGCCGTGCCTATGGTGCGTACTTTACGCGTTCTGCATATAGATCAAATCAATTTTTCGAGGTGAAAGAAATGAAGTGGAAGTTCAAACATTCTCTGGGCATTTTGCTTACGCTCACTTTGCTGGTCGGCCTGTTTGCCGGTTGCTCCCAGGGGGACACTCCCTCCAACTCCGGCACGAGTGCAAACGATCGGGACAGCATTGTGATCGCCACCTTGGGCGAAACGCCTTCGGTCCATCCCTATGACCACAATGCTACTGCGGGTTCCTATATGAACCTGCTGACTTATGACACCCTGTTCCACAACGATGTGAACCAGAACCCCCAGCCCCATCTGGTGGAAAGTTATGAGAACATCGACGACAGCACCTGGCAGTTTACGCTGAAACAGGGGGTCTTGTTCCACAACGGCGAAGAGATGAAAGCCCAGGATGTGGAAGCTTCCATCGAATGGGCCATGACTTTTGCAGAGGTTATGCCATCCCACGAAAAAATGCTGGGCATCGATGTGGTCGACGACTACACCTTCACACTGCACACCGATGGCCCCTACGCTCTGTTGATCACCAACCTGGCCAGCCATGGCAACGCGATCCTGCCCAAGTCTCTGATCGACCAGGGCCATGACTTTGGGGAAGAACCCATTGGTTCGGGCCCCTATAAGCTGGTGGAATGGAACCGCGGCGACAGCCTGGTCTTTGAAGCCAATGAAGACTATTTCAACGGCGCGCCCGCCATCAAATCCATGACTTGGCGCATCATCCCAGAAGGCTCGGGCCGGACCATCGCACTGGAAGCTGGCGAAGTGGATGTGGTCATCGAAGTGGAGAGCATGGACTATGAACGCCTGAAGGAGACCGAAGGCATTACCGTGGCGGAATACGATTCCACCTCGATCACCTGGCTCTATTTGAACAATGAAGTCCCCGGATTGGATAACCAGAATGTGCGGCACGCCATCAACTCTGCCATCAACAAAGAGAGCGTGGTAGAAGTGGCCCTCAACGGCTTGGGCACACCGGCCATCGGTCAGCTGCCCAGCAATTTGGCAGGGTATAGCGAAGAAAATGCCGATGCCTATGATGTGGAACGGGCCCGTGAATTCTTGGCCGCTTCCGGTGTAGATCCCTCTACGTTGAGTTTTCCCATCATCACATCGAATGACACCAGAAGAAGGGCCGGCGAAGTGATCCAGGCCAATCTGCAGGAAATCGGCATCAACGTAGAGCTGGAGAGCATGGATCTGGCCACTTATCTGAGCGCCACCTCTGAAGGGGATTATACGGCGGCCATCGGCGGCTGGACTTCCAATGTGCTGTTGGATTGCCTCATCGGCGTTTACCACAGCAGCGGCATCAATGCTTCCAACAAGACCCGCATCAGCGACCCGGAACTGGATGCGCTGATCGATGAAGCCGGCGTCACCTTGGATGAAGAAGAGCGCAATGCCATTTTGGAGCAAGCTTGTGCCCGGGCCAATGAGCTCTGCCCGGCCGCCCCGCTCTTTTTGGAGACAGGCCTGCGCGCCTACAATTCCGATTTGAAAGGCGTTGAGGTCAGCCAGTCCGGCACCATTTACTTTGACCGTGTCTCCTGGTAAGTTTTTTCATCCTGCCACACAAGAGGAGAGCAGCTCCAGGAAACTCATTTGAGAGCCCGGCGAAGTTGCCGCCGCAGTATACTTAGCCCGTGTGAAACGCTCCTGTGTGACAGCACATCCCCACGGCACAGAAGCCATTGATGCGGCTCTGCAAAATAGCATCCGCACCATGGAACAAACCAGTGGTATCTTCAATAGATCCATTGCGTATATTTTATCGCATTAAGATACAAATAGTATTGTTTCAATTTGATCGGAGCTCTATGTCCTTCCCGTATTCTGCGTGCGGTCACTGGATGCCATAAAAACAAACAGCGGCCAGGAGGTTTTCCTCCTGGCCGCATCTTTCTCTTTCATCCCTAGGCTTCCCGCCAGTCAAAGGGGAGCAGTTCTTCCAGTGTCATCACTTTGTCTTTTGCCACCATCACCTGAGCTTTGGAGTTTTCCGGCCCCAGCTGCGCCAAAAACTGACGGCAGCGGCCGCAAGGCGGCACGACCGCGCCGCTGTGATTGACCGCGATCACGGCCACGATGTGGTTTTCCCCCGCTGTCACCATGGCTGCTGCGGCAGCGTGCTCCGCACAAAAGCCCATGGAACAGGCGGTGTCGATGTTGGCGCCCAGGTAAATGGCGCCGCTGTCTGTCAGCAATGCGGCTCCGACCGCCCCGACTTCGGTGTGCGGGCTCAATGTCCGGGGCTTCGCCACCCCCAGGGCCATTTCATACAGCTTGTCAAAATCCACTGTCTGCATCCTGTCAAAACCTCCTCGATCCAGCCGATGGTTTGTGCCCATCGGCATCTTATATGAAAATAAGGGATTGTCCCGATGGCATCATGCTCGGGACAATCCCTTGGTCACAGCAGATCAGATCAGTTCGATGATCGCCATTTCCGCGCCGTCGCCTCTTCTGGGCCCGATGCGGGTAATGCGCACATAACCGCCGTTGCGGTCGGCATACTTGGGGGCAATTTCGTCAAAAGTCTTTTTGACAACAGCCTCTTTGGTGATAAAGGCAAAGGCCTGCCGCTTGGCGGCCAGTGTGTTCTTCTTGCCCAAAGTGATCATCTTTTCGGCCAGAGGTCTCACCTCTTTGGCGCGAGTAACGGTAGTCTCTATCTTTCCGTTCTCCAGCAGATAGGTGACCATGGCGCGCAGCATAGCTCTGCGGTGGTCGGTCGGTCTGCCGAGTTTGCGGGTTCCTGGCATAATTTTACCTCCTTACGGTGCGCCGGCGATGCCCAAGGCAGCTGCGGCGCGTTATCCGCCGCCGGGGCGATGCCCCGGCGCGGCGCTGTCGATCAGTTGTTATCGCCCGAGCTGAGCTTTAGGCCCATGTCATCCAGCTTTTTGATGACTTCTTCCAGGGATTTGCGGCCCAGGTTGCGCACTTTCATCATATCTTCTTCTGAAGTGTTGATCAGGTCGGCAACGGTGTTGATGCCGGCGCGCTTGAGGCAGTTGAAGGAACGGACCGACAGATCCATCTCCTCAATGGTCATCTCAAGCACTTTATCCTGGGTGGTTTCGCTCTTTTCCACCACCGTGGATCTGCTGCCAATCTCATCGGAAAGATCCACGAACAGGCTCAGGTGGTCTGTCAGGATCTTGGCGGCCAGGGAGACGGCATCGCGGGCAGCGATGGTCTTATCTGTCCACACTTCCAAAGTCAGGCGGTCAAAGTCCGTCATGTCGCCTACGCGGGCATTTTCCACCACATAGTTGACTTTATAGACAGGGGTGTAGAGGGAATCCACCGGAATCAGGCCGATCACCGGCTGCGCGGGCTTGTTGCGCTCGGCCAAGGCATAGCCGCGGCCGTGGTTGATGGTCATTTCCATGGTGAATTTGGCGTCCGGCATCAGCGTGCAGATGGGATGGTCGGGGTTCAAAATCTCCACGTCACTGTCGCCGCGGATATCGCCGGCTGTGACCAGGCCCGGGTTGCTGGCCTCGATGTATACAGTCTTCTCACCTTCGCAATGGAGCTTGGCGATGATACCCTTCACATTCAGAACGATCTCTGTCACGTCTTCTTTGACGCCCGGGATCGTGGAAAACTCATGCTGCACACCGTCGATCTTAATGGTGGTGACGGCGGTGCCGGGCAGCGAGGAGAGCAAGATTCGGCGGAGTGAGTTGCCCAGGGTTGTTCCATACCCGCGCTCCAGGGGTTCTACCACAAATTTGCCGTAAGAACCGTCTTCCTGGCAATCAACGCACTCAATGCGGGGCTTTTCAATAGCTATCAAAAGAATACCCTCCTATCATAAACTTGCCTGCGTGAACTTCAATGAGGGCTGCTATTATTTCGAGTACAATTCGACGATCAGGTGCTCGGCGACCTCATAATCAATGTCGTCCCGGGCGGGCATGGCAACGATCTTGCCTTCGAAGGAATCCTTCGCCTTCTCGATCCACTTGGGGCAGACAGACTTGCTGTTTTCCTCCAGCAGAGTCTTAAACTTCACACTGCTGCGGGACTTTTCGCGCACAGCCACCACATCGCCCGGCTTGACTTGGTAAGAGGGGATGTTGACCTTGTGGCCGTTGACTGTAAAGTGCGCGTGGCTCACCAGCTGGCGGGCCTCCCGGCGGGTGTTGGCAAAGCCCATGCGGAACACCACGTTGTCCAGGCGGCGCTCCAGCTCCTGCAGCAGGATCTCGCCGGTGATGCCCTGCTTGCGCTCGGCTTTCTCATAATAGGCGCGGAACTGCTTTTCCAGCACGCCATAGATGAACTTGACCTTCTGCTTCTCGCTCAGCTGCATGCCGTATTCCGACTGCTTGCGGCGGGTCTGCTTGGGCTGGCGCTTTGTGGACTTGGAGTAACCAAGGACTGCGGGGGAAAGATCCAGCGTTTTGCAACGCTTGAGAATGGGCTGCATATTCTTAGCCATGATTGGTTTCCTCCTTCATTAAACTCTTCTTCTCTTGGGCGGGCGGCAGCCGTTGTGGGGGATGGGTGTCACGTCTTTGATCATGGTGACTTCCAGCCCGGCAGCCTGCAGGGCACGGATCGCCGCTTCGCGTCCAGAGCCAGGGCCCTTCACATAGACTTCCACCGTCTTCAGGCCATGCTCCATAGCGGCCTTGGCGGCAGTCTCCGCCGCTGTCTGCGCGGCAAAGGGAGTGGATTTTCTGGAGCCGCGGAAGCCCAGGCCACCCGAAGAAGCCCAAGACAGGGCGTTGCCGTTCAGATCGGTGATGGTGACGATTGTATTGTTGAAGGAAGCGCGGATGTGGGCCGCACCCTTCTCGATGTTCTTGCGTTCGCGGCGCTTTCTGGTAGCGCCTTTCTTCGCAGCTTGTGCTTTAGCCATTCGTTGCTCCCTCCTTACTTCTTCTTATTGGCAATGGTCTTCTTGGGACCTTTGCGGGTTCTGGCGTTTGTCTTGGTGCGCTGCCCTCTCACAGGCAGGCCCTTTCTGTGCCGCACGCCCCGGTAAGAGCCGATCTCCACCAGACGCTTGATGTTCATTGCGTTTTCACGGCGCAGGTCGCCTTCTACCTGGTAGTTGTGTTCGATGACATCGCGCAGCTTGGCGACTTCGTCATCCGTCAGGTCCTTGACGCGGGTGTCGGGGTTCACACCGGTTTTATTCAAAATCTCGTTGGAGAGGGAGCGGCCAATGCCAAAAATATAAGTCAGACCGATCTCCACTCTTTTTTCGCGGGGAAGGTCAACACCGGCAATACGAGCCATTGATTACAGCACCTCCTGTATAGTTATCAGCCCTGTCTTTGTTTATGCTTCGGATTTTCGCAGATGACCATGACGCGGCCTTTTCTGCGGATGATTTTGCATTTATCGCAGATCGGTTTTACGGACGGTTTCACTTTCATGTTCTGTACCTCCTGTCTGGGCGGCAAACAGCGGCCTACGCCCGCTTATTTGGATCGCCATGTGATCCGGCCACGTGACAGATCATAGGGAGACATCTCCAATGTCACCTTGTCACCGGGCAGGATTTTGATGAAGTTCATCCTGAGCTTGCCCGAGATGTGGGCCAACACCTTGTGGCCGTTGGCCAGCTCCACCTGGAACATAGCATTTGGCAACGCCTCTATAACGGTACCTTCCACTTCGATCATATCTTCTTTTGCCAAACGAAATTACCTCCTCGGTCATTCTGCAATCGTGGGCTGCTGCCATTCCTGCAGCGCCCTGCGGACATCACTGTTTGACAATTTCGCCCCTTCGCGCAGGCGGCGGGCCAGTTCCTCCTGGCCATGGGATACAAACCGCACATGCTTTCGCTTTTTGCGCTTCGGGCTTTCGACTCTGCGGAGCCGGCCATCGGCCAGCAGCAGATAATCGGCGTCTGTATCAAGCACCACCATCATCCGGCCTTGGTCTCGGCCGGATTGTGACAGCACAATATCCGACTTTTGTATCTCGGGAGCCATGTTATCCTCCGACAGCAGTCAGTATGATCGGATCGCCTTCGGTGATGACAATGGTGTTTTCATAGTGGGCAGAAAGGCTGCCGTCGGCAGTTTTCACCGTCCACCCGTCGGGGAGCACTTTCACCTTCCATGTGCCGATGTTCACCATCGGTTCCACTGCGATCGTCATCCCGGGCATCAGCCTCGGCCCATGGCCCGGTTCCCCAAAGTTGGGAACTTCCGGCGCTTCATGGAGCTTCGTGCCGACTCCATGCCCTACATAATCTCGCACAACGCCATAGCCACGGCT
The DNA here is from genome assembly GCA_904419295.1 of Candidatus Pseudobutyricicoccus lothianensis. GTDB lineage: Bacteria > Bacillota > Clostridia > Oscillospirales > Butyricicoccaceae > Pseudobutyricicoccus > Pseudobutyricicoccus lothianensis. The sequence goes on from CAJFRA010000009.1 coordinate 14,568, forward strand.
TTCGCAGTAGGCCCCAATGGCATGGGAGATATCGGAAATTCTTTGCCCTTTGCGGGCAAATTTGATACCTTCATAGAAGCTCTGCCGTGTTACGTCGATCAAACGCTGAGCTTCTTCGGAGATCTTGCCAGCGCCAAAAGTGGCGGCGCAATCGCCGTGGTACCCATCGTAACAGGCGCCTACGTCAATGCTGACGATATCGCCTTCCTGGATCTTCCGGTCTCCCGGAAAACCGTGGATCACCTCATCGTTGATCGAGCAGCAGATGGTGGCCGGAAAACCGCCGTAGCCCAAAAAGCTGGGCTTAGCCCCGGCCTTTTCGATCACCCGCCGCGCCGCCTCATCCAATTCGCGGGTCGTAACACCAGGCGCGACCAGTTCGCCGGCGGCCAGCAAAGCCGCTTTTGTGATCTGTCCCGCCTTTTGCATAATTTTTAATTCATGCGTCGATTTGATCGTGATCATAAGGATATCCCCAATGCTTCGAATACCAGCTTTGTGGTATCCGCCAGTTTTTTTTGTCCACGTACCGCCAACAGGAGCCCCTCTTGGCGGTAATATTCCTTCACCGGTTCTGTTTCCTCATGATAGATATGCAGGCGGTTCTCCACCACTTCGCGGCTGTCATCCTCCCTCAGGGCCAGCGGGCCGCCGCAGCGGTCGCATACGCCCGCCACTTTCGGGGGGTTATCTTCCACATGGTAAGTCGCCTGACATTTGGTGCAGATGCGCCGCCCTTCCATTCGCCGCTCGATCTCTTCATCGCTCACTTCGATGGAGAGGGCTGCATCGATCTGTGCAAAGCTGCTCAAGGCCTTCGCCTGAGGCAGCGTACGGGGGAACCCATCCAGAACATAGCCCTTTTGGCAATCGCTCTGCCCCACCCGTTCCCGCACCAGGTCAATCACAAGCTCATCGGGCACCAGTTTCCCAGATTCCATGTAGCTGTGTACCTTCTGGCCGATCTGTGTGCCTTGCTGCATGGCAGCCCGCAACAGATTGCCGGTGGAGATGGTGGGGATGCCCAGCCGGTCTGCGATCAGACCGGCTTGCGTGCCTTTTCCGGCACCGGGCGCCCCTAAAATCACTAATTTCATTTCAATGCCTCCATGCTCCCCGCATAGGCGCGGCTTTTATTCAAGGAAGCCCTTGTAATGGCGCATCAACATCTGCGCCTCAATCTGCTTGACAGTCTCCAGCGCAACGCCGACCAAGATCAGTACGGAGGTGCCGCCGATGGCCAAGCCACCCAGACCATTGATGTTACTCATGATCAAGGGGAAGATCGCAATGATGCCCAGGAAGAGCGCACCCATCAGGGTGATCTTATTGAGCACTTTGGCAATGAAGTCGGTTGTCGGCTTGCCGGGGCGGAAGCCCGGAATAAAGCCGCCGTTTTTCTTGAGGTTGTTGCTCACCTCAATGGGGTTGAACTGAATGGTCGCATAGAAGTAGGCAAAGCCGATGATCAGCAGGGCATAAACGACGATATACGCCACGCTGCCCTGGTTGAAGGCCTGGCCAAAGTTATACCAGAACGTACCCTCTTTGGGGTTGAGGAACTGGATCAGGGTGCCAGGGAAGCTGACGATGGACGAGGCGAAGATGATGGGCATAACGCCGGACATATTCACCTTCATCGGCAGGTAAGTGGATTGGCCACCGTACAGTTTGCGGCCTACCATGCGCTTGGCATACTGGATGGGCAAGCGGCGCTCGGCATTTGTGATAAACACGATAAAGCCGATCATCAGCACAGACACCACCAGGATGATGATAAGAGAAATGACATTCATGCTGCCGCTTCTCATGCCATTGATGATGGTCATAATGGCAGCGGGTCCCCGGGATACGATGGACGCAAACAGGATGATGGAAATGCCGTTGCCCACGCCTTTGCTGTTGATCTGTTCGCCCAGCCACATGATAAAGGCAGAGCCAGCAGTAAAGGTCATGATGATGACAATGGCGCTCCATGCATCAGTGCGGAGCAGCACGCCGCTGCTGCGCAGCATGATGTAATAGGTCCAGCCCATCAGCAGCGACAGCGCGATCGTCACATAGCGGGTGATCGAGGCCAGCTTTTTGCGGCCTTCCTCACCGCCGTCCTTCACCATGCGCTCCAGGGCCGGAATGGCGACCTGCAGCAGCTGCATGATGATGGAGGAGTTGATATACGGATAAACCGACAGGGCAAAGATGGATGCTTGGGAGAAGCCGCCGCCGGACAGTGTGTTGAAATACCCCAGCAGGGTGTTGCTATACTGCTGGAAGATCTCAGCCAGGGACTTAGTGTCTACATAAGGCACATAGATGGCATAACCGAAACGAAAGATCACCAACGCGAAGACCACAAACAGCAGCTTTTTGCGCAGTTCCGGGATCCTCCACGCGTTTTTCAGTGTTTCTATCATGGCTTATACCACCTCCGCCTTGCCTCCGGCCGCTTCGATCTTTTCCTTTGCAGATTTGGAGAAACTCGCTGCCTTGACCGTCAGCTTTTTGGTCAGCTGGCCGTTGCCCAGCACTTTTACGCCGTCGCAGGCTTTGCCGATGACGCCTTTTTCCAGCATGGAGACGACACATACGGTATCGCCATCTTCAAAAGCGTTCAGGCTGCCCACGTTCACTTCGGCATAATGCTTGGCGAACACGTTGTTGAAGCCCCGCTTCGGCAGGCGTCTTGCCAGAGTGGTCTGGCCGCCTTCAAAGCCCGGGCGCACGCCGCCGCCGCTTCTGGCCCACTGGCCCTTGTGGCCGCGGCCCGCTGTTTTGCCGTTGCCGCTGCCAATGCCGCGGCCCTTGCGCCAAGCGGCCCGGTTGGAGCCCAGCGCGGGGGAGAGTTCATGCAGTTTCATTGGGCCACCTCCTATTCGCAAGTCTCAACAGAGAGCAGGTACCCAATGAGGGCGATCTTTCCCTGTGTTTGAGCGTTGTCGGGTTGCACGGTCACATCGCCGGGCCGCTTCAGGCCCAGGGAATGAGCGGTGGCGATGTGTTTTTGCAGTCTGCCGGCCAGACTTTTCTTGAGAGTGATCTTCAGAGTATTCATGAGATTCCCCTCCTTATCGTGCCAGCTGTTCCACGGGGATACCCCGGGCAGCAGCCACTTGTTCCGCATTGCGGAGCGATTTCAGGCCTTCCATGGTGGCAGACACTACATTCTGCGGGTTGTTGCTCCGCAGGCTCTTTGTGCGGATATCCTTAACGCCAGCCATTTCCAGCACAGCGCGCACAGCGCCGCCGGCGATCAGGCCGGTACCGGGAGCGGCGGGCTTGAGCAGCACTTTGCCGGCCCCAAAGGTGCCCAGCACTTCGTGGGGGATGGTGGTGCCATCCAGCGAAATGCGGACCAGGTTTTTCTTGGCGTCTTCAATGCCCTTGCGGATGGCGTCGGGGACTTCGGAGGCCTTGCCCAGGCCGAAGCCCACAATGCCGTTTTGGTCGCCCACCACCACAAGCGCGGCAAACTTAAAGATACGGCCGCCCTTTACGGTCTTGGAAACGCGGTTCAGGGAAACGACTTTCTCTTGCAGTTCCAGGGTGCTTGCGTCTATTAAACGTGCCATAATCTACCTCCTCTTAAAACTGGAGTCCGCCCTCGCGGGCGCCCTCTGCGAGTTCCTTGACACGGCCGTGGTAGAGATAGCCGCCGCGGTCAAACACCACATTGCTGATCCCCTTGGCTTTCGCCCGTTCGGCCACCATCAGGCCGACTTTTTTGGCCGCTTCCTTATTGCCGCCGTAAGAACCAAAGTCCTTTTCGGTGGAGGAGGCAGAAACAAGTGTTACACCATTTGCGTCGTCGATCACCTGCGCATAGATGTGGTTCGCGCTGCGGAACACATCCAGGCGGGGACGTTCTGCTGTGCCGGAAATAGCGGCGCGCACTCTCTTGTGCCGTTTCAGGCGCTGAGCGTTTTTGTCGATCTTCTTAACCATTGATGCGCACCCCCCTTATTTCTTCTTACCGCCGGCCTTGCCTTCCTTGCGGCGCACGACCTCGGTAGCATATTTAATGCCTTTGCCCTTATAGGGTTCGGGCGGTCTCTTCTCACGTACTTCAGCGGCAAACTGGCCGACCTTCTGCTTGTCGGGGCCCGAGATGATGATCTTATTGGGCGCCGGGCACTCGATCGTAATGCCGGGGATCTCATCCATGATCACCTGATGGGAATACCCCAGGTTCATCACCAGCTGTTTGCCCTGCTTTGCCACACGGTAGCCAACGCCGTTGACTTCCAGTTCTTTGCTGTAGCCTTTTTCCACGCCTTCCACCATGTTGGCGATCAGGGTGCGGGTCAGGCCGTGCAGCGATTTGTGCAGTTTGTCTTCCGAGGGGCGGCGAACTACGACGTGGCCGTCCTCCAGCGCGATCTGCATGTCTTTGTGCATCTCCTGTGTCAGTTCGCCCTTGGGCCCTTTCACATGCACTACGTTGCCCTTCACATCGACGGTCACACCGGCGGGGATGCTAACGGGCTGCTTTCCGATTCTGGACATATTCCGTTATCCTCCCTTACCAAACGAATGCCAGGACTTCGCCACCGACATTCAGCTCGCGGGCTTTCTTGTCGGTCATGATGCCCTTCGATGTGGAAATGATGGCGATACCCAAGCCTTTGAGCACTTTGGGCAGCTCATCGGCGCCGGCATACACCCGCAGACCGGGCTTGGAAACGCGGCGCAGGCCGCAGATCGCCTTTTCCTTGTTGCTTTTCAGTGTGATATGGATCATGCCCTGAGCGCCGTCATCCACCAGCTCAAAGGCCTTGATATACCCTTCGTCCAGCAGGATCTGCGCAATGGCGCGCTTCATGCCGGATGTGGGGACATCCACCGTGGTATGCCGGGCGGATGTGGCGTTGCGGATACGCGTCAGCATATCGGCAATAGGGTCTGTAATAACCATTGATTATCCTCCTTGCAGAAGTTAGAGATTGGTTTCCCATCTCCACTTTTCTTTGGGCGGGGCCATGCCCCTTTTCACGTTTGTGGCGCCAAGCGCCGTTTTGCACTTACCAGCTGGCTTTGCGCACGCCGGGGATCTGGCCCTTGTAGGCCAGCTCGCGGAAGCAGATACGGCAGATGCCATAGTTGCGCAGGTAGGCGTGAGGCCGGCCGCAGATCTTGCATCTGTTGTAGTTTCTTGTGGAATATTTGCTGCCGCGCTGCTGCTTCAAAATCATAGACTTCTTAGCCATGCAAACTCTCCTCCCTCTTATCTGGCAAAGGGAGCGCCGAGCAGTGTGAGCAGCTCTCTTGCCTCTTCATCGTTCTGTGCAGTTGTGGTAAACACGATGTCCATGCCGCGGATCTTGTCGATCTTGTCGTACTCGATCTCCGGGAAGATCAGCTGCTCCTTCACGCCCACAGCATAGTTGCCGTGGCCGTCAAAGCCGTTGGGGTTGATGCCGCGGAAGTCACGGACGCGGGGCAGAGCCACATTGAAGAAGCGGTCCAGGAACTCCCACATACGGTCGCCGCGCAGAGTGACTTTGGCGCCGATGGGCATCCCTTCACGCAGTTTGAAGTTGGCCACAGACTTCTTGGCCTTTGTGACCAGGGCCTTCTGGCCTGTGATCTTGGCCAGGTCGTTGCACACGGCATCCAGCGCTTTGCTGTTGTCGCGGGCCTCGCCGCAGCCCACATTCACGGTGATCTTATCCAGGCGGGGGATCTGCATGGTGCTGGTGTAGTTGAACTTCTTCATCAGCGCCGGGGCGATCTCACCCTGGTATTTCACCTTCAGGCGGGGCACATACTTTTCTTCCATATTAGCCATTGTATCTTCCTCCTCCCGTTAAATGGTCTCGCCGCATTTGCTGCAGACTCTGACCTTCTCGCCGGAGGCAAGAATCTGATGCTTGACTCTTGTAGGCTTATCGCACTTGGGGCACACGCGCATCACTTTGCAAGCCCGGATGGGGGTCTCCTGCTTCATAATGCCGGAAGGATCGCCCTGTCTGCGGGGTTTTACATGCTTTGTCGCAAAATTCACGCCCTCGACCACCACTTTGCCAGCGGCGGGCTGGGTGGAAAGGACCTTGCCCTTTTTGCCCTTGTCTTTGCCGGAAAGCACTATGACGGTATCGCCCTTTTTCACATTGAGTGTATTCATAGCGTCCTCCTTACAATACTTCCGGTGCCAGGGAGAGGATCTTCATGTAATCTTTCTCACGAAGCTCTCTCGCCACGGGCCCAAAAATACGAGTTCCTCTGGGGTTTTTGTCTTCTCTGATGATTACAGCCGCGTTTTCATCAAAGCGGATGTAAGAACCATCCTGCCGGCGCAGACCCTTCTTGGTGCGCACGATGACAGCGCGGACAACTTCGCCCTTCTTCACCATGCCGCCGGGCGCCGCCTTGCGGACGGAAGCGACGATCACGTCGCCGATGTTACCGTATCTGCGGGTAGAGCCGCCGAGAACACGGATGCATTTCAGTTCCTTCGCGCCAGTGTTATCCGCTACGCGAAGATAAGATTCCTGCTGTACCACGGCAAACCCTCCTTACTTAGCTTTTTCGATGATGCTCACAAGACGCCATCTCTTGTCTTTGGAGAGAGGTCTTGTTTCCATGACTTTGACGCGGTCGCCGATGCTGGCTTCGTTCTTTTCGTCATGGGCCTTCAGTTTATACGTTCTATTGAGGAACTTTTTATACAGCGGATGCTGTACTCTGTCTTCGATCGCAACCACGATGGTCTTATCCATTTTGTCCGAAACGACCTTGCCCACCATCGTCTTGCGGAAAGCTCTTTCGCTCACCTGCGTAACCTCCTTTACCGCTTAGGACCGGGCCGCAAGCTCGCGCTCACGGATGATGGTCTTGATTCTCGCGATATCTCTCTTGACTTCGACGATCTTGTTGGGGTTATCCAACTGGTTGACAGCGTGCTGAAGTCTGAGATTGAAGAGATCTTTTTTCAGATCGCCGAGCTTTGCGTTGAGCTCTTCGGCAGACAATTCACGGATCTCACTTGCCTTCATCATACTTCACCACCTGTTTTCTCTTCGAAGTCCGCACGTTTGACAAACTTGGTCTTGACAGGCAGTTTATAGCCGGCCAGACGCATGGCTTCGCGGGCAACTTCCTCGCTCACGCCGCCAATTTCGAACATCACTCTACCGGGCTTGACAACGGCCACCCAGTATTCGGGAGAACCTTTACCGGAACCCATGCGGGTCTCGGCGGGCTTTTCTGTCACAGGCTTGTCGGGGAAGATCTTGATCCAAACCTGGCCGCCTCTTCTGATATAACGGGTCATGGCGATACGGGCGGCCTCGATCTGGTTGCTGGTGATCCAGGCCGGCTCAGTCGCCATCAGGCCGAAGTCGCCGTTGGAGACAAAATTGCCTCTGGTGGCTTTGCCCTTCATACGGCCTCTGTGTACTCTGCGGTATTTTACTCTCTTAGGCAGAAGCATTACTGAGCGCCTCCTTCCGTTTTCGGGGGTCTGGCAGCGGGAGCGCCCTGGCCGTTGTTCTGGTTCCGGTAGCCGCCGTTGCCGCGGTTTTGGTAACCGCCCTGGCGATTGCCCTGGCCGTTACGGTTCTGGTAGCCGCCCTGGCGGTTGCCGCCGCGGCCATTGCGATTGTTGCGCCGGTCGCCATCGCGGCGGTCACGGCGGTCACGGCGGGGAGCCTCCACCTCGGTGGTGCGGGGGCCGCCGGTGAGAATTTCACCCTTGTACAGCCAAACCTTTACGCCGATGCGGCCGTAGGTGGTGTTGGCCTCTGCAAAGCCGTAGTCGATGTCGGCGCGCAGGGTCTGCAGGGGGATAGTGCCATCGTGATAGTGCTCGGTGCGGGCGATCTCAGCGCCGCCCAGACGGCCGGAAACGCTGACCTTGATGCCCTTGGCGCCCAGTTTCATGGCGCGGCCGATGGCCTGCTTCATAGCACGGCGGAAGGAGACGCGCTTTTCCAGCTGGGCGGCGATGTTCTCGGCCACCAGCTGGGCGTTCAGGTCGGGGGACCGGACTTCCACGATGCTGATGTTCACGTTCTTTTTGATCATCTTTTCCAGCTCGACCCGGAGCTTTTCGATCTCGGAGCCGCCCTTGCCCACGATGATGCCGGGGCGGGCACAGTGGATGATGATCTTGACCTGCTTGCTGTTCCGCTCGATCTCGATCTGGGGCACGCCGGCGGCATACAGCTTTTTCTTCAGGAACTTTCTGATGTTATAATCTTCTACCAAAAGGTCGCCGAAGGCGTCGTCTTTGGCATACCAGCGGGAGTCCCAACCCTTGATTACGCCCACGCGCAGACCGTGGGGATTGACTTTCTGGCCCATAACTTACCTCCTGCCCTTATTCTTTTTCTTTCAGGACGATCGTGATGTGCGATGTCCTTTTGAGGATGCGGAACGCTCTGCCCTGGGCGCGGGGACGAACTCTCTTCATCACGGGGCCGGGGCACACGAACACTTGGTCCACATACAAAGCGTCGGTGTTCATGTTGTGGTTGTTTTCTGCATTGGCCGCCGCGCTCTTCAGCAGCTTCAGCATGGGTTCGCTGGCTGCCTTGGGAGTGTTCATCAATATGGCAGCGGCCACGCCCACCTCTTTACCGCGGATCAGATCGCAGACGATCTTCACTTTGCGGGGAGAGATGCGGACATGCTTTAAATAAGCTCTTGCTTCCATCTGTCTTTCCTCCTAAGGCTTACTTACCATTATTGGACGTTTTGCTGCCCGCGTGGCCGCGATAGGTGCGGGTGGGGGCAAATTCGCCCAGCTTATGGCCGACCATGTCTTCTGTGACATACACAGGCACATGCTTTCTGCCGTCGTGCACGGCAAAAGTATGTCCTACAAACTGAGGAAAGATGGTGGAGGCGCGGGACCAAGTCTTCAGCACTCTCTTTTCCCCTGTCTTATTCAGTTCATTGACCCTCTTTATGAGCTCGGGAGCCACAAAGGGGCCCTTCTTTACGCTTCTGCCCATGTGTTGTGTCTCCTTTCTTTATTTGCCGTTGCGGCGTCTTACGATCTGCTTGTCAGTGCGGTTCTTGGTCTTGCGAGTCTTGTAACCCATGGTGGGCTTGCCCCACGGGGTAACAGGGCTCGGACGGCCAATGGGGCTCTTGCCCTCGCCGCCGCCGTGGGGGTGGTCGCAGGGGTTCATAACAGAGCCGCGCACAGTGGGCCGGAAGCCGCGGTGGCGGGTGCGACCGGCTTTGCCGATCTGCACGTTTTCATAATCGATGTTGCCCACTTGGCCGATGGTGGCCGTGCAGTTCATGCGGATGTACCGCACTTCGCCGGAGGGCAGGCGGACCTGAGCGGCTTCGCCTTCCTTGGCCATCAGCTGAGCCGCGCCGCCGGCGCTGCGCACCAGCTGGGCGCCCTTGCCGGGATACAGCTCGATGTTGTGGATGATGGTGCCCAGGGGGATGTTGGCGATGGGCAGGCAGTTGCCCGGCTTGATGTCCGCCGTGGCGGAGGAGTACAGCACGTCGCCAACCTTCAGGCCGTTGGGGGCGATGATGTAGCGGCGCTCTTTGTCCTCATATTCCAGCAACGCGATGTTGGCGCTGCGGTTGGGATCGTATTCGATGGTCAGCACAGTTGCCGGCATATCCATCTTATCCCGCTTAAAGTCGATGATACGGTACTTTTTCTTGTTGCCGCCGCCACGATGGCGCACGGTGATTCTGCCATAGCTGTTACGGCCGGAATTCTTTTTCAGAGTCTCGAGCAGGCTCTTTTCCGGCTTAACCTTGCTCAGGCCCGAATAATCCATCACCGTCATGTTTCTTCTCGACGGGGTGGTCGGGTTGAAGGTCTTGATAGCCACTGTGTTTCACTCCTTAATGTCGTTTGTTTTGCGCCGCGTTCATCGCGGCATACTTTCGGGGCCCGTTGGCCCAGGCGATGTTTTAGAACATGCCCTCGAAGATCTCAATGCCCTTGGAATCTTCGGTCAGACGCACAATGGCCTTTTTCTTCTTGGAGGTGTAGCCGGTATGGACGCCCATTCTCTTTTCTTTGCCCCGCACGTTGATGGTGTTGACGCTCAGGACTTTTACTTTAAAGATCTCTTCGATGGCCTTGCGGATCTCCACTTTATTGCTGCCCAGGGCCACTTCGAAGACGTATTTCTTATCCGCGATGCCAGCCATGGAACGCTCGGTGATGACCGGCCGGAGGATAACGTCGTATGCTGTTTTCATTATGCGTATACCTCCTCGATTTTTGCCACCGCCGCTTTGTCGACGATGAATTTGTCGGCGCGCAGGATGTCATACACGCTGATGATGGAAGAGATCGTCGTTCTCACGCCGGGGATGTTGCGGGCGGAGAGCACCACGTTCTTGCGCACTTCCGGTGTGACGACCAGCGCTTTGCCGGAAACGCCCACATCGCTGAGGAATTTGACGAAGTTCTTTGTCTTCACTTCGTTCAGCTCCAGGTTGTCGATGACCAAGATGTCGCCGTTGGCCGCTTTGGCGGACAGGGCGCTCTTGATGGCCAGCTGGCGGGATTTCTTGTTCATGTGGTAGCTGTAATCCCGGGGCTTGGGGCCCAGGGCGATGCCGCCGTGTGTCCACTGGGGAGCACGGGTGGAGCCTTGGCGGGCCCGGCCTGTGCCCTTCTGGCGCCAGGGCTTGCGGCCGCCGCCGCGCACCTCGGCACGGGTCAGGGTGCTCTGTGTGCCCTGCCGCTGGTTGGCCAGGTAGTTCTTCACTGCCTCGTGCATCACAACGGTGTTGGGCTCGATGCCGAACACGGCGTCGTTGAGTTCGATCTCGCCGACGACCTTGCCGGTCATATCGTAAACATTCGTTTTAGCCATGATTGTTGTTCCTCCTTCCCTCGCCCTTAAGCGTTCTTGACCGTGTCACGGATGAACACGATGCCGCCCTTGGGGCCGGGGACAGCGCCGCGGATGGCGATGAGATTCAGTTCCTTGTCCACCTTGGCGATGTCCAGGTTCTGGATCGTGACCTGCTCAGAGCCCAAGTGGCCGGCCATTTTCTTGCCGGGGAAGACTCTGGAGGGGTCGGTGTTGGCGCCCATGGAGCCGACGGAGCGGTGCACAGGGCCCACGCCGTGGGTGTGCTCTTGGGAATGGGCGTTCCAGCGCTTGATGATGCCGGCGTAGCCCTTGCCCTTGCTGATGCCGGTGACATCCACTTTGTCGCCTTCGGCGAAGATGTCGGCAAACACAGTGTCGCCTACGTTATAAGAAGAAATATCGTCCAGCCGGAACTCTTTCAGGTATTTCTTCATGCTGACGCCGGCTTTCTTCAGGTGGCCGGCTTCCGGCTTGCTCAGCTTTTTCTCGGCGATATCCGAAAAACCCAGCTGAATGGAATCAAAGCCTTCTTTGTCCGCAGTTTTCTTCTGCACAACGGTGCAGGGGCCGGCCTCGATGACGGTGACAGGGATCACCTTGCCTGTCTCGTCAAAGATCTGCGTCATGCCGACCTTCTTGCCGATGATGGCTTTCTGCATTGTATTTCCTCCTTACAGGTTATTGGTTAAGGGGGTCCGCCCTTAACTTGACCCGCCCGCCCGAGCGGCAGGCTAATGGGTTTTGGCTGTCTTACAGTTTGATCTCGATTTCCACGCCCGCAGGCAGATCCAGGTTGGTCAGGGCCTCCATGGTCTTCTGGGTGGGCTTGCGGATGTCGATCAGCCGCTTGTGGGTACGGCGCTCGAACTGCTCGCGGCTGTCCTTATATTTATGAACGGCGCGCAGAATGGTGATGATCTCCTTTTCGGTGGGCAGGGGGATGGGACCGGAAACCTCAACGCCTGTGCGCTTCGCTGTCTCAACGATCTTCTCTGCCGCCTGGTCGATCACCTGATGATCGTAGGCTTTGAGGCGGATTCTGATTTTCTCTGTGTTTGCCACTTGTGTGCTCCTCCTTGACGAACGGAATCAAATTTTGTTGACTGCGTTCGGCGGGAATTCTTGCAACGCCACCGTGCGTATCGCGTTTTGGGCATGAAGAAAGCCGGCTCGCTTTGTTATCGCAATCTTCCGGCATATCCTAACACCCGTTGGTTTCCCGTGGGGCTTGCCTGCCCATGTGCAGGTAGTACCCCTCTGTGGAGACGCGCGTGTTGCTCAGTTCCCAGCCGCCCGATTGTCGGACATACTCTGCCGAAGTTACCCGCCAGCGGCGGCAATCTCCAGCTTCATCGCATAACGCCCAGGCATACTCTTCCCTCAGGCGCTTTTCTAGCATACCGCATTCACGCCCCAATGTCAATAGATGTGACAAATTTTTTTTGAAAATTTCTGTGATTTTGCCAAAAGTCCGGCTCCGGTTCCCACCTGCCGGGTTTCTACAAAAAACATCCCTCCTTCCTTATATAATATATAAGCTGTCAAGAACACGCATCGCGGCGCAGGCTCATTGTTTTCTGTGAACAATCCGTGAATTTCCAGCAAACCCCCATCCGATTGTGATACAATAGCCCCAGAACGACAATGGACATGGTTTTGCTTTTTTCCCTGCAAGACCATGCCGCCCCGGTCCCCAGGCTGGGGGTGATCTTAACATGTGGAATGGAGGCTTGCGCCATGCGGCTGATCTCGTGGAATGTGAATGGCCTGCGTGCCTGCCTGGGCAAGGGGTTCCTGGATTATTTCCACTCGGCTTCTGCCGATGTGTTCTGCCTGCAAGAGACCAAATTGCAGCCAGGGCAAGTGGAGCTGGAACTGCCCGGCTATCACCAGTATTGGAACAGCGCGGAGCGAAAGGGCTATTCCGGCACGGCAGTCTTTTGCCGCCGCCAGCCCCTCTCCGTGACCTATGGGCTGGGCATCCCCGCCCACGACACCGAAGGAAGGGTCATCACCATAGAGCTGGAACCCTTCTACCTGGTCAACGTCTATACCCCCAATTCCCAAAGGGAGCTGGCCCGGTTGGATTACCGGATGCAGTGGGAAGAGGCTTTTCGGGCCTATGTCACCGGGCTTGACCGGCAAAAGCCCGTGGTCATCTGTGGGGATATGAACGTGGCCCACCGGGAGATCGACTTGAAGAACCCCAAGACCAACCAGAAAAACGCCGGCTTTACCCCCCAAGAGCGGGAGCAGATGACCCGCCTGCTGGACAGCGGTTTCGTGGATTCCTTCCGCTACCTGTACCCCGACGTCACCGGCGCCTATTCCTGGTGGTCCTATCAATTCAAGGCCCGGCAGAACAACGCCGGGTGGCGCATCGACTATTTCCTGGTCTCCCGCCAGCTGCAAGACCGCATTCGGGATGCCGGCATTTGTTCCCAGATACTCGGCAGCGACCACTGCCCGGTCTCCCTGGAACTGGATGTCCCCTGACGGTCCCCATCCAACAAAGGAGTGACACGATGAACAATATTCTATACTATGGCGGCCCTATCCTGACCATGGCCGACCCGCTCTATGTAGAGGCCGTACTGATCCAAAAGGGCAAGATCGTCTGCTGCGGGCCATTGGAACAAGTGGAAGCCCAGGCAGACGCCGAGACCCAGCGCATCGATCTGCAGGGCCGCACGCTGATGCCTTCTTTCATCGACCCCCATGGCCACCTCTCCCATGTGGCCGATGCCCAGGCCTACGCCGACCTATCCGGCTGCACCACAATGGAAGAGCTGGGCCAGCGCTTGGTGGAATGGGTCCGGCAAAACCAGGTGGAAAAAGGCCGCTGGGTGATCGGCCGGGGGTATGACCACAACGACCTGCCCGGCGGCCAGCACCCCACCGCCGCCCTATTGGATGCCTTCCTGCCCGACCACCCGGTGCTCCTCTCCCACACCACGGGCCACATGGGCGTCGTCAACACCCGGGGCCTGCGGGAGCTGGGCATTTCCAGCGATACACCGGATCCGGCCGGCGGCCACATCGGCCGGGACGCCCAAGGCTGCCTCACCGGTTACCTGGAAGAAAACGCCTTGATCCTGCGTACCCGCCAGATCCCCCGCCCCACCACCGAGGAGCGGCTGAAAAACCTGGCCAAGGCCCAGCAGCTCTACCTGAGCTATGGCATCACCACCTGCCAAGACGGCAAAGTGGGGGCTGCGGATTTCGACTTCCTCTGCCAGGCGGCCAAGAGCGGCGCGCTGCAGCTGGATACCGTGGCTTATGCGGACATGCAGAACAACGAGGAGCTGCTGCAGGAGCAGGCCTCTTACCGCAATTACCAACGGAATCTCCGGCTGGGCGGCTACAAGATCTTTTTGGATGGTTCCCCCCAAGGCCGCACCGCTTGGATGTCCAAGCCCTATCTGGGCGGGCGCCCCGATTACCGGGGCTATCCCATCTATACCGATGACGCCGTCCGCCAATTCTGCGAAACAGCCCTGCGGAACAACGTGCAGCTGTTGGCCCACTGCAACGGGGATGCTGCGGCGGAACAGTTTATCGGCGCCTATGAAAAAGCCCTGGCCTGCAGCCGCAGCAAAAACGACGTCCGCCCGGTGATGATCCACGCCCAGACCGTACGGCCCGAACAGTTGGAGCGGATGGCGAAGATCCACATGCTGGCCTCGTTCTTTGTGGCCCACACCTACTACTGGGGCGATGTACATCGCAAGAATTTCGGGGATGAACGGGCCATGCGCATCAGCCCCACCCAAACAGCCCTGCAGGCCGGCGTGCTCTTCACCTTCCACCAGGATCCCCCTGTAGTGCTGCCCGATATGTGGCGCACGGTGTGGTGTGCAGTGAACCGGCTGAGCAAGAGCGGCGCTGTCATCGGGGCGGAAGAGCGCATCTCCACCCTGGAAGCGCTGAAGGCCGTGACCATCCATGCCGCCTATCAATACTTTGAAGAAAACACGAAGGGCTCCATCGAAGCGGGCAAGCTGGCCGATCTGATGATCGTGGACAAGGACCCGCTGAAGACCGACCCCATGGATCTGTGCAACATCCAAGTGCTGGAGACCATCAAAGAAGGCTTCTCCCTCTATCAAAAAGAAAGGGCGTAAGGCCCAATTCCCGGCAAGGGCGGCTTTCGGCCGCCCTTTTGCCTGGCCGCGCCCTGTCCAAAGGAGTGTTTCTCATGAAGCGGTTGCTTTCGCTTTTCCTTTTGTTGCTCTTGGCTTGTTCCCCCCTCCAGCTGCCTGCTCAGGCTGCGGACCTGACCGGCCATTGGAGCCAGTCCGCCGTGGAATCGTTGATGGACCGCGGCATCCTCTCCGGGGACCCGGACGGCGCCTTCCGGCCCGACGACTGGGTCAAACGGGGAGAGGCGGCCCGCATGGTGCGGCTGGCGGCCTCCACTTTGCCCTACACCCTGCCTGTCACCGACCAGGCGGATTTTGACGACCTGACCGGCCACTGGGCACGAAACGACGTGCGCCAGCTGGTGCTGGAAGGGGTGATCGTGCCCGCCGAATACGGTCCTTCCTTTGGCCCCAACCAAAAGGCCACCCGGTTGGAAATGGTGAAAATGGTGCTGCGGCTGCTGGGGTTCTCGCCGGACCGGGACACCGCTCAGCCCTCCGGCTTTCCAGACCTGGATTCCCTGGGCGCCCAAGACCGGTACTACTGTGAAAAGGCCGTGGAGCTGGGGCTCATCCAGGGCTATTCCGACAGCCTGTTCCGCCCCCTTTTCCCGCTGACCCGCGGGGAGGCCGCTGCCATCCTCCAGCGGGCCCTGCCCCAAGAGTGGGTGGATCTCACCGGCCTTCTGGCCTATGGAGAAGACAATACCCTGCCTCGCGCCGATCCATTTTTCCCCATCCTTCGTCAGACGGCCACTGCCGGCAGCGGCATTTACCAGGGCCAGCCGGTGACCGTGTATCAATATGCTCTGGATCCGGACAGCACCGCCCAACTGACCGATTGCCTGCGCCGGTATACGCAAGCCTTGAATGCCCAGCGGTATTCTCTGGTGGCCTATACAGAGGAGGAAACAGAACAGGCATATCGCTTCCATGACCTGCAGGGCCGCCGCTCCCTGCTGCTGTCCGTCACGACCCAGGATGAGCAGCCTTCCTTGACCGTGGCCCTTTGGGAAGATGCCGGCCTCACCGGCCAGTATGCCGCCTATATAGACCGGCTGGGCGCCCCCACGCTGTGCAAGCAGTGGAACGTGGCCCCGCTGGCCTTTTTCTCCACCGGGGAGGCATCAGGCCAGGCTTTCACCGAAGTGTATCCGCTGGAACTGCTGCCCGCCGGCATGGCCCAGCATTTTACCGCCGGCCTGCTTGCCGCAGGCTACCGCCCCCAAACGGAAGAATCCGGCACCCGCTATGAAAAAGAGGGCTGTTCCCTCTGGGTCACCACCCAGGACGGTCAGCTGCTGATCCGCTCCCTCTTCGCCTAAAGGCGGCCCGGTCCGTCCTCTCTCCGCAGCACTGGCAAATACCGTCCTCGCAGACCACCCACCGCCTTGGCAGCCCTGGCGGCCTATGCCGAAGGCCGTGGCCCCCTTCCGAGGCGAACAACTCCCTCCCCTTGGCACAGAAAGGCCCCGGCGGATGACCGCCGGGGCCTTGTTGCATTTTGACCGCCAATTAGCCTTTGATGTAATGGAACAACCAATCGTTGATCTCGTTCATGCGGCGGATGCGGTGCTTGGGCTTGCCGGAACGGGACAGCTCGTGGTTTTCGCCGTGGAAGATGCACATACGGGTGGGCACGCCCTTGAGCTGCAGGGCCGAATACATCTGGATGCCTTCGGGCAGCCAGCAGCGGTAGTCTTCATCGGAGTGGATGAACAGGGTCGGTGTCTCCGCATTCATGGCATACTGCAGCGGGGAAGCGTTCCACAGGCCCTCCAAATTCTCCCAAGGGGTGGCGCCGCCCATTTCGCGCTTGCCGAACCAGGGGCCGATGTCGCACACGCCAAAGAAGCTGACCCAGTTGGAAATGGAACGCTGGGAGGCCGCCGCCTTAAACCGGTTGGTGTGGCCGATGATCCAGTTGGTCATAAAGCCGCCGTAGCTGCCGCCGGTGACGCCCAGGTTGTCTTTGTCCAGCGCGGGGTATTTCTTCAGCACTTCATCGGTAAAGGCCATGATGTCTTCGTATTCGATGGTGCCATATTTGCCGCGGATATTGGCAAACTCTTCGCCACGGCCAGAGGAACCGCGGGGATTGCAGAAGAACACAAAGCTGCCGGCGCTGGCCATCACCTGCATCTCATGCATAAAGCCGGCGCAGTAATTGGTCCGGGGACCGCCGTGGATCTCCAGGATGCCGGGGTATTTCTTGTTCGGATCATAGTCGATGGGCAGCAGCACGAAACCGTCGATGCGCACGCCATCCTTGTTGGTAAAGGACAGGGGCTGGGGCTCTGCCACATACTTGTCTTTGAAGAAAGCGGTGTTGAACTGGCTGAGCTGCTTGTATTCGCCGTTCTCCACGTTCACTTCATAGACTTCCTGCAGTTGGGTGCCGTTGAGACCCACGGTGTAGACATGGCCGTCGCACACGCCCAAGAAATCCACACCGAATTCGGGCTTTGTGATATGATGCAGCTCTTTTTCGCCCCGGGTAAAGGTGCACAGGCCGCTGGTATTGTCATAGGATGTGACCAGGTACAGCACGCCGTCCACCGCTTTCATGGTGGCGCCGCCGCCGTAGCGCACATCACAGCCGGTGGTGCAGCCCAGGTCTTCGGGCAGCTGCTCGAACAGTGTCTCCACCTTGCCGCCCTGCAGGCTGACCGCATACAGGCTGTGGCCCGGCGCAGGATAGCCGTCGGTCAGCGGGCTGCCGCTGAACACGATATCGCCATGCTTGCCGTCAAAGCACAGGTTGCCAATGCTGTAAGAGCCGTCTTCCACCAGGCACTTGGTCTCGCCGGTCTCCACGTCATACAGATACAGGCCGCTGGTCTGGCCCTGCCGCGCGGTAAAGGCGGCGCCAGTGTAAGCCACTTTGTTGCACTTGGGGCAATATTTCACAATACCCGTATCGAACAGGGGCTCGGTCAGAGGCTCCAGCTTGTTTTTCTTGGCGTTGTACAGGTACAGGCGGCTGCGTTTTTTATTGATAAAGCCGCGGCCATTGAACCAGAAGGGCAGTTCATCCACCACTTCGTAATCTTTTTCTTCTTCGTAGGCTTTTTTGGCGGCGGCCAGCTTATCGCCTTTCAGGGAGGCAAAGTCCGGACGGGCGTTGTCGAACAGGGCGGAGATCAGATACAGATCCTTGCCGATCTTTTTGGCGGTGGCGCCGTTCAGCGGCACGCGGAACAATTCCTTGGCCTCGCCGCCTTCCAGGCTGATCTCGTAAAATACGGTCAGCAGTTCGCCATTTTGCACCTTCTTCTTATCGCTTTCGCTGCGCAGCGAAGGGAAGATCACCGATTTGGGGCTGTTGAAATCAAAAGAGCGCTCCGCGTTGCCGGAAGTCAGCTGCTTAAAAGCCCCTTTCTTGGGGTTGAACACCCAAAGGTTTGTGAAATAGCTGTTGCTCTCCACATCAGGCTGCGCGACGCAAACCACGCCATACTTGCCATCGGAGGAAAACTCCATGGAAGAGAGCATCTTGTAGTTTGCAAAGTCAGGTACTTTGATCGGTTTCATAGTGCTCAGTCTCCTTTATATAAAATAGATTCACTGGGTACACATTCAATCCAAATTGGTCTTATTCTCGCTGATGGAGAAAAAGTACTCCTGGCACTGTTTCCATTTGGCCACTTTGCGCCCATCCCGGGGATAAAAGCGCAGCGCGCCCTGTTGGGGATGGTGGAGCTCAAAATGGGAACCGGTGGTGCCCATCAAGCCGGGCAGCGCCCGGTTGGGCACTTCATAGCGGAAGGGCTGCCCATCCAGCCGGCCTTCGTAGCAGATGGCCTCCGGCGTCAGCGTCATGGTCCCTTGGCCCGCCGGGATGAATTTGCCCTTTGGCCCCAGCCGGCGCAGTTCCACCGGGTCTTCCATGCGGAAAGGCCCTTGCTCCAGTTGGGCCCGCAGTTCTTCCTCCTGCCATGCATACCAGTCCCGCAGGGTCGAAAAGACCCGGCAATCCTCCTTGGCAGGGCGCAGGAACATGGATTCCTCCACCACCGCCTCGTTGCCGCAGCTTTCGCAAAAAAGCCGGTCTCCTTTTGTGCGGTAACTGCATTCCGCCCCGCAGCGGGGGCAGCGGTAACACAGTTTTTCATAGCCGGCCGCCCGGTGTTTGCCCCGGAACTTGGCCTGCTCCTGCTGCTGCCATGCATAATCGTCGTAATCGATGGCCGCACGGATGGCTTCAAACACTTGCTCATCGGTCATGGCCGCCATCTGATCCGGGGTCAGCACCACGCTGGTGCGCACCACACAGGCCCCCCGGCTGAACTGGGTGCCGCTGTGGCGGCTGAGGGATAGGAACGAGCCGTTGATGTGAGCGCACAGCACCGGCACTTTTAGCTTGCGGCACAGCCGGCCTATGCCTGGGCCCACCGCCCCGGGGACACCGCTCATCGAGGTCTGCCCCGCAGGGAAGATCCCCACCAAGCCGCCCTCTTTGATGCGCCGCATGATGTTTTTGATCGCGCCGGCATCGGGGTAGAATTGGAGCTTGGGAATGACGCCCAGCCAACGCAGCAGGCGGGCCAGCCGCGGGTTTTGAAAATACCGCTGGGAGCCCACATAGCTGATCTCCCGCTGGGGAAAGGCAGCGGCGGCCAACAAAAAGTCCAGCAGGCCCTGGTGGTTCATCACCAGCACAGCCGGCCCTTCAAAGCCCTGGGTGGCCTGGTTTTCCACCCGCATGTGGAAGACCCACCGCAGCATGGGGCGGATCACGGCCATGGCCCCCCGGTAACCCCACCGGCAGGGCGGGTGGGATCGGTTCTCTTGTTTTTCCACAGGCTGCCCTCCTTTTGCTCACGTACCTATCATACCGCAGCTTGGCAGAATTGTCTAGAATATCTTGCCCTTCTGCCCCCTTTTAGTGTATATTATATATTAAATCCACGATAAGATATAGAATATGCCCAGTTTGTGTATTGGGCGATTCCGAGAATGGGGGCTTTTTATGGACAATTCTACTCTGCAGCCTTTTTTGGAACGGCTGTCTTCCATGAGCATAGACACTTTGATCCGCACGGCATTGGTGGCCTTGGTGGGCTACGTATTGGTGCGGGTGGTGGTGGCGCTGATCCGCCGGGCGCTGAACCGCACCAGCCTGGACCATGCCATCAGCCGCTCGCTGGTCGCCCTGTGCCGGCTGATCCTCTATTTCATTCTGTTCACCATCTGCATGGGGCAGCTGGGCATCTCTTCCACCTCTCTGGTGACTCTGCTGGGCGTGTTCGGCCTGGCCCTGTCCCTGGCGCTGCAAGACACCCTGTCCAACATCGCCGGCGGGCTGTTCGTCTTGACCACCAAGCCCTATAAGGTGGGGGATTATGTGGAAGCCTGCGGCATGGAGGGCACTGTGCAGTACATCGGTTTCATCCACACCATATTGACCACGATAGACAATAAGACCATCTATCTGCCCAATGGGCCGGTCTCCAAGGATGAGATCGTCAACTACTCTACCCAAGGCCGGCGGCAGCTGGAACTGAACATCGGCATTGGCTACGAAGACGACAGCGCCGCCGCCCGGGCACTGATCGCCCAGGTGGTGCAGGCCGACCCCCGGGTGGAAAAAGGGGCGCCGCCTTTCGTCAAAGTGTGGGAGCTGGGCCCCAGCGCCGTCCAGATCAAAGTGCGGGCCTGGACTTCTGCCGCCGATATGATCGACGCCCGCTGCGACCTTTACGAAGCGGTCAAGACAGCCCTCCAGCAAAACGGTTTCCACATCCCCTATCCCCAGGCTCAAGTGCATCTGACCAAATTGCAATAGGGTTTCTTTCCCTTTTTCTGTGCCCTGGCTGGCGGCCATGACGCAGCCGCCCCTTGGCTCCACTTCACGGCACTGCCGCAAACGAATAGGAGGTCTTTCGATGAAACGTTCTGCCAAAGCGATCTTCTTCTGTTCCGCCCTTCCTCTGCTGTTGTTGGCCGCCTTCTTGTACGAAAAGCCGGAAGACGCCCCTATCCCCACCGATGAAAGCGGCGTGTTCTATGTGGACGGCATGCGGGTGGACGCCCAGTTCCTCCAGAACCAGATGGAGGCCAACGAAGCCGCCGCCCGGTTCGACCAGCTCTATGACGGCGGCGAGAATTACCCGGACTACTATGGCGGTGCCTATCTGGACAAAGCTTCCGGCCACCTGGTGTTTTTGACCTGCGGCGCTTCGGGAGAGCAGCTGGCCCACTGCAAAGAGGTCTTGAACAACCCCAACGTGCGGTATGAGGAAGCCGATTATTCCTACAATGCCTTGAAGGCTTTGGAGCAATACCTTGTGGACCGGCTTCCCTACTGTGAATCCTATTTGGGCACCACCGTCACCGGCATCGGCATTGACGAAGAGGCCAACCGCCTGGTCTTGTCCGTCTTGGAGCCGGAAAAATGCCCTCCTTTGGATGACCAGCTGGCTCCATTGCTGGATCCCGACATGATCCTGATCCGCCAGGGCTCCATTGCCCAGGAGTATTAAAAGGGGGCTCTCTTATGGCTCTCCGTTGGCCTCGTGTCTTGGCCTTTGCCTTCCTTTTGGCAGGGGGCACCGCCTTGTTGGGCCGCCATCCTCAATTTATCTTTGAGCCCTCAGGCCCCCTGCCCGACTATGAATCTCAGTGGGAAGAGGCCGGGCCGGACTTACCGGAGTCTAAAGGTTTCGCATTATATCTCAGTTCTTCCATCTATCCAGAAGGGACGATGGATTTCCCTGCTATATGGTACAATAAGACCTGGCGGATGCAGAGTTATGGAACTATGTATGAGCTACAGAAATGGGTGGATGGTTGTTGGCGTGTTACCACCGACCTTTCTGGTAGTCGGTACAATTTTGAATTCCTCGGTCTACTCGTGCTTCCCCATTGGTTTCGTCCCCACACTTATAATGTGTCCCTGCATATCCCTAATACAACGCCAGGTTGTTATCGTTTCGTCATGTTGGACAGTGATACGCAAGTCACCGTTCCATTTTGGGTGATACCGCCATTCCGGTATGAATGATCTGCTGAGCGCCAGCTCCTATACCGTAAAACAAATCACAAAAGGCGTCGGCTATGGCAGCCGGCGCCTTTTGCTGTGCGTCCGATCGTTATTCTGCTGTGCGGGTCCCTTTGTACTCCGCCAGGGCAAAGGCCGCAATTCCAATGGCCGCTGCCGCATAGGAAAAAAAGCTTTTCAAAATGCCATCTTCCCAGATCACAAAGGGGATCGGGCCATTCACATATTTTTCGATGCAATAGCCCAGCCCGCCTATGCAGGCAGCTGTGATCAGGCGGGCCGCCAAGATCTTCCGTTTTTCAGCGCCCGGCCTAGTGGCGCCGTGCCCTGCCAGCCAGAAAAGGAGCAGGCCCCAAAGGGCGCCAGAAAGAAACAACGCAATGACAAATTCGACCCCTCCCATATCGATGCCCGATACGCGCACCAAAGAAAGGAGGATATCCATGCTGCCCCGCAGCAAAAGCAGGAAAACGAGCCCGCATCCAATCGAACGAATCACCGTACAGACCAGCTTTTTCATATGCTTCCCTCCCACACTCTCTCATCTCTCTCTTATAGATCCTGGGGAACGTTGCACCTCACCGAAACACGGGAACCACCCTTCCTGACCGGAATCGCCGGAAACCCTTCTGTTTTCTCCATTCTATACTGGTTTGCCCTCCCTGTCTAGCCCGCACAGCCGGCCTGGCTGCAAAAAAGGAGGCAAGGTCTCCCTTGCCTCCTGCACTGCCTATGTCTACTTGTGTTCTTTCAGCCACTGGATGGCGCACTGGGCATAGACTGCCGCGCCATAGGGCAGAGCCTCCTCGCTGAACAACACCTTCGGGTTGTGGTTCGAAATGCGCTTGCTCTTATCTTCCACACCGGCGCCCAACCAGAATATCTGGCTGGGGACTTTCTGGCCAAAGTAGGCAAAGTCCTCCGAACCGGTGGCCCGTTCCTTTTTGGGGATCATGCGCTCAGCCCCCACCACATCGGTGGCATAGCGCACCACATCGTCGGTAAAGTCGGCGTCGCAGTACATCGCCGGAGAAGAGAACAGCCATTCCACCTCGGCGTCGCCGCCAAAGACCCGGGCCGTGCCCACCGATACCTCTTCCACCCGCTTGCGCAGCTGGTCGATCAGCTCAGCGTTAAAACCGCGCATGGTGCCGTTGAGCACGCCCACCGAGGGGATGACGTTGGTGGCGCCATCGCCAAAGAGCATGGAGCCCACCGTCAGAGTGCACTGCTCGGCCGGGTTCACTTCCCGGGCCAGCAGCTCCTGGAGGGCCAGGTAGATGTGCACGCCGATGTTGATGGGGGAAATGCCCCGGTTGGGCGCGGCGCCATGGCAGCCTTTGCCCTTGACATGGATGCTGAAGCCATCGGCAGAACCCATGGTCAGCCCTTTGCCGTAATCCAGCGTGCCCACTTCAGCCACAGGGCCAACATGGATGGCCAGCGCCACATCCACATGGGGGTTTTCCAGCACACCGGCATCGATCATGGCCTTAGCGCCGCCAAAGGTCTCTTCATTGGGCTGGAAGCAGATCTTGACAGTGCCTTCGATCTCGTCTTCGTGCTCTTTCAAGATCTTCGCAGCGCCCAGCAGCATGGCCATGTGGAAATCATGGCCGCAGGCATGCATGGCGCCCGGGTTCTCCGAAGAGAAGGGCAGGCCAGTCTCTTCCGGCATAGGCAGAGCGTCCATGTCGCCGCGGATCAAGATGCACTTGCCCGGCTTTTTGCCGCCGGCCAGGGCCACCAGGCCGCACTGGCAGATCTCGTTGACCTCATACCCCATCTCTTCCAGCTTGGCACGGACGTATTTTACCGTCTCAAACAGCTCGTCCCGCAGCTCGGGATGGCGGTGAAAATGCCGCCGGTTTTCCACCAATTCGGGAATGATCTCGTTGGCGCGTTCCAAATATTTGTTCATTGGATGGTTCCTCCCTTTTGTATAAGCCGCAGGGCGGCCAATATCACCCTTTATTATAGCAAAAGATGAAATGGCATACAGCGCTTTTTTCCCGGTGCGTATGACGAAAATAGCACCGGTTTTTCGTGCAATTTGCCCGGTCCTCTCCCGTTTCCCTTGTGAAAAGGCAGTTGTCTTTTTTCTCTTCCCTTTCTGTGCAAAACGCTGTAAAGCGGGCTGTTTCTGTGCACCGTTTTGTCAAAAAGGCGGCCGGGTTATTGAAATTGCCCGGGCGTGCGTTTATACTGTATAAGGTAGTGATTTCGGTTGTACCGATATAAATTGATATAAAGGTGGTAATGCGCGATGAACAAAGCAGAAGCGATCCAGATCATCGACCAGCGCCAAGCGGAACTGGACGATGTCAACGACAGCATTTGGGAGTATGCCGAAACGGCCTTCACCGAGTTCAAATCGGCAGATAAGCTCTGCGAGGTATTGGAAAAAGAAGGCTTCCGCGTGGAGCGCAATGTGGCGGACATCGCCACGGCTTTCACCGGCACCTATGGCAGCGGCCGCCCCATCATCGGCCTGCTGGGTGAGTTTGACGCCCTCTCCGGCCTGAGCCAAGAGGCAGGCTGCCCGGAAAAGAAACCTGTCGTCCCCGGCGGCAACGGCCACGGCTGCGGCCACAACTGCCTGGGCACCGCATCCCTGGCGGCGGCCATCGCGGTGAAGAACTATCTGGAGCACAACCCCGGCGTCAGCGGCACTGTGATCTACTATGGCTGCCCCGGCGAAGAAGGCGGCTCCGGCAAGGCTTTCATGGCCCGGGAAGGCGTGTTCAAAGACCTGGATGCGGCCATCACTTGGCATCCGGGCACCACCAACAATGTTTCCAGCGGCTCTTCCCTGGCCAACTACCAGGTGAAATACCGCTTCTACGGCGTGGCTTCCCACGCGGCCGGCGCGCCGGAACTGGGCCGTTCCGCCCTGGATGCAGTAGAGCTGATGAACGTCGGCGTCCAGTTCCTGCGGGAACACATGATCGACGACGCCCGCATCCACTACGCCATCACCGACACCGGCGGATTTTCCCCCAATGTGGTGCAGCCCTATGCCGAGGTGCTGTATCTGATTCGCTCCCCCAAGAACTCCCAAGTGGAAGAGCTGTATCAGCGGGTCAACCGCATTGCCCAGGGCGCTGCTTTGATGACCGATACCCGCATGGAAATGGAGTTCATCAAAGGCTGCTCCAACACCATCCCCAACAATGTGCTGGAAGCCCAGCTGTATGAAAACTTCAAAGAGGTCGGCATCCCCCACTACACCCCGGAAGAGCATGCCTTTGCCCGGGAAATGCTGAAGCATTACGAAAACCCCGACGCGCTGGACGGCGCCGCCACCACCACCAAGGCTTGGGGCAAGGAACTGGCTGAATACCAAAAGGAACATGGTGTCTCCATCAACGAGTGCCTGCTCTCCCTGCAGCCCTATGACAAAGTGGGGGCCGGTTCCACCGATGTGGGCGATGTGAGCTGGAATTGCCCCACTGCCCAGATCCATGTGGTGACCACCGCGGCCAGGACACCGGGCCACTCCTGGCAGTTTACCTCTTGCAACAAGACCTCCATCGCCCACAAAGGCGTCAACTGCGCCGGCAAGGTGATGGGCGCCACCGTCATCGACCTCATCAACGACCCCAGCATCATCGAGCGGGCCAAAAAAGAGTTTGAAGAGCGCTTGGATGGCGAGACCTATCAGTGCCCCATCCCCAAGGGCATCAAGCCCCAGGCCATGGGTCCCAAAAAATAGACCGATCAATCGACCAAAAGCCTCCTGCCCAGCCGCAGGAGGTTTTTTGCCCTCTGGCAAAAGGCGCAAAAGAAGCCCCGCATCCACACAGAGATGGAGGCGGGGCGTATATTTGTTTGGGTATCTTGTTTTCCACCTGCCCATTTTTATGGGCGAAAGCAAAGGTTAGAACCCTCTTTGGGCGCGGCGCTTTTTGGCCGCGTGACGGAATACCGGCACCAGCAGTTCATGGAACAGCAGCGGGATCGCGGAAACCACTGCCAAGATCAGCCACTCGTTCAGGTGGAGGCTATAGGTGCCGAACACCCGCACCAGGAAAGGCACTTCGGTGACGGCCACTTGCAGGGCCAGGCCCACAAAGAAGGCCAGGATCATGGCTTTGTTTTCCAGCGGGTTCATGCGGAAAATGGATTTTTCCGTATCGCGCATGCCCAGGGCATGGAACAGCTGGCTCATACCCAAAATGGTAAAGGCAAAGGTCTGGCTTTCTGCCAGCAGTGCCGGGTCTGCCAGAACAGCGTCAATGGCTGCAATGGAGACTGCCTGGCCCTGCTGCAGCAGCAGGCGCACCGGCACAAACAAGAAGCCGGCCAGTGTGATCGCAGCGATCAGTGCGCCATAGAACAGGGTCATGGGCAGGCCGCCTTCGGCGAACAAGCTCTCGTTGGGGTCGCGGGGCGGCCGGTGCATGATCAGCTTCCGGTCGTTTTTATCCACGCCCAACGCCAGGCCAGGCAGGGAGTCGGTGATGAGGTTGACCCACAAAATATGGATGGCCTTCAGCGGTGTAGCCAGGCCGGCCAGAATGGCGGCAAACATGGTGATGATCTCGCCGAAGTTGGAAGAAAGCAGGAACAAGACGGTCTTTTTGATGTTGGCATAAATGCCGCGGCCTTCGGCAATGGCCTTTTCAATGGTGGCAAAGTTGTCGTCGGTCAACACCATATCCGCAGCGGATTTGGCCACGTCTGTACCGGTGATGCCCATGGCAACGCCGATGTCTGCCGCTTTGAGGGAGGGCGCGTCGTTGACGCCGTCACCCGTCATGGAAACGATATAGCCCTTGGAACGCAGAGCCCGCACGATCATCACCTTGTGTTCCGGGGATACCCGGGCGAACACCCGCAGATCGTCCACTTGTTTGGCCAGCTCTTCCACGGTCAGCCGGTCCAGCTGGTCGCCGGACATACACTGGTCCTCGCTGGTGGCGATGCCCAGGTCTTTGGCAATGGCAAAAGCGGTATCTTTGTGGTCACCGGTGATCATGACAGTGCGCACCGAAGCGCCTTTGAAGATCTCCACCGCGTCTTTTGCCTCAGGCCGGGGCGGGTCGATCATGCCCACCAGGCCCACAAAGGCCAGGTCCTCTTCTTCCACCTTGCCGGCGTCGATGCGCAGGCCCAAGGCCAGCACGCGCAGCGCATCCCGGGACATATCGGTCATGGCCGCCAAGATGTTCTTCCGGTCCTCTTCTGTGATGGGCCGTGCCTTCCCCTGTTCCCACATCTGGGTGCAGTGTTTCAGCACTTGGTCAGGAGCGCCTTTGGTAAAGGAGATCTGGTGATCCCCATCCTGATGCATGGTCGTCATCATTTTGCGGTTGGAGTCGAAGGCCAGCTCGCCCACGCGGGGCATGGTCTTCTCCAGCTCCTCCCGCTGGATCCCCTGGGCGTGGCCCATATCCAGCAGGGCGATCTCGGTGGGGTCGCCCAACCGCTGGCCATTGGCAATGGAAGCGTCGTTGCACAGCACAAAACCTTCCATAAAGCGGTTGTTGGCTTTGCCGTCCAGATCGCCGATCTCCACCATCTTGCCTTCGCAATAGCCGCGTACCACCGTCATTTTGTTCTGGGTCAGCGTGCCCGTTTTATCCGAGCACACCACACTGACGCAGCCCAGTGTTTCTACCGACGGCAGCCGCCGGACGATGGTGTTGACCTTGACCAGCCGCTGCACGCCCAGGGCCAGCACGATCGTCACCACGGCGGGCAGCCCTTCGGGCACAGCCGCCACGGCCAGCGAAATGGCGGTGATCAGCATTTCCACCACGTTGCGCCCCTGGATCAAAGCGATGGCGAACAGCGCCACGCACAGGGCGATGGCCACCACGCCCAACAGTTTGCCCAAATCGGCCAACCGCTTTTGCAGTGGCGTGGTCTCGTCTTCCGCTTCGTTGATCATCTGGGCGATCTTGCCAATTTCTGTATCCATGCCGGTGCTGCAAACGATGCCTTCGCCCCGGCCATAGGTGACGCTGGTGGTCATATAGGCCATGTTCACCCGGTCGCCCAAGGGGGAGTCCACTTCCAGCTGGGCCTCTGCGTCTTTTTCCACCGGCACCGATTCGCCGGTCAGCGCCGATTCGTCGATTTTCATATTGACCGTGGTGCTCAACCGCAGATCCGCCGGGATCTGGCGGCCCGCTTCCAGCACCACCACGTCGCCGGCCACCAGCTGGGCGGCCGGTATCTCAAACACTTTGCCATCCCGCTTGACCATAGCGGTGGGGCTGGATAGCTTTTTCAAAGCTTCCAGAGCCTGCTGGGCTTTGCCCTCTTGGACCATGCCCACGATGGCGTTCAGCAGCACCACCACCAGCACGATGATGGCGTCCGATACCTCTTTCAGCAGCAAGGAGATGGCGGCCGCGGCAAACAGAATGTAGATCATCGGCTCATTCAGCTGAGCCAAGAACATCTGCAGCCGGGTCTTCCCCTTCTTTTCCACCAGGGCGTTTGGCCCATTCTTCTCCAGCCGCGCCCGTGCTTCCTCAGCGCTCAGGCCTTCGGCCGCATGGGTGTGCAGCTCTTGCTCAGTTTGGGCAACGGTCTTGTTCTCAAACACGGCATTCATCACCTCATTCTCAATTTTGAGCATACATCCAACATGCCCAGAAAAGGGAGAGAACAGCAAGATCTGCCTGATGCAGGAAATAAAAAAGACTTTTTGCAAGCCAAAGCTTACAAAAAGTCTCGTTAACCCGATCAGGCCGCAAAAGCAGGCGCCAAGCACCATGATGTTGCTACTTGCGTAACTAACTACTCCCTTTTATATTTCTATCTTACCGGGGCTCTCTTTGTTTGTCAAGCCCTATTTTGCCCCGGCTTGGCCAGCCGTTCCAGCAGGCGGCTGTAAACCGGCTGGATGCCCAACCATCCGGTGACGGCCCATGCTGTGATGCACACGACGGCAATGGACAGCAGCTGGCCAAAGGAGCCGGTCATTTCCAGGCAGAGCACCGTGGCGGTCAGCGGTGCCCGCACTACGGCGGCAAAAAGCCCGGCCATGGCCAACACCATGCAGTTGGCGGCCCAGGAGCCCGGCATACCGAGACCTACGGCTACAACCGCCCAGATGCCGCCGCACAGCGCCCCCATGGAGAACACAGGCAGGAACAGCCCTCCCGGCGCGCCCGAACTGAAGCAGAGCACGGAAAGCGCCATTTTGGCAAGGAGCAGTCCCAGCAGGCAGCCCAGGCCGGGCAACGGCCCCAGCAGCACAGCCATCAGGCGGGTGCCGCCTCCCAGCACAGAAGGCAGCCACAGCCCGGCTATCCCCGCTGCCAAAAAAGGCAGGAGCAAGCGCCCCGGCCTCCAGCCGATCCGCTCATATCCATTCTGTGCTTTCTCCACCACTCTGTTATAAAAAGCGCCCAACAGGCCCAAAAAGATACCGAGGAGCAGCCACATCCAGCCCATGGAAAGCGGCAGCTGCTGCTGGACCGGGAAGCGGAAGATCGGCGTCAGCCCAAAAGCGCCGGAGGCCACCAAATCCGCCGCGACAGCAGCCGCCATGCAGGGGGCCAGCAAACGGGGCCGGAAATCCAGCCGGAGCACTTCTCCGGCGAACAGCAGCCCGGCTAGGGGTGCGTTGAAAGTGGCTGCGATGCCCGCTGCCACGCCGCAGGTCAGCAGCAGCCGTTCTTCCTGGCGGGGCCTGCCCGTCAGGCGGGAGAACCCTTTGCCTGCCATGGCGCCCAACTGGGCGGAAGGCCCGGCCCGCCCCAAGGAAAGGCCGGCCAAGGCGCACAGCGTGCCGCCGGCGAATTTGGCCAGCAGCACCCGCCACCAGCTGGGGTCGAACCGGCCTTGCAGCTCCCCCATCACCCGCGGAATGCCACCGCCGCCGATGGCCGGCTGCCAGGCCAGCAGACAGTGCACGGCAAAAGCCAGCAGACACAGGGCACAAAACCAGGCGGCCAGCGCTATCCCCTGCCCTTTGGCCCTGGCCAGCAGGGAATCCAGCACCTGGTCTGCCCCTTCCAGGGCCAGACGATAGGCTACCGAGACGGCTCCCGCTGCAAGGCCCACCACTGCCCCTTCCAAGGCGTAGAGCAGACTGCCCCGTCCCCAGGTGTTGTTCCGACTGTCCATGGTTTCGTCCCCCTTGCGCAGAACGCCGCCGGCAAGTTTGCCGGCGGCGTTTCTCCAGGCCTGTCAGTTGGCAGTGCCCAAAAAGTTGATCTTCATCACTTTATTGTGGATCAATTCCGATGCATTGGTCATGGCATACTCCAACGGCATATCCCGTTCTTTCAGCTCATAAATGGCATCTACACCGGCTTCTTTGCACTTTTCCCAGCCAGCTCCTTTGACGCCTACAATGGCCACCACCCGGGCGCCGTGGCGCTTGGCCACCTTGGTCACTTCCACCGGCAGCTTGCCCATCACCGATTGGGCATCCATGCGGCCTTCGCCGGTGATCACCACGTCGGGCTTCCATTTTTCCACAATGCGCTCAAAGCCCACCACTTCGTTGACAATGTCAAACCCATGCTGGAGCTGGGCATTCAAAAAGGCCATCAGCCCGCCGCCCATGCCGCCGGCCGCGCCGGCGCCTGGCGTCTGCTCGATCTCCTTGCCCAGATCCCTGCGGATCACTTGGCTGAAGCGGTGAAGCGCTTCGTCCAGCACCGGCAGGTCATCGGGCTTGGCGCCCTTTTGGGGCCCAAAGATGTAGGCCGCCCCATTGGGGCCGCACAGGGGGTTGGATACGTCGCAGGCCACCCGGAAGCGGGCTTCTTTCAGCCGCGGGTCCATCTGGGATACGTCGATGGCGTGGAGCTTCAGCAGCCCGTTGGCTCCCGGCGGCACATCCTGGCCGTTTTCATCCAGCAGCCGGGCGCCCAAGGCGCACATCATGCCGGCGCCGCCGTCGTTGGTGGCGCTGCCTCCAATGCCCAGGATGAATTCGGTGCAGCCTTTTTTCAAGGCATCCGCCACCAATTCCCCAGTGCCGTAGGTAGTGGCCGCATAGGGATCTCTCCGCCAAGCGGGGATCAGCGGCAGGCCCGACGCGCTGGACATTTCGATCACCGCCGTCTTGCCGTCGCCCAAAATACCGTAGGCCGCCATCGTCTTATCAAATAGCGGCCCTGTGACCCACAGGCACTGCTTCTTGCCTCCTGTGGCCAAAATCAGTGCTTCCACTGTGCCTTCGCCCCCATCGGCCATGGGTACCTTTTCCACCGTAATGCCGGGGAACCGCTCCAACAGCGCCTGCTCCACTACATCACAAACATTTTTGGATGTTAGGCTGCCCTTGAACGAATCGGGCGCAACCACAAAAATCATGTCTCTCTTCCTCCGTCAACATTGCAATCGATCATTGCATCTCAAGAAAGTATCCTAATCATACACCACCCATTGACAAAATGCAAAAAAATTTCATACAAATTCCTTGTAAAATTTCTTGCATTTTTGCCAATCTGTATGTATACTATTTTGGTAAACAATAGAATATCCGCCCTTTTTGGATAAATACTGGAAATATCGACAAAGAAAGGAAGTATTGCAATGCAAGCAAAGCAAGCCACAGAGCACATTTGGTGGGTGGGTGCCCTCGACCCGGATCTGCGGGTCTTCGACATCATCATGCACTCGGATTATGGCACCACCTACAACTCCTATCTGCTGCGGGGCAGCCAAAAGACCGCCTTGTTTGAAACGGTAAAAGAGAAATTCTTTGACCAACACCTGGAGGAGATCCGCCAAGTGATGGATCCGGCGGACATCGATTACATCGTGGTCAACCACACAGAGCCCGACCATTCCGGCTCTGTGGCGAAAATGCTGGAGATCGCCCCCAACGCCACTGTGCTGGGCTCCCAAACGGCCATCGCCTTTTTGAAAGAGATCGTCAACAAGCCTTTCCGCCACCAGGCGGTGACCGAAAAGGACGTCATCGACCTGGGCGGCCTGAGCCTTCATTTCCTGTCGGTGCCCATGCTCCATTGGCCCGATTCCATGTACACCTGGGTTCCCGAAGAAAAAGCCCTGTTCACCTGCGACAGCTTTGGCTGCCACTATGCCGACGAGCGGGTGTTCAATGACTTGATCGACGGCGATTTCACCGATGCCTACAAGTATTATTTTGACAACATCATCGGCCCCTATAAAAACCCACACATGCTCAACGCCCTGAAGAAGATCGAGGGGCTGGACATCCAGTTCATCGGCAATGGCCACGGCCCGGTGCTGCGCCGGGATATCCCCAAATACCTGGAGATGTACCGCAACTGGTCTACGCCAGGCGAAAAAAAGGCGCCCATGGTAGCCATCTGCTATGTTTCGGCCTATGGTTTTACCAAATCCTTGGCCCTTGCCATCGAACAGGGCATCCGGCAGGCCGGTGTAGAGGACGTGCGCCTGTTTGACCTGGTGACAGACGACCACGCCCAAGCGGCTGCCGCCGTGAGCGCCTCCGATGGGTTCCTGCTGGGCTCCCCCACCCTGGTGGGCGATGCGCTGCCCCCGGTGTATGAGATGCTGCTGGGCCTGAACCCGGTGATCCACCGGGGCAAGTTTGCCGGCGCATTCGGCTCCTATGCCTGGAGCGGTGAAGCGGTACACAACCTGATCGAGCGGATGCGCTCCCTCAAGCTGCAGATCCCTGTGCCCGGCATGCGTGTCAAATTGAAGCCCACCCAGGAAGATCTGGAACATGCCGTGGAGTTTGGCAGTGAATTCGCCGCTGCCCTGCTCCAATAATCGATGAGGTCGGAGAAAGAAATGGAACAGAAAATCTGGCATTGCCCCATTTGTGGGCAGGATTTTACCGGCCCGGAGCCGCCCTCCCCTTGCCCGGTGTGCGGCGCGCCGGCCAGCGTGTTCACCAGTGTGGATGCGCCTGCGCCCAAACAGTGGCGCTGTCTGATCTGCGGGCAAGTGTTTGAAGGGGACAAACCGCCTGTGCCCTGCCCGGTATGCGGCGCGGGGGATCAGGCCTTCGTGCCCGAAGAGAGCGGCCAGACCGCTTTCCGCAAAGATACCCAGGAACGCTTTGTGCTGCTGGGCGGCGGTGCAGCCGGGCTGGAATGCGCCAAGGCCATCCGTCAGCGGAACCAGACCGCCCAGATCACCCTGGTATGCGCCGAACCGGTGCTGCCCTATAACCGGCCTGCCCTCAGCGATGTGGTGGCCGACGGCCTTTCCCTTTCCGCCATTTTGCTGCAAGAGGCCGACTGGTACGCCCAGCAATCCATCCAGGTAAAGACAGGGGTCCGGGCAGTGCAGATCCACCGGCAAGACCGGCAGGTCCAGCTGTCCGACGGCAGCAGCCTCCCCTATGACAAGCTGCTGCTGGCCCTGGGCAGCCGCGCCTTCGTCCCCGTGGAACCAAACCCTGCCGGTATCCCCCTCTATGTGCTGCGCAGCCATGCAGACAGCCAACAGGTGATCCAGGCAGCCGGCCAATCCCACAAGGCCATCGTGGTGGGCGGCGGCATCTTGGGCATCGAAGCGGCGCTGGCCCTGCGGGAGCGGGGCATCCAGGTGACGGTGGTGGAATTCGCCCCCCGCCTGATGGTCAACCAGGCCGATGAGGCGGGCAGCGCCCTGCTGCAGGAGGCGTTGGAGAAAAAAGGCCTCGCCATCCGCTGCGGCGTCGGTGTGCAGCAGGTGGAGGCCCACGGCGCCCTGCTGACCGACGGCAGCCGCTTGGATGGGGATTTCCTGCTGTGTGCCGCCGGTGTGCGCAGCGAGACCGCTCTGGCACAAGATTGCGGCCTGGCTGTAGAACGGGGCATCCTGGTGGATGAGCAGATGCGCACGTCGGACCCCTGCATTTTTGCCGCCGGGGACTGCGCCCAGTTCCAGGGCAAGACTGGCGGCCTGTGGTCCACCGCCACGGCCCAGGGGCAAACGGCCGGCATGCACATGGCGGGGGATGACAGCGCCCCCTATGTGCCCCAGGCTGTGGGCACTGTGCTGGAGGGCACGGGCATCTCCCTGTTCAGCTGCGGCGCAGTCAATGCTCCCAGCAGCCAGACCCTGACGTACGAAGACCGGTTTTCCGGCGTCTATCAGCGGGTGTTTTTGCAAGACGGCCATGTCATCGGCGCCCTGTTGTGGGGCGATACCAGCTCCATGGGCAGCGCCCTGGATGTGGTAGGCCGGAAGGCTCCGGCCCGGGAAGCTGCCGGCATCTTAGGCTGACATCAGCCAATCCTCCCTATTTTGTTTTTCAAAGGACAGCGCTTTTTGGCGCTGTCCTTTGTTGCGTGCAGCGGCTTTTTGCACCATTTCATTGCTTTCCGTTGCAGTATATGCTAGCATGGTGTCATACTGATACATGGCAGAAAGCACTGCGGCTGCATCGGCAGCTTACTGAAATGGAGGTGTCCCTCGATGTCTCGCTCGCACAGACCTTTGCTCTTATCTGCCATCATTTGCCTGCTGTGTTCCCTGGTGTGTTTTTGGTGTTTCGATGGGAGAGCTCTGTCCAACGAAGCCATGGATGGCTATGTTCCCGCTTCCTCTGCCATCGGTTCTGCCGTGCAGTTTGCCGTCTGTGCCGTGGCCGGCTGGCAGATCGGTGAAAAAAGGCCTTCCTCTGCATCCCGGCATCATTTCCCGGCCTTCCGCTGGGTCTTTTGGCCGGCTGCAATCATCTATCTGTTGTTCCCGTCTGTTCGATGGCATGTTTCGGACCGGATCTTGTACTTTGGCGTCACCGATCAGGTCCTGACCAGCCTATACGCCGTTTCCTGGGTCAAACAGTGGCTCCTGCTGCGGGCCGCCAGCGCCAGCGCTGTCTTATCCTATCTGGCCTGCGATATGGCCTGTAAACTGCGCACCCTGAAGACCAAAAGCCGTGCCTGAGAGCAAAGCCCTTCCCTGCCCGGCCCTTGCAGGTGACAAACGGCCTGCCAATGTGTTACAATGTGGGTACTGCGATCCCCCGCTTGGATCGGCTGCATGAAAGGAGGCCCAGGGCATGCAAGACCAACCCAGAAACCGTCCGGTACCCACCACCAACGGTCGCTTTATTTGGGACCTGATGCGGGGCAACTGGAAGACCTTTGCCGGCTGTGTGGCCGCCATGGCCCTCAGCGTCTGCTTTTCCTTCCTCTCCCCGGCCCTGGTGGGCTTTGTCATCGATTCTGTCATCGGCACGAAACCCCTTGACCTGCCCGCTCCCCTGGCCCGCTGGGTGGAGCAGTTGGGCGGCCGGGCTTGGCTGATGGAACACATCATCGCCCTGGCCGCTTTGTTTTTGTGCATCGTGGCCTGCTCGGCGCTGTTCAACATGCTGCGGCAATATCTGGCCTCCACCCTCAGCGAGAGCCTGGCCTACTCCATGCGCCGGCGGCTGTTTGAACACATCCAGCATTTGCCCTATTCCTGGCACATGCAAATGCAGACCGGCGACATCATGCAGCGCTGTTCTTCGGATGTGGACATGGTGCGCAATTTCGTCGCCGGGCAAATGGCGGAATTCCTGCGCATCGTCACCATGCTCCTCGGCGCTTTTGCCCTGATGTTCTCCATCAATGTGCCGCTGGCAGGGGCCGCCTTTGTGGGCATCCCCATCATCATGGGGTATTCGGGCATTTTCTACAACATCATCAGCCGCCGCTTCCTGGTGGCCGACGAGGCGGAAGGGACGCTGACCGCCATGGCCCAGGAAAACCTGACGGGGGTGCGGGTCGTGCGCGCCTTTGGCCGGGAGAGCTACTCCATGGACCAGTTCCAAGCCCAAAATGCAGAGCTGTCCCGCCGCTGGATCAAAGTGGGCGACCTGCTGGCCATCTATTGGAGCTTGGGCGACTTCATCACGGTGATGCAAGGGGCCGTGGTGGTGATCTTCGGCGCCTGGCTGGCGGTGCACGGCACCATGACCAGCGGCGAGCTGGTCACATTCATCATGTACAACAACATGCTCACCTGGCCCACCCGCCAGCTGGGCCGCATCATCGGCGAGATGAGCAAGGCCGGCGTCTCCATCGGCCGCCTGCGGGAGATCCTGCTGGCCAAGCCGGAGGAGGACAGCCCCCAGGAAGAAGAACCGCCCATCCGCGGACAGCTGGTGTTCGACGACGTCAGTTTTTCCTACGGCAGCCACCCGGTGCTGCACCATGTGTCCTTCACGGTGGAGCCCGGGGAGACAGTGGCCATTTTGGGCGGCACGGGCAGCGGCAAATCCACTCTGATGCACCTGGTGAACCGGCTGTATGAATTGCCGCCGGAAGGCGGCTCCATCCGCATCGACGGGGTGGATGTGCGCCGCATCCGCCGCTCCTATCTGCGGCGCAATGTGGGCATGGTGCTGCAAGAGCCCTTCCTCTTCTCCCGCTCCATCCGCCAAAATCTGGCCATTGCCGCCCGGGGAAAAGAAGAGCAAGAGCTGTTGGCCGCAGCACAGACCGCAGCCATCCACCAAGCCGTGCTGGGGTTTTCCCAGGGCTATGACACCATGCTGGGCGAACGGGGCGTCACCCTTTCCGGCGGCCAGCAGCAGCGCCTGTCCATCGCCCGCACCCTGGCGGCGGACCCGCCCATTTTGATCTTTGACGATTCCCTTTCCGCAGTGGATACCGAGACCGACAGCCAGATCCGCAAGGCCCTGGCCCAGCGGGAGCACAAGGCCACCACCCTCATCATCTCCCACCGGATCACCACCCTGATGGAGGCCGACCGCATCGTGGTGCTGGAAAACGGCCGTGTTTCCCAGATCGGCACCCACGAACAGCTGGCGGCCCAGGACGGCCTGTACCGCCGCATTTTCCGCATCCAGAGCCTGGTGGCGGAAGAAGTGGAAAACGAGACCCAGGAGGTGCAGCCATGAACCGCTTGGATGAATACAGCTACCCCACTTCCTTCGACCGGCGCCAGTGGGCCAAGCTGTGGAAGCACATCGCCTTCCTCAAAAAGACCTTCCTGTTCCTTTTCTTGGCCGCTGTGGCCACCGCTTTTTTCGATGCCCTCTTCCCCTATTTCAGCCGCTATGCCATCGATACTTTCATCGCCCGGCAGACCACCCAAGGCATGCCCCTTTTCATCGGCCTCTATCTGCTCACGGCTCTGCTGCAGACCGGCGCCAACGTGGTCTACTGCCAGCAGGCCATCGTCATTGAAATGAAAGTGGGCCAGGCGCTGCGGGATACCTGCTACGAACACTTGCAGCGCCTGCCTTTGGCCTATTTCAACCAGACCCCCGTGGGGTACCTTTTGGCCCGGGTGATGAGCGATACCAACCAGTTGGGCAGCATCTTCTCCTGGCGCCTGGCCGATTTCATCTGGAACGTGTTTTACCTGGCCTTCGCCGTTTTATCCATGCTGCTGCTGTCTTGGAAACTGGCTTTGCTGGTGCTGGCTGTGGTGCCGCCCATCGTGTTGGCCTGCACCTTTTTCCAGCGGCGGCTGCTGCGGGCCAACCGGCTGGTGCGCCAGGCCAATTCCACCCTGACCGCCTCCTTCAACGAAAACATCTCCGGCGCCAAGACCATCAAGACCCTGTCTGTCGAACCGGAGATCTGCCGGGAGTTCGACGGCGTCAACCAGGACATGCGCCGCAAGGCCATGCGCGCCAAGACCCTCCACGCCGTCTTCCAGCCCCTGGTCATGTTCCTGGGGTCCATCTCCTTGGCGGTCGTCATGGCCGCCGGCGGCCGGATGTCCGGGCCCTGGGGCATACCGCTGGGCACTCTGGCGGTATTCATCTCCTATACCTTGACCATCGTGGAGCCCATCCAGCTGATCGTCGCCGTCATCAGCGACGCCATTTCGGTGCAGGCCAATGTGGAGCGGATCAACGGCCTGCTGGAGACCGTCCCCATGATCCAGGACACGCCCGCGGTGCTGGCCAAATACGGCGATGTTTTCCACCCCAAAAAAGAAAATTGGGAGCCCCTGCAAGGGGACATCACCTTTGATGATGTGACGTTTTGCTACCCAGACGGCGATACCAATGTGCTGGAACACTTTTCCCTGCACATCCCGGCCGGCACCACCGTGGCCATTGTGGGCGAGACCGGCGCCGGCAAATCCACCCTGGTGAATCTGGCTTGCCGGTTTTACGAACCCACCGGCGGCCGGATCTTGATCGACGGCGTGGACTACCGCCAGCGGGGGCTTTTGTGGCTGCACAGCAACATTGGCTATGTGCTCCAATCCCCCCATCTGTTCACCGGCACAGTGGAAGAAAACATCCGCTATGGCAAGCTGGACGCCACCCGGGAGGAGATCGTGGCCGCAGCCAAAATGGCCCATGCCCACGATTTTATCCAGGCCATGCCCGGCGGCTACCAAGCCCAGGTGGGCGAAGGGGGCGGCTTGCTCTCCACCGGCCAAAAGCAGCTGATCAGCATCGCCCGGGCCATCGTGGCAGACCCCCGCATCTTCGTGCTGGACGAGGCAACTTCTTCGGTGGATACCGAGACGGAAGCCCTGATCCAGCAGGTGATCGGCCAGGTGCTCCAGGGCCGCACCAGCTTTCTCATCGCCCACCGGCTGTCCACCGTCAAACACGCCGATGTGATCTTGGTCGTGCGGGATGGACGCATCGTGGAGCAGGGCGATCACCGCAGCCTGCTGCGGGCCAAAGGATACTATTACTCCCTCTATACCCGTCAGTTTGAAGAAGACCGGGCCAGCCAGATCCTGTGACCCGTCTATGAGAAAAAGCGCCTGTTGCCAGGCGCTTTTCTCATTCTTTGGACCGGTGCTATGAGTCGATCGCAACGATGCGGCCCCTCCGATCGTTTTCCTTGTTTGCATAATAAGCCCGTTTGGCTGCATACATCTTTTGCTCCGCCGCCTCTACCAGCTCATCCATGGAAGAGACCGCCTCTTCCCACTGGATCCCCACAGAAATGTGGATCTGTTTGGCGGCCAGGCCAGCTTCCAGCTGGCTGCCCAGCCGTTCCACCTCTGCTGCCTGCCGGTCTGCAACGAAAGCCAAAAATTCGTCGCCCCCAATGCGGTATGTATATTGTTCGCCAAATTGGGCCCGCATCTGCCGCGCCAATTCCTGCAGCATTTGATCGCCCACTTGGTGGCCCCGGCTGTTGTTCAGCTCATGGAGGCCGTTGGCATCCACATAGACACAGGCCAGGAAATGGTGGCCGGACAAAGGCATTTTCGGCAGGTCCAGCTCATACCGGTTGCGGTTATAGAGGCCGGTCAGGGCATCTTTCTCCCCCAGTTCCTTCATGGCCCGGTAGGTCCTGGTA
The DNA here is from genome assembly GCA_904419295.1 of Candidatus Pseudobutyricicoccus lothianensis. Lineage (GTDB taxonomy): Bacteria > Bacillota > Clostridia > Oscillospirales > Butyricicoccaceae > Pseudobutyricicoccus > Pseudobutyricicoccus lothianensis. The sequence goes on from CAJFRA010000009.1 coordinate 53,689, forward strand.
TTGCTGCAGAACATGCTAAAGCTGAAGCTCACGCTTTTCAGCAGCGCAGAGCCGGCCGGTCCTTCTGCCTTAGCGGCAGTCAGCAGGATACCGCAGATCTTTCCATCCACGTCCTCCACCGGTATCGCCGTCAAGCAGTTCATCTGCGCTGCCAGATCTTGAGGCAATGCCTGCTGGATCATGTGGGCCGAACGGGCTGAAAAGGCTTCATGCCCCTGGGCAAAATAGTCCAGCAAATGGCAGAAAGTTTCCCCATTTACCATCCGCTGGGAACTACCGCCCTGATCCCATAGGAAAAGGGTCCCCTCGCAGTCCGGCTTATCCGCCATCCAAAAGGCCACCCAGTCCGCCAGCAAGATGCGGCCGATCTCCCCCAGGGCCTGGAATAGGTTTTCCCTCTTTTCATGGGCGTTGAACAGCAATTTTTCCACTTCATACAGGTAGTTGATCGTATCCAGCTGCCGTTGCTTTTCATTGGTCTCGCGGCGGACATAGCGGAACATCCACAAAAAGTACAGTATAAAGCACACCGCTTCAAAAATCAGGAATAGGTTCATGATCTCCCGCGCCGCTTGGGCGTCGGCAAACACTTCGCTCTCCGGCACCGACAAAGCGACCCGCCAATTGTTGATGCCCACAGGCTCATAGTAGAAATACAGATATTCCCCCACCGTGCGGGATACAAAGACCACATACCCGGTCTTCCCATCGATGAGCCCCTGTTTGAGCTGTTCGTGATCGTATCCCGGCGCCATCTGCCGCTCCCCCAGGTCCCAGATGTTCCCGGGCTCTGCATGCCAGGTATCCAGCAGGAAATTTCCCGTATTCCCATCGATGATATACAAAGCGGCTTTGTCGCCATAGGGGCTGGAAAACATCTCCACCGGAAACTGTTCCAGATCAATGACGCCAAACAGCACAGCCACCGTTTCCCCCTCCCGGACAACGGGCATGTAATGGTGTACCACATAGGAACCGCCGCCAGTGACATCTTCGATCCGGTCTGTGATGTGGGGCCCCTGGGCAGCCTCCTCCACAAAGGAGAGGGCTCCACGTTTTTCCGCAGCGCGCCCGCCTTGGGTCAGCACAGTGTCATCCGGCAGCAGCAGTTCCAAGCGGGAGAAGAAACCCACCGTGGAATAGGAGTCCAGCAACTCCCACAGCTCCGGGTCCTCTAAGTCCGAATACGAAGCCACAATGGCAGCCAGGACTTCCAGCAGTTTTCGGTCGCTCTGCATGTAGCTTTCAATATCCTGCGCCAGCCCGTTGGTCTCTTCGTACAGGCGCTCAAAAGCAGCCTCTTCCTCCAAGCGGCTGATCTCACCGGTGGCCGCAAAGGAACAGCCGATGATCACCAAGATCAATAGTACCGTCGCCATCAAGGAGCTTTGCCACTGTCTTTTGGATTTGGATTGCTTCATATACACCACCATGCAAAACAACAATCGAAAAATATCCGATCCATCTTTTCTTCTATTTTTACATCACAGCCTATCCCTTGTCAACTGGCGGGCGGCAGCGCCCTGCCTGGGCCACCGCCAAGCTCCCAGCTCGAGCGAAAACATTTTGGGTGTTTTTTGCCTTCCTATTGTGTTGCCTGCCCCTTCATGATACCATATAGAGTAACCAGCGGCTTACTCTTGCTTGATTTCCCCCAGTGGAGGCGGGTTGTTGCTGCGCCGCCATGTGCAACGACAGTTTTGTTATGTCTTAATTGCCAACCTCCTCTTCGCCACAGCCTTCTGGCCGTGTACGCTGCTGTTCTATTCCCGACATGCAACTGCAAAGGAGGGCCCTGATGAACGAAGTTATGCGGCAGGAAAAGAAATATGCCATCAACTTGGCGGATGGCTCTTACCTGCGGGCACGGTTGGGCGGTGTGATGATCCAAGACGCCCACAATGGCGCCTCGGGCTATGCCATCCGTTCCCTCTACTTCGACACCTTAGACGACCAGGATTTTAAGGAAAAGATCGATGGGTTGGAATTGCGCCGCAAAGTGCGGCTTCGTATTTATAGCCCCGATGCAGATTCGGCCAAACTGGAGATCAAGCAGAAACAGGGGCCCTATCAAAAAAAGCGTTCCTTGCAGATCACCCGCGAGGACGCCTTGCTCCTGTGCCAGGGCAATTACAGCCCTTTGCTGCGCTACCGGGACCCTTTTGCAGCAGAATGCTATGGGTTGATGACCTGCCGGTGCTACCGCCCCAAAGCCATTGTGGAATACCGGCGGCAGGCCTATATCGCCAAAGAAAACCAGATCCGCTTGACGCTGGACAGCCAGATCGCAGCCACTGAATCTTGCTATGACCTGTTTTCCCCCCGCTTGCCCCTCAGCCCTGTGCTGGAGCCCTACCACATGGTGTTGGAGGTCAAATACAACGGCTTTTTGCTCAGCTATCTCCGGGACTTGCTGAACGAAGTGGAGCGGTCGGAACTTTCCGTCAGCAAATATTGTCTGGCCCGCAGCGTCTGCTTAAGCCTTTCGAGCTGAGACAGAAGGATAAAGGAGAGATCGAGATATGAGGGAGTATTTGTTTGAACTGCTGGAGACCGGCGGCGAGCTTTCGTTGGAAACCGTCCTGCTGCGGTTGGCGGCCTCGGCGGTGATCGGGTGTTTTATCTTCCTGTCCTACCGCTTATCCCACAGCGGCAGCATTTACAGCGCCAAGTTCAATGTGACGCTGGCGGTGCTGACTGTGATCACCACCACTGTGATGATCGTCATCGGCAACAACATCGCCCTTTCTTTGGGCATGGTGGGCGCTCTGTCTATCGTCCGTTTCCGCACGGCCATCAAAGATTCCCGGGATACCGCCTACATTTTCTGGACCATCGTGGTGGGCATCTGCTGCGGTGCAGGCGATTATGTGGTGGCGGCCTCCGGCAGCGTCGTCGTGTTTTTGATCCTGCTGTTGTTTGGCCGTATCCGCAACGACAACCGGGTCCTTTTCATCGTACGGACCGCCCGCTTAAACGAGACCAAGGTAGAAGCGCTGGTGTTCCAATACTATGCCCGCAAAGCCATTCTCCGGGCAAAAAACACCACGGACACCAGCATTGAATACATTTACGAGCTCAATGGGAAATACCTGCACAAAACGCCGGGAGCCGGCGCCGGCGGCAAGACCATTACAGAAGCCATGTATGAGATCGGCAACATCGAATACTTCAATATCGTGGTGCAAAACGATGAGATCAGCGGGTAACCGCCATTGGGCCCGCAGGGAGGTGTGGCGCGGTGAAATATAAAGTGTTGGGCCTTTGCCTGTCTTTGCTGCTGTTCTGCGGCGCTTTGGCGATCACCGCACTGGATCGGGACAACGGCGACGCCCGGATCCACCAACACTTGACCGCCCGGCAGCCCGACGCGGGCTGCAGCTGCTCTGGCAGTGAATTGTGCACCCACCTCCCTTTGGTGCTCATCGACACCGGCGGCCAGCCCATCCCCGGCGAACCCACAGACCAGTCCTATGACGGTGAGACCACCTTTACCACAACGGCCACCGGCGAAAGCATGCTGGCTGTCTCGGTGGCGGTGCTGGAGGACGAGTCCCAAAACCACCATCCCTCGGACGAGCCGGACCTGGAGAGTCCGGCCCTCATCCGGGTGCGCGGCAATTCCTCCCGCTATTTTGACAAAAAGAGCTATCTGCTCCGCTTTACAGAGGAAGACGGCTCCTACGCCGATCACCCGGTCATGGGGATGGCCAGCCATTACGAATGGGCCCTGTATGGCCCCTACCTGGATAAGTCCTTGATCCGCAATTACATGTGGTACAACATCGCCGGAGAAATCATGGATTACGCCCCCAACGTCCGCTTTTGCGAAGTGCTGATCAACGGGGAATACCAGGGGCTTTACCTGATGGTGGAGACGATCACCAACGGGGAGGATTGCCGGGTCAATGTATCAGAACCCATTGACAACACCCTTTCCACCGGCTATGTGCTGCGGTTGGACCGGGGCAGCGCCACCGAGCGGAATAACCTGAACAACTTCACTTACTACACCTACCGGATCGGGCAGCTCCACAGCATTTTGGTCAACATCGCATACCCCCGCTCCGGCTCATTGACCCAAGAGCTGGCCGATGCCATTGAACAAGAGCTTTCCGATTTTGAAAAGTCCCTCTATTCCTATGATTACGATTCCCAGTTCTACGGCTATGAAACCTGGATCGACGTGCAGTCTTTTGTGGACTACTTCATCCTCAACGAATTCACCTGCAACTACGATGCCGGCACGCTGTCCACCTATTTATACAAGGACATCCGGGGCAAATACAAAATGTGTATCTGGGATTTTAACTCCGCCTGTGAGAATTACAACCACTTGACCACCCAGCCCCACCACTTTGAGATACAGAACACGATCTGGTATTATATGCTGACCAAAGACGACGCCTTTGTGGAACGGATCATCGACCGCTATCATCAGCTGCGGGAAAGCTGGCTCAGCGACGCGTATCTCCAAAATTACATCGATGAGACCATCGCCTATCTGGGCGGCGCCATCGATCGAAACTTTCAGGTATGGGGCTATTCTTTTGAATCGTACCGGCCTTTGCAGCCAGAGGGGCGTAACCCGGACAGCTATGAAGAGGCTGTGGAGCAGCTCAAGGATTTCTGTATCCAGCGGGGTGCCTGGATGGATGAACACATCGATACCCTGCGGCAATACAGCCATCCTTCCAAAAACAAAAAGTTCAACCACTGACCCTGAGGAGGCAGGCGGTTTCTCGTGAAAAAATTTATCCTACTTTCCTGCACCGCGGCGTTCCTGCTCTTTGCCGGTTACTTCGCCTACTATCATTTCGGCCTATACATCGATCTGGACCCGGATGCTCCGGTCACCACATTCATGAAGACCGACGAAGACACCATCTATATGGAGCGGGACGGGGCTTACGAAACCTTTGAGATCCGGGGCGTCAACCTGGGCGTGGGTCTGCCCGGCCAATGGGCCACAGATTATGCCATCGACCAGCAGACCTATTTGCGCTGGTTTGAATGGATCCAGCAGATGGGCGCCAACACCATCCGGGTGTATACCATTTTGCAGGATGATTTCTACAACGCCTTTTACGAATACAACACCCAGCGGGAATCCCAAGGCCTGGAGCCTCTGTGGTTGATCCACGGCGTGTGGGTCAACGATTATGTGCAGAATTCCCACCGGGATGCCTACGACGACGATTTCCTGCAGACCTTTTTGGAGGATTGCCGTACGGTGGTGGATATCGTACACGGCAAGAAAAACCTTTCCCTGGGCCGCGGGCTGGGCTCCGGCCACTACCGCAAAGATGTGTCCCCCTGGCTCATCGCCTATATCTTGGGCGTGGAATGGGAGGACATCACCGTGGCCTACACCGATGAATCCTACCCGGAGCGCAACCGGTACGAAGGCGCCTACCTGTACACCACAGAGGATGCCACCCCCTTTGAAGCCATGCTGGCCCAGGTGGGCGACAGCATCATCGACTACGAGAGCACCCGCTACAAACAGCAGCGGTTGATCGCCTTTTCCAACTGGCCCACCACCGATCCATTTTTGTATCCGGCGGAGATCACCAACTTCTTTATGAAGTGCGCTCAGGTGGATGTGGAGCACATCCGATCCACCGACGCTTTCCAGGCGGGCCAGTTCGCCTCCTACCACGTCTACCCCTATTACCCGGATTATATGAACTATGTGCTCAATCCGGTGGAATTGGAGATGACAGACCCGGCCTGGCCAGACGGAGCCCCCTCCCCCGCTGTTTCCAGCTCCTCTGGCGTGCCCTATGAAGAGGCGCTGAGCGGAGACACCGCCGCCGACTATTACGACCGGGACGGGAATGTGAACACCTACTATGCCTACTTGAAGATGCTCAACAACCATCACACCATGCCGGTGGTGATCTCGGAATACGGCGTATCCACCGGCCGGGGAATGGCGCAGCGGGACATCAATACCGGCCGCAACCAGGGCCACATGACCGAACAAGAACAGGGCCAGGCCATCATCGACTGTTACGAAGACATCATGGATGCAGGCAGCGCGGGCAGCTGCATTTTCACCTGGCAGGACGAATGGTTCAAGCGCACCTGGAACACCATGCATGCGGTGGATCTGGACAACACGCCCTATTGGAGCGACTACCAGACCAATGAGCAGTATTTCGGCCTGCTGGCTTTCGACCCAGGCGAAGAAGAAAGTGTGTGCTATGTGGATGGCGACGCCTCGGAATGGTCGGAGGAAGAGGTGGTGCTGGAATGGGAAGACAAACGCCTTTCCATGCAGTACGATGAAAAATTCCTCTATTTCTATGTAGAGGCCGAGGACTTTGACCCTGCCCGGGATACGCTGTACATCCCCATCGACACGACGCCCAAATCGGGCAGCACCTATTGCGAAAACTACGGCCTCACCTTTGAGCGGGCCTGCGATTTTGTCATCCGCATCGATGGCACGGACAACAGCCGTGTGGTCGTTCAAGAGCGGTACGAAGTGCTGCGCGCCATGTTCATGCACGAGACCGAAGACCAAGACGCTTATCTGGACATCCCCGCCGTGGATTCCCCCGGCTTTCGGTACATTGATCTGATGCTGCAGACCGCCACTCCCCTGCTCACCGGCAACTGGGAGGCCAGCGCCGAAGTCTATGAGACCGGCCGGCTGCTCTATGGCAATGCCAACCCCGATGCTGCGGATTTCAACTCCTTGGCCGATTATATGTTCACCGGCAATGGAGTGGAGATCCGCATCCCCTGGCAGCTGCTCAATTTTTCCAACCCCTCTGAAATGATGATCCACGATGATTACTATCAGTGTTATGGAGTTGAAAATCTACACATAGACCAAATGTACGTAGGCGTGGCCCAGGGTGATGAAGACGCCCGCATCCCCCTCGCTTCCTTTGAACTGGAGGGTTGGGGCAAAGACGTGACCTACCACGAGCGGCTCAAAAGGTCCTATTACATCGTTCAAGAATACTGGGCGTCCTTGGATCGCTGACGCGGCGCCGCAGAAAGGAGGTGGTACCATGGGGAGTGAGGTCTTTCTCTACGCCTATGGGCTGGTGTGTTTGAGCATGCTGGTGTTCAATATCGTCTACAGCCTTCATTTGCGCTCCAGCGACCGCCGGCTGCGCAGGCAGGTGCGGGGGATCGCCGCCCGGGCCGAGGTCCAAATGGACCGGATCCGCCAAGGTCTGCCGGTGGAGATGCGCCACCGCTCTCACATGGCGCGCCGCCTTTCCCGTGCGGCCGGCCTGTTGGCCTTTGACCACTATTTGGATGAGCTGGACAGCAATGGCCCTGTTTTCCAGGAGTATCTGCATCAAATGCGGCCCGTCCTGCTGCGCCTGGCCATAGTGTACCAAAAGAGAGAAGATACCCAGGCCGCCTACTTTTGCCACTTTTTGGCCCGTCACAACTTCCAGCGCCACATGCAGATGGATCAGATCCAACAGATCGTAGCCACTTATATGGGAAAAAAGAGCATCTACTGCCGGGTAAACGCCCTGAAAGCCCTGTGTGCTCTGGGCCGGCCGGAAACCGTTGTGGCCGCTTTGCTGGATCTGGATGGCCGGCCCGGCGCCCAGCTCCATGAAAAGATCATCACCGAGACATTGCTGACTTTCACCGGGGAGCCGGACGCTTTGATCCGCTTGCTTTGGGAGCGGTTCGAGCGCTTTTCCTCCCAGATCCAACGGGCCGTGTTGGATTACATACGCTTTCAAAGTGGCAACCACTGCCAGGCGATGTTCGCCCTTTTGCAGGATGCCGGCCGGGGCAAAGAGCTCCGTTTGGCGGCCATCCGCTATCTGGGCAAATACCCCTACCCGCCGGCCCGGCAGGCCCTGGTGGCCTTTGTGGAAGACCCGGACCCGCTGCAATGGGAATACGCCGCGATCAGCGCCACCTCCCTGGCCCAATACCAAGGGGACGATGTGGTAGAGGCTTTGCGCCGGGCCATACACAGCGGCAATTGGTACGTGCGCTCCAATGCTGCCGCCAGTTTGGAAGCCCATGGCGTTTCTTACGAAGACGTGCTGGACGTTGTGGCCGGTGAGGACCGCTATGCCAAAGAAATGCTGGCATACCGTCTGGAGAGCCGGCGCTTGGCAGAAGAAAACGAGGAGGCTTTGGCAAAAGCATGAGGGATTTCATTCAATACTTCCTCTGGTGCGTGGAATGCTTTTTCATCTTGTATATGCTGGGCTACGCCAGTTTTCTGTTCCTCTCGGTCACCGTGGGGTCTTCGGACCTATACGCCGCCAAACGCCGGAACCTGCTGAAAAACGAACTGTCCAACGAATATTATCTGCCGGTCTCCATTGTAGTGCCCGCCCACAACGAAGGGGTCACCATCGAAGCCACCATCCGCTCCCTGCTGGCCCTGGATTACAAGCTGTATGAGATCATCGTGGTGGACGACGGCTCCACCGACGGCACTGCCCAGACCGTGCGGGAATCTTTCCGCATGTGGCCGGTGAGCCGCCCCATCCAGCGCCGCATCCCCTGCCAGCCGGCCCAGGCTATTTACGAAAGCCGGGCTTGGAAAGTCCCCATCACGCTGGTGTGCAAACAAAACGGCGGCAAAGCTGACGCGCTGAACATGGGCATCAATGTTTCCAATTATCCCTATTTTCTGTGTATGGACGCCGATTCCATCCTGCAGCACGATTCTTTGGAAAAGATCGTCCGCCCGGTCCTGGAAGATCCGTCCGTCATCGCCGTAGGCGGCACAGTGCGGCCCTGCAACGGGGCTGAGATCCAAAACGGCCGGGTCGTCCGTTACCGGATGCCCAAAAAACTGCTGGCCGCCATGCAGGTGCTGGAATACGACCGCTCTTTTTTGGCCTCCCGCATTTTGTTCGACAAGTTCAACGGCAACATCATCATCTCCGGCGCCTTTGGCCTGTTTCAAAAAAACCTGGTCATCGCGGCGGGAGGCTACGACCGCACCACCATGGGGGAAGATATGGAGCTGGTGGTCAAGCTCCACGTCTTTTGCCGGGAGCATGGCAGGCCCTACCGGATGCGCTATGCCACCGACGCCGTGTGCTGGACCCAAGTGCCCGAAAGCCTGGGCGATCTGTGCAAACAGCGGAGACGCTGGCACATCGGCTTGTTCCAGAGCATGAAAAAGCACCGAAACATTTTGGCAAACCCCAAATACGGGGCCGTCAGTTTTGTCTCTTACCTCTATTTTTTGATCTATGAGCTGTTTTCGCCCTACATCGAGGTGTTCGGCGTGTTCACCACCCTGTTGGCCTTTGCCGTCGATCTGATCAATGTCCCTTTTATGCTCCTATTTTTTGGCATATATGTGGCCTATACGGCCATCTTGTCGCTGACGGCATTTTTTGCCCGCATCCACACCATCGATATGCGGTTGGGGATCGCAGACGTCTGCAAAGCCATCAGTTTGTGCGCCATCGAGGTCTCTTGCCTGCGCTTTATCATGGCCTGGGTGCGGATGACCGCCCTGATCGGCTATCGGAAAAAGAAGCACACTTGGGGGTGCATCCAGCGGCAAAAAATCGATTTCAAATAAATACGACGGGAGGAATCATCTGTGCATTTGGATCAGCTGAAAAAAGGTCTTTGGGGATACCGGAAGGACAGTGTCTTTCAATACATCGCTTCCCAAGAGGAGGTGTTTTCCCAAAAATTATTGGAAAAAGATGCCCAGGCCGAAGGGGCTGCCCGCCAGTACCAGGAGCGCATCCAATCCCTGGAAGAGGAGAACCGCAAACTGCGGCAAGATCTGGAGGAGTACCGGCAGAAATGTGACATGATCTCCGATGCCCTGCTGGACGCCCGCTCCTGCGCCGCCCAAATGAAAGAAGAGAGCCGCGCTCTGGAGACCGAAGCCCAGGAACGCATCCGGCAGGCCTTGGAACAGGAGCTGGAGCAGGTGGCCCAGTACAAAGAAAAAGTGGCGGCGCTGCGCTGCAACATCCAGGCCACTCTGGCGGCGCTGGATTACAAAGCAGCTGAGCTGGAAGAACAAGCCCAGCAGCTGTCGGATGCCTCGCCCGATGGGAATTTGTCCCTATTCCAGTGAAGAATGAGGCGGACAGCGTGGAAAATAGCAAAACAGTGATCTATGTGGCGGGCAATCCGTCCCTGTATCCGCTGGAGTACTACGACCCTGAGACGGAGACCTATCAAGGGGCGATCCCAGCTTTTTTGGAGCAGTTCGCCCAAGAATATGGGTATACCGTGACCTATTACCAGCCAGGCCCTACCGACCGCCGGGCCGATCTGGCAGCAAACCAGCAAGTGGATCTGATCTCCGGCTGCACAGAGGGCGATTCGTTCGCCCACACATCCGGGGGAGGCATCCCCCTTTTCCAAGCAGAAGACAGCGGCGAGACGATTTCTTATCAGCTGCGTCTGACCCGCGTCGCCCCGGCTTCGTTTCAAAAAGACCTGCGGGAATTTGCCGAAGGCCAGTCTCAAGAGGTCTGGAGCGGCGCTCTGCTTACAGCGGCGGAAGAGTCGCCGCCATCCCAGACCTGGCTGGCCCCGCTGGCGGCCGGCCTGGGCATTGCCGTATGCTTGCTGCTGGCAGCCCTTCTTTTGCTGCTGGGCCGGCGGCGCCGCAAAGGCCGGCAGGCACAGGCAGCCCGCTTGACAGACCCGGTCACCGGCATAGGGACCGAAGCCCGGCTGGCCCAAGTGTTTTCCCATTCGCTCAACGAACACAACCGGATCCTTTTCTGCCTGATCTATTTCCGGCTGGATCTGGATCACATCGGCCGGTTGGGCGGCTATGGGGCAGAAAAGGATTTCCGCCAATTTGCCGTCCAGACTCTCCAGGCCCAGGCCACACCGGCGGATACCTTAGCCCAGACTGCTTCCGGCGACCTGGTCGTTTTGAAGATGACCGAAGATGTGAAGACTGCCCGATCATGGACCCAAACGGTATTGCGCAAACTAAAGGAATACGACTGTGCAGGCCATCCTCTGAATCCACAGGATGCCACAGCAGGGATCTACCCGCTGAAAGCAGAGGACCGGCAGCTGGATACCGTGTTGTTCCATGCCCGCCAGTGCGCCTTGGCCGCCCGCCGGGAGGGGAAGGAATGCCGCGTCTGCGGCGCGGAGCACTGCAAGATCTGCCAAGAGGAACGCCAGCTGCTGCTGGAGGTCTCCCGCGGGCTGGAACAGCAGGAATTCCAGCTTTATCTTCAATTTTTTGTCGATGCCCACAGTTTCCAAATCGTGGGCGGCGAAGCCCTGTCCCGCTGGAACCACCCTCAGCTGGGGGTGTTGAGCCCCGGCCGCTTCATCCCCCTTTTGGAGCGGGAGGGCCGGGTGAGCCTTTTGGATTTTTACAGCATGGAGCGGGCCTGTGCATTTTTGGAAGAGCTGGCCGGCAGGCAAACCGGCAACTTTTTCGTCTCCTGCAACTTTTCCCGCCAGACTTTTTCTTCTCCAGACTTTGTCAAACAGTGCAGCGCGATCTTGGAGCGGTATGCTTTTGACCGCAAGCTGCTGATCTTGGAAGTGACGGAGACCCAGCGGGTCAGCAAGGAAGGCCATGCCCAGATGCAGCAGAATATCATGGATGTGCGCGCTCTGGGCGTCCGGGTGATCTTCGACGATTTCGGCATGGGCTTTTCCTCCTTCCACGATTTGCAGGAATACCCCATGGACGGCCTGAAGCTGGACAAATACCTGGTGGATCACATGTGGACTCCCCGGGGCAAGGCCATCTTGGGCGGCTTGGTACAGACCGGCCACGCCCTGGGCCTGACCATCTTGGCAGAAGGCGTGGAATCCGACCAGCAAGTAGAGGTCTTGCGGCAGCTTCACTGCGATGTGCTCCAAGGGTACCGCTTCTCTGTACCCGTGCCAGCAGACGAAGCCAAGCGGCAGATCTGGGATCGGAAGCAAGCGGATTGAAATTTGGAAAAGAGGATCGGCAATGCAACTAGACCATAGGCGTCCGAAAGAAGGGCCGGTGCCCCCCACCCTGTTGATCGTCGATGACGACCCCATCAACCGGGCAATCTTGGAGCAGATCTTTGCGCCCCATTACACCATTGAACAGGCCGAAGACGGCCAGGAGGGCCTGGAAAAGATCTTGGCGCAGCCCGACCGCCTGTGCGCCGTGCTGCTGGATGTTCTCATGCCCGGGCTCGACGGCATCCAAGTGCTGCGCCGCATGCAGGCAGAAGGGCTGCCTGCGAAGCTTCCCGTGTTTTTGATCACGGCGGATGCCCGGGATTCTGTGATGAAAGAAGCCTACCAGCTGGGCGTCATGGATGTCATCAGCAAACCGGTGGTGCCCTATATCGTGCTGCGCCGTGTACAATCGGTGGTCGAGCTGTTCCAAGCCCGTCGGCAGCTGAGCTGTGTGGTGGAATCCCAACAGGCCGATCTGCTGGCTCAGGCAGAACAGATCATCCGCCTGGGCCGGGGGATGATCGAAGCGCTGGCCACCGCCATCGAGTTCCGCAGCCAGGAATCCGGCGGCCATGTCCGCCGCATTCACGATATCACCAAGTATATGTTGGCCCACACCGATCTGGGCCAAGGTCTGACGCCCGAACAGATCGACGAGATCGCGCTGGCCTCCATCATGCACGACGTGGGAAAGATCGCTGTGCCCGACGCCATTCTCAACAAGCCCGGCAAATTGACGCCAGAGGAGTTCCAAATCATGAAATCTCACACAATCCAAGGTGCAGCGCTGCTGGAACGCATCCCCCAGCTGAAAGAGCAGGGGGCCTACCGCTACGCCTGCGACATCGCCCGCCACCACCACGAGCGCTGGGATGGCAGCGGCTATCCCGATGGGCTGAAAGGGGATGCGATCTCCATTTGGAGCCAAATCGTATCGCTGGCGGATGTCTACGACGCCCTCAGCTGCAAGCGGGTGTACAAAGACGCCTTCCCCCGGGAACAGGTGCTGGAAATGATCCGCTCTGGAGCCTGCGGCACTTTCAACCCCAAACTGCTGGACCGTTTTTTTGCCGTAGAGGACGAACTGTCTAAACTCTATCAGAACGGATGTGACCTATAAATGGATCAGATGCAAAAAGAAGCTTTCGCCGCAGCCGGTGTAGACATCGACAGCGCCTTGGAGCGCTGCCTGGGAAACGAAGTCCTTTTGTGCCGGTTTTATGCAAAATTCCTGGAGGACCCCAACTACGCAAAGCTCCAGACCGCCCTGGCTGCCCGGGATCCGGCAGGGGCTGTTCAGGCAGCCCACACGCTCAAAGGAGTATGCGGCAATTTGTCGATGACAGCCCTCTTCCCCCTGTTTGCCCGCCAGGTGGAAAGTCTGCGGGCCGGCGATTGGGATACGGCCGACCAGCTGATGGAGCAGATCTCCTGTGCCTACGGCCAGGTGACAAAGACCATCCGGCAGCTGCTGGACCATGCGTAAGCCGCCCGATAAAACCGCCGGCCGCTGGCGGGAGGTCCTGTTTCACATGCGGCTGCCTTTGTGTACCCTTTTGGCGCTTTCTGTGCTGGCGGCCTTCGGCATCGTCTTGCTCCGTTCCACTCTGCTGAAAAACGCTTACAACACCGGAACGGCCCTTTCCCGGAATTATGCCGCAGAGGAGAGCAACAACCTGGCTGTCTATCAGACGCTGCTCACCTTTGGCACGGCTTCCATCGACTGGCGCGTGGAGCAGGGCGCCGGGCCCGAAGAACTGCGGGAGTGGATGAGCAGCTATTTTTCCCAGCTGAACACCGTGCTGGGCGATGGGGTCGTGGACCCTTATATGGTGCTGGATGGACAAATTTTGGCGGCCAACCCCTGGTCGGGCGATGGAACTTACGACGTATACAGCACCGAATGGTACCAAAAAGCCCTGGCGGCCGACGGCCAAGTGATCTTTACCAATGTGTATACCGACGCCATTTACCAAAAGCCGGTGATCACCGCCGCCCAGCGATGCCAAACCAGCGATACGGTGATGGCCTTTGACATCTTGCCCGAATACTTTCACTTTGAAACCGTGGATTTGATACCCGAATCTTCTTTCTTTTTGTGTGACAGTCAAGGTTCCATCATCTACCGCCAGACGGCATTGGACGTTTCGGAACAAGAGATGCAAGCCTACCTAAACCGGGTGATCCGCCAGATCAAAAACGGTGAACTGGCAGATGCCACCGCCTCCATCCAGGATCTGGACGGCCACAAGAGGGCTGTCTACCACACCCAGATGGAGAACGGCTGGTACTCCATCGTCACCGTACCTTACCGCCATATCTTGGGCCAATTGAACTGGTTCATCCTGGCCGCCGTCCTGCTTGTCGCCCTGATCTTTTTTGCGTTATTGGCCCTTTCCCACCGGGAGCTGGCCCTGCAAGCCCGGTTCAAGCGGGACCGGGAAACGGTGCAAGTGCTGGGCAACTCTTACTACGCCCTTTATCGGGTGGATTTTGTGCGGCAGACCTATGAGATGATCAAAGGTTCCGAATACGTCCGCAGCCGCATCCCCCCTTCGGGTGCTTATTCTGAATTGCTCCGGGTGGCCGGTGAAGTCATTGAAGCAGATGCCTTTAAGGATTTCGTCCACAGCTTTTCCAGCAGCAACATCCAAACGTTAGTCAGCCAGCAAGTACGGGATTTCGGCGGCGAATTTCTCCGCCGTTTCGGCGAAGAATACCGCTGGGTCAGCGTACGGGTGCTCTTTGATGAGTCCTTGGCTTCCGAAGAAGTGGTCCTTTCCTTCCGGGAAGTGGAGCGGGAAAAACAGCGCCAGCTGCAAGAACGGCGGCTGCTGGAAGATGCGCTGCAGCTGGCGCGGCAAAATGAGGCCTCCAAACAAGCTTTCTTTCGCAACATGTCCCACGATATGCGGACGCCTCTCAACGCCATCATCAGCTTGAGCGAACTGGCCCAGCAAAATCCCCAGGACCCAGGCCGGGTAACCGGCTACTTGCAAAAGATCAGTTCTTCCAGCCGGTATCTGTTGGGGCTGATCAACGACATATTGGATATGGCCCGCATGGAACAGGGCAAAGTGGTATTGGAGCAAAATCAGTTCGACCTGCGCGCCTGCATAGAGGAGTGCCTGTCGACTTTCCACCTCCAGGCGGAGACCGAAGGCAAGCATCTGGAGACCCATTTGGAGCTGAAAGAGAGCCATCTGCTGGGCGATCCCTTCCGGTTGCAGCAGATCCTCAACAACCTGCTGTCCAACTCCTTCAAATTCACCCCGGCCGGCGGCACCATCTCCCTTTCCGTCCTGCAGATGGACCAGGGGGAATATATCCCCTATCAATTCGTCGTGGCAGATACTGGCATCGGGATGTCGCCCGCCTTTTTGGAGCACCTCTATGAGCCCTATGCCCGGGAAATGCGTTTTAGCGATAAGCAAGCTTCGGGCACAGGCCTGGGCATGTCCATCACCAAAAGCCTGGTGGCTTTGATGAACGGGGAGATCCAGGTGGAGAGCGAACCTGGGCGAGGCAGTGTTTTCACTTTGGTGATTCCTTTCCTGGCGGTGAAGGCGGGGGCAAATATCCCCCAGCAGGCGGCCGATGAACAGGCAGTCTCCTTCCAAGGCCTGCGCATCCTGGCAGCAGAAGACAACGAAGTCAACATGGAGATCTTGGCGGAGGTGCTCCGTTCCCAAGGCGCACAGGTGACCCAGGCCTGGAATGGCCGCCAGGCGGTGGAGCGCTTCCAGCAGTCGGCTCCTTTCTCTTTGGATGTCATCTTGATGGACATGCAGATGCCGGAAATGGACGGCTGCGAGGCGGCGCGTCAGATCCGGGCTCTCGACCGCCCGGATGCGAAGACAGTGCCCATCGTCGCGGTGACGGCCAATGCCTTTGCCGAAGATATCGCTGCCACAACGGCGGCCGGGATGAACGCCCACATCTCCAAACCCATTGACTTTAAGGCCCTCTGGGCCGTGTTGGGGCAATTTCCGGCTCTGGCAAGCCGAGAGGAGGAAGGGCCTCAAACCAAATAAAAAAGGGAGCGGCAAAGCTCCCTTTTTCTCATTTTGTTCTCAAAAGACCAGGCTCTTTAGCCGTTAATGATCAGATCTTCCAACGAACGTTTGGGTACATAGTGCACGTCGTTTTCGTCCCGGTAGTAGTTGACGTTTCCATCTTCGCCCACCTCGGTGATCACAATGGTCTCATCGGGCTTGCCCAGGGCCAAGATCAACACCGGGGCCAGGTGTTCTGCAAGGCCCAGGGCCTGCTTGACCTGCCCCGCATCGTAATTGCCAATCATGCACCCGCCCAATCCTTTTTCCACAGCGGCCAGCAGCATCGTCTGGGCCACGATGCCCACGTCTTTTTGGAACCGGGCCAGCGAGGGCTGCAAAGCGGTATCCTGGCAAATGACGATGAAAGCCGTGGGGCAATGGCCTGGGTGGGGCAATTCCATGGGCTGCAAAGCCCGGGCCCACTTGGTCAGCGGCTGGATGGTCTTGACCACCTCAGGCTGCCAGGCCAAAAAGTATTTCAGCGGCTGCATGTTGACGCTGGAAGGCGTCAGCCGGGCGCATTCCACCAGCTCCACCAACTCTTCCCGGGTCACTTGGCGGCTTTCGTCATAGCCCCGGTAGCTGCGGCTCTTCTCCACCAGATCTCGAATCATTGCAATGGTACCTCCTCTTTTTCTTTTTGCTTTTCAGGGACCCCTTCCCCTTTGGGCAACACCCGGCGGTAGGCCAGCAGGGCGCACGCCATCAGCACCGCCACGGCCAAAAAAGCGGGGTCGTACCGGCCCAGCCGGTCATAGGTGCCGCTGACCAACAGCGGCCCCACCATGCTCCCCAAATTGGAAAAGGCCGTAAACATGCCTAAAATTGCGCCGTATTCCCGGCCGCCAAACAGGTTGAGAGTCAAAATGGGCGTTCCCACCGCACCAAAGGCGCCGCCGATGCCGCAGCCTGCCACGATCAGACCAATGGCGGGGGAAAGCGGCACCAGCACCATGCCGATGAGGGCCAGAATGGAGCAGCAGTTTGCCAGTGTCGTGGCGCGCCGGGGCCCCAATTTGTCAAACAGATAGCCCAGCAGGGCCTTGCCGATCGCCAGGGACGCCATGCACGCCGACACCACAGCCGAAGAAAACAGCGCCGAATAGCCGTTGTCATTCAAATGGGGGGCCACATTGTGCATCAGGCTGACGGCGCTGATGCCATTGATGGCGCCGCAGACGCACAAGACCCAAAACGTAGGCGTGCGGCGGGCTTGCCGTGCCGTCATGCCTTGGGTCTCCCGCTGCACGATGGTCTCTTCTTCCGTCTGCCCATAAGGACGCAGCCCCTTTTCTTCCGGCCTGGTGCGTATGATGAAAAAGCAGGCGGGCACCACCAGCACGAAGATCACACAGGCCAAGATCTGATATGTATGGCGCCAGCCAAAAGCCAGTATCAGCTGGGCAGCCAGAGGGTTGCAGATCATGCCGCCCACACCGCTTCCCATGGATGCAATGCCCATGGCCGTCCCCCGGCGGGCGTGGAACCAGTTGCTCACCAGCATAGAGACGGACACTGCCACCAGCAGCCCTTGAGCCAAGCCGCACACCAGCGAAGACAGGTAGAACATCCACAGATTCTGGGCCACGGAATAGCTGGCGTACCCCAGGGCCAGTACGATCCCGCTGACCCGCATCACGTTCTTCAGGTCAAACCGGCCATAGATCCGGCCGGCACACAGGGCCACCGCCATCTGACAGGCCGCAACCAGCGTATTGTTCAAAGCCATCTGCTGCCGGCTGAACCCCATATCCTCGCACACCGGTTTGACGTAAACACCGGTGGCATTGTTCAAAATGCCGATGGATACGCTCATGATCAAAAAACATGCTGCCACGATGAACCAGCCGTAAAAGACCCGGCCACCCTTTTTCATCTTTCCCACTCCTTGCTGCCCTGCAGGGGCTCTTTTTCTATTGTGCTCGAATTCTTCAGTGCAGTCAAGAGCATTTTTGTGCATTTTATCGATTTCTACACAGCAAAAGAGCGGAGCTTCTGCCCCGCCCTTTTGCTGCAAACGTCTTTGCCGTTTTTCGATTAATAATTCTCCGCCTTGATCTTGAAATAGGCCATGGGATGGTCGCAGACCGGGCATTTCTCCGGCGCTTTGTTGCCGTAGTGGATATGGCCGCAGTTGGCGCACACCCAAGCCTGCTGCTCGCTTCTTTCGAAGACTTTACCGCTGGTCAGGTTGTCCAGCAGCTTCAGGTATCTTTCTTCATGCTCTTTTTCGATCTTGCCCACCGCTTCAAACAGATAAGCGATCTTGTCAAAGCCCTCTTCTTTGGCGGTCTTGGCAAAACCGTCGTACATATCGGTCCACTCGTAATGCTCGCCGGCGGCAGCGTCTTTCAGGTTCTCTTCCGTCTTGGGCACAGCGCCGTCGTGGAGCAGCTTGAACCAAATTTTTGCATGCTCTTTCTCGTTGCCAGCTGTCTCTTCAAAAATATCGGC
The DNA here is from genome assembly GCA_904419295.1 of Candidatus Pseudobutyricicoccus lothianensis. Taxonomy (GTDB): domain Bacteria; phylum Bacillota; class Clostridia; order Oscillospirales; family Butyricicoccaceae; genus Pseudobutyricicoccus; species Pseudobutyricicoccus lothianensis. The sequence continues at coordinate 72,111 of CAJFRA010000009.1, forward strand.
GATCTGGTTGTAACCTTCTTTTTTGGCAGCGGAGGCATAGTAGGTGTATTTGTTTCTTGCCTGGGATTCGCCGGCAAACGCCGTCATCAGGTTGGATTCGGTCTTAGAGCCTTTCAGTTCCATAATAATTCCTCCTTATGCATTCCAACGGACTGTAAAGTTAAATGAAAGTTGAAGACCCGTCAGCCCTTCTGGTACAATGGTTTTACCACAAACACAATGTACTCCCAGAAAGGAGACGAGTCT
>CAJFRA010000010.1 GCA_904419295.1 Candidatus Pseudobutyricicoccus lothianensis
CAGGCAGTCCACAGACTGCCTGGGGAGGGGCGCCACGCCGCCGTTGAAAAGGCTGTACAGCCGGTGCCACCCGACATGGCCGCCGGCCCCTGCCGGCCCCGTTATGGCCGTCCGCCCGTGCGGACCTATTCGTTTTTACCGCAGCATTTCTTATACTTTAAGCCGCTGCCGCAGGGGCAGGGATCGTTGCGGCCCGGTTTTTTGCCGGAGCGCACCGGCTGCTTGGTCCGGGAGCCGTCATCGGCGCCCGCAGTGGCAGTGGGTTTCATCATCTGCTCCCGCTGAGGGGCGTTTTGGCCCACCACACGGGCGATGAAGATGGTGCGGGCGGTATCGTCCTTGATCTCGTTGATCATCTCATCGAACATATCAAAGCCTTCCCGCTTGTAGGCCACCACCGGGTCCTGCTGGGCGTAGGCCTGCAGGCCGATGCCCCGGCGCAGCTCGTGCATGGCGTCGATGTGGTCCATCCAGTGGGTGTCCACCACTTTCAGCAGGATGACCCGTTCCAGCTCACGCATCAGCTGCTCACCCAGCTGCTGTTCCTTGGCTTCGTAGACGGCCATGGCCTTTTCTTGCAGCTGTTCGATCAGCTCTTTGGGGGTCAGCTTGTCCAGGTCTTCCGGAGTGAATGTCATTTCGCCGGGCTGCAGGAACACTTTTTCCCAGCGCTTGACGATCTCTTCGGCCTGCCAGGTATCCAGGTAATTGTGTTCGCCTACCACGCTCTGCACAGAACGGGCCACGCTATCCCGGATCATGGCCTGGATGGAGGATTTCAGGTTTTCGCCATCCAGCACTTTGCGGCGCTGGTCGTAGATGATCTCGCGCTGGCGGTTCATCACGTCGTCGTAATCCAGCGTATATTTGCGGGATTGGAAGTTCCGGCCTTCCACCTTGCTCTGGGCCGATTCAATGGCGTTGCTCAGGATCTTCTGGTCGATGGGGGTGTCGTCGTCCAGGCCCAGTTTGTCCAGCATACCGGAGATCCGGTCGGAGCCGAACAGGCGCATCAAATCGTCTTCCAGGGAGATGTAGAACCGGCTTTCGCCCGGGTCGCCCTGGCGGCCGGCACGGCCGCGGAGCTGGTTGTCGATGCGGCGGGATTCGTGGCGCTCGGTGCCAATGATGCACAGGCCGCCGGCCTGGCGCACGAACTCCGCATCCTTTTTGGTGGATTCTTCGTATTTTTTCAGGCTCTGCTTGTAGTTTTCCCGGGCTGCCAAAATATCCGGGTTGTCCGTATCCGCATAGCCGGTGGCTTCGGCGATGATCTCCTCGGGGTAACCGGCCCGCACCAGGTCTTCGCGGGCCATGGCCTCGGGGTTGCCGCCCAGCATGATATCGGTGCCGCGGCCTGCCATGTTGGTGGCAATGGTCACCGCATAGGGCTTGCCGGCCTGGGCCACGATGGCCGCTTCTTTTTCGTGGTATTTGGCGTTCAGCACCTGGTGCTTGATGCCCTCCCGCTTCAGCATTTTGCTGAGCTGTTCGGATTTTTCAATGGAGATGGTGCCCACCAGCACAGGCTGGCCCTTTTTGTTGCACTCGATGATCTTGTTGATCACCGCCCGGTATTTGCCCTGCTCGGTCTTGTAGACGGCGTCGGGCAGATCCTTGCGCTGCAAGGGCTTGTTGGTGGGGATCTCGATGACGTCCAGCTTGTAGATCTGGCGGAACTCGTCTTCTTCGGTCAGGGCGGTACCCGTCATGCCGGACAGCTTTTCATACAGGCGGAAGAAGTTTTGGAATGTGATGGTGGCCAGGGTCTTGCTCTCCCGCAGCACGGTCACTTTTTCCTTGGCTTCGATGGCCTGGTGGAGCCCTTCGTTGTACCGGCGGCCGAACATCAGGCGGCCGGTGAACTCATCCACAATGATGATCTGCCCATCCCGCACCACATAGTCCACATCCCGCTTCATGCAGCCGTGGGCCTTGATGGCCTGGTTGATGTGGTGCATCAGGGTGGTGTTCTCCGGGTCGGTCAGGTTGTCCACATGGAAGTATTTTTCCGCCTTGGTGACGCCCCGGGGCGTGATGGTGGCAGTCTTGCCTTTTTCGTCGATGATATAGTCCGCCTCGATGTCGTCCTGGCTTTCTTTGGCGTCCACTTCCACCACTTTCAGCGAGGACAGGGTGCGGACAAAGTCGTCGGCCTGCTTGTACAGGTCGGTGCTCTTATCCCCCTGGCCGGAAATGATCAGCGGCGTGCGGGCCTCGTCGATCAAAATGGAGTCCACTTCGTCCACGATGGCGAACACATGGCCCCGCTGCACCATATCCCGCTTGTAGATGGCCATGTTGTCCCGCAGGTAGTCAAAGCCCAGCTCGTTGTTGGTGCCGTATGTGATGTCGCAGGCATAAGCGGCCCGGCGCTGGTCGTTGTTCATCTCATGCAGGATAGTGCCGCAGGTCAGGCCCATCCAGCGGTAGACTTTGCCCATCCAGTCGCTGTCGCGCTTGGCCAAATAGTCGTTCACCGTGACGATGTGCACGCCCCGGCCGGTCAGGGCGTTGAGGTAGGCAGGCATGGTGGCCACCAGGGTCTTGCCTTCACCCGTCTTCATTTCGGCGATGCGGCCCTGGTGCAGCACGATGCCGCCGATGACCTGCACCCGGTAGGGCTTCATGCCCAGCACGCGCCAAGCGGCTTCCCGGCAGGCGGCAAAAGCTTCGGGCAAAAGGTCTTCCAGCGTCTCGCCTTTTTGGTAGCGGTCTTTGAATTCCTGGGTCTTGGCTTTCAAGGCCTCGTCACTCAAAGCGCTGTACTGGTCTTCCAGCGCTTCCACCGCTTTGACCAGCGGTTCAATTTTTTTCAGCTCTTTGGTGCTGGAATCGCCGAAGAGCCTTTTGAGAAACGAACTTGCCATGGTTTTTCTTCACCTAATTCTTCTATAGTGTATTGTATGTTTCACGCGATCATCCAATGGGGTTGCGCAGCACGCCGATGGGCGGGATCTCACATTCCACCACATCGCCCTTTTGCAAAAAGCGGGGCGGCTGAAAGCCCATGCCCACGCCGCCCGGCGTGCCGGTGGCGATGATGTCGCCCGGCTCTAAGGTCATGCCGGCGGAAAGTTCCGAGAGGATGGTGGGCAGATCGGTCAGGAACAGGCGGGTGTTGGAGTGCTGCCGCTCCTGGCCGTTGACCCGGGAGATCACGTCGGTCTCCACCGGGAAAGGCAGGGCGCTTTTGTGCAGGATGCAGGGCCCCAAAGCCGCATAGGTATCCAGGCTCTTGCCCCGGAACCACTGGGCGTGCTGTTTTTGCAGCCTGCGGGAAGAGAGATCGTTGAAGACCGAATAGCCGAAAATATAGTCTTCCGCCTGCTCCGGCGGGATATCCCGGCCCTGTTTGCCGATGATGACCGCCAGTTCCACTTCGTAATCCAGCTGTTCGTCCAGGTCGAAGCGGCTTTCCACCACTTCGCCCGTGCCCAGCAGCCGGATGGCCCGTTTGCCGAAATACACCGCGTGGGAAGGGCCTGTTTGGGCAGGCAAGTCGGCCTTGGTCTCCTCCCGGTGGTCTTTGTAGTTGACGCCCACGCACAAAATGTCGTGCAGCGGCCGGGGGATGGGTGCCAATAGCTCCGTCTGTTCCAGCGGGATGGCGCCCGCACCGCTCTCCATGGCCTGCCGCAGCACGGGCAGCTCTTGGGGCTGCAGGGTGACGAACAGTTGCTCCATGGTGACCAGGTCGCGGCCCAACAGAGGGCCCAAGGGCAGCACGCCCTGGCCATCGGCCGTCAGCAGACCTAAGGCGACGGTCCCCCCGTGGCGGTAGCGGATGAATTTCATAGGGCAGTGCTCCTTCCTGGCAAATGGCAGTGGGCCATTTCGTTCATTGGCTAGGCATACGAAAATCAATTCTACCACAGTATACCACACTTTTTCAAAAAAGATATAGAATTATTGTAAATCTATACAACAAGCAGGGCAGAGCCTGCCGGAAGCCGGGCTTGACTTTTACTATTATCGATAGTACTATTGAAAATAGTAAAAGGAGGGATCCCTATGTCATCCATCGATCTGGCGATCCTGGGCATGGTATTGGAAGAGCCCCGGAGCGCCTACGACATCCAAAAAGATGTGGAATACCATCATTTTTCCCGCTGGACGAAGATCAGCGTCCCGTCTGTCTACCGCAAAGTCCTCCAGCTCCAGCAGCAGGGGTATTTGAAAAGCGACAGGGTGCAAGGGGACAAAGGGGCAGGCAAAGCGGTCTATGCCATCACCGAACGGGGAAAGGCCTATTTTCGGGAATTGATGGGCCGGTATGCCAGCCAGCCGGTGCCGCTGCAATTTGATCTGAACGTGGTGGTCACCAATCTCAACAAGCTGGAAAAGGAAGAGTCTTTCCAATACCTGGACCAGCTGCGGGCGTCCATCCAGCGCTCGGCCCAAACAGCGGAGCAGCAGGCGGCCGCCTTTGCCCAGATCCCCCTGGTGGGGCGGACGGTCTTTGACCAGCAAAGGCTCGTCTACCAAGCGCTGCTGGAATGGCTGGATGGTTTTGCGGAGCAATGGAAGCATGGGCAATGAAGGGGCAGCCCAATGCCGCTTGACGGTATTTTTTGAGCCGCCGTTTTGGGTCGGGGTCTATGAGCGGCAGGAAGGGGGCTGCTATACGGTGAGTAAAATGACATTTGGCGCTGAACCCAAGGAGTATGAAGTGTATGCCTTTGTGCTGAAGACCTGGAGCCGGTGGCAGTTCAGCCCTGCTGTGGAGGCCCAAGGGTGGGCTGCCCGGCAGAGCAACCCCAAGCGCAGGCAGCGGGAGATCCGCCGCCAGCTGCAAAGCAGTGGCGTTGGTACGAAGGCCCAGCAGGCCCTCAGCTTGCAGCGCGAACAGAACAAGTGCCAGCGCAAGGCCGGCAGCCGCGCTCAGCGCCAAGAGGAGGAAGCACGCCGGTATGCCCTGCGGCAGCAGAAGAAAAAAGAGAAGCACCGGGGGCGGTGACCAGCCGGGTTTACGCTTCTTGTACAAAAGCAAGGGGAAAAGATTGTAAAAACAGCCTGATGCGCCGGGAAAGAGGCAATGATACAATTATATTTAAGATAGGAAATAAGACGGCCCAGGGCAAGGGCTGCTGGGCGGCCACTGGGAAGGGAGAAAGGCAGAATGGAGGGCAAAGCGCATGAAGAAGAAGGCCATATTGGGGATCGGTTTGAGCGTTCTGGCGACTGCTGCCGCAGGCGTCGCTTTGTTCCAATGGGTTGCCCAGCCCCGCTATCAGCTGGGCGATATTTATGAGCGGTATTATGTGGTGGAAAATACCCCGGTGGAGATCGAACCGGTGACCATCGACCTGACCGAGTATGCCGGGGCAGGGGAGGACGCTTGGGAGAACGCAGATGTGCCGCTTTACAGCGACCCCCATTGTGAGATCCGCATGACTACCGTGCGCCCCGACGGCGACGGCACCTACGAAGTCTATTTCCTGGCGACCAACCATTTGGAGGAGGGCATCTATTTTACCGCACCGGAGCGCTGTTTTTTCGATGAAGCGGGAAACCATCAATCGGAATTCACCGGACGGATCGAGATGGAGACCGACCAGGGCTGGCTGCCCTGCTTTTGGGGCGCACCAGGCGGATTCAATGAGGTGAACGAATGGGGCATTCAGCTATACAACCTGGAGTATTCGGAATGGGTCCAGGAGGAAGACGGGAAGGAGCGGGAAGAGAATCCGTTGCTCCGGCAGGTGGAGACCGGCCAGGTGACGCTGCGGTTCCAAGGCATCTGGCAGAACCATTGGCAGCTGAAAGGCCGGGCTGTGGAGGAAGCGCCGCTGCCGCTGCACCGGGGGCCGCGGCCATGGGAAACCGAGCTGCCTGCATGAGGGGCGGAACTTGAGAGGGAGACCAGTTGGGGCTCCCTCTTTTTGTGCCGGGAAAAGGGAGGAAAAGGCGCCTTTGGCCGCCGGAGGGCGGTGAAAATCACACAAACTGCGGAAAAGCGTATAGACAGAGGGCGGGGGCATCATATATAATAAAGGGTACTTATGGGAGGTATCGGAATGATACAGTTAGAAGAACTGCGAACCAATTTGACCAATATAAAACCGGAACTCATGGAGCTGCGGGGCGCGCTGGACCTGGAGACCGGCGCCCAGGAAGTGGAGCAGCTGGAAAAACAGACTGCCCAGCCCGGCTTTTGGGATCAACCGGAGAATTCCCAAAAAGTGCTCCAGCGCATCAAACAGCTCAAGGACAAAGCCCAGCAATACGCCAAACTGGAAGGGCTGTATAACGACACCCTGGAGCTGATCGACCTGGCCCTGGAAGAAGGGGACGAGAGCCTTTATGCCGAAGTGCAAAAAGACTACGACACCTTCCAGCAGGAGATGGAGAGCCAGAAGCTGGCCACCCTGCTCAAAGGGGAATACGACAAGAACAACGCCATCATGTCCTTCCACGCCGGGGCAGGCGGCACCGAGGCCCAGGATTGGACGGGCATGCTCTACCGCATGTACACCCACTGGGCGGAACGGCGGGGCTTCCGCTATAAGATCTTGGACTACATCGGCGGGGAAGAAGCGGGCATCAAAAGCGCGGACATCCTCATCGAGGGGGAGAACGCCTTTGGCTACCTGAAAAGCGAAATGGGCGTGCACCGGCTGGTGCGGGTCTCGCCCTTTGACGCTTCGGGCCGCCGCCACACCTCGTTTGCGGCGGTGGAAGTGATGCCCGAGATGACCGACGATGTGGACATTGAGATCCGCCCGGAGGATTTGAAAGTGGACACCTACCGCTCCGGCGGCGCCGGCGGCCAGCACGTCAACAAGACGGAATCCGCCATCCGCATCACCCACATCCCCTCGGGCGTCATCGTGGCCTGCCAGAACGAGCGCAGCCAGCACCAGAACCGGGAAGTGGCCATGCGCATGCTGAAATCCAAGCTGATGGAGATCAAAGAGCGGGAACACCTGGATAAGATCGAAGACATCAAGGGCGAACAGAAGAAGATCGAATGGGGCAGCCAGATCCGCTCCTACGTCTTCATGCCCTACACGCTGGTGAAGGACCACCGCACCGGCTATGAAAACGGCAACATCCAGGCCGTGATGGACGGAGATCTGGATGGCTTTATCAATGCATATCTAAAGGCCGCGGCCACAGGAAACTGGGCGAAGTAAGGCGGTTTGCCCCGCTGCCCCATGGGGTCAGCGGGGTTTTGCTCCATTTTGATCCACCCATACGAGGGTCGCCGCCTCTGTGGCGGCGCTTATTCGTTTTTCACCCCTTTGCGAAAGGAGACCAACATGCGTATTTTGGCAGTGGGCGACGTGTGCGGCGCCCCTGGGCTCCAGGTGCTGGAGCGGCGGCTGCACGGGCTGCAAAAATTGGAACAGATCGACCTGACCATCGTCAACGGCGAAAACGCCAACATGCGGGGGCTGACCCCCCAACAGGCCCAGCGGATCTTTGACTGCGGCGCCGATGTGATCACCCTGGGCAACCACAGCTTCGCCCAGCGCTCCATCTGCGATTACCTGGATGACAACAGCCGGATCCTGCGCCCGCTGAACATGGCGCCCCAGCTGCCGGGGGGCGGCGTCTGCCGCCTGGATTGGAACGGGGTGCCGGTCTGCGTGGTCAACCTGATGGGCCGGCTCAACATGGATTTCCACTCTTCCGACCCCTTTGCCGCCATGGATGCCCTGCTGAAAAAAGAGGAGGCCCAGGTGGTGCTGGTGGATTTCCACGCTGAGGCCACCAGCGAGAAAAAAGCGTTGGGCTATTTTCTGGATGGCCGGGCCAGTGCAGTCTACGGCACCCACACCCATGTGCAGACGGCAGACGAACATGTGCTGCCCCAGGGCACCGGCTACATCACCGATGTGGGCATGACGGGTGCTTTGGAATCGGTGATCGGCGTGCGGTATGAGCAGTCGGTGTCCTATTTCCGGGGAGATCTGGGCCCGCGGTTCGCCTCCAGCGAGCTGGACCTGGCGGTGCAGGGCGCCATATTCGACATTGAGGAAAAGACAGGCCGCTGTACCGGGGTGCAGCGGGTCACTGTGCGGTAAAGACAGGAGCGCGCAATGGAAAATTGGATCCAAAAGACCGGAACGGCAGGGGCGGCGGCCTGCTACGCGCCCCAGCTGCTGGGGCACCCTGGGGTGCGCCATGTGTATACCACCCGCCAAGGCGGCGTCAGCCAAGGGGTATTCGCCAGCCTGAACTTCCGCCACACCGGCGACGGGCCGGAAAACATCCGGGAAAATTGCAGCCGGGCCGCGGCCTGGGTGGGCCGCCGCTACGAAGACATCGTCCGCACCCGGCAGGAACACACCGACCGCATCGACGTGGTGCGGCAGTGGGCGCCGGGCATCCGCATCGGTTTTGACGGCCAGGGCCCCAGCGACGGCTTGGTCACCAACGTGCCGGGCGTCTGCCTGATGGGCTTTTACGCCGATTGCCAGTTGATCTTTTTTTACGACAAACGCAACCGGGCCATCGGCTGCGTCCATTCCGGCTGGCGGGGCACGGCCCAGGGCATTGCGGAAAAGACCATTGCCATCATGGCCCGGGAATACGGCACCCAGCCCCAGGACCTGGTGTGCGCCATCGGTCCCTCCATCTGCCAGGATTGCTTTGAGACCGATGCAGACGTGGGACAGCAGCTGGAAGAGCGCTTTGGGCCGGAAGTAAACCGGTTTTGTGTGAAAAAAGGGGCAAAATACCACTGGGATACCAAGGCGCTCAACGCCTGGCGGCTGCGGGAAGCCGGGGTGCCCGCCGGGCAGATCGCCGTGTGCCCCTTGTGCACCTGCTGCGGCGACGGGGACCTGTGGTGGTCCCACCGGCGGCAGGGGACGGACCGGGGCGTCCATGCCGGGCTGATCGCCCTGGAGGGGTGAGCCGATGAAAAAGAGAAGACGCCTTTTGGCTTTGGTGCTGGCTTTGGCGCTGTGCGCCGGCTGCCACGACACCAGCCAGGAAGGGCAGACCGAGACCAACGACCTGGGCGGCACCGGCGAGACGTGGGAGACCGCCGCCACCGTGCCGGGGCAAAAGACCGCCATTGCCCTGGCCTACAGCCCTTCGGATTCGCTGAATCCCTTTCAGGTGACCACCGAATACAACTACTATTTGATCCCCTTGGTCTATGAAGGGCTGTTTCGCATCAACGACCAGTTTCAGGCGGAAAACCTTTTGTGCGAAAGCTATTCCAACGAAGGGAACCAGTGGGAATTCCAGATCAAGCAAGGGGTCTTGTTCCACGACGGCCAGGAGCTGACGGCACGGGACGTGGTCTACTCCATCCAGCAGGCCCAGAGCAGCACTTGTTTTGCTGTCCGCAGCCAAAACATCGCCTCCTGCACGGCCAGCGGCCGGTATACGCTGCGCATCCGGCTGAACAGCGCCGATTCCCGCCTGCCCCTGCTTTTGACCATGCCCATCGTCCAGCGCAACACAGGGGCGGAGGACCATCCGCCGGGCACCGGCCGGTATGTGGTGGAAGATGTGGACGGCACCGTGACCCTGCGGGCCAATGAGAGCTGGCACGGCGGCCGGGTGCCCATTACGGAGATCCGCCTGTCGGCCCTGTACCAAGACAGCGAGCTTTCCTATGTGGTGGGCTCGGGGGTCATCGATGCGGTGTGCTTTGAAAAGCCGTTTGCCACCACGTCGCCCATCCGCGGCACTTTTGATGTGAGCACGTTCCCCACCACGGATCTCCACTACCTGGGGGTCAATAAAAACAACCGCTACCTGCAAGACCCGCTGGTGCGCCAGGCCATCTCGGCCGCCCTGGACCGGGAACTTTTGGTGCAAAAGGCCTTTTCCGGCTATGCGGATGCCACGCTGCTGCCTGTGAACCCGGTGTTTGCCGACTACGGCATCACTGCCGCGGACCCGGACGCGTTGCTGCGCCAGGCGGGCTGCACGGATACCGACGGCGACGGCATTTACAATTACACCGACGGCACCAACATCGTCCTGAATCTGTTGGTGCCCCAGGAAGATGAGATGAAACAGCAGGCGGCCAGCATCGTGGCCCAGTCGCTGCTGGGCAGCGGCATCCAGGTGCAGGTGCAGGCCCTGCCCGCCGAGCAGTTCCAGCAGGAGGTGGCAGCCGACCGGTTTGACCTGTTTTATGGCGAGACGCGGATGGATGACGCCTTTGACCTGTCGGAAATGGTGTTTTCCGGCGGCAGCCTGTGCTATGGCGGCGGCGACGAGCAGGTGGCCCAGGCCATGACAAACGTGAAAAACGCCGCCCAGGACCAGGTGGATGCCGCCCGGGAGCAGCTGTACCAGGTGTTCAGCCAGCAGATGCCCATCATTCCCATGGCCTATGGCCGGGGCTGCGTGGTCACAGGCAAGGATGTGATGAACCCGGTGCAGGCCGCCAGCCGGGACCCCTATTACAACATTCACGAGTGGGCTTCGTAGCGGACAAAATACTGCGTGCATTTTCGGGCCCGATGTGATACAATAGGCCAAGAATATACCCTGCTTGCCGGCAGGGCCGTGGGCGGAGAAAAAGAGCGGCAACGGATCAAATTTCCCAGTTAAATATTTGTATGCAGCGGAACAGGGGGTTCAATACAGTGAAAATCATGACGGAATATGGAACCGTGACGCTGGACGCCGATGTGATCGCATCCATTGCAGGCGCCGCGGCGACCAACTGTTTTGGCGTCAAAGGCATGACCCACACGTCGGTCAAAGATGGCATCGTGTACCTGCTCAAGCGCGAGGCCATGACAAAAGGCGTCAAAGTGACGGAAAAGGAAGATAAGATCGACCTGGAACTGCACATCGCTGTGGATCACGGCATCAACATCGGCGCTGTGTGCAAATCCATCATCAGCGAAGTGCGCTACAACGTGGAGCGGCTGGCTGGCGTTCCGGTGGAGAACATCGACGTGTGCGTCGATTCCATCCGAGTCGATTGACAGGAGGCGTAGTAATTTGGTTAAGATCATAGATGGCGAAGCATTTAAAAACATGTTGGTGATGGCCGCTGGCGCCGTGGAGGAAAAAAAGCAGGAGATCAACGAGCTGAACGTCTTCCCTGTGCCCGACGGCGACACCGGCACCAACATGTCATTGACGCTCAACGCGGCCGCCACCGAGCTGATGAAGTTTGAAAAGCCCACGCTGGGCAAGGCGGTGGATACCACCTCTTCGGCCCTGCTGCGGGGCGCCCGGGGCAATTCGGGCGTCATTACATCCCTGCTGTTCCGGGGCTTTGGCAAGCGGCTGAAAGAGCTGCCCCAAGCCAATGCCAAGGAGTTTGCCGAAGCGCTGATGGAAGGGGTAAACACCGCCTATAAAGCGGTGATGAAGCCGGCGGAAGGCACTATTTTGACCGTTTCCCGCCTGGCGGCCGAGCGGGCCCTGCGGGAGGCCAACAGCACAGCGGAAGTGGATCAGGTGCTGGATGGGGCGATCCAGGCGGCCAAAGAGGCGTTGGAGCGCACGGTGGAACAAAACCCGGTGTTGGAAAAGGCCGGCGTGGTGGATGCCGGCGGCTACGGCTGGGTCATCATTTTGGAGAACATGCACGCCGCTTTGACAGGCAAAAAACCCAAGAGCAAATTCAACTTCCTGCCTCAAAAGCCCAAACCGTCGCCGGTGGCTGCGGCGGATTTCTCCCAGTTTGACGAAGGGGAGATCAACTTTGCCTACTGCACCGAGTTCATCGCCGCCCGGGAAGACAAAAAGCGCAGCGTGGACAAACTGCGCAAATACCTGGAGACCATTGGCGACTGTGTGGTGGCAGTGGAAGACGATGAGATCGTCAAAGTCCATGTGCACACCGATACACCGGACAAAGCTTTGGCAGAGGGCCTCAAATTCGGCCAGCTACTGACGGTGAAGATCGAGAACATGGTGGAACAGCTGCACCACAACAAAGAGGAGAAACCCCAGGTGGAAGCCAAGCGCCAGACGGCGGCTCCCGAACGGAAATACGGCTTTGTCAGCGTGGCAGCCGGCGAAGGCATCGCCGCCGTGTTCCGCGACCTGGGCATCGACAGCCTGGTGGAAGGGGGCCAGACCATGAACCCCTCCACAGAAGATATCCTCAATGCCATTGACAGCACACCGGCGGAGATCGTCTATGTGCTGCCCAACAACAAGAATATCATCATGGCGGCCGAACAGGCCAGCCAGCTTTCGGAAAAGCTGGTCTATGTGCTGCCCACCAAAATGGTCACCCAGGGCATTTCTGCCATGCTGGCCTTTGACCCAGAGGTGGAGGCCGACCAGAACCGGCAGGCCATGACCGACGCTGCCGCCCAAGTGGCCACAGGACAGATCACCTATGCGGCCAGGGACAGCGAGTTTGATGGCAAAAACATCAAGCAGGGGGATTTTATGGCCCTGGTAGAGGGCAAATTGCTGTGCAACAGCCCCCGGTTTGAGGATGTGGCCCGCCGCATGGCCAAAGAGCTGTGCAGCCGCAAGAGCGGGTTTATCACCATTTTCTATGGGGAAGGGGCCGACGAACAGCAGGCCGAAGAGGTCAAAGAACTGTTTGCCAAAGAAGCGAAAAACGCGGAGATCACCGTGATCAGCGGCGGCCAGCCCGTGTATTCTTACATCGTCTCGGTGGAATAAAACAACGCCGGGCAACTAAAAAACACACCGGTAGGCGGGGCATTTGCCCCGCCTGTTTTTGACAAAGGGCGAGAAAATCGAGGAGGCGGGGAGCTCGGGCGGACGAGGGGAAATAGTGGATCATCTTCTGAGAAAAACACGCGTACCGGATGATGGGAAAGAACCATCCGGTACGCGTGATATCGCTATTTTTTACCTATCTTATGGTCATGGATGCCGAAAGAAAAGGACACAATAGAGAAAACGAAATACCAGTTCCAAGAGTCAAATCCGCTGATGGGATAATAGAAACTGGGGGGAGACGAAAACAAATTGCAGCACCAGGCCAATCCCGCGGAAAGAAAGAAAAAAATGGCGGACGACTTATGCTGTTGCTTCCACAAGGAGACATCACATACAGGGGAAAACGAAACATCATTTGCTGGAAGATCGTCGATGGGGGGATTTTGAAAAAGGATGATCTGCTTGCTGCATTGGGAGAAGCCGATCAAGCTCCATATGGAAATCAGCGAATTGGATAAAATTTGATAGGGGGATGGGATCCCACCCACACGGGGATAAGCGATCAGAAACACACAGAGGCATACAGTCAAACACAAAAGAAAAAATTGAAGAAAGAGCCATATTTTGTGCTGCAATTTCCAAATAAGGGTACCGAAATAAACTAGCATGGAAAAGACCGGCAATAAAAATACACCGACGCGCAACCGCAGAAGGATCCCTCCGATATCCGCATTGAAAAAGTTAGACAGCTGAAAATTGACGTAACTCATAGTGAGGAACCCGAAGAGCAGGGTCGCATAGAAAAAGATGGCGCGCAATTGCGGGGCTTTATTCTCCATGAATCTACATACCTCACTTTCATAAATTAAATGATAAAATAATGTTTCATTAAAAAATATCATAATAAGAAAGCAAAAAATAGCCAGTAGAATGGACAAAATTATAAAAATTTTGTCTGATATTCACAGATCTTCTTTCGCTTTTTATATAAGATAACGATAGAGCAGGGCGTAAATTTCATGGCTCCAGGATGTATATCATACTTGACAACTGGGCGCAAAAGGTTTACTCTGTTTAAAAACCGATGGAAATGCGAAGAGCGGGAGGAAGAAGGCCGCCGCTGGGCTTCAGAGAGCTGCCGGCAGGTGAGAGGCAGCGGCAAGCGGCTTTTATCGTGGCCCGGGAGCAGCAAACCAAAAGGCTTCGGCCCAGTAGGGGAGACGGTGCGCCCACCGTTAGAAGGGCTGGGGCGGTGCGCCCCGTTAAGGGGGCCTTCGGGCCAACAAGAGTGGTACCGCGGAACCAGATTCCGTCTCTTGCAGTCACATGCAGGGGGCGGTTTTTTTCAATCGGTTACCCTCCCCCAAACAAAGCAATGGGAGAAAGAACAATGGATTACAACAAGAAAAAAGAACAAGACACATGGGATGAGGACGAACCGGATTGCCCGAACCGGTGGATGCTGCAAGGGTTTGTGGTGAATACCGGTTCCGATATTTCCTCTACCGCCAATGTCAGCCTGCGCTACAACGGCGATGGCATGGAGACGGTGGCTTTTGGCATGGGCCCCATCGACGCGGCTTTCCACGCCATTGAAAACCTGGTGCAGTCCGGGGCGCAGCTGGCCAGCTATACCATCCACTCCATGAGCCGGGGGGTAGACGCCCAAGGCGAAGTGATCGTCCAGCTGGAGCGGGATGGCAAGCAGATCACCGGACGGGGCATGAGCGCCGATATCATCGATGCCAGCATCAAAGCCTATTTGGATGGCGTCAACCAGTTGATCGGCGGCCAAAGCGGGGAACACACAGGGCCCTGCCACGGGAAATAGGCGCACCGGCACAATACAGAAGACCCATCGGGCCGTGCTGCAGAAAAGACCCAGCGGGAAACAGCCGCCCCATCACACCAGCCGGCGCTGCCGGCAGCGGAAGGAGAGTGTACCGATGAGCAAAACACGGATCATCAGCCGCAAAGAAGCGGAACAGCTGCTGACCATGGAGGCGTGCATTGCCGCGATGGAACAGACGCTGCAAGAAGTATCGGCAGGCGCTACATCCATGCTGCAGCGCAGCATGATGCCCCAGCAAAAGGGGAATAAGTTCGCCTTGATGGCTGCGGACAACCAGCAGCAGGGGCTGTGCGGCGTCAAAGCCATTGTATTCGCCGGGCCAGAGGCAAAAAAAGCGGGCACCAGCCAGGGGATCGTGCCGCTGTTTGACAGCCGGACCGGCGCGCTGGTGGCTATTGTGGAGGCAGAGTGCATCACAGCAGTGCGCACGGCGGCCACCAGCGGCGCCGCCACAAAAGTGCTGGCTGACCCGGAGAGCCGGACTTTGGCCATTTTGGGCGCAGGGCGCATCGGCCGCTTGCACATCGACGCGGTGCGCCAAGTGCGGCCCATCCAGCGGGTGCAGATCTGGAACCGGACCCCGGCCGGGGCGGAAAGCGCCTGCCAGTGGGCGCGGCAGACCTTTGGCCTGGAGGCAGTGCCCTGTGCCACAGCCCAGCAGGCGGTGGAAGGGGCGGACATCGTCTGTACGGTCACCCAAGCCAAGGAGCCCATTTTGCAGGGCGCGTGGCTCAAGCCCGGGGCCCACATCAATGCAGTGGGCGCCTGCGCCGGCAATGCCCGGGAATTGGACAGCGCAGCCGTGTGCCGCAGCCGGATCTATCTGGACCAGCGAGAAGCCGCCCTGCGGGATGGCGGCGACTTGGCCATTCCGTTGGCCAGCGGCGAACTGGACCAGGACCGCATCATCGGCGAGGTGGGCCAAGTGATGCTGGGCCAGATCCCGGGCCGCCAGAGCGAAGAGGAGATCACGCTGTTTGAATCCGTGGGCATCGCGGTGGAAGATCTGTCTGCCGCAGCCCTGATCTACCAGCTGGCCTGCCAGCAGGGGCTGGGCGTCGAAGTGGAGATCTAAGCGGCATCCGGCACGAAATAGCGGGTTTTGCAGCGGCAAGACATATAAAAAAAGAGCGGAAGCACATGCTTTCGCTCTTTTCATTGCGCGGGAGAAATGCCGACAAGCGAGGGAGCCGGCATCCCCCACCGGCCCGGACCGCGCAGAAGGAAAAGGGGCAGGATGTAGGGCGGCTGCCCGGCGGAAAAAGGAAAAGATGCGCAGAGAAAGGGGATCGCTCCATCAAGCGGGGAAAAGGGCCGCACAGCGGTCAGAGGGTGCAGACCCAGCGCTGCTCCACCACCGGTTCCACCAGCGTTTCCGTCTTGCTGGTGCCATCGAACCGGAAGCCCTGTTTTTGATAAAAGGCCATGGCTGGGGCATTGCCTGCCAGCACCCACAAGAAGGCCGTTTGAAACCCCTGCTGCCGCAAGGCAGACCTGGCCTCCCGGAGAAGACGGCTCCCGATGGCTTGGCGCTGGAAAGCCCGCAGCACATAGAGGCCGTAAACCTCACCTGCGTCGGCAGGGGCAGGCCCCCGAGGAGGGCCATAGCCGCAAAAGCCGACGATGGCATCTACCACAACGGCCACCCAGGTGTTTTCACAGCCTTGGGACCGGAAAAGGGCCGCACTTTTGGCCGGGCTTCTGGCGGCGAGAAAAGCGGGATGGATCAGACCGGTGTAGGTTTCCATCCAGGCTTGGTAATGAACGGAGCCAATGGCGTCCGCATCGGCCCCGGTGGCGGGCCGCAGGATCAGTTGCATGGGGATACCTCCTTGCAGATTTTGAAATGAAAGAGGGAAAGGCCGATGGAGATTCGTTGGGCCCAGGGCCGGGACAAAGGCTGCCTGGCACAGCTGGACCGGCACATCCGCCCGGTGGAGCTGGAAACCAGCATCCGGCTGGGGCGGGTAGCAGTGGCAGAGGAAGAAGGGCAGCTCGTTGGTTGGTACCGCTACAACCTGTTTTGGGACAACACGCCCTTTTTGAACATGCTCTATTTGCTGGAAGGCCACCGGGGGCTGGGCTATGGCCGGCAGATGATGGCCCACTGGGAAGCGCAGATGAGGGCCGCAGGGTACCGGGCCGCCATGACCTCTGCCGTAGCCGCCGAAGGGACCCAGGCATTTTATGAAAAACTGGGCTACCGCCAAGTGGGGGGCTTTTGGCCCGTGGGCGAAGGTTTTGAGGTGCTGCTGGCCAAAGAGCTATGAAAAAGCGGGGAGAAGGCTTTTTCGGCCTTCTCCCCGCCGGGCATCAACGTTCCGGTTGCAAAATGGATTCGTAGTAGGAGCTGTCGCCCACCTGACCCACCGCCGAAAAGGAGATCTGGCTGAAATCCAGCACCCGGCGGGCCAGTGCATGGACACCCTCCACCGTCACGGCATCATAGCCCTTGACGATGTCGTCGGCATCCAGCGGGCGGCCGTAGATGAACTCGCTGCGGGCGTTGGAAGTCATGCGGGAGCTGGTGCTCTCCAGCCCCATCAAAGCGCTGGCTTTCAGCTGCTCCACGGAACGGGCCACTTCTTCTGCCGTGGGCCCTTCCTCCGCGAACCGGCGCACCTCTTGGCGGATCAGCTCCAAAGCCTGCCGTTCGGTGGGCTGGCCCAGGGCTGTGTAGATGCCAAAATAGCCGGTGTCTGAATGGGTGGCGGAAAAGGAGTAAATGGTGTAGCACAGGCCGCTCTCTTCCCGCACCCGCTGGAACAGGCGGGAGGACATGCCGCCGCCCAGGATGTTGTTCATCACCAGCATGGCATACCGGTCATCGGAACCGGAGGGGATGCCGGGGAACGCCACGCACAAGTGGTTTTGCTCGATCTCTTTCTTCTTTTGCACAAAGGCAGGGCGGTACTGGGCAGGGGGACATTCCAGCGGCCCGCCGCCTGCCATGGCGCCAAACCGCTCCGCCAGGCGGTCCAGATCCTGCTGGGTAAAACTGCCTGCAATGGAGACCAGGGTATTGGCCGGGTTGTAATGGCTGCGGCAATACTCCCCCAATGTGCTGCCGTGGATGGTCTGCAAACGCTCTTTTGTGCCCAAAATGGGCCGGCCCAGGGGGGAGCCGTCGTAAATGGCAGAGGCCAGGCGCTCTACCACCAGGTCTTCGGGGGAGTCTTCGTACATGCCGATCTCTTCCAAGATGACGCCCCGTTCCAGGTTGGTCTCCTCTTCGCCGAAGCGGGAGTGGAAAAACATGTCGCACAAAAGCTCTGTGGCTTCAGCGATGTGAGTATCTAAGGTCTTGGTATAATAGCAGGTGTTTTCTTTTGTAGTAAAAGCGTTGACTTGCCCGCCGATGGCATCGAAAGCCGTGGCCAGCTGGGCCGCTGTGCGGGTCTCTGTGCCCTTGAACAGCATATGCTCCAAAAAGTGGGAGATGCCGCACAGCGCCTCAGGCTCGTGGCGGGAGCCGCTTTCCACCCAGATGCCGATGGAGCAGGAGCGCACAGAGGGCACCTGTTCCGACAGGATGCGCACGCCGTTTGGCAGTACGGTTTTTTGTATCATGGTTTGTGACACCTCGTTCCTTTCGTCCTTTGTTTCATCCCAGCCGCCCAGCGGCGGCACGAGAAAAGAAAGGCGGGACGGGTCTTTACCCGCCCCGCCTGTTGGGTCGATCTCACAGCCGGGAGAGACCCCGGCCAAGAAAGTTTAGCGGATCAGCTCGCCCGGCTTGGCGCCGCCCCGGGCATTGATCTCGGCGATGGCATCCCGGCGGGACAGGTTGATGCGGCCTTTGTCATCGATCTCAATGACCTTGACCCAGGTCATATCGCCGATGTTGAGCACATCTTCCACTTTTTCCACCCGGCGGTTATCCAGCTTGGAAATGTGGATCAGCCCGTCTTTGCCCGGCGCGATCTCCACAAAGGCGCCAAAGCTCATGATGCGCACCACTTTGCCATAGAAGATATCGCCGATCTCCGGGTCTTTGACAATGGCCAGGATGGTCTTTTTGGCCTTTTCGCAATCTTCGCCGTTGGAGGAGGCGATGCACACAGAGCCGTCCTCTTCGATGTCGATCTTGGTGTTGGTGTCGGCGGTGATCTTCTGGATCACAGAGCCGCCCTTGCCAATGACGTCGCGGATCTTCTCCGGGTCGATGGTGAAGCGGACCATCTTGGGCGCATAGGGGGAGAGCTCGGCACGGGGCTCCCGGATGCAGGGCAGCATCACTTCGTTCAGGATCTCCATGCGGGCGGCCCGGGTCTTTTCAAACGCCTCCTGGATGATCTCCAGCGTCAAGCCGTCGCACTTGATATCCACCTGGATGGCGGTAATGCCCTTTTCGGTGCCCGCCACTTTGAAATCCATATCGCCGAAGAAATCTTCGATGCCCTGGATATCGGTAAAGGTGATATGGCGGTCGCCTTCCACCACCAAGCCGCAGGAAATGCCGGCCACCGGCGCTTTGATGGGCACGCCGGCATCCATCAGGGCCAGGGTGGAGCCGCACACGCTGCCCTGGCTGGTGGAACCGTTGGAAGACAGCACTTCCGACACCAGGCGGAAGGAATAGGGGAACTCTTCCGCCGAGGGGATCACCGGCTCCAGCGCACGCTCGGCCAGAGCGCCGTGCCCGATCTCCCGGCGGCCCGGGGAACGGGAGGGCTTGGCTTCGCCCACCGAATAACCGGGGAAGTTATATTGGTGCATGTAGCGCTTTTCCGTCTCTTCGTAAATGGTGTCCAGCTCCTGGGCATCCCGCAGGGTGCCCAGCGTGCAGGTGGTCAGCACCTGGGTCTGGCCCCGGGTGAACAGGCCCGAACCATGGACACGGGGCAGCAGGCCCACTTCCGAAGCCAGCGGCCGTACGTCTGTCAGGCTGCGGCCGTCCACACGCTTTTGCTCATCCAACAGCATGCGGCGCACCACGTATTTTTGCAGCTTGTACATGCACTCGCCAAACAGTTTTTCGCTGTCCGGGTATTTTTCGCCAAAGTGCTCGATCACCTCGTCGGTCAGCTTGTCGATGGCGTTGTCGCGGACAGTCTTGTCCACGGCCAGCACGGCCTGGCGCACTTGGGCCTCGGCGTATTCCTTCACATCGTTGTACATCTCTTCGGGCACGCTGATGTGTTCAAAATCGAACTTCTCTTTGCCGATCTCCTTTTTGATGCCGTCGATGAAGGCCACCAGCTTTTTGATCTCGTCGTGGGCGATGGAAATGGCCCGCAGCATCTGGTCTTCGGGGAATTGGTCGGCGCCGGCCTCGATCATGACCACTTTTTCCGCTGTGCCGGCCACCGTCACGTTCAGCTCGCTCTTTTTCCGCTGCTCGCTGTTGGGGCACACCACATAGGCGCCGTCTACATACCCCATGTTGACACCGCCGATGGGGCCGCCCCAGGGGATATCCGAAATGGACAGGGCCACGGAAGTGCCGATCATGGCGGCGATCTCCGGCAGGTTGTCATAGTCCACGGACATCACAGTGCAGCTGATGACCACATCGTTGCGCATGTCCGAGGGGAACAGGGGACGGATGGGCCGGTCGATCAGGCGGGAAGCCAAAATGGCCTTTTCCGAAGGACGGCCTTCCCGGCGCATAAAGCTGCCGGGGATGCGGCCAACGGCGTACAGGCGCTCTTCAAAATCCACCGAGAGGGGGAAGAAATCGATGCCGTCACGGGGCTTTTTGGAAGCGGTGGCGTTGACCAGCACACAGGTATCGCCCCAGCGCACCATGCAGGAGCCGTTGGACAGCCCGGCCAGCTTGCCGGTCTCGACCACCAGCTTGCGGCCGGCCAGGGTGGTCTCATAACGCCGCTGGTTGGGGAATTCCATTTTTGTAATCATAGCGAAAGGTTCCTCCTTTTTTACCCGCGGATACCCGATGCTTTTAGCACTTGAATGGCCGCCTTTCAGCAAAGGGGAAGGGCCGTCATTCAACTGCTAAAAAGGCAGGGCACCGCGATTTTTCATCGTGTTGTTAAGATGTGCGGGCCACGCAGGAAAATGCACAGAAGGGAGGACAAAATTTGTCCCCCCTTTGCAGGCATATTACTTGCGCAGGCCCAGTTTCTTGATGATGGCGCGGTAACGCTCCACATCCTTCTTTTGCAGATAGGCGAGCAGGCTTCTGCGCTGGCCTACCATCATCAGCAGGCCACGGCGGCTGTGATTGTCCTTCTTGTGCACTTTCAGGTGCTCGGTCAGCTCGTTGATGCGGGCTGTCAGAATGGCGATCTGCACTTCGGGCGAACCGGTGTCGGTCTCGTGCAGGCGGTTGGCGGCAATCACTTCCGCTTTTTTGTCTTTCAGGATCATGTGTGTTTCCTCCGTTTTGAAATTCGCCGCAAGGCTGTGTGGGGGGCTTGGAGAGCGCTTTGCTCAAACAAAGCATGGTTCCCCGGACAAAGCGCAAGGGCACATGTACAAATTATACCACGGTGTTATTCTCTTGTAAAGAAAATTTATCGCCAAATTCTCTTTTCCGGAGGATCGCCCGGCGCAGCTCAGCAGCTTTTTACCTGATAGCCGCAATAGGTGATGGCGGCCCGGGCCAATTCGGTGGTGGGGTCGATGCAGCTTTCCTGTAATTGGAACAGGTCGGCCAAAATGGGCAGCTCGGTGCAGCCCAGGATGAAATAGGTGGCGCCCCGGGCCTTCATGGCGGCCAGCACATCCAGGAAAGCTTGGCGGTCCAGCTGGCTCTCGCCGGCCTTGACGGCATAGATCAGCTGCATCAGGACCGCCTGCTCCTCTTCTGTGGGCTCTACACAGGGGACTTGCTGGGCTTCCAGGGCTTTTTTGTAGATGCCCGAGCGGATGGTGCCGCTGGTGCCCAGCAGGCCCACCGGCGCCGCGCCATGGATCTTTTTGCAGGCCAGGGCCGTCTCTTCCAACATGCTGATGAAGGGGACGGTGGAAGATTCCCGCAGCCGGGGCAGGAAGTAATGAGCCGTATTGCAGGGCATGATGAGCACATCGGCCCCGATGGAAGACAGTTTGTTGACCGAATCCAGCATGGCGGGCACCGGGTCCGGCCCGCCGGACAGAATGGCGGCAGTGCGGTCGGGGATCTGGGCGTTGTTGTCGATGTAGATGCGGATGTGGTCGTTGTCGCAGGCGGCGTCGGTCATCCGCACGATCTTTTGAAACAGGTCGGCGGTGGCAAGGGGGCCCATGCCGCCCAGGATGCCAATGGTCTTTTTCACGGGAAAAACCTCATTTCTCATAAAGTACGCCCCCAAAAGGCCGGGGCAGGCAAACGCCGGGGGCATGGCCCCCGGCGGGCGGTGGAGCGATCAATCTTGATGGGCGCGCAGCCATTCGGTGGCACAGTGGGCATACAGGGCCGCACCCACTGGCAGGCAGCCTTCGTCCGGGGTGACAAAGGGGCTGTGCAGGGCGTAGTGGAACCCTTCCGCCGTGCTGCCGGCGCCCAGGCTGATCATCATAGCGGGCACTTTGGTGGAGACATAGGCGAAATCTTCGCTGCCCAAAGAGGGTTCGTTGGCGGTGACGATGATCTTGTCCGCAGGCACGATATCCTGGATAAAGGGCAGCATCTCATCGCACAGGGCCGGGTCGTTGATGGATGGCGGCGTGCCGCCGGTGGGATGCTCCAAGGTGATGGAGGCCCGGAAGGTCTTGGCGATGCCTTCGGCCACTTCCTGCACCCGGCGGATCAAAAATTCCCGGTTTTCCGGAGACAGGGCCCGGATGGTGCCTTCGATGGTGGCGGTGTCGGCGATGATGTTGCAGGCGCTGCCGCCATGGAACACGCCCACCGTGACGATGGACAGTTCATCGGCCGGCACTTCACGGGCCGGGATCTCGTTGAGGGCCACCACGATGTGGGCGGCCACGTTCACCGCGTCCACACCCTGGTAAGAGGAGGCGCCATGACACCCTTTGCCCTGGACGATGATGCGGAAGCTGTCGCCCGAAGCGTGGGAGGGGCCTTTGGTAAACTTGACGGAACCGATGGAAGTCTGGTCGTTGCCGGTGGCGATGTGCATGGCAAAAGCGGCGTCCACATGGGGGTTTTCCAGCACGCCGTGTTCCACCATGTCTTTGGCGCCGGCCAGTTTTTCTTCCGCCGGCTGGAACATCAGCTTGACAGTGCCGCACAGCTCACTTTCCCGCTCTTTCAGCAGCTTGGCTGCCGCCAGCAGCATGGAGGCGTGGAAATCGTGGCCGCAGGCGTGCATCGCCCCATTTTGGCTGGCAAAGGGCAGGCCGCTTTGCTCCGGCATAGGCAGTGCGTCGATGTCGCCGCGCAGCAAAATGGTCTTGCCCGGCTTGCCCAGGGTGACCACCACGCCGGCCTGGCCGCAGACTTCGCCCTGGATGCCCGCTTCGGCCAGCTGGCTCATGATGCGGTCCACCGTATCGCCCACATCAAAGCCCACGCCTGCGTGGGAGTGGATGTAGCGCCGGTTTTCCACGATCTCAGCCGCCATTTGCTGCGCGCGCTGCAAATACTGGTTCATTTGTTGTCCTCCTCCTGTTTTTGAACTGAATGGATGATCTCATTATATAATTGTTTGGTCTCCTTGGCAAGGCTGCGGGGGATGGGGTCCGGGCTGTAGCGGGCCTGCAAGTAGTTGCGCCGCAGCTGTTCCAGCAAAGGGGCGCCGTAACAGGCCCGGGCCCGGCGCTCGATGTCCTCGGTGGTGCATTCCGGCGTGATGGTGATGCCCCGCTTGGCTGCGTCCCGCAGGAACTTCAGGTAGTAGTGCCGCACGGCATGGCGGGGATCCCGGGGGGAGAAAAGCTCCCGCCGGGGCAGGGGCTGGGCTCGTTCCAGCCGCTCCCGCTGGTCGGTAAAAGCGGCCTGGCGGTGATCCTGGGGCCGGCGGGCCGCCAATTTATACAGGATATACGCCACGGCGGCCACCAGCAAGGCGATGAGCAGGCCCTGCACCAGATATTGGACCCAATGGGGGGCACCGGTGATCTCGGCATACTCCATATCGGACAGGGGACCGCCCAGGTCCAGCTGGATCTGCTGGGCTGAAGGGGACGTGTATTCGTGGTCGAATAGGCCGTAGAGCTGGCTGGCCGCCCAGCAGACGCCCAGCACAACGGCCAGGCCCAGCCGGATCACCGTCAAGACCACCGTGTTGTAGAAAAAGGCCCCAATGGTGCGCAGCAGACCCAAAAAGACCTGGCTGCTGGCCAGCAGGCCCAGGCAGGTCACACCGGCCAGAGCCAATAGGTTCTGGAACAAAAAGCGCCGGTCGTTCAGCGTCTGGTCGTCGTGGCGCAGCATCCGCATCTGCAAGATCGAGACGCCCAGGAACAACAGGGCCAATGGCACGCCCTGCTCCAAAGCCTGCCGGCCGCCGGAGACCAGGCAGAGCAACGGATAGACCAGCACCAAAATGGCGGCGCAGCGCTGGAAATTGGACACCGCCGTATCATAGGAGTGCTGATAGACATGGCGGAAGACCAGCACACAGCCGTAGGCGCAGGCCAGCAGGTAGACCGCCTGGTCCGCCCGGTGGGACAGCAGCCAAAAGGCGGGCAGCAACAGCAGCAGGGGCAGCTTTTCCAAAGCCGGTTTTTTGGTGTGGAGCACAGAAGACAGGCAGATGACCGCAGGCGGCAGGAACACCAGGGCCATGGGCAGCCCTTGGCCGCCGGACTGGCGGGCGAAATAATTGGCCAGGATGAAGTAGAAGGCGTATTCGCCCAGCAGTTTCAAAAAGAACAACAGGGTCACGAAGCGGCACTCCTTTCTTCCTCCTGGGCCAGGACCTCGGCAGAGAGCAGGAACAGCATGCCACGGGAGTGCTCCCGCAGCCGGGCCAGGCGGGGGTCAGAGGCCGGGATGGCCTGGGGCGTGACCAAGATGTGGGCCCGGCCCTGTTGGCTGCGGCGCACCGCCCGCCAAAGCAGGCTATCGAAGGATTCCAACACATCGTGGGTGGCCCGGCCCAGACCTTCCAATATGGCTTTGGTGTGTCCGCCGCCCAAGCCGTCGGCCACTTCGCTCCACCGGCCCATGGCGCCGGCTGTGGCTGCGTTGGTCAAAAAGCTGTACTGGATGCCCTTGGCCTCCAGCTGCTCCACCGCCATGCGTGCCAGGGAGAAGCACCGTTCCATGGTGTCATAGTCCGTGCCGCCATCCACATTGAGCAGCACGGTGACGCAGTTTTCCACGGTGTGGTCGAAGTTCTTCACCATCAGCCGGCCGGTGCGCACCGAGTGTTTCCAGCTGATGGTCTTCATGGGCTCATGGCCCGTATATTCCCGGGCGCCGATGGTCAGCACCGGGTCTTCTAAAATGAAGCGCTGGACAGAGACGTCCCCCAAAAAACCGCCCAAAGCTTGGCTCAGGTCCGGCGCTTCCACCCGGCGGGGCAGCACCACGATCTCGTAAAACTGGTGGATATCCCGCTGCTGTTGGCTCAGGCCCAGCAAGTCGCCGGCCAGCAGGGTGGCGTCCATGACAAAGTGACGGCCCCGGCGGGGCAGAGAAGCGGTGATGCGGCGCACCAGACGCTGGCGGGGCATCAGATAACAGCTGGAATAGAGCCGGGCCGACGTGACATCACTGGAAAAACGCCCCAAATAAGCATCCAGCTGAATGTCGGCGGGCAAGGACTGCACCACTTTTAAAAAGGAGACGGGCAGCCATTTGTTGTTTTCCAAAGTGGCCACCAGCTCAAAGAGTTGGCCGGGCTCCACCACCCGGGAAGAGGGGCGGCAATCGTAGGTGAGGCCCTTGAACACGCTGCGGCGGGAGATCAGTTCACAGCACAGCAGGCAGCAGACCAGCACGAATAAAAAAAGCAGCACAAAAGAGCCTCCTTTCCCCCGAGATCACAGTGTTTCTGTGGGCACGGGCACCGAGGCGATGACCCGCTGCAAATAGGCGTCCACATCGCTGGCTTGGCTCAGGGAGGCAGAGGCCAGCCGGTGGCCCAGCACATGGGGCGCCATGGCCTTTACATCTTCGGGGATCATATAATCCCGGCCTTGGAAGGCAGCGGTCACCTGGGCGGCTTTGTAGAGGGCGATGGCGCCACGGGTGCTGACGCCCACAGCGAAGCCGCTGTCTTTCCGGGTGCGCTCCACCAGATCCATCAGGTAACCGGAGACCGTATCCGAACAGCGCACCTGGGCATAGTTTTCCCGCACGAAAGCGATGTCCTCGGGCGACACGGCCGCAGGCAGCTGCTCGATGATATCCGCGGTGCTGGGCCGGGCGATCAAGCCGATTTCCTCCTGGCGGGTGGGGTAGCCCATGTGCAGCCGCATAAAAAAGCGGTCGATCTGGGCTTCGGGCAGGGGGAATGTGCCGTAGGACTCCAGCGGGTTCTGGGTGGCCATGACCATAAAAGGCTCCTCCAGCCGGTAGGTCTTGCCGTCTACAGAGATCTGCCGTTCCTCCATGGCCTCCAACAGGCTGGATTGGGTGCGCGGCGTGGCGCGGTTGATCTCATCGGCCAGCACGATGTTGGCAAAGAGCGGGCCCGGGCGGAATTCGAATTCGCCGGTCTTTTGGTTGTAAAAATCAATGCCGGTCAGGTCCGAAGGCAACAGGTCCGGTGTGAATTGGATGCGGCTGAAACGGCCGCCCAAGGCCTTGGAAAAAGCCCGCAGCATCATGGTCTTGCCGGTGCCGGGCACGTCCTCCAGCAGCACATGGCCCCGGCAGACAAAACAGGTCAGGACCAGTTCGGCCACCTGCCGCTTGCCTACGATGACCGAGCACACTTCATCCAGCACCCGGTCGCGGAAAGTTTGAAAACGTTGCAGATCCATGGGGATCACCCTTTCTGTTTTAGAGTATATAACAAAGATAGGCCGGCTTTGCAGCCGGCCCCATATGGATAAAGGCCGTTTCACAGAAGGATCTGTAAAACGGCCTTTCAGTGCGTGTGATTATTCCTCGCTGATCGCGCCGACCGGGCAGGTAGCCGCGCAGGAACCGCAGGAAACGCAGGCAGAAGCATCGATCTGATACTGGCTGTCGCCTTCCTTGATGCAGCCAACGGGGCACTGAGCAGCGCAAGCGCCGCAGCTCACACAAGCATCGCTGATTTTATAAGCCATGGGTAGAACACCTCCCGAATAAATTTACAGTCTCATCATAACATGATTTGCGGAAAATGCAAATGAATTTTTTGCAAACAAGGGGAAAAAATATGCTTACAAAAGAAAATGCGGCGTTTCCTTTCCTTTTGAAAAGCCGCGGAAATGAGGGAAGACCTATGGCACACAACAGCGGATGGCAGGCAGGCCTGGAGACCCTGGGAGGCCCGGGGCAGCCCAGCAGCACACCCCACGAGGGGCGCTTTGCCGGCCGAACAGCAAAAAGTGAGAAAAACGAAGAAAACAAAAGCGTGGATGCGAAAGAGTGAGTTTGAGACCCGATGGGTGACAGCGGAGAAGCAAAATGATCAGAGAAAGTCAAAAATGGGAGTTGCACCGGTGGCGGAGGGTGCTATAATAGAATACGTAAAAGGTCAAAGAAAGTCAAAGTCAAATATCTATAGAGAGGAGATGGCTGGATGAAGCTCTCGGATGTGATCGCGGACTTTATCAACAGCATGTTGTCCGATGGCGACGAGGTGGAGCTGCAGCGCAGCGAGTTGGCCGGGCGGTTCAACTGTGCCCCCAGCCAGATCAATTATGTCATCGAGACCCGTTTTTCGCCGGAGCGGGGCTTTTATGTAGAAAGCCGCCGGGGCGGCGGCGGGTATATCCGCATCGTGCGGGCCAATGTGCCCGCATCCCAGATGGTGATGCACGCCATCAATGGCGTGGGCGACTCCATCGACCAGCCCACCGCAGAAGCTTTTATCCGCAACCTGTACCAGGCGGGGGCCATAGGGCAAGAGAGCGGCCGGCTGCTGCTGGCGCTGATGGGCGACAAGGCCTTGGCCGCGGCCCCACAGGAACTGCGGCCCCAGCTGCGGGCCAGTTTGCTGAAGACCGCTTTGGTGGCCTTGGCCAGCGCCGGCACCTGAAACAAAAGCCACCCGGCCAAGGGCGCCGGAGAGGGCAAACCCACCGAACGATAGACAATGGAAAGGGGTTTTACGTATGCTCTGCCAGAAATGTGGCAAAAATGAAGCGACAACGTATTATGAATATACCATCAACGGCCAGAAGACCCAGATCTATCTGTGCCCCCAGTGCGCCCATGAGGCCGGGCTGGATCATTTTTATCCCTTTGGCCAGTGGGGCGTAGGGAATTGGCAGCTGCCCAACCTTTCAAACCTGTTTTTCCCCAGCGGCCTGCAGGGGATCAGCGAAGGCCGGCCGGCCGGCACAGGGGGCCGGGTCTGTGCCTGCGGCACCACGGAAGAAGAAGTGCGCCGCACCGGAAG
Source organism: Candidatus Pseudobutyricicoccus lothianensis (assembly GCA_904419295.1). Classification (GTDB taxonomy): domain Bacteria; phylum Bacillota; class Clostridia; order Oscillospirales; family Butyricicoccaceae; genus Pseudobutyricicoccus; species Pseudobutyricicoccus lothianensis. The sequence continues at coordinate 27,796 of CAJFRA010000010.1, forward strand.
GCCGGGCTGCCCGGAGTGCTACAATACATTCCGCGACCTGTTCGAACCCATGGTGCGCCGCATCCACGGCAGCGCCAAACACACGGGGAGCGCGCCCCAGAACATCGAGGTCTCTCAGCAGGCCAAGCTCCAGCGGCTCAACGCCGAATTGGGCGACGCCATTGCCAAGCAGGAGTTTGAAAAAGCGGCCCAGCTACGGGACCAGATCAAAGCCATCCAACAGCAGGAAGGGGGAGAGGACAAATGAAGTGGTTCCAAGCCAGGGGGCAGCAATCGGATGTGGCCGTTTCCACCCGCATCCGGCTGGCCCGCAACGTGAAAGGGTTGTCTTTTGGCAGCCGGCTGCACAGCACCCAGGCGGAAAAGCTGATCGAAGAGGTGAAAGAGGCCGCCGCCAAAGGCGCCACCGCCTTTTCCCTGATCCGGGTGGATGAGATCACGCCGGAGGAGCGGATGGCCCTGTATGAAAAGCATCTGATCTCCCGGGAAATGATGGACAAAAAGCCGGCGGCCCTGCTTTTGTCCGAAGACGAATCCATTTCGGTGATGATCAATGAAGAGGACCACCTGCGCATCCAGGTGATGAGCGCGGGCATCGCCCTAAAGGAGTGCCTGGAAGAGGCCATGAAACTGGATGCCCTGCTGCAGCAGAGCCTGTACTTTGCCTATGACCAGGAACTGGGCTTTTTGACCCAATGCCCCACCAACCTGGGCACCGGCCTGCGGGCCTCGGTGATGCTCCACTTGCCCATGTTGACCCGCACGGGCCAGATCAACGCCGTCATCTCGGCGGCCAACAAGATCGGCTTGGAGATCCGGGGCCTCTACGGCGAAGGGAGCAAGGCCGAAGGGGAGTTTTACCAAGTGTCCAACAGCATCACCCTGGGGCTCTATGAAGAGGAGATCTGCGAAAAGCTGAAAGACGCGGTGGAACGGATCATCCAGCAGGAACAAAACTTGCGGCAGGCCTACCGCCAGCAGTACCCCGGCGCTTTGGAAGACCGGGTGTGGCGTGCCGCCGGCCTGCTGCGCTACGCCAGAAAAGTGACCAGCGCCGAAGCGGAAGCGCTGCTGTCGGATGTGCGGCTGGGCCAGGCCTGCGGTATTTTGGCGGGCATCACGGCCCAGCAGCTGAACCAGTTGATCTATGAGATCGCGCCGGCCTGCATCGAACTGACCCGGGACCGCTCGCTGACAGCGGATGAGCGGGATATGGCCCGGGCCGACCTGCTGCGGGAGGCGCTGCAAAACCTGAAAGAACCGGCCTGATGGAGGCCGGCAGACCATAGGACCGAAAGCCATGCGACATACGGGAGGGATTGCATATGGCAGACAACAGATGGACGGAAAAAGCCCAGAATGCCCTGCGGCTGGCCTATGAGGCGGCCAGCGGACTGGGGCACAACTATGTGGGCTCGGAACATATTTTGCTGGGACTGCTGCGGGAAAGCAGCGGTGTGGCATCCAAAGTGCTGACCCAGTTCGGTGTCAACGACCAAAACTTGACGGCATCCATTGTGGCGGCTGTGGGCCAGGGCACGCCCGGCGTACAGCCCATGGGGATGACGCCCCATTCCAAGGAGATCATGGAATTTGCCGCCGGTGAAGCGGTGAACCACGGTACCAGCTACATCGGCACCGAACACATGCTGATGGCCCTGATCCGGGAAGGCGACAACTATGCGCTGCGCATTTTGCAGAGCATGGCCGCCGACACCCGGGCGATGTACCGGGCCTTGGAGCAGGCGGCCGGCACGGCGGAAGAAGAGGGACCGGCGGGTCCCTCGCCTGAAGCGGGCCGGGGCGGCAAGCTGAAAGTCGTGAGCAAATACGGCGTGGATCTGACTCAAAAAGCCAGAGAAGGCAAGCTGGACCCCATCATCGGCCGTGAAAAAGAGATCGAACGGGTCATTCAGATCTTGTCCCGCCGGCAAAAGAACAACCCGGCCCTCATCGGCGAGCCGGGCGTGGGCAAGACCGCCATTGCCGAAGGGCTCGCCCAGAAGATCGTGGCCGGGGATGTGCCGGAGACCATCGCGGGCAAGCGGCTGATCTCGCTGGATCTGACCGGCATGGTGGCAGGCACCAAGTACCGGGGCGAATTCGAAGAGCGGATCAAAGCGGCCATCGATGAAGTGGTCAAGGCAAAAGACGTGATCCTGTTCATCGATGAGATGCACATGATCATCGGCGCCGGCGCCGCCGAAGGCGCGGTGGACGCGGCCAACATCTTAAAGCCCGCCCTTTCCAGAGGGGAGCTCCAGGTGATCGGCGCCACCACCATTGAAGAATACCGGAAGCACATTGAAAAAGACGCCGCCTTGGAGCGCCGGTTCCAGCCGGTGATGGTGGAAGAGCCTTCGGAAGAAGACGCCGAGAAGATCTTGCTGGGCCTGCGGGATAAATACGAGGCCCACCACAAGATCAAGATCACAGACGAGGCCATCCATGCGGCAGTGCAGATGTCCGCCCGGTATATCACCGACCGGCACCTGCCGGACAAGGCCATCGATTTGATCGACGAGGCGGCTTCCCGGACCCGGATGAAGAATATGACGGCCCCGCCGGACCTGAAAGCGCTGGAAGACGAGATCGACAAAGTGCGCAAGGAAAAGGAAGAAGCGGTCAAGACCCAGGACTTTGAGCGGGCCGCTACCCTGCGGGATGAAGAGACCCGTAAAAAGGCCCAGCTGGATGAGAAAAAGCGGGAATGGACCGCCTCGCGCAGCCGGGTGGCGGGCTCCATCGGCGAAGAGGACATCGCTGCCGTGGTGGCCCAGATGACGGGGATCCCCGTGGCGCGGCTCACCGAAGACGAGGCCAAACGGCTGGCCCGGCTGGAGGAAGTGCTCCACCAGCGTGTAGTGGGCCAGGAGGAAGCGGTGACCGCCGTGGCAAAGGCCATCCGCCGCGGCCGCGTGGGGCTCAAAGACCCCAAGCGCCCCATCGGCAGCTTCATCTTCTTAGGGCCCACCGGCGTAGGCAAGACCGAGCTGGCCAAGGCCCTGGCAGAGGCTGTGTTTGGCGATGAGGACGCCATGATCCGGGTGGACATGAGCGAATACATGGAAAAACACAGCGTATCCAAATTGGTGGGCTCGCCGCCGGGCTATGTGGGTTACGACGAAGCGGGCCAGCTGACCGAACAGGTGCGCCGCAAGCCCTATTGTGTGCTGCTGTTCGACGAGATCGAAAAAGCGCACCCCGACGTGTTCAACATCCTGCTGCAGGTGTTGGATGACGGCCGCATCACCGATTCCCACGGCCGGATGGTGGATTTCAAAAACACCATCATCATCATGACATCCAACGTGGGGGCCAGCCAGCTGCAGAACCGCCATGCCTTGGGCTTCTCCTCCCGCCAGGAAGAGGTCCAAAAAGCCAACGATCTGAAAGACCGGCTGATGGAAGCGCTGAAACAGGCCTTCCGGCCCGAGTTCCTCAACCGCATCGATGACATCATCATCTTCAACCAACTGGAAAAGCAGGAGATCGAACAGATCGCCGCCAAGATGATGGAGCAAGTGCGGGCGCGGCTGGAACAAGCGGGCATCCACATGCAGTTCGATCAGGCTGCCCTGAGCCATTTGGCGGAAGCCGGGTTCGACCCCACCTATGGCGCCCGGCCGCTGCGCAGGGCCATCCAATCCCAAGTGGAGGACCTGGCGGCCACCAAGATGCTGGAAGGGCAGATCAAGGAAGGCGACACCGTCCAGGTCTCGGCCAAAGACGGTGCGATCACCATAGAGCCGCTGCCTCAACAATAAAGCGAGAGAACAGACCTCCCGCGGCCACAGCCGGCCGCGGGAGGTTTTTTGCCGTGATGGCACAGGGAAAGTTACTCCCCTGCGTGGGCCCCATCGATTGGGGAAAAGATGTGGCAAATGGGGTATTTGACAGGGCTTGCAAAGAAGGAACCTTTTTCAGCCGACTGCCGGACATATGGGCGGGCGGCTGCTTTTTGAGGCGGCGAGGAAAACAGGCGGCCGAACTCTATTTGGAACCGGTGGGCAGGGCGGAGCACCCGGGCCCGGAACTGTACAAGGGCCCGCCAAGGGTCCGATCCCAGCACTTCCATCCACCGAGTTTTGTGGTCCCGCGAGGCAGCCATGATCGGAGCCTGTGTAGCGGCAGAGGGACGGACTGACGCTGCAGATGGAATGCGGCAGGCTGCCGCAAGGAAGAGGAACAAAAGGGGGAGGCAGAAAAACAGGGAAAATGAGCGGCGCATCAAAGAGACCTCCGGACGAACAGATTTGGTGTCGGCTTTATTGTATAACAATTTGTTATAAAAATCAATATAACAAATTGTTTTGCATATACTTGGGGTGCCAAAACTGTGCAAAGGAGTCAAAACATGTACCAAAGAATACGCGATATGAGGGAGGACCACGATCTGCTGCAAAAGGATCTGGCTCATTATTTACAGTGCTCTCAAGTTTGCTATTCTTATTATGAGATGGGCAAGCGGGACATTCCCACCGATGTCCTGATCCGCCTGGCCCAATATTACTGCACCAGCACCGATTATCTGTTGGGCCTGACGGATGTGAAACAGCCATACCCGCCTGCCCAAAAGTGAAAGAGCACCCCTTGGACTGCCCGATTTCGGGCAGTTTTTGCATCTGTTTAAAATCAGGGGAACCTTTTGGCGAAATGCCCGTCTAAACAGCGAAAGAAAAAAGGGAGATTCCCTGAGGAGGAGAACAGATGAAAAAACGGACTTGGTTGCTGGCCATGCTTTTGGTATGCGCCCTGGCCTTTGCCGGGTGTACCAGCCAGCAGAAACCCACGGGGGAAGATGCACAGAAAGAGGACCAGCAGGAAGAACAACTGACAGAAGAAAAGACGGAGGAAGAACAGCCCGAATCGCCGGAGGCGGGGGAGAACGCCGACCAGGCAGAGGACGCCCAGCAGCCGGAGGAGGAAGAAAAGGACCAGGCCCAGAGCAGTGGCCAGGGGAGCCAGGACACCGCTTCGAAACCCAGCGGCGGCCAGGGAACACAGAAACCGGCAGCGCCTTCCAAACCGGAAGGGGGACAGAGCAACAGCGGTTCCGGGAGCACCGGCGGCGGCAATCAGCCCAGCCAGCCTGCGCCCCAGCCTGAACCGGAGCCAGAGCCGGCTCCCACACCGGAACCCGAACCAGAGCCGAAACCTCAGCCCGGCAAAACAGCCAAAGAGATCGCAGACGCCCTGCTGGCTCAATCGGCCATCGGCGCCGGCAATGTGTCGGACATGGGTGAGCTGGGCCTGATGTCGGCCTTCTACCCCACGCTGGATCTTTCGAAGATGGAAAGCTATTGCGTGAAAGGGCCTATGATGAATGTCAAAGCGGGGGAAGTGGCGGTCTTCCAAGTGAAGGACAGCGCCGATGTGCCCGCCGTGAAGCAGGTCCTCCAGCAGCGGGCTGCCGATGTGGCAAAGAGTTTTGAAAACTATTTGCAGGACCAATATGAGATCGCACAAAAAGCACAGGTGTGCACCAAAGGCAACTACGTGGCGCTGATCATTGACGGCAACGCGGCTGCTTTGGCCCAGCTTTTTGATTCCTTGGCGGCATAATCGTACAAAAACGGCCGCCTGCCCAGGGGAGGGGCAGGCGGAGGTGCCTTGGGACCTGTATGTGCCTGCACCATTGGAAAGACTGCAAGAAAGATGCTGGTACAATCCGCTGAGAGCGACAACGAAATCACAAAGGGCCCGTTGCAGAAGGAACCTGTTCTGCAATGGGCCCTTTTGGCTGTGGGAACAGGAGTGAAGCCCAAAGCGCCGGGGCACAAGCAGCAGTCTGCCTGGTCGCCGGCCACGGTTCAAGCCGAAGAAAAAAGGGGATTTTCCCACGCACAGGTGGGGCAGGCAGAGCAGTCCATTTGCCCCACGAGCCCACCCTTCTGCCCTTGCAACTATGCGTCGAAACGAATATAATAAAATCTACGAGGAATCTGTTCGGAGGGATACGATGGAGTACATGATGGCCCGGGATGCGGCGCGAAAATGGAAGATCTCTGTACGGCTTGTCCAGCAATACTGTGTGGATGGGCGCATAGAGGGGGCACGGAAGTTCAGTGGGGCCTGGGCGATCCCTGCCGGTGCGCAAAAACCGGCAGATGCCCGAAAAAAAACGGCGCCTGCCAGGCCGGCACAGACTGGATCAGAGACAGCACCTCCGCAGCCTGCACCGGCCCTGTGCCGTACGCCGATGCCTTTGATGAACACGGCATTTACGCCGGGCCAATGCATGGAATACGTAGAGGGGATCGAGGATGCCGGATTGCGGGACATCGCGCTGGCGGAATATCACTACTTCAGAGGCCAGCCCGAAGAGGCGGCGCGTGAAGCAGAACTGTATCTCTCCCACGAAGATCTGGCCTTGCGGCTGTCCGCATGTTTGATCTATACCTATGCCAACCTGGCGATCGGTCAGATCCAGCAGGCGCAGTATACGCTGATGGAGGTGCGGAATATCCTTGCATCGGCCGATGAGCATATGCCTCCTCCGCTTCGGGCTTCGGCGGTCTTTATTATGGCTACCGCCACGGTGCTGCTCCATCTGCCCCTGCCGGGGGGCGCAGAGACACTGCAGGAGCATATCCGATTTCTGCCGCCGGGGCTGCGGATGTTCGCCCTTTATGTACAGGCACACTACACCTATCTGCAGGGCGATTACGGAAAGAGCATCGGCATTGTGGAGACCGCCTTTGCCATGCAAGCAGAGGAGTTCCCTATCCCCGCTATTTATCTGCACATGGTGGCGGTGATGGATTATATGAGCCTAAAGCAGCCGGAGCGGGCCCAAGCGCATCTGCTGGCCAGCTGGAAGCTGGCCCAGCCGGACGATTTGATCGAGGCCTTCGGCGAGCATCACGGACTGCTGGGAGGCATGCTGGAAGCGGTTTTGAAAAAGGATTGGCCGGAGGATTTCAAGCGCATCATCGCCATCACATACCGCTTTTCCGAGGGTTGGCGCCGGATCCACAATCCAGTTACAGGGGAACAGGTTGCGGATAATCTGACCACCACGGAATTCGCCACAGCTATGCTGGCGGTCCGGGGATGGACCAATCAGGAGATTGCCACCCATCTGGGGATCTCGGTCAATACGGTAAAGCAGCATATCTCCTCGACACTGATGAAGCTGGGCATCAAGCAGCGGAAGGACTTGAAAGGATATATGTTGCGTTAAAGGGCTATGCCTGTGGAATTCCACAGGCATAGCCCTTTTTTGCGCTCAAACGGGTGATTTCAACTGGAAGGGATCTATGCTATAGTATCTTTAAAATTGGGGATCACACCGGCCCTGCCTGCAGCGGGCGGGCTGCTGGGAAAGGAAATCACAGAAAAGGCTGGAGGGAGGAGGAGCCTGTGCGTATCTTGGTGAATTTTCCCGATCCGGCGGAGCGGGATGCTCTGTGCAATATGCTTCGGCTATGGATGGAGCTCACCTGTGTTTCTGCAGATCTTGTGACGGCAGAAGCGGAGGAAGCCGGTGGGCCAGGGGTTTGCCCAGTCGCCTTTTGGGATCTGGATGGCCCTGAACTGCCGCCTCCGACCTGGTGCCCTCCAGACCGCGCCCTGTTTCTCTGCTCTCGGGATCCCCGGCGGGCGATTGCCAGCTATTCCTTCCACCCCACAGGGTTCCTTTTGAAGCCTGTGTCCATGGAACATCTGCAGAAGGCCATGCGCCAATGCTCCCGCCTCTGGTTTTCCGCACTCATCGGCTTGAGATCTACGATGGCCGGGTGAAGATCGGGATCCCATTCAGCAATCTGCTCTGCGTGGAGGGCGCCCGCCGGGGCTGCCGGATCCACACGACCCATCAACGGATCACTTCCCAGGAGCCACTGTACCGGCTGGAACAGCAGCTCCCGGAGAAGATCTTCATACGGTGCCAGCGCAGCTTCGTGGTCAATTTCACCTATGGCAGCAAGTTGCAGGGGATTTTTTGCAGCTATACAACGGCGCAGAGATCCCGATCGGGCGGCGGAATAGAGGAGCTGTGCTGGAGGCTTACCGCCGGTTTTGCCAGCTGCGGTATGGGGCAGAGAAACGCATTGGAAGAGGGGAAGACAAGGGGAGGAAACTGTTGTGCCAGAAATATCCATAGCCATCTGTGACGATCTGGCAGCAGATCGGACCAACTTGGCCAAAATGGTACATGCCTATGCGCAGGCGCATGGGTTTTCCGCTCGCCTCCACCTATATTCCAGCGGGGAGAGGCTGCTGGCAGCGTTCCAGAGGCCAGAGCCCATCCATTTGCTCTTTTTGGACATCTATCTGCCGGGGCTGCCCGGTATGGAGACGGCCCGGCGCATTCGGTCCGCTGGCAATCCAACGTCTATTGTTTTCGTCACCGTCAGCCGGGAGCACGGGATGGAGAGTTTTGAGGTCCAGGCATTCGACTACCTGGTGAAGCCCTTGCGGGAAGCGGATGTGTCTGCCTCCCTAGATTGGTATTTCTCCCACATTCCAGAACACTTGCGGGAATTGTCCGTCTATTCCGAGGGCGGGTGGCAGCAGATCCCCCTGGCCTCTATCCGTTACATCGACGTGTACGACCATCGGTCCTACATCCATACCCCGGGCGGTGTGATCCCGGTCCGGCGTGGGCTGGGCGACCTGGAATCCGCCATTGGCAGCCGGGATTTTCTCCGCTGCCACTGGAGTTACCTGGTAAATATCCACTATGTGGAAGGAGTGGAGGGCCAGAATTTGCGCATGAAAGATCAAACGCTGGTCCCCATCAGCGCCACGAACACAGCCAACATCCGCAGAAAAATCATTGACTGGATCTATATGAAAGCGTGGTCACAAGTATGATTGCATTTGTACTTGCAGCCGCTGTCAGCTTGCTGCTCCTGCTTCTGTGGGGGTTCCGTCTGCGAAAGACCCTGCGCCGGGAGCGGGAGGAAAACTGCTGGCTGCGCAAGCTGCTTCGGATAGGCTTTCGGACAGATCATGCTGATCTGGCCCAGCTGAGGAAACTGCGTCACGACTTGCGTCAGTATCTGATCCTGGCGGAGAGAGCGGCAATGCCGGCGAAAGCCGCCGCCTTGCGGGATGCGCTGGATGCCGCACCATCTGCCAGAGAGCGGGAGAGCGGGGTCGTCTCCGCTCTGGAACGGTACTATCTGGAGCGCGCGAAAGAGTTGGGGTTTCAGGCGGATCTGCAAATTGCGCTGCCCCAAACATGGGAAGATGCCATCCCCGATATCTGCCTGATGCTGAACAATCTGCTGGAAAACGCCATAGAAGCCCTCCAGCGGGAGGGTGGCGGATGGCTGCGGGCCAGGAGTATCGCGACGGCCGGCTATTTTTCCCTGGTGGTGGGCAATTCCTGCACCAGGCCGCTCAGGATGTTCAAAGGGCGCTATCTGTCCAGCAAATCCTTTGGCCGGTTCGGCATTGGCTTGGAGACGGTTCAGGAGGTGGCACAGCGCTACGGCGGACAAGTGGAGTTCACCGTTGAAAACGGGGAGTTCCGCGCCTCTGTGTTATTGCTTCGGCCAGAAACAGCTGCGATTGAGACCGATGGGCCCGCCCCCCTCCAAGTATGACTGCAAGCAGAGAGCCTGTCCACTGGACAGGCTCTCTGCTTGTTAGCGTTGCCACCAGTGTTTTTTCTTGGCCGGTGCGATCCAACTGTCTGGATCCTCATCAGTCAGTGTGAGGTAAGATATTGTTTTCGCCATGATTTCCTCATCCTCTGCCTCGCTGCTGTGCTGGATCCGGTTGGCAGGTGAACCAGATATCACAGGCCCACGGTGTGCCAAATAGTCATAGTCATGCGCGTCAAGGTCGTCTGCCAGAGAATCATCCTGTTGAATGGGCGCCTGGGGCAGGAGCCCTGACACATCCTCTGAAAAACTGACGAGGGAGCCTGGCAACGGCTGCTGTTGTGGCTGAGCGGCTTTCTTGGCCTTTTTTTTCTCCTGCCGGCTCTTGCACTGGGCAGGGGCAGAGGCTTCTGACATAGGGGCGATGGCCATGGGTTCCCCGCCCAAACCGTTTTGGGGCCCTGCCTGGGCGGTAAGCCCGGAGGCCACACGGGCCCCCATCACATCGGCCTCCTGCTCCAGGGAAGCATTTTCCACCACCGGGAAACCACCTTCCACCCGGCCCTGGGCCTGTTGTACCACATGGGCCAGCTCATGGCCCAGCACATCCATGCCGGCACTCTCATCCAACAAGATATCGGTACCCTGGGCCACGGCCTGGACCCCCATCTCCTCCGGGATATGGCCGCGGCTGATACGGATGTTGGTAAAGTCCGCACAGAAGCCTGGTTCAAATTTCTCCCGCAACTGGGGAGACATGGGCTGGGGCGCGCCGGCCCCGGCCAGATGGAGCATTTCGCTCCGGGTGGGCGCTGTCTTCTGGGCAGGCGAAGAGGCCCGCTCTGGCGCTTTGCGCTTGTTCTGATAGGTCTGCATCTGTCATGTCCCCCTTTAAAATCGGTAAATGGAGCAAAGCTCTGTCTCTTTGACTGCCCGGTTTCCGCGGAGCAGCAGCTTGTCGCACAGGGAAAAGGCGTTTCGGTCAATGGCGGAAGCCCACACTTCCGTCTCCGGCGGCAGAATGGCCTTGGCAGTCCGGATGCTCTGGGCAAGGAGGGCTGCTGCAGTCCGGCCGCCCCGAAACGCCGGCAGCACGTACAGCCCGGCCAGATGGCAGCCCTCTCCCTTGCGGTCGATCAGAAAGATGCCGGACAAGGCTCCGTTTTCCATACAGAAGCTGGAGAGCTCTTTCCAGGGATGGGTCAGATATGCCAAATTGGCAAAATCAGGAAGCGCCCCGCTGCCCAGCAGAACTTGATAGGCATTTTGAACCTCCGGCGGGGCGTCCAGCACAGAATATACCGCCAGCGATGGCGAAGGAGGTACGCTTACATCCGGGATATCCCCCAACTGGGTAGAGAAACTTGTGGATACAGCCTTTGGCCGGGAAAAGCCCGCCCGTTCCAGAATGCCCAGCGTCTGTTTTCCGTTTTCCAACATGCTGGGGGAGTAAATGGCTTTGACCTCACGGGCACCCCTGGCACAAAGCTGCCCCAGCAGCCCGCGGAGCAAATAGGTCCCCAGCCCGCACAGCCTGGCTTTGGGGTCCACAAAGATATAGCGGAGGCAGTAATCGCCCCCCTGTTCCCGCTGGGCGAGAGCGGCTCCGCAGGCAGAGGTCCCGTATGCCGCGCCGACGCACACAGTGTCGTCCCGGCCCAGCATGGCCCGAAAATTTTCGGGGATGTACTGCGAAAAGGCCTTGTCCTCCGGCCCCACCAACCATAAGGTCAAACGCTCCAAAGGCTCCCTCGCCTCCCGCTGATTTCTCACTTTAATTATACCAACCTTCCGGGCGGCTGGGTTCTGCGTTCTGCATCCTTTATACCTTGTTTGCGTCGCCCCAGAGAGGGATTTTGCAATTTCCCGCTGTCTGGCCCGGAGGAAGGGGCAACAGGGCAAAAGACCGGTCACACCTGCGCTCCCCAGAGCCGGTAGGCAACGCCATGTCTACTTGAGACCTATTCTTCGGAAGGCCTTGCAGAACAGAGCTTCATTTGGCAACAGTCTATTCTCATACTGTTTACAAACCCTGTTTGCTCTTTTGCCCCGGCCAGTGTATAATAGGGCCATGAGAATGACGGAAGGAGAAGCGATGGCTTATGAAAATGAAAAAACTGGGCCGCACCGGCCTGATGGTGACAGAAAATTCCTTTGGCGCCCTGCCCATCCAGCGCATCGACAAGCAGAGTGCGGTGGAGCTGCTGCACATGGCCTATGACGGCGGCATCAACTACTACGACACCGCCCGGGCCTACACCGACAGCGAAGAAAAACTGGGTGAGGCCTTCCACGACCGCCGGGAAAAGATCGTCATTTCCACCAAGAGCCAGGGCAAGACAAAGGAGCAAGTGCTGGCTGACCTGGATACCAGCCTAAAGCAGCTGCGCACCGATTATGTGGATATCCTGCAGCTGCACAACATCCCCGCCGTGCCCGATCTGGAGGACGAAAATAGCCCCTATTATGCCCTGGTAGAGGCCAAAAAGCAGGGGAAATGCCGGTTCATCGGCGTTACCTCCCACCGGCGCAATGTGGCGGAGCAGGCGGTGAAGACCGGCCTGTATGACACGCTGCAATTCCCCGTCTCCCATATCTCGCCCCAGGCGGATCTGGACCTGATCCAGCTGTGCGCCGAAAACGACGTGGGCTTTATCGCCATGAAGGCCCTTTCCGGCGGCCTCATCACCTGCGCCCAGGCAGCCTATGCCTTTTTCCAGCAGTTCCCCAACGCCGTGCCCATTTGGGGCATCCAGAAAAAAGAAGAGCTGCAGCAATTTTTGGATTGTGCGGCCCAGGGTATTACGCTGACCCCTGAGCTGGAACAGGTGATCGAGAAAGACCGGAAAGAGCTGGCGGGCAATTTCTGCCGGGGCTGCGGTTATTGCATGCCCTGCCGGGAAGGCATCCAGATCAACACCATCGCCCGGCTGCCCCAGCTGCTGCGCCGTTCCCCCTGGCAGCAGTACATGACAGAAGAATGGTGCGCCGAAATGGCCAAAGTGGAAAATTGCCGCCGCTGCGGCGCTTGTGAGAGCAAGTGCCCCTATGGGCTGAACTGCCCCCAACTGCTGCGGGAAGCCCTGGAGGACTGGAAGCAGTTCCGCCGGGAGAAAGGGTATGCCGACTGCTGAACCCCTAGACAGACCAGAGAAAGGAAAATGGAATGAAAGCCATTTCCAATGTGAAGAAGATATGCATCGGTGTGGCGGCAGGCCTGGCCTGCGCTGCCCTGTGTTTTGGCCTGGGTTTCCTGTGGCGGGGCAAGACTTCCGCCGGGCCCACCATCACATCAGACGTGCTGACCAACAGCATTCAACAGGCCCAGGAATTGACCACGGTCAAATATCTGTATACCAACATGGGCAAATTTGAAGAGAGCACGGATTTTTACGGCTGGAAAGTGCCCTTTACCACCAAGGCCTTTATCATCTCCTACGACGGAGAGATCACCGCCGGGGTGGATCTGAGCGAAGCCACTGTGGAAAAACAAGGGGACCAGGTGACAGTCTCCTTGCCCCAGGCTAAGATCTTGACCCATACCATCGACGAAGACAGCATCCAGGTCTTCGATGAGACCAGCAACGTGTTCAACCCCATCCGCATCACCGATTATACGGAGTTTTCCAAGGACCAGAAAGAGGCTCTGGAGGAAAAGGCGGTGAACAACGGCCTGCTGGAAGAAGCCCGCAGCCGGGCGGAAGACAGTATTGAAGGCCTGCTGCTCTCCCTGCAGGGGGATGAGGCTTGGCAGATCACCTTTGAAAACGCAGAGTGAACCCAATTGCCCTGTGCGACCCAAAAACCGGCCTGTGGAGAAAGGCTGTGGGAAAGGGAGGACAGGGCCCTGTGAAAGAGCCCCGTTGCCGGGCGCTTTTCCAAAAGGAGGCGGTATGGCATGTGGATCACAGTCAACGGCGTGGAGCTGTATTACCAAAAGACAGGCCAGGGCAGCCCGGTGGTGCTGCTCCATGGCAACGGGGAAAGCCACCGGATCTTTGATGTGCTGATCCGCCAGCTGGCCACCCGGCATACGGTCTATGCCCTGGACAGCCGGGGCCAGGGCCGGAGCCAAATGGGGGATGGGATCTCCTATAACCAGATGGCCCGGGACACCGCCGCTTTCATCCGGGCGCTGGGGCTGGAAAAACCAGCGGTATACGGCTTTAGCGATGGCGGCATCATCGGGCTGCTACTGGCCATCCATTGGCCGGGCCTGCTGTCGCGGCTGGCTGTCAGCGGCGCCAATGCGATGCCCCAAGGAATGCGCGCCCGGTGGTATTGGCTGTTTCGGGTGATGGACCAGTTTGCCGGAGAGGCCCCCATGCTCCGTATGATGGTGCAGGAGCCTCAGATCACGGCAGAACAGCTGCGCTCCATCCGCCTGCCGGTGCTGGTGCTGGCCGGGCAGCGCGACATGGTGCGCACCCAGCACACCTGCTGGATCGCCCAGAATATCCCGGGCAGCAAGCTGTGTTTCGTGCCCAAGGCCGGCCATGGGGATTACATCGTGCACAGCCCCCGGGTCTACCATTACATCAAAGATTTCCTGCGGCCATAGGGCAGGGGAGCACCAGGGGGGCAAGATCCGATCTTGCCGCCCTGGTTTTTTGTGCCCTCCTTTTCCCGCCTGGCTGCAAAAGACAAACCGCCCGGCTGCCCACAATGGGCGGCCGGGCGGTTTGCCATACAGGAACGCTTTTACTTCACATAATCCCACAGGTTTTCCAGATCCATCTTGGCGTAGACCTTGGAAGTGTGCACGGTGGCATCTTCTTTCCAGCCGTCCAGCAGTTCGTTGAATTTGGCGTCGCGCGCCTCTTGCTGGATGGCCTCCCGGTTGTTGTCGTAGTAAGCGGCGGTCAGCGGCAGCCGCTTGACGATATAGTAGCCGTCCGCACCTTCGTAAACGCCGCCCACTTCGTTGTTTTCCAAAGAGAGCAGCTCATCGAACTGGGAAGAGCCGGAGATCTGGGAATGGCTCATCACGATGCCGTCGGCATTGGCCGACATGTAGGTATCGTCGTTGTATTGCCCAAGCAGGGCCGTGAAGTTGCAGCCCGGGGTCTGGGCCAGCCGCAGCACCCGCTGGGCTTCCTCCAGCTGGGCGGCGGCTTCGCTGTCGGAAAGGGGCTCCCCCTGGTCATCCAGCAGGGAAAAGCGGATGTATTGGACCTGGGCATAGTGGTCGGCAAAAAATTGCCGCAGTTCTTCATCGGAATAGGCGTACTCCCCTTCATCTCCCACCAGGTAGTTGTAGAGCTTGTCATAGTAATAGACATTGGCCTGGAATTTATCGTAGACCCGGTCGGTCATGGCGGAGGCCTGCAAAAACTCCAGGTAGCCGGCAGTGCCGCCGTGCTCCTCTATCAGGGCGTCTTTGTTTTCCTTCAGCGCTTTTTCATCGGCGTCGGTCAGCTCCAGCCCGTATTCTTCGCACTTTTCCAGCACCACCTCTGCGGTGACGATCTGGTCCAGGGATTCTTCTTTGACCTGTTGAGTGGTCTGTTCGTCGTAGGCCCCGTCCGCCTGGGCGGTGCCGGTGCGGTTTTCCAGGTTCAGCCGGTTGTATTCCATGTAAAAGGCCAGCTCCGCCGCATCCACATCCCGGCCGTCTACCGTGATGGCCTCAGGACTGGGGGAACAGCCGGACAGCAGCGCCAGCAGGCAGGCGCAGGCGGGCAGGGCGAATCGTTTTTTCATGGTCTTTCCTCCGTGGGCTTGTTTTCCTCTATGGTAGCACGCTCTTGCTCTTGATATAAATCGAAAAAGGACGAGACCACTTGGTTGGCTTGGGCCAGTGGGCTCTCTTTTTTGTTCAGGATCAGCGACAGATAGGGGGCGGCCCCGGCGCTGAGCAGCATCCGGCCTTTGAAGGAGGGATGGGAACACAGCAGCGCGGCACAGGTGATGTCCTTGGCTTGGAAGGTGATGATCAGCCGGCCGTCCCGCTGGGTCAGCTCGCTGATGCCGCAGTCGCCGGCTTTGGCCCGCAGCAATGCGATGTCCAGCAGATTGATCGCCTGCTGGGGCGGGTCGCCGTAGCGGTCCAGCATTTCATCCACCATATCGTCGTAATCGTCCCGGTTGCGGATCAGGGCGATGCGGCGGTACAGATCCACCCGCTGGCCGGAATCGGGCACGTAATTGGCGGGCAGCGAAGCGCTGACAAGCAGATCGGCGCTGCATTCCGTATGGGGTCTTGCCGGCGCGCCGCCGGCTTCGGCCACCGCCTCTTCCAGCAGTTTGAGGTAGAGATCGTAGCCCACCGAGAGCATGTGGCCGCTCTGTTCGGCCCCCAGCACGTTGCCCGCCCCGCGGATCTCCAGATCCCGCATGGCGATCTTGAAGCCCGAGCCGAATTCGGCAAACTCCCGGATGGCAGACAGCCGCTTTTGGGAGATCTCCGACAGCACTTTGCCCCGGCGGTAGGTCAGGTAGGCATACGCCCGCCGGTGGGAACGGCCGATCCGCCCCCGAATCTGGTGCAGTTGGGCCAGGCCCATGTAGTCGGCGTCTTCGATGATGAGGGTGTTGGCGTTGGCAATGTCGATGCCCGTTTCAATGATGGTGGTGCACACCAAGATCTGCACTTCGCCGTTGTAGGCCTTCGTCATCACCGATGAGAGCTCCCGCTCGCTCATGCGGCCGTGGGCGATGCCGATGGAGGCGTCGGGAAAAGCCTGCTGGAGCACCAGGGCGGTCTTATCGATGGAATCGATGCGGTTGTGCAGGTAGTAGACCTGCCCGCCCCGGGCCAGCTCCTTGCGGATGGCGTCGAAGACCACGCCCTGGTCGTATTCCAGCACATAGGTCTGCACCGGCTGCCGGTCGTGGGGCGCCTCTTCCAGCACCGACATATCCCGTATGCCGGAAAGGGCCATATTCAGCGTGCGGGGGATGGGGGTGGCTGTCAGCGTCAGCACATCCACCGCGTTGGTCATCTGCTTGATCTGCTCTTTGTGGGAAACGCCGAAGCGCTGTTCTTCGTCCACCACCAGCAGGCCCAGGTCTTTGAAATGCACGTCTTTTTGCAGCATCCGGTGGGTGCCGATGACAATGTCCACCTGGCCGCTTTGCAGCATGCGCAGGGTCTCTTTTTGCAGCCTGGCCGTGCGGAAGCGGCTCAGGGTATCCACTTTGATGGGGTAGCCGGAAAAACGGGCGCAGGCAGAGAGGAAATGCTGCCGGGCCAGCACGGTAGTGGGCACCAAAATGGCGGCCTGCTTGCCCGAAAGCACGCATTTCATCACCGCGCGGAAAGCCACTTCCGTTTTGCCAAAACCCACATCGCCGCACAAAAGCCGGTCCATGGGGTGGGGCTGCTCCATATCCCGCTTGATCTCGGCGGTACAGGTCAGCTGGTCTTCGGTCTCATCGTAGGGGAAGGCCTCTTCAAAACTGCGCTGCCAGTCGTCGTCGGGCAAAAAGGCGAAGCCCGGCGTGCTGCGGCGGGCGGCATACAGCTTGATCAGCTGGTCCGCCAGATCCCGGGCCGCTTTTTTGGCCCGCACTTTTGTCTTGGCCCAGGCGGTACCGCCCAGCTTGGAAAGGCGGATGTTGGCATCTTCTGGCGCGCCGATGTATTTGGAGACCAGGTCCAGGGCAGTGGCAGGCACATAGAGGAAGTCGGTGCCCGCAAAGGCGATCTTCAGATAATCCCGGGTGACGCCGTCGCTGGTGATGCGCTCCACCGCCACGAAGCGGCCGATGCCGTGGTGCTCATGGACCACGTAGTCGCCGGGCGTCAGGTCGCTGAAGCTTTTGACCCGGTCCCGGTTGGAAGTCTTCCGCTTGCTCCCTTCGCTCCGGCGCTGCAAAATAGCGCCGTCGCACAGCACGGCCAACTGGATGCCCGGGTATTCAAAACCGGCGGAAAGGGACCCTTCCAACAGACAGACCGAATGGGGGTCTTCCAGCCGGAAGCTGTAAGGGACCTCGTTTTCAGCCAACAGGCGGGCCATGTTTTGCAGGCGCTGGGGGCCGCCGGCCAGCACGCACACCCGGTAAGACAGGTCCAGGTAATTGCGGATGTCGCTCAAGGCAGTTTCCAGGCTGCCGTTGTAGGCGGGCAGCTGTTTGGCAGTCAGCGAAACGATGGCTTGGGGCTCAAAGCCGCCGGAGCTGGTGAGAAAGGAATCGAACACCAACACTTGGCGCTGGAGCAGCTGGGCCCGCAGGTGTTCGAAACTGATGTGGAATTCACACTGGGAAGGCACCAGACACCCTTGCTCCAGCAAGCTGGCCACATCTTCGTTCATGCGGAAGGCAAAACCGGTGCCCGCCTCGTGGATGCCGGGACTGTCATCCAGCACCACCAGGCAGTTTTCCGGCAGGTAGTCCAAAGCAGTGCACAGCTGGGGATAGATCAGAGGCATATACCGGTCACAGCTGGGGAACAGGCTCTCCTCTTCCAAGCGCTGGACATCCTGCTCCAGGTTTTTCCGCAGGGCAGGGGAGGTCCCCGCTTTGCCCTCCAGCTTTTGCAGCGTGTCCGCCAAACCGGCGCAGCCGCCGTTGGCCAGGCGCGGCAGGGTCTCCCGGGCAGGCAAAATGCGCACCTGCTTGATGTTGCGGGTGCGCCGCTGGCTCTGGGGGTCGAATTCCCCCAGGGAATCCACGGTATCGCCAAAAAATTCGGCCCGGACCGGCACTTGGGCGCCGGCGGGGAACAGGTCTAAAATGCCGCCCCGGACGGAAAATTGGCCGCTGCCCTCCACAGAGAGGGCCCGGGTATACCCGGCGTCCACCAAGGCGTTTTCCAGGGCATCCAGCGGATAATCCTCATCCAGCGCCAGGGTGAAGGAAGCCTTTTCCAAGGCTTCCGGCGGCAGGGTGCGCATCAGCAGCGCTTCGCAGGGGGCAGCCAGCACCGGCTGCTTGGCATGGACAAATTCATCCAGGGCCCCCAGCCGCTGGTGCTCAAACTCCCGGGAGGCGTTGTCGATGTTGTGGAACACATATTCCCGGGCAGGGAGCAAGCTGGCCTTCACCCCGGAAAAGTGGGTGAAATCCGCCGCCAGGCGGCGGGCCTGGCCCTCGTCCCGGGTGACCAGCAGCAGGGGGCGGCCGGTCTGGGCCTGGAGGGCGGCGGCAAAATGGGCCTTGTGCACCGGCGACATGCCGTAGACAGACACCACCTGTTTGCCAGCCTGGACAGCCTCCAGCAGGGATCGAAATTCCGGCAGCTCATTTAGCTGCGGCACAAGCTCTTTCATATCGGACTCCATAAAGGCTTCCCCCGTTTCAGCCGAAACGGGGGTGTGGTTGGTTTTTGCAGATCAGTTGTTGGAGATCGGGCCGCTGCCGTTGAACTGCTGCATGGCTTGGTCCACACCCTGGCACAGCAGGGTGATCACGGCTTCGGGCGCCCGTTTGACGCCTTCGTAGGCATCGGAATCCAGGGTGTCCAACACAAAATCTTTCAAGTCTTCCCGGTCCCGGTCCGGCGCGCCTACGCCGATCTTGATCCGGGGGAATTGGTCGGACTGCAGCTGGTACAAAATATCCTTGATGCCGTTGTGGCCGCCGGCGCTGCCGCTGCGGCGCACCCGCAGCCGGCCGGCCGGCAGGCTGATGTCGTCGTAGACCACAACGATCCGCTCCGGCGGCACGTGGAAGGCGGCGGCCATATCCCGCACAGCCTGGCCCGACAGATTCATAAACGTCTGGGGCTTCATCAAAAGCAGGGATCTGCCCTCCAGAGTGCAGCAAGTGTAGAGGGACTGGCATTTGGCCTGCCGGATGGGGCCGGCCCCCAGCCGCTGGGCCAGCAGGTCCAGGGCCAGGAAACCGGCGTTGTGGCGGGTCATCTCGTATTTTTGGCCCGGGTTGCCCAGGCCCACCACAATGTAGTCCACCTGTTGGGGGGTGGTTTGTTTTTTACGTCTGAAAATGGGAATACACCTCGGAATGGGCGGCAAAGGGATTAGTCGAACAGGGCGGAAACAGAGGACTCATCGTAAATGCGTTTGATGGCCTCGGTGAAGATCTCCGCCACGGAGAGCACTTTGATTTTATCACATTTCTTGTGCTCAGGCAGGGGGATCGTGTCGAGCAGGATCACTTCTTTGATGGCGCTTTCCTCCAGCCGCTGGATGGCCGGGCCGGACAGCACGCCATGGGTGGCGCAGGCGTAAACTTCTTTGGCGCCGGCCCGTTCCACCAAGGCGTTGGCGGCGTTGCACAGGGTGCCGGCGGTGTCGATCATATCGTCAGCCAAAATAACGGTCTTGCCCTTGACATCGCCGATGATGTTCATCACTTCGGACACATTGGCCTTGGGGCGGCGCTTGTCCACAATGGCCACCGGCAGATCCAGCTTGTCGGTGTATTTGCGGGCGCGGCCCACGCTGCCCAAGTCGGGAGCCACCATGACCACATCCGGGTTGCCGATGCCGAATTTTTTGGCCAGATGGGGGATCAGCACCGAAGAGCCCAGCATATGGTCCACCGGGATGTTGAAGAAACCCTGGATCTGGGCGGCATGCAGGTCCATGGTCAGCACCCGGTCAGCGCCGGCGGTGGTGATCAGGTCGGCCACCAGCTTGGCGGAGATGGGATCCCGGGCCTTGGCCTTCCGGTCCTGGCGGGCATAGCCGAAATAGGGCATCACCGCGGTGATGCGGCCGGCGGAAGCCCGGCGCAGGGCGTCGATCATGATGAGCATTTCCATCAGGTGGTCGTTCACCGGCTCGCAGGTGGATTGGATCAGGAACACATCGGAGCCGCGCACCGATTCGTTGATGCTCACAGCGATCTCACCATCGGAGAAGCGCTGCAGGTTGGCGTCGCCCAGAGGCTGGCCCAGCATGGTGCAGATGTCGGAAGCCAGTTTCGGGTTGGAGTTGCCAGTGAAGATCTTGATGCTGTTGCCGTGCGGAATCATACTCAAATCCCCTTTATCTCAAATTTTATCCAGCGGGTGGTTACAGCAGGCCCTTTTCCCGGCGCCTGCTCACCCAATCTTCTTTATTGACTTGCCGGGCCCGGGCAATGGCCAGAGCCTGGCTGGGCACGTCGTCGGTGATGGTGGAACCGGCGGAAACGTAGCTGTCGTCCCCCAGGTGTACCGGGGAGACCAGGTTGACGTTGCAGCCGATGAAGCAGTCGTTGCCTACCACAGTTTTGTATTTTTTCTTGCCGTCGTAATTGACGACGATGACGCCGCCCCCAATGTTGCAGCGCTCGCCCAGCTCGATGTCGCCCAAATAGGACAGGTGGGCGATCTTGGTCCCGTTGCCGATCTTGGCTTTTTTCAGCTCCACAAAATCGCCAATGCGCACTTTTTCACCCACATCGCAGCCCGGCCGGATGTAGGCGTAGGGGCCCACCGTGGTCTGGGACCCCACCACGCTTTCGATCACCTGGGAAGAATTGACCGAAGCGCCGCAGCCGATGACGCTGTCCACGATCATGGCGTTGGGCCCCACTTTGGCCATGGCCTCAATGTGGCTGCGGCCATAGATGTAGCAGCCCGGCATGATCAGGGCGCCGGCTTCGATGCGGGCATCCGGGCAGATGTGGGTGGTGGTCGGGTCCACCAGCACCACGCCGGCGGCCATATGGGCCCGGTTGATCCGCTGGCGCAGCAGCTCCTGGCACCGGTACAGCTCCAACGGGCTGTGAAGGGCGCAGCCGTCCTCCTGGGCCAGGGAAACTTCGGTCAGCACAGGACCCAGGTCCTGCAGCTCTTCCACCAGGGTATCCCGCCGGCCGCTCAGCCGCCGGGCCACTTCATAGGGGGCCCACAGGGCCAGCGGCTTGTGGGAAGCGTCGGCCAGCAGCCCGGCCTCTTTGGACAGCAGCTGCTCCAATGTCTCCCGGGTCAGAGCGGGCAGGATCTCAAAGAAGACCAGCACCTGGTCCACCGGCTCCACGGCGGAGAACAGGGAAGGGCTGCCGGCAGCAGGGGCTTCCAGCACCCCGGCGCATTCCCCGTAGGAACAGGGCGCGCCCACCCAGTAGAGGGTCTGGCAGCCGCAAGCTTTGGCCAGGGCCGCCGGATAGGCGCCGGCGGGCAGAGAGAGGATCTCAGCTCCGCAGGCATAATCATCGGTTGTATGATAGATCAAGGCACATTGGGTCATGCTCCATACGCCTCCTGAAAGAGATGGTGACGCGCCGCACAGACGGCGCATTCCCCGGGAACGGCAGAGCTCCCGGGGAAGGGGCGGCCACGGCGGCACACCGCTGCGGCCGTACATCGGTTGCCTCCATTATAGCAGAAGCAACCGGAAAAAGCACCCTTTTTTCCCGAAAAATGCGGCCGGCAGGCAAAAGGCGGCCTAGAAGTTCAGGATCTCGATGGAATCGCGGATGGTCTTTTCCATGGCTTCGTGGCCGTATTTGTCCACATCGGCCCGGCTCTTTGGGCCGTGGGTGATGCAGCCGGCCCCGCCGATGCAGCCGTTTTCGCAGGCCATGCCCTCGATGAAGTTGTTGGGCAGCACGTTTTTGCTGGCCCGCAGCAAAGCAGCTTTGCATTCGCTGATGCCGTTGCAGGAAATGGCGTTCAGCTGGAACTGGTCTTCGGTGATGCCGTGTTCTTTCAAAGCTTCTTCCACCGCCACGGCCAAACCGCCGCTGCGGGCGAACACCCGGCCAAAGTAGGAAGCGTTGTCCAGCACCTCGCCCTTCAGCTGGGTCAGGTCGATGCCCTTGCTGTCAAACAGGGCCTGGAGCTCTTCAAAGGTGATGACGCAATCCACCAGGTCTTTGACCCGCTCCAGCTGGCGCTCCGCCTTTTTGGCGGTGCAGGGGCCGACGAACACCACTTTGCACCCCGGGTGGATCCGCTTGATGTATTTGGCGATCTCGCCCATGGGCGACAGGTTGTGGGAGATGTGCTCCGCCATATCCGGGAAGTTTTTCCGAATGTATTGGACGAAAGCCGGGCAGCAGGAGCTGGTCAGGAACTTCTTTTCCGCCAGTTCTTGGGCCTCCCGCCAGGCCACCATGTCGGCGCCCAAAGCCACTTCTACCACGTTGAAAAAGCCCAGGGCCTTGAGCCCTGCGGCCACTTGTTCCACTGTGGCGTTGTGGAACTGGCTGGAGATCGAAGGGGCGGCAATGGCGAATACCTGGTATTTTGTGTTGTTTTCCGATTCCCGGATTATGCGGATGCAATCCAGAATATACGATTTATCGGCAATGGCGCCGAAGGGGCACTGGTAGACGCAGGCGCCGCAGGCGATGCACTTGTCGTTGTCGATGGTGGCCTTTTTGTTTTCGCCCATGTGGATCGCCCCCACTTTGCAGGCGTTTTCGCAGGGCCGGGTGGATTTGACGATGGCGCTGTAGGGGCACACGCTGACGCAGCGGCCGCACTCGATGCACTTTTCCTGGTCGATGTGGGCCCGGTGGTCTACGATGGTGATGGCATTTTTCGGGCAGGCGTTCATGCACCGGTGGGCGATACAGCCCCGGCAGGATTCTGTCACATGGACGCCGGCCACCGGGCATTCGTCGCAGGCGATGTTGATGACCTCGATGACGTTTTCGTTGGTCTCGTCGCCGCCCATGGCCAGGCGCAGGCGCTCTTCCATAATGGCCCGCTCCTTGTAGATGCAGCAGCGCATGGTGGGCTGAGGGCCCGGGACGATGCGGGCGGCAGCCCCCAGCAGCCCTTTGGCCAGGTTGTCCTGCCAGGCCAGGGTGGCCACTTCTTTCAGCGCCTTGTATTTCAGTTCCTGTACTTGTGTATCAAAAAACATAGTCGGGTATCCTTTCCACAATGGCCGGCCCGAAGGCTCAGCAGTATTCGACCGTCACTTGTTTTCCCATTTCTCGCAGCAGGGTCTCCAATTTCTCAACAATGCTCATTTTGATGGAAAAATCAATGTGAAGCTGGGGGGATTGGTGGGAAGGGTTTTTGGCCCGCCCCACAAAAAAGCGGACATCTGTGGCCTGATCCAGCAGATACCGGGCGATGCGGGTGGCGGCGTCGCTGCGGGAATCCCAATAAGTAGGGATGGACTCCGCCGATGTGTATTGCTGGGCCAGCTCCAGCACCCGGCTCAGGGTGACGATGCCTTCTGTCACCAGGTCCACGCCTTCAATGTGGGCCACAGGGGGGATGTCCGGGTCCACATAGTCGTCGGTGATCTCCAGCTCCCGGCCCAGGTAGCGGCTGGCCATCTGGGCCGTACTGCCGCCGCAGATGATGTGGGCCCCTTCGCTGGAAAAGAAACGGCCCAAAAAAGCCTCGTCATCCGCCCGGTCCCGGGGCGGGCCCGCCAGCAGGTTCACCGTCTGCCGGGGGCGCATGCGGAAAACGGCCACCGTCACATCGTCGTCGATCCGCTCCAGGTACAGATCCCGGCAGGCGTCGGCGATCTGGGTGGCCAGGGCCTTGGCCGAAAGGGAGGGGTCGTAGATCTCCTCCAAAAACTCCAGCACGCCCTGGCGCTGCCAGCCTTCGGGGAGCAGATTGCCCAGACCTGCGTGGGTGACGCCGTCGCTCATCAAGACGAATACGTCACCGCTTTGCAGGCGGAAACGGCTCTCCAAAATATCCTTGTCGCCCACCGTCAAGTGTTCCGTAGGGTAATCCACGCTTTTGCCCTGCCGCAGCAAGATGGCCTGGGGGTTGTCGTATTGGGCCAGATAGACCTGCCAATCGGGCAGCACCTGCATCAGGGTAAACGTGGAATAGGCCAGTTTGCGCACGCTGCACACCGGCAGCGTCTGGGCAATGGTGTACACGCTCTCCCGGATGGACAGGTGGTTGGCCGTCATGGTGGCCAGGATCTTGGCGGTCAGCGTGGCTAAAATGTTGGCTTTGACACCGCTGCCCATGCCGTCGGACAGCACGAAGGTGGTGGCGTCTTCATCTGCCACAGTGGTGAAAAAGTCGCCGCACAGGTCTTCCCCTTGTTTGTTCAGACTGACAAAGCCGCTCTCCATGAAAAGCCGGTTCATGGCAGCTCTCCCTCTTCCATGTGTACGGTGTTTTTCAGGCGGGTCAAGGCCACTTTGGTCTCGGCGGCCGTCTCGCCCAGCAGCGAGGCGATCTCGTGGACGATGCGCATCTGTTTGGCGATGATCTGGTCGGTGATCTCCACCGCTTCGTCTTTGCTCTTTTGCAGCTGCTGGCGGGTCTTTTCCGCCTGGGTGATGTCTTTCATCAGGCAGATGACCATGTTGTTGCTGGGGTCGCAGGTGAACACCTGTTCCACATATTTGTCGTACTGGGCCAAATAGGCCTTGCGGAACTTGGTGTGCTCGCCAGAGGAAAAGGCGGTGATGAATTCAAAGTCGTCCATCCAGTCGCCGATGGGGCGGCCCACCACCGCATCTTCCGACGGGGCGTTCAAGATCTCCAGAGCCGCCCGGTTGGCCAGCTGCACCCGCAGGGAGCTGTCTACCGTCAGGATCCCGTTGGGCGAATGGTGGATGATCTTGTCGGAAAGGGACTCCGCCCGCTTTTTCATATAGGGCAGGCACATGGTGATATCCGCCTTGCCCTGGTAGATGGCCACCGCTTTTTCCCGGCAGGTGGAGTAGCCGCAGGTGCCGCAGTTGAGCTCATCCGCCGGGCTGTTTTTGCCCAGTTTGCGCAAAATGGCCTCGATCTCTTTTTCCGATGGTGTCTTGTTTTCCACATACCGGGAGTGGAACACTTTTTCCAGCCGCAGCGTGGGCTGGGGCTCAAAATCTTCCTGGGTGTCGGCGGTGTGGGCGATGCGGATGCGGCCTTCCAGCCGGTTGCGGGCGTCGGCAGACATTTTGGGGCCGCCGGCGCAGGAGCCTGTGCAGGCCCGCAGCTCGATGAAGCAGTTGTGCAGCCTGCCGCCTTCCACCTCTTTGAGGGCGGCGATGCAGTTTTCCAGCCCATCCACATGGAGGTAAGAATAGCTGCTGTCCTGGTCCATACAGCCCACCACGCCGCCGGGCAGGGGGAAGGAGCGGCTGCGCCGCCGGGGCTCCGGGCTGCAC
Source organism: Candidatus Pseudobutyricicoccus lothianensis (assembly GCA_904419295.1). GTDB lineage: Bacteria > Bacillota > Clostridia > Oscillospirales > Butyricicoccaceae > Pseudobutyricicoccus > Pseudobutyricicoccus lothianensis. The sequence continues at coordinate 53,292 of CAJFRA010000010.1, forward strand.
ATCGCCCCGTGCAGGTCCACAGGCAGCTTGTTGCTGATGAACAAGGCGTTCAGTTCGTCGTAGGTCAGGGCGTAATCCGTCAGCCCCGGGGTCTCGTCGCACTCGCTTTTGGCCGCGATGCAGGAGCCGATGTAGACGATGGCGGCGTCTTTGCCAAAGCGGCGGCGCAGCAGCTTGGCTTCGGCCTGCATGGGGGTGAGCACCGGCGCCAGCAGGGGGATCAGCGAAGGGAAGTACCGTTCCACCAGCAACACCATGGAAGGGCAGCAGGATGTGAGGATCACATCGTTCCACCGGTTTTTCACCAGGTTTTCATATTGCCGTTTGACCAGGCAGGCCCCTTCGGCAGATTCGAAAGCATCGTCGAACCCCAGCACTTTCAGCTGGCGGCGCAATGGGCCGAACTCATCGGGCCCGTATTGGAAGGAGAAGGAAGGGGCCACCATGGCGTAGACCTTTTTATGGGGGTCGTTGAGCAGATCCCGCACAGGCTGGATATCCCACCGGGCCTGGTTGGCGTGTTGGGGGCAGGCCAGCACACAGCGGCCGCACAGCACGCAATCCTCGGGAATGACCTCGGTGTGATGGTCCCGCACGGCAATGGCCTTGACCGCACAGCGGCGGATGCATTTATAACAGTCCTTGCAGTTTGTCTTTTGAAACCGCAGGACATCCATGACCGAGCTCATGAGTGGAGCACGTGTTGGGCAAAGACTTGGGCGGCGTTTTCCGTGGTCACATCGCTGATGGCCGTGCCGTCGATCTTCACGCTGACCCCTTCGCCGCAGTTGCCCAGGCAGAAGGCAGGGCGCAGCGTCACCTGGTCTTCCAGGTGGTGTTCGCGGATCAGGTTTTCAAAAATCGTCTTTACTTCGTAAGAACCTTTTACATGGCAGGAGCTGCCGATGCAGACCTGTATGATCATAAAGCGATTCCTCCTTTGGAAAAAGTCATTTCATCGCAAGCGTTTCTGCAAGGCCATTATAACAGATGGGCCAAAGGTTGAATAGCTCTTTTATTACAAAATAAATGGAAAAAGTGATGAATCAGACCAAAGCCCTCTTATTTGAAAACAAATGTGAGATATTGCAGCCGCTGAGGCATAGGGGGACAGAGAGTCACAACAGAAGGGCCGAGACGTGCCGGCAACTTGCAAAAGGACCCACGATCTCACGTATCTCGGCCGATTCAACAGCCACCGGCACCCTCCCGATCCCCACATTTTCACTGGAAGCGCGCCGCGCTCCGCAGCACCTCCCGTAACGCGCTCCGCACCCTTTGTCCAGTACCTCTCCTCCTCGTATACCCTATCCCTGGAGCCTCAGGGGCCAGGGGTTCTTTTTGTCATTTGGCCGCGTCTGTGGTATAATGATAAAAACAACGGCCCGGCCTTTTGCGCCGCTGTGAGCGAAAGCCGGCAAAGACATCCTGCCAGAGCCCAGAGCGCTCTGGCAGAGGACCCAAATGGTTAGAAAGCATTTTACAAAGAAGCACGACAGACCGCTTGCGGGGCTAGGCCCTGGCCGGCGGGAGCAGCGGGGCAGCTTGCCCTGTTTTTTCTGTCTTTTTTCGCCCGGTAGGGCGGTATGGAGAGAGGGGGAAAGGATATGGAACCGGTATTGCGCATCCGGCAAGAGCTGCGCCAGGCAGCCCGGCAGGTGGCTGCTGTCAAAGACCCGGATATGGCGCTGCTGTTTTGCTACATCGCCGCCAGCGGCGGCAGCTGTGCGCTGCCTGCCCCCCAGCAGCTGGGCATGGATGAGAGCAGGCTGCAAAAAGCCCGCAGCCTGTTGGTGCTTTATGGGGTGTGCAGCGATAGCCAAGGGCCCCAGCGGCCCCGCAAGGAAGTCCATTACGACCCGGCGGAGCTGAAAGAAGCCCGCCAGGCAGACGGGGAATTCGCCGGCCTGTGCGATTACTACGAAGGCATGGCGGGCCACATTATGAAAAAGAGCGAGATGGAGATCTTATATGCGGTGTACGATACCCTGGGCCTGCCTGCGGAAGTGCTGATGCTGCTCATCAATTACTGTGCGGGCATCCAGCGGCTCAGCCCCCGCTTTTTGGAGCAGCAGGCTTACAAGTGGTCCAAAGAAGGGGTGGAGACCTACGCCCAGGCCGAACAGTACCTGGCCAATCTGCAGCAGCGCCACTCCCGCCAAGGGGAGATCATGCGGCTGTTCGGCATTTACGACCGCAAGCTCTCCGAGAGCGAACAGCGGCTGGTGGACAAATGGATCTCCTATGGGTACGACAGCGAGCTGATCGCCTTGGCCTATGACCGTACTGTGCTGCGCACCGGGGCCTTGAAATGGAATTACCTGGACAGCATATTGGAAAGCTGGCGGGTGGCTGGCTACAAAAACCGCCAGGATGTGGAGCAAAACGAAGGGCAGCAGGCCCCGCGGCCGGCAGAGGGCAGCGGGCCGGCGCCCCAGGCGCCCCGGGGCGAATTCGGCAGCGGCGTAGTGGCGGCTGTGACCAAGCAGTTCGAGCGCAAGCGCCTCCAGCGGGAACAGCTGCAAAAAACCAGGCTGGAAGACCTGCGCCGCCGGGATCCGGCCTTTGCGGAAAACGAAAAAGCCCTGCGCCTGTGCGCCAGCCGGGCCGCCCGGGCGGCTGTGGCAGGGGATCCGGCCGAAGTGGAACGCCTGCACCAGGAGAACCAGCGGCTGCTGGCCCAGAGGCAGGCCATCCTGGCAAAGCTGGGCTTGGACGAGGCCTATTTGAACCCGCCGCCCCAGTGCCCCGACTGCAAAGACCAGGGGTATATCGGCACGGAGATGTGCCACTGCTTCCGGCAGGCATGCCAAGAGGAACAGCGCCGCCGGCAGGCTTAGCAGAGTTTCATCCGGCAGTGAGGTGTGAGCGAGCCCTGCACATAAGCGCGGAAGGGATCCCTGTGGCCAGAGACAGCCCGGCTGCAGGCCCCAAGAGCCGGACATCCCCGAAGAGCTTGGAAAGGGCGCAGCTGCAAGAGGGAAATGCTTCAGACGATCCAGTGGTTAAAGAGCGCCGTCTCGTTGGGGAAAGAAGCAGAAGTTGGATCCGTTGGGAAGAGGATGGGGCGTGCATCTGAAAGGCAGAGGCAACAGCAACACCAGCAGCGGGTTAAAGGGCATGCACGGTGAGCGGTTTTGCACTGGCAAGAAAAGAGAGGAAGCCCTCAATCGGCCCGGCGCTGTGCAACGGCGGCCAAGGCTGCAGCCTGCCGCTCGTTTGCCCTTTCCAGATCTTGAAAGCCCCCCAGGTCTCGCAGGTCCACATGAGAGGCATTTACCCCCGTCCCAGGGTGCTCCGCCTGCTGGGCCAGGGTGGCGGGGTAGTCCCCATTCAACTGGCCCCGGATGCTTTCGGCCCGCAGGCGGCACACTTCCAGTAGTGTGTCAACCGCCAGCAGGTGGTCGGTATAGGAGCAGAAAGCAGTCGGGTCGGCCTCCACATAGGGGGCGATGAGGGACTGGGTCTCCCGGATCACCGCCTCGTACCGGCCGCTTTCGAAGTACTCCGTGAGGAGCTGATCAAAGTAGGCGTGGTATTGGGCGAAATGATCCCGGTTCTTCATCAGATTGTGGTAGAGGGGCCGCTCCAGCATGATTTTTCCCTTGGCAGGAGTGTTCACCGGCCAGTTGATGAGCACATTGGGATTGCGGATGGGGTCGGTCATCCCCAGGGCATAGGTACCGAAGGCCAGGTTGTAGTCCCAGGGCAGTATGGACAGCACGCTGTCTTCCTCATAGAGGAAGTAATTGTGGCCGGTGTGGCCCAAATAGCTGTCCCAGTTCAGGACGAAGACCTGGACGGTAAAATAGCGGAGCACCTCATCCACGTCCACCGCCGTCTTCAGGTCTTCTCCGGTGGACAGCACTTGCAGGGCCTCGATCAGCCGGGCCTGGTCCCCAGCGTCCACGTCAAATTTGGCGTTTTCAAAAAGGTTGGGGTAGCTGGATGGGTCGTCATCGATATACCGCAGGGCCACGTCGGCATTTTCGGCATTCAGGGAGCGGTAGTCTGGCTTGTAGAGCTGGCCGTGGTCCGGGCCGAAGTTCCGCCGGGCAAAGGATTCTTCCGGCTCTTCAATGGCCAGGAACACCCCCCAGGGCTGACTGTTCACCGTCACCCACACAAAGCTGCACAGGGGAGACGGCACCCCCATATACGCCATCATGTCGTAGACCAGGTAAGTCTTCAGATAGCTGTTGTCCTGAAAGGAGGCGTCCAGGGAGAACTTGTCCAGGCCGTAGTACGTTCCCCCGTCTACATAGTGGTCAAACTCCAGCTTCAGGCTGTACCGGGCCAGACCGTACTCCTCCGTCAGCCGCAGGGAGTTGTTCCCTTTGGCCCGCAGGCCCACCTGGTAAAACGCCTCCCCGTCAATGACGGCAGTGCAGGGGGTGTAGGCCTCCTGAGGCGCGTTCGCGGTAAACTCTGCCCAGTCTTCCACCTGAAGGTCCACGGTGTGGACATAGCTGTTGTCAAACAGGCGGTAGGCGTACCCGGGTGCAGAGCTGGCGGGCTGGATGCCCAGGGCCTCACCAAAAAAGAGCAGACCGGTGAGCGCCAGGGCCAGCAGCATGGCCAGAGCACAGAACCGGTCTATGTGTCGGCAGCGGATCATAGGGCTCACCCCATATAGTCCCCGTTGTAGGAGACCAGCACCACATGGCCCACGCCCTCCATAGCCCCCAGCTCGTTGATAAAGCCGGTGTCGGCATCCCGGAGGCGTACCTCGTAATTGAGCTCGATCTGCCCAGGGGAAACGCTCTTGCTCTTGAGATTCAGCCGCCGCACCCGGGCTTCCACCAGGGCGCGGACTTGTGCCTCCTGCTCCTGGGAGGCACAGTGGATCACCAGGATGTAGGGGGATTCCCCATTTTTCTGCCGGGAGAACACCAGCAACACCACCCCCACAAAGAGGCTGCCCAGTACCGCCAGGGGGATCAACCCCGCCGCCAGCACGATGCCCACGGCGATGGCCCAGAACAGGAAGGCGATGTCCATGGGTTCCTTGATGGCAGTGCGGAACCGGACGATGGACAACGCGCCCACCATGCCCAGGGAGAGGACGATGTTGCTGGTCACCGCTAGGATCAGCAGAGTGGTGATCATGGTCAGGACAATGAGGGTGACGCCGAAGCTGGGGGAGTACATCACCCCGCTGTAGCTCTTTTTGTAGATCAGGAAGAGGAACAGGCCCAGCAGAAAGGCCAGTACCAGGGCGATGGCAGTGTCCAGCAGGGAGACGCTGTCCAGACGCTCCAGAAAGCTGGATTTGAAGATGTCCTGAAAGGTGGTCATAGGCAGGCCACTCCTTGTCGTTTATTTTCTCAGTCAAACCGGCGGCACAGGGCGTATTTGGAGCAGGCTCCGGACCGGCGGTCCGGGGTCTGTACGGCCATGCGGACCAGGTCGGGGAGGAAGGCGTCGTACTTGACTTCCAGCACCGTGAGGCTCTCCAGCGGTTTCAAGGGGAACCGCTCCGCCGGGTGGAGGAAATCCAAGGCATCTAGACTGGTGCGGAGGTTCCGGTCCAGGGTGATGCGGACATTTCCCGGGGCGTAGGAGAAGGCTTCACGGTCATAGCAGACCACGGTTCGGGGGGCCAGACCATTGCCCCGCAGCTTGCTGTATAGCTCCAGCAGCAGCGGCTCCTCCCGCTGAAGCAAAAAATCATACTCCCCCGCAAGAAGCCGCTGAGCTTCCTCCCGGGCCAGCCGGGCGGTGCGCTTGCCGCACAGGCCGTTGACCTTGAACTTTTTCTCCAGTTTCAGCCAAGTGGGGTTTTCGCCGTAGTAGCGCAGGCGGAACTTCTCCCGGCGGTCCATGCCGTCCAGCTTGTCCCGCAGAGCAGCATCATAGGGGGTGTCGAAGTACAGGCTGGTGATGCGGTAGCTCCCATCCGTGCCCGCGTGGGCATCGTGGGAAAACAGACGGCGCAGCCGGGCGGAGAGCACCAGATCCTCTGAGGGAGAGATCTGGTGCTTCCACTCATGGCGCAGCGGGACAGGCTTAGTCGTCCCAGTCGTCGCTGTCATCGTCATCCCAATCATCGTCGTCCCAATCGTCATCATCGTCGTCATCGTCCCCGTCGTCATAGTCAGTGACACCATCACCATTGGGGCCGTAGTCGGTATCTGCGTAATCGGTGACGCCGTCGGCATTGGGGCCGTAGTCGGTATCCGCGTAGTCGGTGACACCGTCGGCATTGGGGCCGTAGTCGGTATCCGCATAGTCGGTGACGCCGTCGGCATTGGGGCCGTAGTCGGTGTCCGCATAGTCGGTGACGCCGTCGGCATTGGGGCCATAGTCGGTATCCGCGTAATCGGTGACACCGTCGGCATTGGGGCCGTAGTCGGTATCCGCGTAGTCAGTGACGCCGTCGGCATTGGGGCCATAGTCGGTATCCGCGTAGTCGGTGACGCCGTCGGCGTTAGGGCCGTAGTCGGTATCATCGTAATCCTGATAGTCCATATCCATCTCGGCGATCTTACCGGTGATGGCGTTGACCTCATATTCGTACTCCACGCCGTCCATGACAAATTCCATCTCATACTCCCCATCGTCCAGGTCGTAATCTTTCTCCACGAACTGGATGTCTTTCCGGCCAAGCTGGGTGGACAGAAGGTTCTGAGCCGCCGCGGCGCTGATGTACCCCTGGTCGGCATAGGCGTCGTCGTAGTCGTCATCGTCCAGCGCCACGGTCTGGGAGCCGATCTGGTCGGCTTTTACCACCACCTGGACCGCTTGGGCCAGTTCATTCAGGAACTGATCGCTGGGATAGGCGGAGCCCCGCTCCAATTTCAGCACGATGTTTCGTTCGTGGCCATCAATGGTGGTGTCGAAGTAGCCGCCGGCGTTGATCTGGCCCACCAGATCCCCGATGACGGTGGTACAGGGCTTGCCCTCATAGCCGGTATAGCCGGTCAGCACCGTCTTGCCGTCGTCGTTGAGGGCGTTCAGGGCCACCACATTGCCCTCTCCGTCATAGTCCATCTCGATCTCCGGGTTGACGCTTAGGAGCACGGTGCCCACGCTGCCGTTGGATTCCGCTTGGATCGGAGCGGTGGTATTGGAGTTTCCGGGGAGGGATGCCGTTCCGGCGCTCCTTCCACAGGCGGTCAGAGTGGTCAGGGCCAGAGCGGTGGTCAGAGCCAGACCAAACAATTTGGTATTGGTATTCTTTTTCATTTGATTCATCTCCTCAGAAAATTCAATTTGTTTTGTGCTCTCTATCGATAGAGTACGAAGCCATTGCTGGAAAACCGGGGTCTGTGAAAAAGTTTTTTCTCTTTGGCTTACATCAGAAGGTTACGGCGGGCCATGGGGGAAACCGGGGTCGCAGGCAACAATTTTTCAAAAACTTTTTTACCTCTCAATCATCGCCGTCGTCGTCATCATCGCTATCGTCATCGTCGTCCCAGTTTCCATCATCGTCGTCGTCATTGCCCCAGTCATCATCGCTGTCGTCCCCCCGATCCGCATAGTCGGTGACGCCGTCGTTATAGGGACCGTAATCGGTATCCTCATAGTTGGTGACGCCGTCGGCATTGGGGCCATAGTCCGTGTCCTCGTAATTGGTGACGCCGTCGGCATTGGGGCCATAGTCCGTATCCTCGTAATTGGTGACGCCGTCGGCATTGGGACCGTAATCCGTGTCCTCATAGTTGGTGACGCTGTCACCACTCGGTCCGTAATCGGTGTCACTGTTGACGGTCGTACGATCGGGGTTGGAGACGGGGGCAGCCTCCTCGCCGGTCGGGGCGGACGTCGGCGGTGTCACCGGGATCACGACTTCCTCGGTGCCGGCCGCCGGGGCAGATGAGGGCTGCTGGAGGTCGCCGCCCAGCTGGATCACAATGCTCTCTCCGTACCGTTCCTCCAGTTGGGCCTGGACTTGAACTTCCTCCCGAGCCCGCCATTCGGGGTCGGAGCTGTTCACCGTGATGGAGATGGTGTCCCCATCCGAGAGATAACCCATATCGATGGCCCGTTCCACCAGCTCTTCTGCGGTGGTCTCCCGGTCTTTACCCCGGTAGGAGTACCCGGCGATCAGGTCTTCGCCGTCCTCATTCAGCCCTTCCAGATCCAGGACCCGGTCAGTGCGGCTGACGGTCATCTCCACATCCGGGTTGATCTGGATGCGCAGGGTGCCGTAGGCGGTGAAATTTGGCCGGTAGTACCCAAAGAACACCAGGTAGAAGCAGGCGGCAAGGCCCGCCAGGCCGGACAGGGGCTTCCATAGGGGGATAGCCTTCTTCCGGGGCATCCGGAGCTCTATGATCTCCTGTACCGTGTCTCCCACCTGGTAGCGCAGGTTGGCCGCCTTTAAAAAGCGCCCCTCCTCATCCATCACCACGGCGTAGGCCGGATGGGTCTCCATAACTAAGTAGCTCATTTTCCCTCCCCTCCCTTTGCCCGGGTGATCTGGCACAGATGCCCCCGGATGATCTCATAGCCATTGGTGAAAGCCAGCAGGATGGCTACCAGGTACTTCCGGTGCCGCTCCATGGTCTTTTTGTCGGTGCCGGAGCCCGCCGCCAGCTCGCTCATCGGCAAGCGGCCCGTCTCCACCAGCTTCTCCAGCAGCGCCGGGTTGGCCCGGGCGCAGTCCAGCACCCGGCGGCAGGCGGCCAGCGTCCGCTCCTGCCGGGGACAGTTGTCCGCCACATCGGAAAAGGAGAGGCCAAAATTGGCCAGCTGAGCGCCGAACTCCCGGATCTCTTTTTGGCTGGCCGTGCGCGCTTCGAATGTGCCGATCTCATCCCGGGTGTCTGGCAGAGTGTCCAGCAGGCTGCGGTCCGCTTCGCCGCCGGCGGGCGCGTGGAGGGAGACCACATTCCCATGGCGCTTCTCCGCCCGGTAGTGGTCAATGAGCCGGTTTCGAATGGCCCGGGAGGCATAGGGCAGAAAGGCTCCCTTGGTCTTTTCATAGCTCAGGATGGCTTCATAGAAGGCCAGCATGGCAATGCTCAGCTCGTCTTCGTGGCCGTCCTCCAAAGCGGCGTGGGTAAATTTTACCGTCTCGCTGCGGATAAAGCCGATATATTGCCCGATCAGGGCATCCGCCGCTTCCGAATCTGTTTTCGCCGCGTAGACCTGGCCCACGATGCTGTGCTCCGTCCGCACCATACTGATCCCTCCATCCCCTCCAGCAGAAGGATACGGAGCCGCTGCTGGATTTTCGGGGTCACTACGTAAAAATTTCGTCAAAGTGCAAAAATCTGTGAGAAAAGGATAGCAAAAGAATCCTCTGACTGCGACTGTTACAAAGTCAAATTCCCGTAAAATGTATGTAAGGCAGTGAAAGGAAGAGAGATGATATCGCGCAGCCATAGAACCGGAAGATGGCACACTGCTGCGCAAAATGGGGCGAACGACATAGAGTGTCCGATGGGATTCCACGGCGGAAAAGGCCGGCTTCCCAAAGTTAAAGATATGGATACAGGTTAATCAATTTTGCCGATAAAGCGGTAGTAAATCTCAATCTCCTGATCTCGCATCCCATCCGCACTTTTAA
>CAJFRA010000011.1 GCA_904419295.1 Candidatus Pseudobutyricicoccus lothianensis
ATGCCGGATGTGAAACCTTTCTGCTGTTTCACGATACCCCAAGTGTTCTTCCCGCATCGTCTCGATTACCTGCTTTTTGAATTCTGCCGTGTATTTTTGGTTCCTTTTCTCTCTTGGCATAGTTTAACACCCCACTTGTTATTCAGTATACCATACTGTCTAACAAATGGGGTGCTGTTCACCGCCATGCCCTTTTTCTTTATGCTGTTTTGTTTGCACCGGCTTTCGCTCATTCCAGCCCCATCACATCGTCTACGGGCAAGGATAAGATCACCCCGCGCACCGGCGTCTTCAAGCCGCACGCCTCGTTGAGCGCCTTCATCACCGTGCATTTTTTCTCTTTTTCCACCACGATCATGATGAACTCTTGTTCCTCTTGCATGGGCAAGCCCAAATACTGCTGGGCTTTTTCCGAGCTGCGCCGCCGCCCGTGCAGCACAGTGCCGCCCTTTGCGCCGGCGGCCCGGGCTGTGTCGATCACATCATCGCTGCATCCGCTTACAGCAGAGACCCAAATCACAGAATACATGCTCCGCTCCTTCATTTCCGCTTCATCTCTCCTGAGAGCCTCCCGAAATTCTTGTTTTTCATTGTCTGTCAACATTTGCAGCATGCGGTTTTGCAAGCCTGTCACAGGCACGGTGATCCCGATGCCGCCGCCTCTGTGCCGGAAGGGCAACCGCCGGCTCAGCTGGCCGAACACTTCCTTTGTCCGCGCTTTTGGCAAGATGCAGGCCGTCAGCAGCCGGTCGCCGCCGCTCAGCCCGAAAATATCCAATATCTCCGAAGGGGCCGTCCCTTCCCCCCGGCACTGGTAACAGACGGGGATCTCCAGGTCGTCCAGCACTTCTTCCAGCCTTTTTTTATCTTCCGTGCGGGTGATCGTGATCATCATGCGCAGGCAAGCCTGTCTTTTTTCCGGTACCTGCATCGTTCTATTCCTCCTCCAATTCAACGACAATGTCATCGTTCAAATTGTCTTCCACCACTTTGGTCGCTTTCGTCTTACGGGTGTAGACGATTCCCATCACCTGTATGGCGATCAACGGCGCCATGGCCACCAGCGCCACAACGCCAAAGGCGTCTGTGACCACATTGCCCCCCAGGGCCGTACACGCGCCCATGGCCAAAGGCAGCAGGAAGGTGGATGTCATCGGGCCGCTGGCCACGCCGCCCGAGTCAAAGGCGATGCCCACAAAAACCGGCGGGACAAATTTTGTGAGCGCCAGGGCGATGATATAACCGGGAATGATGATCCAGTAAATGCTGATCCCCGTTAAAACGCGCAGCATAGCCAATGCCACCGCACATGCCACGCCGAGGGAAAGAGCCAAATTCATCATGCTGCGGGATACCACACCGCCTGTGATCTCTTCCACCTGGTCATTGAGCACTTGCACAGCCGGTTCTGCCTTGACGATGTAATAACCGATGACAATGCCGATGGGGACCAACAGGCTCTTCATCCACCCCTGGGTCAGGCCGCTGCCCAGCAGGTTGCCAACAGGTGCAAACCCTACATTAACACCTGTGAGGAATAAAATCAACCCAATCAATGTATAAACAAATCCGACCGACATGCGCAGCACTTGCCGGCGATGATAATTCTTGGTCAAAAGCTGAAATATAATGTAAACACCCACCACAGGCATCACACTGATCATCACTTCCCGCGCATAGTGGGGGAGCTCTTGCACAAATAGCTTTGCCACATCATAAGTGGTGTCCACCGGCGGGATCTCAACGGCCGTATAGACCGCGTCGGTGGGGTGATAAAAAATGCCCAGCAGCAGCACCATCATAATGGGCCCGATGCTGCACAAGGCCACCAGGCCAAAGCTGTCGGCCGCACCCTCTTTGTCACTGCGGGCCGCCGAAAGGCCCACACCGATGGCCATGATAAAGGGCACCGTCATCGGCCCTGTGGTGACGCCGCCGGCGTCAAAGGCCACCGCCACAAATTCCGAAGGGGCGAAACAAGCCAAAATGAACAGCAGCAAATAAAAGACGGACAGCATTTTCGCCAGGCTGACGCGGAATAAAATACGCAAAACGGCTATGGCGGTGAAGACGCCCACGCCGATAGCCACCGTATAGATCAAAACGGCGTTGGGGATGGAAGCCACTTGGTTGGCCAGCACCTGCAGGTCGGGCTCTGAAATGGTGATGATCGTCCCCATCAAAAAAGAGACCAGCAAAATAATGCCCAACTTCTGCCCCTTCACCAGCCGGCTGCCCACACCTTGGCCCAATGGCGTCATGGCCATTTCTGCGCCCAGCTGAAAAATCCCCATACCTACGATCAGCAGCAAGGCCCCCGTGAGAAACAGGACCAGAGTGCCATTTTCCAACGGAACGACAGTGATGCTCAGCAGCAGCACGATACCGGTAATGGGCAGCACGCTCATCAGTGCTTCCATGGTCTTTTCCTTCAATTTTTCATTCATGATAGTTCCGGTCACTCCTCCTTTGCCAATGCCCTGCCAATTTACTAATGATGTTAGCAAATTGGCAGCTCAAATCCCCCGGCTGGCCTTCTGCCTCAAGCCAGCGTGGAATTTTGAATGATTTTTCTCAAAATGCGGAGGTACTCCCGGGCATCCTCTTCTCCCAAGTGTTCCAGCATCCTGGCCACGCTCTCGACTGCTTCACCTCTCTTCAGGCCTATGGCACGGTTCCCTTCCGGCGTCAGAGAAACGATCACTTGGCGGTTGTCGTTGGGGTCATCTTGCCGCGTGATCAACCCTTTTTCCTCCATGTGGTTCAACAAAGCTGCGATCCGTGCCGTGCTGACAGCCATATCTTTGCTCAGTTCTTTGGGATGCGCCTTCATCCCGTGCATCAGCAGGCAGTTGAGCACAAAAGATTCTCCCCTCGCCATATCGGAAAGCAACCGGCTCGCCGGTTCTTGGATCGATTGGATGCGAAGCTGCAGCAGTTCCTTTGCAAGTTCATGAAAATCCATTTTTCCATACTCCACAAATCACTAACTTCATTACTGATTTTATTATACCAAAGGATCGGCACTCTGTCAAAGTAAAGTATACAGTTTCTCCCCTCTTTTGAGACAAAAAAGCCGGCAAAAGCCAACATACTGCCTTTGCCGGGTCAAATCTTCTCTCTTTTGCTTTCTCTGTTCGGTTGCAGTGGGGCGTCAAAAGGGACAGTTCCCGCCCGGTTCATTTTTGCCCTTCCAAGCGGCTGCACAGTTCATCCAGTGTCTGGGGGCGGTAAAAGTAAAACCCCTGGATCATATCGCCCCCTGCTTCCTGCACATTTTGGAGCTCTTCCGAAGTCTCCACCCCTTCTACACAGACGCACTTACCCACCTGGTGGCAGGCATAGATGATGCTTTTGATGAACTGCAGGCTGGTGGAGGATGTGGCGATCTCCTGCGTCAGGGAGCGATCCAACTTGACGATGTCAGCCGGGTGTTGGAGCAGCCGCCGGATGGAGGAATAGCCATTCCCAAAGTCATCCAGCGCGATCAGCATGCCCATGGAGCAGCACCGGGAAAACAGCTCCTGCAAATTGGTGGGCATCGTATCAAAGTGGCTTTCCGTCAATTCCATGATCAAATGGCTGCCATCCAGCTGGTAGTTCTTTAGTGTTTCCTCCATGAAATCGCCGAACTTCTGATCCATCACCTGCAGGTAACTCACATTGAAGGACAGTTTGAAATTGGGGATGTGGGAAAGCAGCTGTTTGCAGGCTTTTACCGCCTGTTCAAACGCCCAGCGGCCCACGGGCACGATCAGGTTCTCCTCTTCCAGCAGCGGAATGAACTCTGCCGGCGAGACGGGCGAGCCCTTGTTGTTCCACCGCAGGAGCATTTCACCCATGGCGATCTGCTGGGTGTGCTGCTCCACAATGGGCTGGATGACGACGTAAAAATCTTGAAATCCATTTTCTACGCTGCGCGTCAGCGCCAGCACCAGTTCCGCTTTTCTCTTCTGGTACGACAGCACATCCTTTGAAATGCGGGCAAAGGCATAGGCCGGCTGCTGCTTGGCAGCACGGATGATCCCCAATGCATTTTCCACCAGTTCCGAGGCAGTGGCCCCATCCTCCGGGCACTCCAAAAAGCCGATGGCACAGGGGCTCTTCATGTGAATATCCCGCTTTTGGTAGATGGAGAGGATGACCTGCTGAATGGTCTCGGCCAGCACATCGCAATCCCAGGGTTTGTCCTGGCGGGAAATGCCCAAAAACCGCATGCCTTCCACCCGGTAAAAGATGAATTCGTCGCCTAAGGAATGCTCCAGCTTGGTGAAGATCTCCCGCAGGATATTGTCGGCGGCCACCCGGCCCACCAGGGTGTTGATATCGGCAAAGCGGTTGAGCCCCAGGCCGATCACTTGCCGCCGGGCCTGCTGCTGGTACAGCCGGTTCAAGTCTTGCAGCACCGCTTGATACTTCATCAGCCCTGTCACCGGGTCAATGCTGGGCTCCACTTCCATGTTGGTCACCATGCCGGAGAAAAACAGCGGTTCCCGTTTGTCCGGGCTCCACTGCACCATCCCCCAGCTGTGGATCCAGATGGGCCGCCCTGAAGCATCTCGGATCTGGTAGCGCAGGTCGTGGATGCTTTTTTTGTATTCCAGCATCTCTTCCATGCTCTCCGCAAAGCGCTCTTGGTCTTTTTCATAGACCCGCTTGCGCCACTGCTCCAAAAAGTCGTAGACCACATTGCTCTCAAATCCAAAGGTCTGGCGCATGTTGTTGGAAATGTAGAAGACATTTTTCTGCATGTCTCCCATGAATATGTAATAAGGCTGTTCAAAGGCTGCCAGAGAATCCAGCAGAAATTCCAGGTCAAAGCGGCAATTCTTTAAATAGTCTTCCAGTGTCCGCAGCAACATGCCCTGGGAGACCCCAGCCTGTCGCGGCCTGTTTTGACCCTGTTTTGTATAAAAACGCCCTTTATCGCCATACATATTCTGGTCGGCCCGGCTGATCAGTTCGTTCAGGTCCCTTGCCGTGCTGTCATCCCATACACACCCTATGGCCAGTTGGCAGCGGCTGTTCTGCATGGCTTGACGGGCAGATTCCACCTGAGCTATAAATTCTTCTTGTCCTACCTGAGGCCAAAATACCAAAAATTCGTCACCGCCCACCCGGTAGATCCGGCACTTGGGGAAACACTGGATCAAGTTCCGGTATCCCACTTCCAGCGTCCGGTCCCCTTCCTGGTGGCCCAGCGTGTCATTGATCGTCTTTAAACTGCACACGTCGCAGTAGATGACCCCAAGGGAATCGGCCTTTTGATATTGTTCCTGGTCTTTTTCCATGGCATGCCGGTTCCAGGCCCCTGTCAGCTTGTCCTGGTACCCGATCTGGCGCAAGTTGCGCACCAGATCCCGCCGCTTGAGCATGGAAACGGCAAAGGGGCTCAATATGGACATCAAAGAAGAGATCCATCGCAAACTGTTTTCTTCCAGGCCCTCCATCACCAGTAGCCCCAGGATCTCGTCCACATCCCGCAAGGGGCTGGCCACCATATTAGTGGCGCCCTCTTGTTCCAGCCGCATCCAAATTTCCCAATTCCTGGTCCGCAGCTCTCCTATATCGGGAATGATCACGTTTTCGCCCTGTTGGAAGATCTTGTACCAACGTGACAGCGCTTCTTTCTGCACCCGTTCCGGTTCATCCCGCACAGTTTGGCAGGCCTGGTGCCATTCATAGGTGCTTTCCAGCATATCGCCGGCCTCTTCAAAGATGTAGAAACGGTTGCACCGCAAGTTTTCCCCTAAAAATGCCAGCATGCGGCGGATAGACTCTTCCGCTTCCGCCGTGGTGTGCATCTGCTTGAGGCACTCATTGACGATGAATTCGTGCTGGATGATGCCTGCCGCTTCGCTGGGCATGGCCATTGGGGCTGTGCTGTCAATGGCGATCTCCATCCGGTACTTCCGCCCCTGCCACTCGATCATGGTATCCTTTAAAAAATAGGTCTTGTGCATCACAGGGTTGGTATATTGCCATTCGTAAAATTCCCCGGGCGACAGCAGGTGATTGGTGCAAAACGGGCAAGGGGCTCCAAGGTGCTGCAGCGCCTCGTAACATTTCTTCCCTTTGATCTGATCCAGGGAAACATAACCGAACTGCTCCAAGGCGAAACGGTTCATGAACACCAGGTCATAGGTCTCCATATCCATTACGTACACGATCTCTTGAATGGTATCGTATAATTTCCATGGCTCGTTCATAGGGCCATGCCACCTCCCATGGTTTTCCCTGCAGCTGCTCTCAACCTACAATTCCTGTACCCTGCAAAGGCAATTCCTGCACCCGGCCTTCCGGCTGATCCAGCCGGTACAGGTGGAGTCTGTCGCCGCTGATCAAGTAGATCCCCGCCAGCTGATTGGTGCCTTCTGTAGTGTGCTGGTAGGCCTGTATCCGCAGGCAAGGGCGCCCATCCACCAAAATAGTGCCTTCGATGGGATACACGCTGTACTCTTCCATGGATGCGCCCTCCAGCCCCAGCAGTTTTGGCGATAAGCTTTTGAAATACTCCACTGCTTCGGCCAGGGTCATCCCTTCTCGTTCCTGGCCCACACTGCCCTGGAGCATCTCCACGGTGACGACGCAGCCTGCCTCCGTCCAATCCAAGCCGATCTGGAACCGGTATCCCTGCTGGCTTTCGGCGTTCTTTGCCAAGTATACACTGCCGCTCTCCGCCTGGTAGTCCGGCGCCTGGGCAGGTTCCCCTGTTTCATTTACCACTTGGAATCCCTGCCCCTCCAGTTCTTCCGCATAGCTTTTTGTCGTCTCGCCCCCAGAGGGCAGGTCTTTGTACGTGTAAACGGTCTTCCCGCCGGCCTCTCCCTGGGCGTCTTCCACCGGTTCCTCTTCCACCGATTCCAGTTGCCCCGTCTCCTCGATCTTGTCATCCAGCGGTGGGGCGCTCTCTTCGCCTATGGTGTAAGCTTCTGGTGCTTTCGGCCCATCTCCTCCTTTGCCGCAGGCAGATGCCGTGCCCAGCAACAGGAGGCACAGCACGAGTGCGAAGGAGCTTTTCATTCGTGGCATTGCTGCTCTTCTTCCTTTCCGTTCATCCGCGGTCTTATTTTTCCGGCTCACAGCGGATGGAAATGACATCGCGTGGGTAGATCTGCTGGGTAAATGCGCCAGGCTCGCCATTGACCAACAAGGTCACCGGCCGGTCCAGATGCTTAAAATCCAACTGCGTGTATTCCAGCAGATCCATCAGGTAATAGGGGGCGCCATCGGGCTTGGGCTGCAGCGCCAACGGCCTGTCGTTGAACATGATGTGCAGCGCCGGTACTGGCCTGGGCTCAGGCACCTCAGCGGCTGGTTCCTGTTTGGGCGCCTGCTCTTCCGGCTGCCCGGCCGGCTCCTCTGCCAAAGCGGCAGCCGCCTCTTGTGCCACCTGGTCTGGCTTCCGCACTGTCATAGTCGTAACGGCATCCCCGTTGCGCAGCGGCGTTTCCAGCGGGACCGCCTGGCCGTTGACCCAGGCTTTTCCCTGGAAATCTTCCCCCAGCAGCTGGCCCAAGGTGCGGGCAGCTGCCTGCCCGGGCTGAGCCGGGGTAAACTCGATCTTGTCCCCGGCGTGGACGGTGGCCGTGGGTGCCGCATCCTTTCCGTTGAGCCGCAGCTCTGCGGGAACGGCCGGTTCCCCCCGGAATACCATCCGCTTGCCATCCCACTGGATGGTCAGATTCTCGCCGGTGCGGCCGATCAGATCCCCATACGTGTAGCCGTTCATCAACAAGATATCCAATATGCGCAGCATGCCGCTACGGAACAATTTGGCGTTGGCGCCGTTGAGGGTGACGACACAGCTGTCGCTCACAAGGCCCAGGCCCGCCGACACGGCGATGCCCAGCGGCGTGGCATAGGCCGGGTTATTCAGGTCGTATTCATCGGAAAAAGCGGTTTTTTGGTAGTTGTTCCCCGCCACGGCCACCCGGCGCTCATCCATGCCCAATGCCTGTGCCATCATGGGGCGCAGGCCTGCCAGTTTGCTGCCGCCACCGGCCAAAAACAGGGCGGAAGGCGGCGTGCCGCCGTTGACTGCCAGCACTTCTTCCGCGATCTTCTGGACCAGCTGAGCGGTCGCACCGGCGGCGGCCTCTTGGATCTGGGCTCCGGTGGCGCTCTGCTCCAGCCCCAGGATATCGGTGAAAACCACCGGTTCCCGGCTTTCCAAGCTGGTTTTCAGCCGTTCCGCCGTGTGGAAATCCACCAAAAAGGCGTTCATCAGCGCCTCGGTGATCTCGTCGCCTGCCACTGTGGCCATGGTATAGCCCACTACGCTGCCCTCCCGGCAGACGGCGATGTCCGAAGTGCCGGCGCCGATGTCCACCAACACCAGGTTCAGCAGGCGCAATTCCGCTGGGATGGCCGCGTTCATGGCCGCGATGGGCTCCAGCGTCAGGCTGGCCACTTCCAGCCCGGCCCGGTTCATCACTGCATACAGGCTTTCCACCACTTCGCTGGGCAGGAATGTGGCCACCACTTGTGCTTCCAGCTCTTGGCCCTTATGGCCCCGCAGCGTGGAAAGGGGATAGTGATCCAGCTGGTATTGCCGGACCGTGTACCCCACCAAAAAGAACCGCCGCGCCTCCTGGTCCTCTGCCAGCTGCGCCTCCGCCTCGGATACTGCGCCAGCCTCCAGGCGGCTGACCAGTGCGTCGTCCACCCGCTGCACTTGGGGCAGTTCCAGCCGGAAGCTGGCCTGCTCGGTGCGCAGGGCGCGCCCCGCTGCGGCGACACAGACCCGGGTCAGGCGCCGGCCCATCTTCTCTTCCAGCCGGCTGGTGACCACCCGGGCCACCCGGGCCACCTGGTCGATGTCCTCGATCTGCCCATCCAGCATGGCCCGTTTGCCGTGCTCTTCTGCATCGATGGCCAGCACCTGGAAGCGGTCGCCCACCGCCTTGCCCAGCATGCCGATGATGCTGCGCGTGCCGATGTCCAAGGCAAAGATCAGGTCTTGTTCCTGCTCTTGTTTTTGTCTTTCCATGGTGGTCTCTCCCTTCCGCTGACCCGGGCATCCGCCGCCCCTTCAGCCCCGCATAATCGGCCCCGGGCCTGCCGCGAAACCGGGCAGGCCCAAGGTCTGGTGCATCAATATTTCGAGAACGGGTTGGCCGCAGCTGTCTCCAGCCCGCCGGTCCCTTCTTCCTGGTATTCCTGTCTGACCATCGGATCCGGTGTGGCGGACAGCGGCTGCTGCCCCAGCCCCTGGGAAGCCGGCTGGGCCAGTTGGAAGTTGGCCAAGATCTGGCGCATCAGCGCCGCCTGAGACGACAGCTCTTCGCTGGCTGCAGCCGATTCCTCGCTGGTGGCAGAGTTCGTCTGCACCACAGCGGAGATCTGGTCGATGCCTTCGGTCACCTGGGCGATGGACTCCGCTTCCTGCTCCATCACGCCGGATATCTCGACAACGCTGCTGACCGACTTGCCCGCCAATGCCTCCACCTCTTTGAGCATGTTGGAGACAGTGTCTACGATCTGGCTGCCATTGCTCACCGACTGAATGGAGTTCTCAATGAGTTCCTTGGTGGCCTTGGCCGCTTGGTCCGACTTAGAAGCCAGATTGCGCACTTCATCTGCCACAACGGCGAAGCCCTTGCCGGCCGTACCGGCCCGGGCGGCCTCCACAGCGGCGTTCAGCGCCAGGATGTTAGTCTGGAAGGCGATGTTTTCGATGGTGCCGATGATCTTGGAGATCTCATCCGAAGAGTGGGTGATGTCGCTCATGGCCGATACCATCTGGTCCATATACGTCATGCACTCGCCCAGCTTCTGGCCCGCCTGCTCCGAATTGCTGCGGGATTGCTGTGCATCCTGGGCGTTGCTTTGTGCCCCCTTGGAGATCTCATCGATGGTGGCAGACAGCTCTTCCACCGCACTGGCCTGCTCTGTGGCGCCCTGGGCCAATGCCTGGGCGCTGTTGGAGACCTGCTCGGCGCCGGCTGCCACTTGTTCGGCACTCTGGCGGATCTGGCCCAATGTATCGCTCAAATTGGTGTTGATGTTGCGCAGGGAATTGACCAGGGAAGCAAAGTCCCCTTTATACATATTCACATCCTTGGAGTGGACGTCGAAATTCCCTTTGGCCATTTCGCCCAGCAGGTAATCGATGTCGTTGATCATGCTGGTCAAGCTGGCCACGATGCTGCGGGTGGAATCTGCCAGTTCCCCGGTTTCATCCTGGCTGACATAGGCCGGCACTTCCGTTTGCAGATCGCCTTCGGCCAGCTGGCGCAGGCGCTTGCTGCACTGCTGCATCGGGGTCGCAATGTCTCTGGAAAGCTTTGTGCTGCACAAGAGCGCCATGAGGACTGCTACCACCAGCAAAACAACGATGCTGACGATCGCTACAGTGGAATTGCGGGAAAGCGTAGCGGCCAGCGCATCGCCGGTGGTCACTTTATCCTCCATCACCGCTCCCATACCGTCGTACACTTCGGTGTACAGAGGGTCTAGCTCTTCCACCAGCTGCTCTTGCAGTGCCTGGAGCCCTGCGCTGTCAGTGGCGCTGCCTGCCCGGTCCAGCAGCTGCTGAACCGTTTGCTGGTATTGCCCCCAGGCATCCCGCGCCTGCTGGAAGGTATCCTTTGTCTGCTGGCTCACCAGCTCACTTTCCACAACATCAAAGTAGCTGTCTACTTCTTGGCTCCACTTCTCTATGTTGCTTTCGGCAGCCTGCCGGTCTTCTGCATTCTGGTAGCTGATGGCGTCATGCACATTGCCGTCCACCCGGCAAAAGGCCGCCAGCAACTCTCCCACGTCACCCTGGGCGAAACCATACCGGTTCAGCGCGTCATTGTATTGGGAGGTGATGCTGCGCATCATCACAATACTGACGATACCGATGATACACCCCAGCAGCGCGATGATACTGCATGATGTCAACAATTTTTTTCGGATACTCATGTTCTTGAGCATTGGTATGCCCTCCTAAAATCAATTCATTCTCATAATGTGGAACATCTATTTTAACCAGCATCCGCTGAATACTCACCCTACAATGTCGCCATAGCGCCCTTTGGGCACATCGCCAAAGATCCGGCCGTCCACCAGCGTCACCACCCGGCGCCGCATGATATTGACCATCTCGCTGGCATGGGTGGCCATCAAGATGGTAGTGCCCTGCCGGTTCAGCTCGATCAGCAGCTGGAAGATATCCCAGGTGGTGTCCGGATCCAGGTTGGCAGTCACCTCATCTAAGATCAGTATGGGCGGGCTGTTGATCAAAGCCCGGGCCAATTCCACCCGCCGGCTCTCGCCAATGGAGAGTTCGCCCGGGTACCGGTCTTCCACATTGGGCATGCCTACCACCCCCAGCGCTTTCTGGATGCGCTGCTTCATGCGGCGCTGGTCGGTATGGCCTACCCGCACGGCCACTGCCAAATTTTCATACACCGTCCGCTTGCGGATCAGCATAGGCTCCTGCCACACCTGGCCAAAGGTCAGATAGACCCGGTGGCGGCGCCAGGCGGGCACCCGGGCCAAGTTCATTTCGTTGAGGTATACCACGCCCTGGTCCGGCTTCAGCTCTCCGGTGACCAACTTGAGCAAAGTGCTCTTGCCTGCCCCGCTGCTGCCCACCAAAAAGACGAACTCCCCCTGCTCCACTTGCAGGCTGGCTTCATCCACTGCCGCGTGGGTCCGCCCTTCCCATTTAAAAAACTTTGTGGCTTTTTCCAATCGGATCGTGGGCATGTGGCCTTTCTCCTTTGTCCAATGCCGGTCTTCCCTTGGCAGGCGGCCGGCAAGTATGCTATACTGCAAATAATCAATCCCCGGGCCTTTTCGGGGGAAAGGTGCTTGCCATGAAACCAAAGCAAACAAATAAGAAGCGCCGGTGGCCCCGCACGGTTTTCTTTCTGGTGCTGGCCCTGGTGTGTATAGGCGGCGCAGAGCTGCTGGTGTGCCGCTGGATGGACCCGGCCCTGTATGCCCGTCTGACGGCCCCCGTGCGCCAGTGGTGGGGCCAAGCCTCTGCTTTTGTAGGCCAGGCCATAGAAGATGTGGGCCGGAGCCTGCAAGACATCCGCCCCCCTGAGCCTGCCGAACCAGACACAGTGGAAGACCAATCTGCCAGCGAACCGGCCATCGCTCCCACTCAGCCCCCGGCAGACCCGGCGGTCACCACGCTCGTGGAACGGGAGGGGCGTCAAGTCTTGACCGGCGGCGTAGTGGATGTGATCTACTACCAGCAGAGCGCGCCAGAATGGGCGGACAAGCCCTATGGCCGTGATTCCATCGGCCGGTACGGCTGCGGTCCTACGGCTATGGCCATGGCCGTCTCCAGTCTCACCGGGCAGGCCGTGGACCCGGCCCAAATGGCCCAATGGGCCGTGGACCAGGGCTGCTGGGCCCCCGGCAGCGGCTCACGCCACTCCATCGTAAACAAAGCCGGCGAAAGCTATGGCTTTTCTGTCCGCTCTTTTCTGCCCCAAGATGCCGACGATCTGCTGCAGCAGCTGGCTTCCGGCAAGATCATGGTGGCGCTGATGAGCAAAGGCCATTTCACCCAAAAAGGCCACTTTATCCTGCTGCGGGGCGCCACGCTGGATGGCCAGGTGCTGGTGGCCGACCCCAACAGCCCTGAGCGGAGCTTGATGGCCTGGGATCCCCAGATCATCCTGGACGAACTGTCCGCCAGCCGGGATTCCGGCGCACCGCTGTGGCTGCTTTCCCCGGCTTCCTAATGGAAGCGCCGGAAACGGCGATCTTCCCTGGCGGAAGACCGCCGTTTCCGGCAGGCGAGCCGCCCGGCAAGTCCCTGCCGCTGCTGCGGCGTCACAACAGCACCCCCGCCGCAACGGTCCACACCATCGCGGCGGGGCGTTTTTATGGCTCTTGATAATAAGATGCTTTGCCACCCAGCCGTTGGCTCAAGCGGCGGTCCTGCTCCACCACTTTTTCCAGCAAACGCCGGTTGGTGGCAATTTGCTCCGCCAGGGGCTGCTCTGCCGGTCCGGCTGGCGCGCCGCCTTGCAGCAAAGCCCGCAGGCGGGCGGCATCCTCGCCGCCCAGGGCGATCTGCCGTTCCAGCAGGCGGCCCTGGGCGTCTTGTATCACGTCGATAGGCTCTTGCCGCATGGTCAGCAGCATACGCACCGAAACTTGGTCTTGCCGGTCCAGCGCCTCTGCCAGCTGGCGTGTCAAATCCTGGACTTCGTTTAAGCTGTTGTAGATCTTTTTTTCCAGCATCAACAGATCCATCAGATCATTCTGCTGCATAGGCGCCCCTATCTCTCATTGCCCGCCTGCTTGGAAGCGGTGCGGAATGTGTCGCGCAAGTCAGCCAGCATGGGTTTGACCCGCTGCAATTCTTTGCGGTTGCGCCCCACTTTTACCCGGTTGAGCTCATAGCCGAAGTATTCGTACAGCCGGCTGAGTTCTGCGCTGATGGGGTACTGGCGGTCCAATGTGTCATCTAAATACCGGATGATCTCCAGGCAGCGGTCAATGGAAGCTTCAAACAAGGGGTAATCCTGTTTGTCTAGGGCCAATTCTGCCCGCGTGGCCCGCTTGACCAACTCGTCATAGAGCAACAGCAGCAATTCTCCCTGGGTCATGGTATTGATGGATTGCTCTTTGTATTGTTGATATCCTCTGGCATCCATGTTCAGACACCGATCCCTTTCTCAAACGATTATTGGTAGCCGCCCATCAGGCCAGACAGGCTGGCGCTTTGGGAATTCATTTGCTGGATCAGCACTTCCAACTGGGTAAACTGGCTGGTGTAGCGGTCCACCTGGTCGGAAAGTTTTGTCTCCCACCGTTCAATTTGGTCATCAATGTTGTCCATCATATCCTGGATATAGTTATCCAAAATAGAAGTCGGCGCCCGGGAAGAGCCGGCCTTTTCGATCAGGATGCCCTTTGTGGCGCCTGTGGTGGAGGCGTACCGGTCCAGGGTGGTCTTCAGCCGTGTCATCAGGCCATCGGTGGCGGAACCATTTTCCTGGCTCTTGGTAAATGCATCTTTCACCTTGTCCGGGTTGGAGCTCAGCGCTTCCCGCAGCTTGCTCTCATCCAGGGTCAGAGTGGTCATGCCGTCATCGTAGCTGGTGTTGATGCCGATGCTGCGCAGCGTGGCGCCGTCCGTGCCCGAAGGGGTGATGGCGGAAAGCAGGCCGCTGTACAAAGAGGAAAGGTCGCTGTCGGCAAACAGCAGGCCCTGCTTGGCTTTTTCCTCATAATTTTTAATGGCCTCGTCGCTCATGTCTGCCATGTCTTCATCGGTCAGCGGTTCATAGCTGCCGCCGTTGGATCTTTGGGCAGGCATGGTACCATAGGCGTCTTTGATGGCCTTGGCCATCTTGTTGTAGTCTTCCACCATGCCCTTGATGGCGTCCACGATGGTGTCGGCATCGGATGTTGTGGTAAAGCTGACTGCTTCGGTA
The DNA here is from genome assembly GCA_904419295.1 of Candidatus Pseudobutyricicoccus lothianensis. Lineage (GTDB taxonomy): Bacteria > Bacillota > Clostridia > Oscillospirales > Butyricicoccaceae > Pseudobutyricicoccus > Pseudobutyricicoccus lothianensis. Next base: position 14,397 of record CAJFRA010000011.1, read on the forward strand.
TCCTGCACCAGGTTGTCGCCTTCATAGCCGAAGGTGCCCTTTAGGGTGACGGACATACCGTCTACGTCGAAGGTATTGCTGCTGCGGGTCACTTCCACCGCAGAACCGTTGACCGTCATGGTCAAGATGGCGTCTTTGCCCTCTTCCATCTTGCCGTTGTCCTTTTCGCCCACAAACAGGGCTTTGGCCAGGTCGCCACCGAATTCAACTTTTCCAGATGCGCCCGTCTCTTCGGCAGTGAAGACAAATTGGTTCGTCACCTTGGAATAGCTGACATTAACTCCCGCTTCGGTGTCGTTGTTGACGTCCAACATCACGGTCTCCAGCGCCGTATCCCGGGTGTAGGTGCCAACCGTCTTGCCGTTGATGGTCAGGTCGTAGCCATACAAAGCCTTGCCGTCTTCGCCCAGGCGCACACCGTTTTCATCCACTTTGTTCCCGTTTCGGTCCAGATAAGTGCCGTCTTTTTGCTCGATGGGGTCGCCTTCTCCCATGAGGAGCTTGCCGGTCAGTGTGACGCCGTTGATGGTCATGGTCTCTACATCTTGGCCATCGACCTGGGTGGTGCCAAAGGTGGCAAATTTGCCCAAATTCTTGCTGGTGTCCACATAGTTGGTCAAGGAGCTGCCTTCAATGCCCAATTTGTCGCCTACAGAGGAAGAGATCTGCAACGTGGAATTTGCCTGAGCTTTAAACTGTAGTTTTCCATCGTCGCTCAGCTTCACTTCCACTTTACCAGCGCCGAACTTGTCGGCAATGGCTTCATTCAGGGCTTCGGCGTATCCTGTGTTTGTCGTAGTTCCCTTCTCGTATTCCGGCAGCGTGATGCTCTTTTTCACGCCGTCCAGCGTGATATCAATGGTCTTGCCCGACAGGTATTCGCCCACCGTGCCCTGGCTCTCATACAGTGCCTTGTCGCCCACATCGATGGACTTGGCGTCGTCCCCCGGCTGGATGCCCAGGGTGGTCTTGATATCGCCGCTGGCACTGCTGATGAACACGCTGTTGTTGCTCTGTGCATCTTCAAAGGTGATCTGGCCGTTTTCCACCTTCACATCGATCAATTCGTTGGCAGGCTTCGAATCGCCGTCGGCGGTGGTCAATTTCTGCTCGCCCAGCTTCTTCTCGATGGCCTGGGCCAGCTCCTCCGCCGATTTATAAACTTCCGTTTCGTCAAAATCGATGCTCACAGTCTTGTTGCCCCGGGTAAAAGTAAGGGAGCCCGAGACTTTGCTCAGTTCCATGTCTGCACCCAAATTCAAGGCATTGTCTGCCGTGATCCAGCCGTCTTGCCCCTGGGCCAGATTGCTGGCGCCCGAGACATACTTTGCCGCCGTGGCCAACTGCTTGACCCCGTTGATCTGGACCTCACTGCTGCTCTTGCCGGTGGCGCTGACCTTTTCCGCATTGGCGCCGTTGGCAATGGTGGTGACCGCCTTGGTGAAAAAGCTAGAGCTGAGCAAGTTCGTGCTGGATGTATAGGAGGTGTATTTTTGAGTAAAATCCACCATCAGGTCGATGATGTTGCGATAAGCCTCCTGTTTCCACTCCCATGTGGTGCGCTTTTGCTGCAGGGAAGTGATCTTGGCTTTGGTGCCGCTGACCATGTTTTCGATCATGCTCTCGGTATCCAAGCCGCTGGCCAGGCCGCTGAGCACATTCCGGTTGCCATAAAGGCTGCTGGTACTACTCAAACTGCTGACAGATGACATAACTGCGTCTCTCCTTTCCGCATCGCAGCCAGGCGGAAATGCCTCGCCGCGTTGTATAGGCTGAAAATTTGTATGATAAATTTCATAATCTCCTCTGTCTTTTTTATCGACACGTAGTATAATAAAAATAAGACTTACACCAGATATTTTGCCTAAGGAGGAATCGAATTGTCAGCCACCATCGCGATCACCAACCAAAAGGGCGGCGTGGGCAAGACCACCACGGCGGCGGCATTGCTTTGTGCTTTTCACCAACAGGGGAAACGGGTGCTGGGCGTCGACCTGGACCCCCAGGGGAGCTTGGGCTTTAGCCTGGGACTGGACATCGAACGCTGCGCCACCATATACGATGCGCTGAAAGGCCAGACCCCCATTGAAGACGTGGTGGTACAGACGGAAAACGGCGATGTGCTGCCTTCCAATATCCTGCTCTCCGCCGCCGAGCTGGAGTTTAACCGGCCGGGCCGGGAGTTTTTGCTGAAAAATCAGCTTTCTAAGATCGCCGACCGCTATGACTACATCATCATCGACACACCGCCGGCCTTGAATGTGTTGACGGTCAACGCCTATGTGTGCGCCGACGCCCTCATCATCCCCATGGCTCCCGAGATCTTGAGCCTGCTGGGGGTGGCCCAGATCAAAGAGACCATTGAGACCGTGCGCCAGTGCTACAACTCCCGCCTGCGGGTGCTGGGCATCCTGCTCAACAAATTCAACGCCCGCCTGACTCTGAACCGGGAAGTATTGGAAATGTCGGAGCAGATCGCCCAGCAGCTGGATACCCAGGTCTTCCAGACGAAAATTCGCGCCAGCGTCACGGTGGCAGAAGCCCCGGCCCACGGCGAAAGCGTGCTCACCTATGCCCCTCGCGCCAAACCGTCCTTGGATTTTCACGATCTGATGGATGAGATCCTGGCGCTGCAAGTTTAGAACCCTAGGAGGAAACCATGGCCTCTCGTAAAAGCGGAAACACCAATAAGACCGCCCATGTGCTCAATGTCATCGCCGGCGCTTCCACGCCCCGGCCAGAGGCGGAACGCCCTCAGACGCCGGCCGCCCCCCAGGAGCCGGCAGCTCCACCTGTGAATGCCATCGAAGCGGCGCCTGCCGTGGAAGTGACAGAACCGGTGGTCTCAGCGCCGGAAGCGCCGGCAGAAGCCCCGCAAGCCCCGGTGGCTCAGCATCCGGTGCCGCCTATCCTTCAGGTGGCCCGGGCTGCGGACGAGTCCCTTTCCCTCCAGATCCGGGATGCCCTGGAGCAGGAGCTGGAAGCGGAGACTCTGGCAACAGCGGAAAAGCAGCCGGCCCCGGAGCCGCCCTCTTCCGATCTTTCGGCGGCGCCCAGTCTTGATGCGCCGGCAGAAGAAACGCCCCCTGCCGGCTCTGCCGCCATACCCCCTGGTGACAGCGCATCATCTCCGCAAGAGCCTGCCCCATCCCCAGAGGAAGAGGCCCCCGCCTCTCCAGCCGAGCCGGAAAGCCCTCCCGCTGCATCCAGCGCCCCTGCCGCAGCAATGCCTCCCGCAGTCTCGGAGCCGCCGGAAACCACACAGGAACTGCTCTATGTCAATGTGATGCAGCAGTTGGTAGAAGAGCAGGCCATGCGGTACATTCGCATGTTCGGCGTGTGCGATTGCCCTCGCTGCGTCATCGATGTGAAAGCCCTGGCTTTGACCAACTTGCCCCCCAAATATGTGGTGATGCGGCGCGGGGAGATGGTCCCTATGCTGACGGTTTATGAAAAACGGTTCAGCACCGCTGTCACCGCTCAGCTGATCCAAGCTTGCAAAAAAGTGATGGAGTTTCCCCGGCACGATCTGTAGCTGCTCTCCTTCTCTATAAAAAGCAAAAGAGAAAGCCCAGCGCATGCGGCGCCAGGCTTTCTCTTTTGTCTTCTATTATACCACATACCATCCCACACTCTTGTTCTCCCGCTGGAGCTGCTGGGCATAGGCTTGCTCCATCAGGGTGGCCACGGTGGCTGCAATGTCCTCCTGGGTGTGTTGGTACAGCCGCTCCAAACACCGGGGGCTGGCTTTCTGCGGATCCACTTGTGCCTCTTGGCACAACCGCTGCAGCCGCCGCCACACTGTGCTCCGGGCCGCCGGCTTGCCATTGCGGTTGCGGAACACCGGCCCGGTATGGATGCCGCTGCGCTGGGCATATTGGAGCAGTTCGCTCCGCAGGGGTTCCGGCACCCGCACACGCCGCTCCACGGTCTGGAACATCCAGCTGCCCTGGCCTGTTTCCACCAGCTCCACCGTCACGTGGGCCAATTCGCCCACCCGCACCCCGGTGCAGCAGATGGTCTTGACGATGTAGTAGATCTGCTCTTTCCCCTGCTGCTTCGCCATCTGCAGCAGCCGGATGTATTCTTGTCTGGTCAGCTCTGTATAAGTGCGGGGCTCTTCCGGCAGGCGTTTGGGCACCTGCCACTCGGGATGCCCCAAGGCCCGCAGCAAGCTGTTGCCCGCTGAGATGCGGGTATTGATGCTGCTGTTGGATAAAACGCCTTCTTCGGCCATAGCCCGTTGCCATTGGGCCAGGCTTTCGGGCCCAAACTCCTTTGTTTGCCCCAAGAACTGCTGGAACAGCCGCAGGTAGCCCCGGTACTGATGCAGTGTGCTGGCCGAAAGCCCTTCTTCTTCCAGCTGGGCCAAGCCTGTCTCCAGCCGGTCGTCTGTCAATCTGTTGCCGTCCATTTTATTCCCCTCTCGTTTTCTTGGTATCAATATCCTCTTTCCGCTGCTTCATACAGTGGAATTTTGCCCGGGCCATAAAAGCCCGAGCACTTCCAATTTGGCTGGAGGCGTCCCATCAGGAGGACGCCTCCAGCCCACATGACCTAGCGGCTATAAATGGTCTGCCGTCTTTATTTCGTGTGTCCCGTCCAAGTTTCTGTGCTGCCGGTTTTTTCATAGCTGTGGCTGTTGGTGGCTTCCGTGATGTTCCAATAGGCCCAATGGGCCGGGGTCACATCGGTAAAAGCAACCAATTGGCCGGCCTGTTCCTGAATGTAGCTTTGATCTGCCACACGGCCAAGCATGTGGTTGACGATCACAGTCACTTCTGCCCGGGTTATGGTGTTATTCGGGCGGAACGTCCCATCCGGGTAACCGGAGATCCAGCCATATTGGATGGAGCCCACCACGCAATCATAGAACCAGTCATCCCGGCTCACATCGGAGAAGATATTTTCCCCTCCGCCGGCCTGCTGCGCAAAACTCATGGCAATGGCCGTAAATTCTGCTCGAGTAATGGGCTGGTCCGGCCGGAATGTCCCATCCGGATAGCCTTTCACCATGCCCAAACTGGCAATCGTGTGGACGGCTTTGGCATACCAGGCGTCCCCCTCCACATCTTGGAAGGCTGCGGTAATTGGCACTTCTTTGTCACGCAGCAATGTATAGAACATCTGAGCCGCCTCAGCCCGGGTCATATTCTGGTCGGGGCCAAAGGTTCCCTCCGGATAACCCTGGAGATAGGCAGTGTGCTGCTCGGTCTCCAGCCAGTGGGATACCCCAGTGTCCTGCGGGTCTGCCGGGGTGTTGTTCTCCTGCTGGAATGTGACCGAGATGGTATGGCTTCTGCGCACGTCTTCAAAAGTATACCGGGTGATGGCTCCCACGCTTTCGCCATCTACTAGCACATCTGCTACCTGGTAACCCTGCTGTGGGATCATGCGGAACGTCATGTCGCCGCCCTGCACTATGGTCACTTTGCCCGAAGGGCTGATCTCGCCGGATTCACCGGCTGTAGCCGTGATGGTATAAACGGTGCTGCCACCGCCACCGCCACCGCCGCTGCTGCCAGCGGAGGCAATGGTGAACTCCAGTTCCATCGTGCCTGTGTAATTGTGGACGCCTTGAATCGTTGCTGTGGCTTTTCCAGGCCCTTTATCCTGGCAATCCACTGTATAATCCTGGCCTTGCACCAGCGTTCTATCGCCGTCTTTGATTTCCACATTTGGCACGATCACTTGGCCTGTGTACGTATAGCTGCCCGTCACTTCTCCCTGGCACAGGGCGATGTCTTTGGGCGCAATGGTGAAGTTTTCGGAACGGGCGCCGGTGAAATCATTGTTCTGCTGCGTATCCACCAGCAAGATCACTTGGGCAGTGCCCGCATTTACGTTATTTTGATACAGCGGCTGCTGCAAGGCTCCCACATCCTGCTGCCGGTATGTCACGGAATAGCCGGGCTCCTGGGCCTGGCCATTGTAGACAGGCTGCTGGGCAAACGTCACCTGGACTTCCTGATCCGACAGGTCGCGTTGCAAGATCAAGAAGACAAAAGTACCATGGCTGCCTGCAAAATTGCCGTCTTCCGTCCCCGATGCCGTCACCACATACAGCCCGGCGTGATCCAAAACGTCTGCCTGGTAAGGCGTGCCTGCCGGTACCGGCTCTTGGCTGCTGGCAAAGGGGGTGTAGGCATAGGTCAAAGTGTACTGACCGTCTGCCAGAGGCTGGCCTCCCGCTGCATCCAGCACGGTCAACGCACCATCCAGCGGGTCTCCATAAGTGACTACATTGTCTTCTGTGCCCTGTATGTATAGACCGTTTGCCGTATTTTGTGGCAACAATGTGTAGCGCAAGGTGAAACTGCCGGTGTGTTTGCCCGTAGCCTCCACCTGGATGGTATAGACCCCTGCTTGCAGGAAGGTCAAGGCCAACCCCTGGCGCTGCACAACGGTGTCATCGTCGAGCACCGCTTCACCCGCCTGATTCGTCACTTGGATGATCGTGATCTCTTCTTCTGCTACCGCATGACCGCCTTGCCCCGGGTCTCCATGATACACTGCCACCGTTGCAGTATGGGTGGCCGCATCACCGTAGTAACCAAAGTAGCGGTCCAACTGTGCGGAGAGGTAGCTGGCATCCACCGGGATGATTTCAAAGGTCTTTTCGATCGTGCCCTGGTAGTTGCCAATGCCTTCGATCGTTACAGTTCCTTCGCCCGGCCCGATGTTTGGGCCATAGGTCACTGTGTAATCCGTCCCTGCGGTCAGGGTCTGCTTGGTCTGCTGGTCATACAGCGTCACCGTGGGGCGAATGCCATCCGGATTGCCCGTATAGGTATAGGAGTCTGCCACACCGCTGAGCTGGATATCTGCCGCTGGCCCTCCGGATCCGTCTGACAAGGCTTTGGGGCGCATGGTAACGGTGATCTGCCCATCGACCGGTGTGCAGTTGGGGGCGGTAACGCGGAAATAGATCACTTTTTGCCCGTCAAAGGCATCGGTGATGCGGTAAACATCGTGGGTGATGTCCGTCTCGTTTTCTCCGTAGTAGACTCTGGCATCTGCCGGCCCTTGGTAATCTGCTTCAATCGCCTGGGCTTGGCCATTGTATGTACCCTTAAACCGCTGGTGTTCCTCTGCCTGAATCACATTGCCCTGGGTGCCTACTGTCAGCGTATAGCGGAAAGTAGCACCGGTGTAGTTCGTATCTTCCGGGCAGGTGGCATACACCGTCACTTGGCCAGTGCCTTTGATCTGCAGTTGCAGCTGGGGCGTTTTGTCACCGCTGGTTTCCCATTTTGCGATATTATCGTAATCTTCCACCGTATAGGTAACCGCACCGGTGTAATCTTCCGGCAGGACCATCGGGTTTTGATAGGTCAGGCCATCCCAGTACTCTTCCTGTGGCGTCTGTTGCTGGAAGCCTGCATTCTGCCCATTCACCCGGGTACGAGCCAAGTCGGCCTGCCCGATGGTGACGACCTGGCTGCCCGTGTTGGATTGATAGACGCCATCCGGGTCAGTCACCACCCAGGATACGGTGTAAATGCCCGCCTCGGCCTGCTTCTTCAATGTGCTTACGCCGCTTTCCAGCGTTTCTTCTTGGCTGCCGGGCAGATGGCTTTGGTACCGGACCGTGTATGTCACCTGGGCATCTGCCAGCCCCACTTGCCAAGTTTTCAGCAAGTCGGCTTCCGTCCCGTCGTAAGTCCGGTTATTGGGCTCCGCCGTCACCTGGATCTGGTCGCCGCCCGCGCCGGCAATCATCATCTCATACCAGGTTTCGCTGCCTGCCCGATAGTTGTTGCCGCCGTCTGTCACTTTGGCAATGACGCGCACTTTGCCAGTGCCGGTCAGGGTCAGCCGGCCGGTAGAACTCTCTATGCTGGCGATCCCGCCTGTGGTGTTCGCCTCATCCAGGCTGTATTCCACCTGGATGCCTTCCGCTGCGGCGTCCAAGTCCTCTTTGCCGCTGTCTTGGTTCTTCAGTTTCACCGTCTCGGTGTATGTGCTGGTGAAGGCCAGGGCAAAGGTTTGCCGGTCATGTTGTTCGAAGGCGATTTCCAGCGCTGCCTTGCCGATGGTATAGGTGCCAAATGCCTCATTGGCTGGTGTGCCATCTTGCACGCTGCCCGCCCAAGGCGTTTGCCCTTTAAAAGTCACCGCATAATTCTCAGCGTCTGCGCCGGTTTTTTGGGCTTGCAGGGCGTAGCTGCCTGCCGGCTGGCTGGCCGAAGCCTGGGTCGTCAGCTGGATCCCCAGTGCGTCTCCTGCTATGATGGCCTGTTTGCCCGTGCCGCCTGTATACTCCACGGTGTAATGCTCCTTCTCTGCCACACCGGGGGCCACTTCGCAGCCATAGGGGCTCTCTTGGTCCAGAATGGTGATGGTGACAGGCCGGGGGTTCACCCAGTATGCGCCATCTCGGAATGTTACTTCGTAATTGCACTCCGCTGCGGCGTCAGCTTTGGGCGCCGCCTGGATCGGGTAGGGCGTCTGGCTCACTTCCAGCTTGCCTCCGTCCTGGTCTACGACTTTGAAATCATAGTAAGGCCGGATCGCTTGTTCCGCCGTCTCCCCATTTACCAAGCCAGTGCCCTCTATGGGGGTCAAGGTCAAGGCGTCGATCTGCAACGCGTCGCCATAGACGCCTTCCATATCTGTGCTGATCTGCAGCGTCACTTTGGCTTTTTCAACGGTGTAAGTGCCTGCCGTGTTTTGGTATTCACCCGGTTGCTGCCAGCTGCCTTGGAATTCCACTGCGTAGTTCTTGTTGCTCCATTGGCCGTACAGGGCGTATTCCCCGGCGTCGGGGCTGCCCTGCGCCAGCTGCAGTGTCACGCCAAGCACCTGGGGCTGTTCCCCATCTGCCATCTTGCCGCCGCTGATCGTCCAGTTTTCCCCGGGCTCATTGGCGGGGGTCTCCGGTTGCTGGCCGTCATAGGGGACCGTCTGGTCTTCGATGGTTATGGTCACCGGCCGGCATTTGATTTCTGCGCCCTGCTCTTTGGTGACTTCCTCGGTGAAGCTGCCATTGGCCGGGGTCTTCCCGTTGAAGGTGTAGTTATCCAACTCTGCATTGCCGGACAGCTCGTATGTCACTGTGATCTTCGTATATTGGTCCACATTGGGGTCATCGTATCGGGCGCTGATGGCGGCTGTGATGGTTTCGCCCTTTGCGCCTGTCAGGGTTTCCGACTCCTTGGTAGCCGCTGTCACATTGCCGTCATAGACCTTGCTCTTTTCCAGCTCGGGGTCAACGGTCAACGCTTTGCGGCCGATGTCCACCTGCAAGGTGCCATACGCATCCGCGTAGTTCCCCTGGGGATCTTGTATCCGGTAAGAATATGTACCAGTATCACTGTGGTTTTTCACCTGGGTGACCATATTTTGTGTCCAATCGGTCACATCCTGCCCTTCGGCAGCCCGGACAAAGGTGATGGTGCAGTCTTCCTTCTCCGGCCCGTTTGTGATCGTCAGGCGGTCTGCCAACGTATAAATCGTGCCGTCGTACTCTGCCACTGCAATGTCTTGTGCCGACACCTCCATCTCGGACTGCCCCAAGCTCACCGACACAATGGTATGCGCCGGCTCATAGTTGTCGTCGCCTTCATAATCGATGCGCAGATGATAGGGATCTGCCCGCACTTGGCTGGGTACGCCGTCCATCGGATCCGTTCCCTCGTAAGCCGCTGCATATGTGTCAAAGAAGCGGTAAGTTAAATCTTTTTCCGTGGGAGGTGCGCTCGCAATGCCTTCTACTGTGGCCGGGATCTCTCTTTGATAGCCCTCCAGGTCTGCAGGGTGTTCCTCATAGCTGAAGGAGTACGCTGCTTCTTTTGTTTTGACAAGCGCTTCTCCCTTGGTGATCTTTATGAAATAGGTTTTCTCTGCGGCCGGATAGTCGGGGCTCCCGGAGTCGTCCTCCGCCTTGGCCGTCACTTTGATCGTCACCGTTTTGTCTCCGGGCGTGACCTGTTTCAATGTCACGACGCCGGTGTTGGAGTCTACCGTGGCATAGTCTTCATCACTCTGGTCAACCAGCCCATATTGGATGTCTCCCTCTTCTGACACGGTGGCGCCATTCACTTGACCCACACCGGTTACTTGAACGGTGTTGGCCACTACCTCGCCCTCTTCTTCAGTGGAAAGGGGCATGGTAATGGTATCTTGTGTGCCGTCGGCCCATTCACCCGGTGTCACCGGCGTCAATACCACCTCTTGTGTGCCGCCTTTGATCGTTAGCTTACACTCGACTGGTTCGGCTCGGTAGTTGTCGCTCTCGATGCCAACTTGAACCGTATACGTTCCTGCGTTGGTGTATTGGGGGGAGCCTTCCTGCACGACCCACTCTCCGTCCTGCTGGATCGCATAGGTATAGGTACCCCAGTTGCCTTTGTCACCTTCAAATACGTTTACAGCGGGATCATCCACCGTATGGGGCAGATTGTCGAAGTTCACTGTTACGTCGGTAGGCGCTAGTGTCAGCACCTTCTTGGTAATGGAGAAACTGGCTTTGGGCCTTTGCGTCCTGATATAGTTGGAGCTATAGGTGTTCTCCGGCTGTGTGGTGAACGTGTAGTTTACCCGCACTTGATAATTATTGCCCACATTTTTCGGTCTTTCTGGCAGCGTGCTTACGAAGCCATCGGTGGAGTATTCGTAACCATTGTCCCGCACATCATCCGGCGGGGTAGGCTCTGGCTCTGTGGAGACATTATTTGTTTCATCAAATAGCTCGCCTGTGTACTCATAGGAATCTGCCGTCACCGACACTTGTGGCAGCGTCAGTTGCGCAGGCTGGATCACCCATGTACCGCTCCATGGTGTAGAACCTGGAGCCCAAGCGTAGTTCCCGTTTTCATTCAATGTCACTTCGGCCTGGAATTTGCCTGCATTGGTGTAGTATGAATCGGTCGCAGTGAAAGCCACTGCTGCTTCCGAATCATACTTGGGGTCTTCTTTGTTTCCAATATAGACTAACTTCGCCGTGTGGCTCTGCTCGTCATATTGCATCTCATAATCCGGGTTTGTGGTGTCATTGATCCAGGTCTGCCACTTGCCATATTGATAAGTGGGGTCTAGGTTTTTCGTCGGCGCTGTAATGAAGCGGTGCCGGATAGACCACTCGATGTCGATTTCCTGTTCGCCTGGTTTTCTCTCTGCCCATTGGTAATTGGAAAAGTCCTCATCTTTGATCTTTGCCGTTGCAACGTGATCCCCGGCCTCCGTGCTGATATTGCTGCCATCTACAAACTCATAGTGCGAATCAGGAGCTGGCTTCTCAAAGCCGTTCTGCCCGCCTTCCACCGGCAGATAGTCCAAATCAGCAATTGGCACTGGTTTTTGCACAAGCGCCTTTTGGATGGTCACTTCGAGTGTCTCTTCCTGTTCTTCATATTCATCATGGCCCGGATAGGTGATTTCCACCTGTACCTGGTAGGTCCCTGCATTGGTCAAATCCACGCCTTCTAAAGTGGTCGTTCCCTGGATGGTGTGCGGCTCGCCGATTTGTTCCCACTTTCCAGCTTCGTTTTGCAGCCGGAAGATCACTTGATAGCCATCCCTCAGGCCCGAAACTTCAATGGTAGGCTGCTCCTTCCCTATATAGCGCAAATTGGGGTTTTTGGTGACCGTAGCTCCAATTTCATTCTTTACCACAGAAAAAGAATGTTCTACCCAGGTTTGGCCTTCCCCTGTCTCCACGGTATAGCCTGCAGGCCAATGGGCTGTATCCTCCTCTGTCGGCAAATTGAACATATCCGCATCATAGGTGAAAAGGGCTCGAACTTTATAGTTTCTTCCTTCCGCCGTTGGCTGGTCTTCTACCCATCTACCATCTACCCAATATTCGATCTCGCCCGGTTCTGCTTCCTTCGGGAACCCCTTTGCTTCCACTACCACTGGATTCTCCAAGTTGGCGGAATGGGGTGTGATTGTGACATTGCTCAAGTCCAGTATGTCTTTCGTCACTTCTACTTTGACTTGCAATTTTTCTCCGTCTGTTCCCGCCGTAAATACAGGGAACATAGATTCTCCGGTGTCTGGATCACGGCCCATCGTTGGGGTGAATTTTACATCGTAAAATCTGCTGGCAGTTGTGCTGCCAAATGGCTTGTTTGTCTCTGTTTCGGCCCAGGTCACTGTGCCATCAGAAGAAAATCCAGTCAGCTTGCTGGCGATGGTATTCAGTGTATCCGTCGTCTTAGCGGCGATGGTCTGGCCCGTCAGCGTAAATGTATACGGATTCGGTATATTATCTCTCTCAGGATCGTGATAAGGGTTCCGACAAACATATTCCAGCTGTGTCTGCTGGCCGGCCTGCATTTGAGGAGCTTTCACTGTGCTTGTCTCCCACTCGTGCCCCTCTGCGCTTTGCAGGTCTGCTATTTTACTCTGTTTCTCCTCGGCCGTTAATTCCTGTTCGGTTTCCGGGTCATACAGGTGTCCCGTGCCGTCTTTTAGTAAAGCAGCGGTGGCGCCGCATCCACCCCGCTCGCAGGCTTGGCTCCAATATCCATCCCGTGTGCAGGAAGGATCCTCCTTCGTTGCCACGCCCCAGTCGTGCCCCAGGGCTGGACGCATGTGATGATACGTCAGCGTAATTTCTTTCCCTTCCGTTGTGGCATCGGGTACGGTCACCTTATATTCATCAAAACCCTCTTCTTCACAACTGGGTTCCTGGGATTTCACATAGGTCATTGGGCTGATGTTGCCCGTATAGCAAGTTTCCCCATTGCGGAACAGGTCTCGCCCGACCACTTCTGCGGGCAGCTGGAAAAGAGAGCCCACTTCGCCGGTGTACTCGATCCCTGGGTTTAATGCGTCTTGGATGGTCGTCGTCTCGGCAAAGGCGTTATGGCTGGCGTCACCAAAAGCCGAATCGCCTACAAATGTCAATTTCGACTCTGTTCCAGTTCCATCCTCAGCTTGCCCCAGCACAGTCACGGTTCGCATCTGCCGGTGGTTGAAAAAAGCAGACTCCTCAATTCTTTCTACTGAGGCCGGAATGGTGACCGACGTAAAGCCGGTGTTTGAGCCAAAATTCAAGGCCCGGTAAAAGGCATTCTTCCCAATGGTTTTCAGCCCTTCGGGCAGCACAAGGGCGCCTTGCGCTGAAAAGCTGTTGGAGGCAAAGGCAGACTCTCCAATGGTTTTTACACCGGCGGGAATCTCGATCTTCTGCAATCCACAGTTGCTGAAGGCATTCTTTGGGATCGTTGTAAGCCCTTCTCCCAGGGTTACTTCGCCCAAAGCGGAACAATTTTGGAAAGCCGCTTCTCCAAGCTCTGTCACGCCAGAAATGTCCAACGGCCCTTCCAGCTTGTCGTCCCCTTCAAAGGCATGGGCACCCACCCTTTTCAGTGTGCTTGGATCCTGGATGGTCACTTTCGTCACCGTATCCATGCCCTGGAAAGCGTAATCGCCGATGCCCGTTACACCCGATGCAATGAAAATGCTGTCGTACCGGGGCGTCATACCGCCAACGGGCTGATTCCAAGGAGCCTCACCGTGGGAATAGTCCTCCATTGAGAATGTGGCACTGGGATCTGCGTCAGGATCCTTATGAATCACTAGCTCTGCAACCAGTATCGGACCATCTGGATCATAATACGAATATATGCTATACATTAGTCCATTTGACAACTTTTCCGACCGGGAAAAGTCATACGATCCACCTTCGGGTTTCTGTGGTGGAGTATACTCCGGAATGTCCGGTGGGTCTGCTGCAAAAGCGGTGGTGGGCAAAAGACCCACTGCCATCACAACCGCCAGCAGCATCGATACGATCTGTTTTAGCTGCCGTCTTTTCATCTTCCATTTCCTCCTTCTCCCTTTCGCCCTCTGGAGGGTGGTGCACGGATATTTGCTGACAAAATCAATATTTTGTCCGGTTCTTTTCGGAGAAAATGATTCCAATACGCTTTGTTTTTAAATTTTGGTTTTAAAAATTCCATTAAAAGGCATGAAAAACAGACCGCTGTCAAAAAAAAGCTGGACAACGGCCTGCTTTGTCATGTCTATGCAAGCTGCACACTCTTGCAATCCCTCTTAGTTCGTGCTAAAATATTTCTACAATATGTAATTGCCCGGGGTAGCAGCGGCAAAACACATAGACAAAATATTGATTTTGTCTATGTCACCAGCATCAACCGTTCCAACTGCCGGCTGTGTTCCTCCCCGGTAGACAGCAGATAGATGCGGGTCGTTTCGATGCTGGAGTGGCCCAGCACATCGGCCAGCTTGGCCACATCTCGGCTTGCCTGGTAGAAGATCCGGGCAAACAGATGCCGCAGGTTGTGGGGGAACACTTTGCTGGCTGCCACATTGGCACTGGCGCAGATGGCTTTCATCTCTGCCCAGATCTGCCGGCGGTCCATGCTTTTTCCGCTTCTGGTGAGAAAGATCTCGCCAGAGGCGATTTTTTGTTTTTTGGCATAGTGCAGCAGTTTACGGCACAGCTTGGCAGGCAGCAAGATCTTGCGTATTTTCCCTTTCAGCCCAATATCCACTTGCCCTTGCTTTGCCGCCTCCACAGTGATATACCGGACTTCCGACACCCGCAGCCCGGCGGCGCAGATGGTCTCCAGCAGCAAGCCCAGCCGGTTCCGCCCCAGATTTTGGGCAGCCTGGACCAACCGCTGGTACTCCGGGCGGGTCAGCTCCTTCTCTTTGCTGCGGAACAGTTGCTTTTGTATCCGCAGATAGCGGATGCGGCATTCCGTCCAGCCCAAAAACGTGAAGAAGGCATTCACTGCCGCCACCATGGAATTGATGGTCACCGGGCTGTAGTGCCGCTGGATCAAATATCCTTTCCAAGCGTTGGCCTCCTCCCGGCTCACCGGCCGGCCGTCCAACCACTGGGCAAAACGGGTCACATCCCGCAGGTACTTCTCCTGCGTTCCTTGGCTACGTTCCTCCTGGTGCAAGTGCTGTGCAAAGGCCCTAACGGCCGCCGGATGCAGCACAAGATCTGCCATTTCCGTCATCCTCCCTTATCAAGGCTTCTTCTTCTGATTAGCCTTATTGTACCTTGCAAAGGAGGATTTATGTTCTCTGCCCGGTCACATCTGTCCGATGGACGAAAAAATGCCCCCGGCCGCTGTTTTCCAGCGTGCCAGAGGCATTTTTCGATTCTTTTTTCCTTTTGTCACGATGCGCCGCCGGTGGCGCTTTGGGTCCCTCCCGCTTCGGTTTGGCTGGCGTCGCCGGTGCCAGGCTGCTCTTCTTGGTGCAGGCCTGTATCCACAGGTTCCCCACTGGTGATCTGGTTGGGGGTGGGATTGCTCAGCTGCCGCCATGTCTCGTTGACATTCTCCATGCAGTTGAAATACAGGGTCGTCAAGATATTGGAGGGAATGCCCAGCTGGTCCGCCAGGGATGTGATGGCGTTCCAATCGGCCCGCTCATAGCTGAGGGCCAAATCATACAGCAGGCCGCAGCGCCCGGTGTGGTGCAGCAATGCATCCTTGACCTCCTGGGGGATGGGCAGGCTTTCCAAGCAATCCTCCAAAGGTGCATCCACCAGGTAATTCAGCGTGGAGAACATGCCCATCAGATAGGCGTCCGATTTGGAGATGGGCATATCCTTGGCATAGTTCATCAATTCCTGGCAGAACATTGCCCGCATGAAGGACATTTTCAAGAACTCTTCGGATTCCGGGTCCACTTCCTGTTCCCCGTTGCTGACGCTGAGCAGGTAGATCCACTGTTTGAGCTGGACCAGGCCCAGGGTCATCACCGCCTGGTGGATGGAGGTGGCCCGGTGCCGCAGGGCGAAGTAGACGGAATTGGCGATCTTCAGCAGGCCATAGGTCAGCGTAGCGTCCATGGCGATCATCTGCTCGATCTCTTCCACATCCGGCTCGTCCTGGGTGATGGCCACCATCAGCCGGAAGAAGTTGCTCTGCAAATAAGCGCTGCTATGGGCTTTTGTGGAGAGTTTTTCAGCCACATAGGTGCCTTCAAAGGCATCCATCCCCATGGAGACCGCCTTTTGGTAGAGCTCTTCTGTATCGATATTGGTGCCCACGCACTGCTTTTTCATGCTGTGGGCGATCTCCACAATGTTTTTCATGGAGATCTCATTGGTGTCTTTGACATTGAGCTTGATGTAGTCGATGTCATCCAGCAGGGCCAGGTACCGGGGCGCAAACTGGAATTCGTTCACCGCGATCTTATAGCCCTCTTTGGCGTATTGCTGCACAAAGTGCAGGGCCAAGGGGTGGATGATCACGCTGTCGTCGATCTGGATCACCAGTTCCGATTTGTCGAACAGCCGGGGGGTCTTTTTCATCAGCAGGGTGGTGGTAAATGTCATAAAATGCAAGCTGCCCCGCAGCACCCGGTTGGTATTCTCCGTCAAAAAGTTGTAAATGGTATCAGCGGCCGCGTATTCGCTGGCGGCCGAACTCTCGCTGGAAAAGGCTTGGTTTGCGCCGTAATATTGCAGTTCATAGCCGATGATATGCCCTTGCAGATCCTTGATGGGCTGGCGTACGATGAATTTGCTGCTCATACTCTCTTCCCCCTTTTTCTAACCATTGCTGCGGGCCAACAGGCTGTCCATCACGCCCACCAGGTGGCCGATCTCCGGCTTGCTCAGCTGCTCATCCGCCCCCAGCTGCCGGCCTTTGATGCGCATTTCCTCTGAGATCAGAGAGGAAAAGATGATGAGGGGGATCTTTTTGTAGCGCGGGCTGTCTTTCACCAGTTTGGTCAGCCGGTGGCCGTCCATCTGGGGCATTTCCAGGTCGGTGACGATCAAGGAAACATGCTGCCGCGCCTCTTCTTCCGTGGTATATTCCTGGAGCGCATCCCACAGCTCTTGGCCATTGGCAAACATGCGGATGTTGGTATAGCCCGCCTTTGTCATGGCCTCCTGCACCATCTTGGAGAGCAGGATGGAGTCTTCCGCCACCCAGATGGGGTGGTTGTTCCGCTCCCGAGGGCCCAACTCGTCGATCTCACTCATCTGGATGGTGGTGGCCGGGGCGATCTCTGCCACGATCCTTTCAAAATCCAAAATCGTCACCAGGTCTTCGCCGCACTGGGCGATGCCGGTGGCCACGCCTTCGGTGCCGCCGGATACCGTGCGGTCCGGCTTTTGGATGTCTTTCCAGGAAATGCGGCTGATGCCCACCACCGTGTGCACCCGGAAGGCAATGTACATCTTGTTGAAGTTTGTGACGATGAACAGGTCTTTGGGCCCTTTTTCCGAAGGCTGCCCGCTGAGGTATTTGGGCAGGTCCACCACGGTCAGCACCGTATCGCGGGGCTTAAAAATGCCCTCCACCGCCGGGTGGGCATGGGGCATTGGCTTTACCGGGGCCGACAGCATGATCTCCCGTACTTTTGCCACATTGATGCCATATAAGTTCCCATCGATGGTGAATTCCATGATCTCGATCTCATTGGTGCCCGATTCCAGCAAGATCCCCTTTTTCTGATCCTCCATCTTGACTGTCCCTCCTTTGATATCCGGTCCCGTGGGGGCGTCTCCTCCCGGGGCCAGTCAAAAAATCAATTCTGGCTTGCCATAACTGCGGATGCAGCACTGGCCGGAAGCCACATCAAACAACATGGTGCGGGCCACTTTGCCGCCCACATCCTCGGCCACCAGGCGAATGCCCTCGGTGCGCAGCACCCGGTGCACGCTGTCGATGTTCCGCTGGCCGATGTTTCCCAGGTCCCCTGAGCCAGACACTTCGAACATCTTGGCACCGCCGGCGATCTTGGCCGTGATGCGGCTGCGGGATGCCCCCTGGGCCTCCATCTGCTGCAAAGTGGCCCGAATGCCGGTATCGGCGTATTTCAGCGGCGCCCGCCGTTTGGTCTCCATATTCAGCGGCAGCATGATGTGCAGCAGGGCCGCCAAATGGATGCGGGTGTCATAAAAACAGATGCCGATGCAGGAGCCCAGTGCGTATGTGACCAGCATACCGCTGTCTTTTGCCAGCTTCATATCGGCTATGCCCACGACGATCTTATCATTGGCCATCGTCCACACCAAGCTTTCGCAGTAGGAAATTCAAAGAGCGGATGTCCGGCGACAAAAGCAGGCGGCAGGGCGCTTCTTTCCCATCGCAGATAAATGTGCCGCCGATGGTCATGATATAGTCCGATTGGCCGCCGTATTCTGCCATGGGCACCGTCAGGATCGCCCCTTGCATATCCACGGTCATGGCGGGCACTGTCAGGGTGATGGTCAAGCCGGAAAGGCCTGTCAGCGCATTGATAAAGGTGGAGATCATGATATTGCCCACTTCCACCAAGGCCGATGTTTCGATCTCGGTCAGCTCGTCATAATCCCGAATGGGCTGGCCCAGCATGTTCTGGAGCACCAGGTTGATGAAATCCAGCTGCTGCACTGCCAACATGATGCCGTTGATCTGGCCGCCCAGCTTTACCATCACCCCGGCGGTGATGGCCTCGGGGCCGCCGATCCAGTCGATGGCCTCGTTGTATTCCATGATGCGCACTTCAGGGGGCGTGATGCGGATCTCCCGCCCCAGCAGCTGGGAAAGGGCCGTGGCCGCATTGCCGGTGCCCATGCTGCCGATCTCCCGCAGGGTATCCAGCTCCAGGGAGCTGAGCTCATCGTAGTTTTTCAGCTTCATTGCCCCTCCTCCTTCTTAGCCCCGCAGGCTGTTGATGGTGCTTTCCACCTCGTCGGAAGTCTGCACCATCCGTAGGGCGTAGCTAAAGCTGCGCTGTGCTTCGATGACCTGGACCATCTCGTTGGCCAGATCGGTGTTGGATTGTTCCAGCATCCCTTTGCGGGCCACGCCGGCGCCCATGCGCACCTGGCCGTTTTTTGCCACCGGCACGAACCGGTTGGAGCCCACATGCACCATGCCATCGGTGTTGACAAAATCGAAAACGCCCACCGGCATTTCTGCATCCGGATCCGTCACCTCCATGGGCGCGCCTTGGTTGCTCAACACAAAGCGCCCTTCGCCGTCGGACAGGTAAAACACCGTTTCCGGCTGGCCGTCATCCCCCATTTGGGTGTATTCCGAAAGGGTAAAAGAGCCATCTCTGGTATAGGAGATCTCCCCGGTGCCCGGGTCTGCCAAGGCAAAAAAGCCGTCCCCTTCAATGGCATAGCTCTGAGCTATGGACGATGTGGCCATGGCCCCGCTGCTGAAATCGGTCTTGGCCATCACCATCCGCGTGCCGTTGCCCCGGGGCAGCTGTTCATCGCCGATGCCCCGGATCTGGTCATACATCAAGGCGGCAAAAGAGGGGCGCTCCGCCTTAAAGCCCACTGTGTTCACGTTGGCGATGTTGTTGCCCTGTACATTCATCCGCAATTGCTGCTGCTGTGCGCCCACAGCCGCGGTATAAAAGGAAGTGTTCATAAATACCAAAGCCCCTTTCCGCTTACATCTGCCCCAGGTTCGTGGTGGATTTCGTCATCACTTCATCGTAGATCTTGGTCAGCTGGGCGGCGCTTTGCAGCGCCCGCTGGCTGGTCATCATGCTGACCATCTGCTGTACCAGATCCACATTGGAACGCTCCAGGGACTTCTGTACCACGGTGCCCACCGTGCCGGTGGGCTGGCCGCCGTTGACAAACAGCCCCTGGTCGTTCCGCTCCAGCTGGGCGTTGTCCGCAAAGATGAATACGCCGATCTGCCCCAGCAGCCCGCCGTCTCCGGTGTAAAGGCCGCCCTGGGCGTCGGCTGTGATGTCATCTGTGATCAGCAGGATGGGTTCGCCCGCCGGGTTGAGCACACGGCCCTGCTCCGCCAGGCACAAGTACCCCTCGTCGTCCAGGCAGAAGTTGCCCGCCCGGGTGTAGGCCACGCCATCGGCTGTCTCCACGGCAAAAAAGCCGTCGCCCTGGATGGCGAAATCCAGGGGCAGCCCCGTGGTCTCAAAAGCCCCCTGGGTAAAATCGGTGTACACTTGGCTGGGCGCCAGGATGTAGCTTTCGCCGCCCAGCTGGGTGCTGGTGCGCCCCTGGTCGATGCGGCTGACCAAATACTCCTCAAAGGTGCTGTCGGTATACCGGTCGGTCTTGTAGCCGGCTGTGGCAGTATTGGTCATGTTGTTGGCCACGATGTCCAGCCGGCGCTCCTGGGACAACATACCGGATGTCAGGTTATAAAATCCTTTGAACACGCTCGTTCCGCTCCTTCCCAAACTCCAGGATCAACTGTTTTTAAAGTACTGCTCCATGTGGAGCCGCAGTTTTTGTATGGCCTTGGTGTGGATCTGGGAGATCCGGGGTTCGCTGACCCCCATCACCTCGGCGATCTCTTTCATATTCAGGTCTTTTTGGTAATACAGGGAAAGCACCATCTGCTCGTTTTCCCGCAAGGACCGGATGCCTTGGGCCAGCACGTCTTGCAGCTCCTGCTGCTGGACCACCTGGTCGGGCTGCTCGGTGGGTTCCGTGCTGGGCAGGCCGGCAACAGAGCCATATTGGGCCTGGGTCTCCAGCAGAGCATCCAGGGAGATCACGTTGCACAGGGAAATGTCCACCAGGTCTTCCTGGTATTTGCTTTCCGCCACACCCAGGCGCTGGGCCATCTCTCCATCGGTGGGGAACCGGCCCAGGGCGCTGTACAGCTCCCAGGTGGCCTGGTCGATCTCCCGGGCCTTGCGCCGCACGCTGCGGGGCGTCCAATCTTGTCGCCGTGCCAAATCGATGACCATGCCCCGGATGCGCTTGGTCACATAGGTCTCAAATTTGATGCCTTTGTCCGGGTCGTATTTGTCCACGGCGTCCAGCAGCGTCAAGATGCCCTCGTTGATCACATCGTCCAGCTGGGCAAAGCTGCTGTAGATCCCCCGGATCTGCAAGGCGATCCGTTTGACCAGCTCCTGGTACCGCAGCACCAGGGGCCATTTGAGCTCCTGCTGGCCCGTCTCTTTATAAGCGGCCAGCAGCTCTTCGGTGCTCATGGCTTCGATCTGCTTGGCGCCGTATCTCATTCCTTCGCCGCTCATGTGCCCACCGCCTTTTGGAACGTCACGTTGCCTAGTGCTTGGATCTGCACCGAGCTGATGATCTCATTGAAAGCCAGCACATAATATTCGGGGTAAAACTGGGCGATCAGCCGGCTCAGGTATACGCGGATCACCTGGCTGGTGAGCACGATAGGCGTCTGGGAAAGGTCGTGGAATTTCTTCAGGTGTTCGCCCAGCTGCGCTACGATCTGCTGCATGTGCTCCGGGCCCAGGGCCAGGTAAATGCCCTGCTCATTTTTGGTCAAGGCCCCGATCAGGGTCTTTTCCACCTCGGCATCCAGAGTGACCACCCGCAGTTGGCCGTGTTCGCAGAAACGGCGGGTGATGGTGCGGCTCAGGGCGCAGCGGACGTTCTCCGTCACCAGGTCCACGTCCCGCGTCGAGCCCAGGGCGTCCAGCGCCGTCTCCAAGATCGTCTCCAGGTCCTTGATGGGCACCCCTTCCCGCAGCAGGTTCCGCAGGATCTTTTCAAATGTGGCATAGGTGATGGCGTTGGGGAATGCCTCTTCCACCAGTTCGGGCGCCGTGCGTTTCAAGTGCTCCACCATCTGGATGGTCTCCGACCGGGTGAGCAGTTCGTGGGTGTATTTTTTGATGGTCTCCGACAGATGGGTCAGCATGACGGACAAGGGGTCGATGACCGTATAGCCGTAGATCTCCGCCATCTCTTTGTTCTCCGGCAGGATCCACCGGGAGGGGATGCCGTAGGCGGGCTCCACTGTCTCGATGCCGTCCACTTCCCCCGCTGGGTTCGAAGGCTCCAAGGCCAGGTAATAATCCACCAGCAATTCGCCCCGGGCCACTTCTTCACCTTTGATCCGGATCAAATACTGGTTCGTGCCCAGCGCCGAAGAGTCATGCAGCCGCACGGATGGGATGATAAAGCCCATGTCCTGGGCATACTGCCGGCGGAAGATGACGATCCGGTTGATGAGCTTGCCGCCGCTGGCTTCATCCACCAAGGGGATCAGGCTGTAACCGAATTCCATTTCGATGGGTTCCACCGTCAGCAAAGAGTATACGTTGTTGATGTCTTTGTAATAGTCTTCTTCCCCCGGCTGTTTTTCCACCGGCGGAGCCGCTGCCGCCTCTGTTGCCTGGGCCAGGGCCAGCTTTTCCTGCCTTTCTGCCTTTTTCTCCACATAGACTCCCAAGGCCACCAGGCCCGCCGCTGTGACGATCAGGGCGGCTTTGGGTGTACCGGGCATCAGCGCCAGAAACACCAGCACTGCGCCGGTGACCATGATGGCCCGGGGCTGGGCGGAAAACTGCTTGAGCACGTCGGTGTTCAAACTGCCTTCCGACACCGAACGGGTGACGATCATGCCGGTGGCCGTGGAGATCAGCAGGGCGGGCAGCTGGGAGACCAGGCCGTCGCCGATGGTGGCGATGGAATACGTGGAAAGAACGGTAGTCAAGTCGCCGCCGCCCTGCACCATGCCGATGATCAGGCCGGCCACAAAATTGATGAATGTGATGATCAAGCTCATCACGGCATCGCCTTTGACGATCTTGGTGGCGCCGTCCATGGCGCCGTAAAAGTCCGCTTCCTTCTGGATCTTGTGCCGGCGTTCCCGGGCCTCTTGTTCGCTGATGAGGCCGGAGCTCAGATCGGCGTCAATGGCCATCTGTTTGCCGGGCATCGCATCCAAGGTGAAGCGGGCGGCCACTTCGGCCACGCGCTCGGCGCCTTTGGTGATGACGATGAACTGCACCAACACGATGATGAGAAAGATCAGCACGCCCACCACGATATTTCCCTGGGTGATCATGTTGCCAAAGGAGGCGATGACGTTGCCGGCAAAGCCGCCGTTCGTCAAGATCAGCCGGGTGGAAGATACGTTGAGCCCCAGGCGGAACAATGTGGTAATGAGCAGCAGGGAGGGAAAGATGGAAAACTGCAATGCCTCCGAGATGTTCATGGTGATGAGCAGGATCATAATGGAGATGGAGATGTTGACGATGATCAGAACATCCAGCAGCGCCGGCGGCAGCGGGATGATCAAAAACAGTACGATCACCACCACCAGAAGTGATATTATGACGTTGTTGAAAATTTTCTTCATCGTCTCACCATTCTTCGTTTAGGGGTTGCCTGGGTTCTTGGGGATCTCGTTTTTTTGGTTCAGCTGGAAGATATAGACCAACACTTCGGCCACAGGGCCGTAAAATTCCAAGGGGATCTCTTGGTTGAGCTCCACAGCGGCATAAAGGGACCGGGCCAGGGGCACATTTTCCACCACAGCCACCCGGTTTTCTTCTGCCACTTTGGCAATGCGCTGCGCCAGCTCATCCACGCCTTTGGCCACCACCACAGGGGCGTTGTCCCGCTCTGGCTTATAGCGCAGGGCAACGGCAAAGTGGGTGGGGTTTCGGATGACCACATCGGCTTTGGGCACTTGCTGCATCATGCGGCTTTGGGCCATGCGGCGCTGCACCTCTCTGATCTTGCTCTTGATCTGAGGGTCGCCTTCCATCTGCTTGTACTCTTCTTTGATCTCTTGCTTGGACATGCGCAGCTGCCGCTCGTAATCCCACCACTGGTAGAAAAAGTCGAAGGCCGCCAGCGCCGTAAACGCGATGACAATGCGGATGACCATGGAGAAGGCCTTTTCAAACAAGCTGCTGCAGGCCCAATCCACATCGGCATACATATACTGGGGCAGCTGGAAGACCAGATCCTGCAAAAACTGGTACAAAATGACCAGCAGCACCGTGATCTTCAGCATCCCTTTCAGCGCCTCGATGATGCTGCGCATGGAAAACAGCCGTTTGAAGCCCTGCAGCGGGCTGATGCGGCTGAACTTTGGTTTGATGGCCTCGCCGGCCACCAGCAGTTTCGTCTGGGCAAAAGTGCTGGCAACGGCCAACAGGGCGGTGACGGCCAGCAGCGGCCCCGCTGTTTTGACCACCACCAGGGTGGATTGCACAAGCAGCTCCCGGACAAAAGCCCCCAGCTGGCCCACTTCCAGGTTTGCGGCATAGCCCAAACAAAATTGGAAAAACTGGTCGAATTGCTCCACCATGCCCCCGGCTGTCAGCCGCAGCACGGCAAAGCTGCCGATCAGGGTGGCCACCGTCACCGCATCCCGGCTGAGGAACACATTGCCCTTTTTTCGGGCGTCCCGCCGTTTTTTGGGCGTGGCTTTTTCGGTTTTTGAGCTGTCCGCCACAGATGATCCCCCCTCGGTTGCGCGGTATCCGGTCTATCAGGCGGCCAAGGCCAACACCTGGTGCAGCGAATCCAGCATGGTCCTCTCCGCCTCCAGCAGGAAATCGCTGAAAGGCGCCATCAGCAGCAGGACCAATACCAAGCCCAGCACCACTTTGAGCTCGATGTTGATGACAAAGGCGTTGATCTGGGGAATGGCTTTCATCAAAATGCCCATGCCCACCTGACCGATCAGTTCAGCCGCCAGCACCGGCAGGCTCAGCTGCACGGCCAGCAGGAAGGTCTGGATGAAAAGCTCCACCATGGCATTGGCCATATCTGCCCCCAGGGAAACTGCCCCGAAGGCCACTACATCCCCTGAGGTCAGCAGGATGCGAAACAGGGTCTGGTGGCCCCCCGCCGCGAAAAACAGCAGGATCATCAACACGTTGAGCAGTGTGCTGGTCACCGAAGAGTTCATCTGGGAGCCTGCATCGTAGGTGGAAGCCATGCTCATGCCCATCTGGCTGTCCATGGTAAAGCCCGCCAGCGACGGGATCATGAAAAACAGGTGCATCACAAAGCCTACGGCAAACCCCAGCAGCAGTTCCAGCAGCAGCCGCACCACCAGTTCCAGCAGCGTGGCCGGCACCGCCACTGCCGCGCTGCCAGAGCCGGCGAACACGGCGGAAGCCAGCACAAGGACCAGGCCGGCCCGTACGATCGCCGGGCTGTTGTTCCGGCCCAGCAAAGGGTTAAACAGCACAAAGCCCGACATGCGCATGGTGATATACAGGAACAAGGTGAGCTGTGCCCAATCCATGTCTTACTCCTTTCAGCCCAGCATCATGGTAAAAAGGCTGCGGGTGTATTCCTGCAGCGTGCTCAGCATCCAGCTGCCGCCCACCAGAAACACCACGACCACCACGATCAGCTTGAGGATAAAGGAGAGGGACTGTTCGTGGATCTGGGTGACCGCTTGGAATATGGCCACTAAGATACCCACTGCCATGCTGAGGATCAGCAGCGGCCCGCCCAGTTTCAGGGCTACCATCACGCCTTCCCGCAGGGTATCGCTGACTGTTGCGGCATCCATCGGTCATTCCTCCTTTCCCGCACTCATCGGAACCCCTGTACCAGGGTGGAAAACAGCAGCTGCCAGCCATCCAGCGTAATGAAGAGCAGCAGCTTGAAGGGGGCGGAAATCATAGAAGGCGGCAGCATGATCATGCCCATGGACATCAGGGTACTGGAGACCACGATGTCGATCAGCATAAAGGGGATATAGAGCAAAAAGCCGATCTCAAAGGCCCGCTTCAGCTCACTGGTCATAAAAGAGGGGACGATGATGCGCAGCGGCAGCTCCATGGCCTCTTCCTCATCGGCCGGCGCCGGCTGATCCGCCAGTTCGCAGAACATCTCCATGGCGGAGTTCTCCGTGTTGCGCAGCATGAAGTCTTTGAGCGGCACCTGGGCCCTGTCCAAAAATTCCTGCTGGGAGATCGTCTGGGCCACATAGGGGTCATAGGCCTGGGTCTTGATCTGCGAGAGCACAGGCCCCATGGTGAACAAGGTGAGGAACAGGGCGATGCCCACCAGCACCAGGTTGGGCGGCGTCTGCTGGGTGCCCATCGCCGTGCGCAAAAACGAAAGGGAGATGACGTAACGGGTGAAGGAAGTCATCATCACCAGCAGAGAAGGTAGCAAGGTGATGATGGTCGTCAGGAACAAGATCTCCAGCACCTGTACATTGTCGCCATTGATATTGATCAGGCCATCCACGCCTCCGGCTCATCCCCTTTCTTTTTTCCCCTGTTTTTTCAGCTGGGAAAGCAGCGCTTCCCGAAAGCTGGGCGGCGCGCCCTCCTCCGGGCCTTGGTGCCACTGCTGGCCCTCTTCCGGCGTCAGTTCCGCCAGTGTCTGTATGTTGTTGGCCGTGGCGCCCAGCAGGAAAAACCGCTGGCCCACCTGTACCACCATCAGCTTTTGGTCCCGCGCCACCGGCATCTGTTCCAGCACTTGCATGTGCCGTTCTCCCCGCGCCATGGCAAAGCCTTTGGGCACCCGGAGGGCCAGCAGCCGGGTGGCGTAATAGGCCAGCACCAAAATAGCGCCGATGACGGCCAAGGCGCCCACCAGCGACAGCAACGCGCTGCCCATGGCGTCAGGGCGTGCCGACGATGGAACTGACGGTCTTCAGCACCCGGTCGGGCTTAAAGGGCTTGACGATGAAATCCTTGGCGCCCGAGCGCACCGCGTCGATCACCATGCTCTCCTGCCCCATGGCGGAGCACATCACCACGTTGGCATTGGGGTCTTTGGCCCGGATGGCTTTCAACGCCTCCAGCCCATCCATGTTGGGCATGGTGATATCCATCATCACAAGATCGGGGTGCAGTTCATCGTATTTTTCCACTGCATCCGCGCCGTCCACTGCCTCGTGCACATCGGTATAGCCGTTTTTGTTCAGGGTATCTTTGATGACTTTGCGCATGAAAGCGGCGTCATCCACCAATAAAATCTTAGCCATGTTGAACCATCCTTTTTTCCATGTAATTATATCTTTCAACGGAACTCAGGTCCCAAGACCCATTACGCATCGGCGACGCCTTCCACGCCGGGTTTCTGCAAGATCTCTGTGATGCGGACGCCAAAGTTATCGTCCACCACCACCACATCGCCCCGGGCGATGCACTTGCCATTGACGAACAGATCCACTTGGTCTCCTGCCAGCTTATCCAGCACCACCAGCGAGCCTTTGGAGAATGTGAGGATCTCTTCCACCTTGCGGCGGGTCCGCCCGATCTCCACCGACACTTCCAAGGGTACCGACAAGATGAGGTCCAGGTTTTGGGCCTGTTCTTCTCCCAAAGAGTCCAGCGGCGAGAGCTGCGGCATCTCCACCGGCTTGGTGGGGATCACTTTGGGCTCGGCCTGCTGAGGCGGATAGGGGTAGGGATAAGGCGGATAATAATAGGGGTATGCCCCCGGCTGCGGCCACCCGGCAGGGGGTTGGCCCGGCGCCGCGGCAGGCGGCGGGGTCTGTCCCTGGGCCGGCGCTCCCACGGGCTGGGCAGCAACCGGCTGGGCCGGCTGGGGCGCAGGCTGGGCAGCCGCCGGTTCGGGCCCGGCGGACGTGAACACAGGGGCAGGGGAGGGCGCCGGTTCGGACGGAACTGCAGCCACAGGGGCGGCAGCGGCCGGCTGTTCCTGCACCGCAAGCTCCGCCGTCCCGTCGTCACCGCTCAAGCCAAAGCTGGAGATCAGATCCCGAGCCAGATCCACCGACATGACGTTCAAAAATTCGCTTTCCAGAGCCCCTTCGATGATGAGCTTGAACCGCACCACCACGATCGGCCCTGCGTTGGCGGGAAAGTGCTCCTGCTTGAAGTTGTCAAAATCTTTGAGTTCGTAGGATTCCGGCGTGGAGATATTCACCATGCGCCCCAAGAAATCCGACAGGGCCGTGGAAGCCGCTCCCATCATTTGGTTCATCAATTCACAGACAGCGCTCACTGTCAGCTCATTGAGCTCAAACTCCTCGTCCGGTGTTTCGCTGCCCATCAAAATATCCACGATGACTTTGACGTCACTCCGTTTGAGCAGCATGATGTTGCTGCCCTCCAACCCTGAGACATACTTGATGACGACGGCGATGGCAGGTTCCAGGTCGCCCAAAGAAAAATCTTTGGCGTCTATGACGGATACTTGGGGCGTTGTAATATCCACCCGGTTATCCAACATGTTGGAAACCGCCGTAGCCGAGGAGCCAAGGCTGATGTTCATAATTTCGCCGATGGCGTCGATCTCCATCGGACTGAAAATACTCTTTTCCATAGTCCTAATTGCTCCTTCTCTCTACGTTGTGATATGTTTCCATGATCTTAATGGCTTTGTTTTTGTTGTAGACGCCCATGCGGCCTTCAAACCACCGCTGGCCCCCTATGATCAGCTGTATCAGCCCATCTTTCGATTGGTTCAGGTCGATCACATCCCCTTCGTTCAAGTGATAGATGTCCTGAAGCTGCAACGTCGTGCGCCCGAGCTCAGCCACGATCTCCAGGTCAGAGTCCCGCAGGCTGTCGAAAATGTCCTCTGTATTGTCTTCTCCGCTGGGCCGCCGGCTGTTTTTATCCCGGCTGATGATGGCGAACAAATTGGTGAGCATCATACCCGGCAAGCAGATGCTCAGCCGCCCTTCGCAGTTGGGGAAAGTCATTCGGATATCCACGATCACCACGGTCTCATCCAGCCCGATGAGCTGCATCAACGTGGGGTTGACTTCCACCCGGTCAAAGGTGAAGGACAAGTCGATGTAATTTTCCCAGCTGGCTCCTAAGGGGCCGATGAGCTCCTGCATGATATTTTCATACAGCCGCAATTCCACATCGGTGAAGTTGTATTCCGGGTCGATGTAGCCCTCCGTATCCCCTTCTCCGCCCAGCAATCGGTCCATCATGCTCAGGCTCACCGGGGTGGTCATATAGAGCAGCACCGGCGTCTCTTCCTGCTTGCCCTGGCAGGTCATCCGGGCCAGCGTCAGCACATCCCCCTCTGTCAGCGCGTTGGAAAATTCGTAATAGCGCTGTTCTTCCACCGAATCCACCTGGATCTCGCAGGCCGTGTGCAGCAAAGCGTTGATGCGTGAATTGATCATGCGGGTATAGCTGTCAAAAATGCTGTTGAGCATTTTGATCCGGTCGCGGGTAAACTTGCGCGGGCTGTAAAAATCGTATTTCCGATATTTTTTCTCTGGCTCTTTTTCCGTAGAATTCAGATCCATATCCCCGCTGCGGGCCGCATTCAACAGGGCGTCAATTTGACTTTGCGATAAAACTTCTGCCATAGGCCTATCCTCATCTCGTTATAAGCTGCGCCGGCTCACGGGTTCTGGCTCTGGGCGTCTGTGCCTGTCTGCCCCGCTGTCTGCTGCTCTCCCGGCTGCTCGGAGCCCCGGGTGGTATAGTATTGGGTGATGTCGTCCCCGGCCTCGCTGCCCAGATCCAAGCCGGTGATGATCATTTCCACCCGGCGGTTTTCCGCCCGGCCCTCTGCTGTGCCATTGTCGGCCACAGGCCGCCACTGGCCATAACCCACGCTGACCATGCGGGCGGGGTCCAAAATGTTCTTTTCCTGCAGATATACCAACACCACAGTGGCCCGGTTGGAGGCGAGGAACCGGTCCACCTGCACGTTGTTCATCCGGCCCGGTGTGCTCTGAGCCGTGTGGCCCAAGATCCGTATCTCATCGATGGAGTCGCTGGCCTGCTGCAGGATCTGGGCCACATTGTCCAGCACGGCCTGCCCTTCAGGCAGCAATGTATAGCTGTCGCCCTCAAAGAAAATGGCATCCCGAAAGGAAACAAACACATAGCCGTCGCCTTTTGTCACCGATATGTTTTCCGCCGCCTGCTGCTGGGCCGCATAGTTTTGCAGCTGCTCGTAAAGCTCATTGATGTTCTGGTCCACATCGGCCTGGGTCATCCCAGTCTGGTCGCCGCCGTTGCCCATCATTTCCGTCACTTCTTCGATGGCATCCGGGTTGAAGCTCTGCACTAATTTTTGCCATTTTTGCTGATCCAGCGTCGACATGGAGTAGAGCAAGACAAAGAAGCAGAGCAGCAATGTGACCATGTCGCCATAGGTATCCATCCAGCTGGCGCCGCCGCTGCCTTTATTCCTTTTCATCATAGGAACGATCCCTTCTCCCTTGAAAATCGGATTATTCTTCTTCGCTGCCGCTCCGTCTTCTGCTGCCCTTTCCGCCGCCCATAGCAGCATCGCGCTGCTGCTGGGCCATAAACGTCAGCAGTTTTTCCCGCAGTGATTTGGGGTTCTCACCGGCTTGAATGGAGACGATGCCATCTACAATGATCATTTTGCAAAGCACTTCATCTGCATCCCGGGAACGCAGGTTGCTGGCGATGGGGTTGAAGATCATGTGGGCCAATACGCAGCCGTACAATGTGGTGATCAAGGCAGTACCCATGTCGCCGCCGATGCTGTTGGAACCGCTTTCCAGGTTCATGCCTTTCAGCATGTTGATCAAACCTACCAGGGTGCCCACCATGCCGAAGGCCGGCGCTACAGAGGAACCCTTTTCATACATGCTGGCCACGTCATCATGGCGTGCCGACATGCATTCGATGTCGTTGTTCAAAATGCTCCGCACCTTATCGGGGTCTGTGGCGTCTACGATCAGCATGATGGCCTGGCGGAAGAAGGGGTCTTCCTGCTGGTTTGCCCGTTCTTCCAGGGCCAGCAAACCGTTTTTACGGGCAACCTGGGCCAGTTCTACCAACTCATCAATGTAGCTGACCGGGTCATACTTTTTGGTATTCAGCATGATCTTAAAGTGCCTGGGCATGCTCTTGAGCATTTTTGCAGGGAAGCTGGCAACAATGACAGCGAATGTACAGCCGATGGTGATCAAAATACTGGAAACATCAAAAAAGTTTATCAACTGGTTAAAATCCAGCGTCAAGACATTGTCCACTGTCCGGAATGCCATGCCAAAGATCAAAATGACGATCGCAAGGATCGTGCCGATCAAATAGGTGAGATTCATCTTCCTTTGTTCGCCTCCGTCCGGCTTTTCTTATCACACCGGGTTAATTCTATAGCGCCGGCTAGTCGTTTTCCCGGCGGTCTTCTATGGTGATCTGGCGGTGGACGTCCTGTACTTTTGCGTTGTATTGGGCAATTTTTGCAATGATCTCGTCTGGCGTCTCACGTACCAGGTAATAGTCGTGGTTCATCATAACGATCTTGGATTCGGGAATCACTTCGATGCATTCGATCTGCAAGTGGTTGATCAAAAATCTTTCGTGATTCATCTTGGTTAAAACGATCATGTTTCTCCCTCCATCCCTTCTCCATTGGTGCAGCAGGGAGCAGAGCGCCCCCTGCTGCAATGTTTGGTTATATCACAATGTTTTAGCGCTTCATGTTGACCAATTCTTCCAGCATGGAATCTGTCACCGTGATGATACGGGTGTTGGCCTGATAGCCGCGCTGGGTGGTGATCATCTCCGAAAATTCGGTGGCGATGTCGGCGCCCGAGCTCTCCAGACCGCTCGTCTGCAGCTCGGTGCCGCCTGTGCCCTGAATCATATCCAGGTAGGGGATATCACCGGCAGCAGGATCTTGGTTGTTGAGATATCCCTGTACCACGTTGTTGACCGAGCCTACGCGCACATTGCCCGCACCGCCCAGCGCCTGGTAATAGGGGCCGCCCATGTGGGTGACGCCGCTGGGGTTATCCACGCCGGCAATGGCGATGTAGCCGACCACCACGGTCTCGCCGGTCACTTTGTTGACGCCGGAGATCATGCCGTTTTTATCGATGGATACCGAGTTGAGCTGTACGCGGATGCCTTCTGCATTGGCAGGTCCTGCGTCTCCGGTAATTGCATCAAATGTATTACCGTCACCGTCTACATACGGATAAATTGCCGTCCCTTCCTGGACCGCATCTGCATCATCGGGGTTCGGGGCTTTTGCCGCCAAGGGCAAACGGATGGGCACCAGTTCGGTGCTGACGCCCACGGTCTGGTTGCCGTTCTGGCCTCTGTAGGCATATTGGTCATTTTCCAAATCGTTCATATTCAAGGCATGGCCGCCTGCTTCCCCAGTGGCTGTCAAAAAGCCGTAGACAATGTTGCCCCGGCCGTCTACCAGGTAGCCTTCGTCATCAAAGCGGAAGTCGCCCAGCCGGGTCAGCTGCAGGGCGCTGGGGTCGGTCACTCCATTTTTGTCGCCCACCATGAAGAAGCCATCGCCTGCGATCATGGCATGGGTACCGATGCCGTCGGGCACGTATTCCTTGGTGCTCATATCCAGGTCGATGGTGCTGACGCTGCAGCCATAACCGATCTGGGCCGGGTTTGTGCCGCCGCTGGTGGGCGAGCTGTTGGAGCCGGCGCTGACGGTGCTGTACATGGATTCTGCAAACACCGTGCTGCCTGCTTTGTAACCGTATGTATTGACGTTTGCCACATTGTTGCCGATGACATTCAGCTTTTGCATGTGAGCTTGCAGCCCTGCAATGGCTGCATACATTGCGCCTGTCATTGTATAATTGCGCTCTCCTTTCGGTGCCGGCGCCGCCGGGCCCCGCCATTCGGGCGGCTGCCCAAGGCATCCGTTCCGGTCCTGCCTTCTGTTTTACAGGAGCACGGCGCCGTCTATGTTGGTGAATATGTTTTCTTTCATTTCTTCCTGCGAGAGTGTGGTGATCACACGGCCGTGGGGCACATTGATGATAAATGCCCGGTTGGCGTCAAAAGCCAACACATTGGTGATCCCTTTGGCCTGGGCCTTTTCCACCGAATCATTCAGCTGGCTCAACAGGGTGGGGGTCACTTCAATGCCCCGCTCCTCGGCCCGGTGGATCGCGTGTTTGGAAAAGGCGACTCCCTGTTCCTCTGCGCTCTGTCTGGAAAGCTCTTGCCGCAGTACCGCGCCGAAGCCATCCTTGCCTGGTTTTGCTTTTGCCGTGGCATTGGCGCAGGGCTGCAGCCCGATGCCTGGGTTGACGCGTTCTACCATGGTCTTGCTTCCTCCTCCCAATTCAAAGCCCTACACTTGGGGGGTCTCTTCTCCCTCGTTCCCGCCGGTGTCGCCGCCCTCACCGGGCTCTTCCGGTTCCTCCGGCTCTTCCACCTCTGGCAGTTTGCCAATGGCCATGATCTGGTTCAGGGTATAGGCCTTGTCATCCACAAAAATGACTTGCTGCCCTTCATAGGTCCCTGTGGCTTGCACCACACCGGTGATCTCTTCCAGCTCGCCCTGGTCGTTGTAGACCCCCAGCGTCACTTCTTTCCCCACCAGAGAAGAAGCGTAGGTCAGCACATTGGCGTCTGTCAGTGTCTGGATGGCTGTGGTCACCTGCGTCATAGATTCCATCACCGACATCTGCACCAGCTGATTCATCATATCCGATGTATCGGCGGTGTTGTCGATGGTCTGGTTTTTGAACTGCTCCACCATCAACATCAAGAAATCCGTCATCTCCAGTGTGCCATTGGTGCCGTTGTAGGCCGTGCTGTTGGTCTGCTGGGTGCTGGTGCCGGCTGTCGTCCGCAGTACGCTGGGCGCGTAGGCGTTGGTCAAATTTCCAATAAATGTGTCACTCATGGGTTGCTCCTTTCCGCCGGGCTTCCTAGCTGTCCAGGCCCACCAGGCCCAAACGGAGCTGTTGGAGGAAATCCGGGCTGTTCTCTTGGTGCTGCCGTTGCTGCCGCTGCTGCTGGGAGTTTTGGTTTTGGCCCTGCCCGTTCTGATCCAGCAGCTGCTGCTGATCGGGCTGTGCCTCTTGCTGCCGCTGTACCTCTACCTGTACCGGCCCCTGGCTGCTTTGCAGCAGAGCCCGCTCCAGGCCGGCCGTATGGCGATCCAGCAAATTGGCGGCGTTTTCGTTGGCCGCGCGGATCGCCACGTGCAAAGTGGCATCGGCCCCCTGGGTCAGTTCCACTGTGATCGTGCCCAGGTTTTCCGGCGTCAGCTGTATCTCAATGCGGCGCTCCCCTTTTTGCAAGGCAGCTTCCACTTGGTCCGCCAGCTGAGTCGCCACGTTTTGCCCTTCTTCGGTGTGCACCGTTTCCCCCACTTTGATGGGAGTGGCTTTTACATCTTCAAACACCGGTTCCGGCGCGGCGGCCCCTTCTTCGGCCTGACGGCTCTTGACCTGTGCCGGCATGACCTCTGCCGCTGGCTGTTCCTGAGCCGGAGATTGCTCCGCCGTTTGGCTTTGCACCGGCTGGCTCTGATTATCCACCGGTGCGGCTGCCGCCTGCATGGGGCTCTGGTCCACAGCCGGCTGGCTGGCCGTGGGCATGGTTTCCGCTGCCCCTTCGGGCCCTGCCTGTTCCATCACCGGAACGGCCGGTGCCTGCGGTTCGGCAGCCACTGTTTGGAGTGGACTGGCCGGTTCCTCTGCCAACAGCGGGGCGATCACTTCTGCCACGCCCTGCTGGCTCGGCTGAGGCTGCACCAGTTGGATCTGCGGCAGCACCAGGGCGGCCTGCAAGCTGGCCAGCTGTTTCAGCTGTTCCGCGGTGTCCACCGGTCCTTCCTGCTGGGCACCCTGCTCCGGCTGGGCCTGTTCCGGCTCTTTCTGCGCCGGCTTCTGTTGGCCATGGATCTCTTGGTCCCCCTGCTGCTTCTGTTCCAGCAAGGTCTGGAAATCGCGGTCCCCTTCGGGCTTTGCGGCCGGTTGGGCAGGCAGTGTGGCCATGTTCAGCATTTGCATCTGATATAAAATGTCCGTTACCATATTCATCGTACTCACCTCCTTTCCATGTGTTTTTGCCTACATCCGGGCGACTGCCCGGTTGGTAGAGACCAATTCATCGATGAATCGTTCTTCTGCTTTCTGTTCCTCTTTCCGGTAGGCTTCCCACTTTTTGTCCTTCAATTTTTCCAAAGAAGAGGTGTCTTGCTTGGCCTTGACCACTTCGGCCCGTTTGGCCGCTTCCCGGCGGCGCAGCTGGGCCAATTTTTCCCCTTCCCGATGGATGTCTTTTTCCAGCGCCCGCAGGCCCGTTTCAAAAGCCAGCGCATCGGCCACGCTCAGGCCGGTCTTTTTCTTTTCGCAAAACGCCTCGTTGGTCTGGCCGTACCGATGCTCCAGCCGGCGCAGCACCTCTTCCTGCTTGCGCACCTGGGCCAAGATAGCCCCGTGTTCCGCCTGGAGGGATTCCAAGATCTGCGTCTTGTAATCCAGCACTGTGTCCAGACCGAATTGGAACTTTTTCATCTGCATGACCTTCTTTCACAACCTGTGCTTATTGCAGCATCTCCCGCATCATCTGCAATGTCTCCTCATAAGAAAAGGCTTCGTTGATGCCCTGGGTCAAAAACCCGTTCACTGCGTCCAGTTTCGTCAAGGCGAAATCCAGCTTGGGGTTGCTGCCCGCCTTGTAAGCGCCGATGCTGACCAGGTCGGCGTTTTTATTGTAGGTGCCCAGAATATCCCGGGTCCGGGCGGCCAGCTGCTTGTGCTCGTCGGATACCAGTTCCACCATCAAGCGGGAGATGCTGGCGCTGATGTCGATGGCAGGGAAGTGGTTGCTGTTGGCCAGCTGACGGGAAAGGACGATGTGTCCATCCAAAATGCCCCGCACCGTGTCGGCAATGGGCTCGTTGGTGTCGTCGCCCTCCACCAGCACGGTGTAGACCCCGGTGATGGAACCTTTTTCAAAGTTGCCGCTGCGCTCCAGCAGCTTGGGCAGCTCGGCGTAAATGGAGGGGGTGTAGCCCCGGGCCACCGGCGGCTCGCCCACCGCCAGACCGATCTCCCGCTGGGCCATGGCGTAGCGGGTCAGCGAATCCATCATCAGCAGCACGTCGTAGCCTTGGTCCCGGAAATATTCGGCGATGCCCGTGGCCACGCTGGGGCATTTCATCCGCAGCATGGCCGGTTGGTCGGAAGTAGCCACCACCAGAATGGAGCGGCGCATGCCTTCTTCCCCCAGGTCTTTTTGCACAAATTCCAGCACTTCGCGGCCGCGCTCACCCACCAGGGCGATGACGTTGATGTCCGCCTTCACGTTTTTGGCGATCATGCCCATCAGCGTGCTCTTGCCCACGCCCGAACCGGCGAAGATGCCGATGCGCTGGCCTTTGCCCACAGTGAGCATCCCGTCGATGGCTTTGACGCCGAATTCCATCTTCTCTCGTATCAGCGGGCGGGACAGCGGGTTGATGTAGCCGCCGCCCACACAGTAGGAATCGCCGCCTTCAAAGGGCCCCAGCCCATCGATGGGCTGGCCCAGGGCGTTGATGATCCGCCCCCGGAGGAAAGAGCCGATCCGCAGCGTCAGCTGCCGGCCGGTATTCCGCACGAAATTGCCTGCCGAAATGCCGCTCATATCCTCATAGGGCATCAGCAGGATGTGATCGTTTTTGAACCCCACCACTTCAGCAGGCACCTGTTTGCCGCTTTCGCCGTTGTAAATGCGGCAGATGTCGCCCACGGCTGCCCGGCCGCCCGAGGCCTCGATGGACATGCCCACGATGTTTTCCACCTTGCCCGTGCGGCTGACGGTCTCGGTGTTCTGCACTTGGCGGATCAACGGTTCAAACACGAAGCACTCTCCTTATCTCCAGTGTCAGCGCAGCGGGATCTCGGCCAGCTGATCCCGGATGTTGGAAAGCTGGGTGCCCGCGCTGGCGTCAATGATCTCATCGGGCATCTCGATGATGCACGTGCCCGACTCGTCGTCGGCAATGGGGATGATCTTCACATGGTCGGACACCGCCGCCAGGGCGGTGGTCAGCGAGGGGGGCAGCTGGGCCGTGCCTTTCAAATCGCAGCCCGCGATATAGACGTTGACCCACTCCCGGCGCTTCAGCTTTTCTGTGGCGTGGAGCACCATGCGCATCACCACATCGCTGCTGCTTTTCAGGCTCACATGGATGATCTTTTCCGCCGTGGCCAAGGCCAGGTCCCGCATTTCCTCGGCTGTGGCGTCCAGCATGGCCTCCCTGGCCCCTGCCGCCTCTTCCAAAAACTTCTGGATCTGCTGCTGCATCTGCTGGGCCAGCTCTTCCCTGTGGCCTTGGGCCTCCACCTCGGCTTTGCGCAGCCCTTCGGCATAGCCTTCCCGCAGGCCGGCGGTATAGCCGTCTTTTTGTTTTTCCTCCGCCTCTTCTTCCGCCTGCTGCCGCACTTTTTCCAGCAGCTCCGCCGCTTGGCGCCGGGCGTCGTCCACAATGGCTTCCGCCTGTATTTTGGCAAAGGCGATGGGGTTTTTCTCCTCTTTTTCCGGCTGGGGCTCCTTTTCGGCCTCTTCCGGCGGGGCGCCGGGTCCTTCTTCCAAGGCCTCCGCTGTCTCGGGCGCTTGCGGCTCTTCCTCCGGTACCTCCAGCTCCTCCGCTTCGGGCAGCACATAATCCTGGACCTTCGCGCGGGAAAAGCGTTTCAGGATGTTAGGCAATGATATCGTCCTTTCCGCCCTTTAAAATAATGATCTCGTTCTTTTCTTCCAGATCGCGGATGACATTGACGATGCGCTGCTGGGCTTCTTCCACATCCCTTATGCGCACATTGGCCGTGATCTCCAGGTCGTCCCGGATATTCTGGGCCATACGGGTGGACATGTTGGAAAACAGCTTGTTCGCCACTTCGGGGTTGGCCGATTTGAGGGACAGCACGATATCCCGCGGGTCGCAATCCCGGATAAAGCGCTGGACAGACCGGTCGTCCATGGTGACGATGTCTTCGAAGACGAACATCCGCTTGCGGATCTCGTCGGCCAAGGCGCTGTCGTGGATGGACAGTCCGTCGAAGATGCTCTTTTCGTTGCCGCGGTCCAGGTTGTTCATCACGTCGGCCACATAGCCGATGCCGCCCACCTTGACGTTTTCGTTCATCACGATGCTGGAGAACTTTTTGCTCAGCTCTGCTTCCACCAGCTTGACGGCAGTGGGGGAAGCGCTCTCCATTTTGGCGATGCCCTTCACCACTTCCACCTGTTTGTCGCTGTCCAGCCGCCCCAGCACAGCCGCTGCTTTTTCCGGTGCGATGTAAGAGAGCACCAGGGCGATGGTCTGGGGCCGTTCGTGCTGCAAAGCGGAGTAAAGCATCTGTTCATCCGCTTTGTTCAAAAAGGCGAACTCCCTGTTTTTCAGCGACCTTGTCACTTTGTCCAGCAGATTGTTGGCCTGCTGTTCCCCGTAGGCTTTTTCCAACACTGTGCGGGCGTACTCCAACCCACCTTCTGTGACGGCCTTGTTGGTCATGCACATCTGGTAGTATTCGTTGAGCACGTCTTCTGTCTCGTCGGAATCCAAAAATCCCAGCCGGGCCACTTCCAGCGTCAGCTGTTCCACGTCGTCCGGGTCCATGAACTGGTACAGCTGAGAGGCTTTGTCCGCCCCCAGCGATACGATGACAGCCGCCGCTTTCTGCTGGGGCGTCAAAGGCTCATGGCGTTTTTTGGCTTTGGCCATATTCTGCACTGCGGCGGCGCCGATCGCCGCCGGGTTCTGCTGCTCCTCCATCTGGGCTGCCGGTTTGGTATCAGCCATTGGAGTCGTCGCCTCCTCTCAGCCAAGACTTGACCATCTGGGCCGCGATCTCCGGGTTCTCGTCGGCGAATTCCCGGATGTCTTTGCGCAGCTCCATGCTCTTTTCTGTGCGTATGTTCATAATGTCGGCCCCTTCGGCCACCGGGATCGGTGCCGCCGCCATCAGCGGCATGGCAGCTGCAGCTTCCTCTGCTGCCAGCGCTTCTTCCTTCTTCCGGCGCCGGCGGCGCAGCAGGGCAAAGAGCAGCAGCAAGAGCAAAAACAGCACGCCGCCGCCAATGGCCGCATAAAGCGCCCAGCTGGGCAGGGAAACATCCGGCAGGGGGTTGGCAGGCGTCTCGGGCGAATAGAAGGGCTCCGCCAATATGGAGATCTTCTCATCCTGTACGTCTTCGCCAATGCCCGCCGCCCGGGCCACATGGGGCAGCAAGTCGCCGACATTCACATTGCCCGCCGTGCTGGAATTGATGGTGACCGCCACCATCACATCGGTCAGCGTGCCGGCCAAATGTTCCACTTGCTCTGTGTTGCTGTTGACACTGTAGTCGTTCTCCCCTTGGTTTTTCACATAGGTGGAGTTGTCGTCTGCCTGCAGCTGGCCTTCCACATAGGTGGGGATATCCGAATTGGTGGTGGTGCCTACCACGCCGCCGGTGGTGCCTCCATCGCCGCGGATGACCTCTTGGTCGTAGATCTCTTTGCCCAAGATGCCTTGGCCGTCTTCCGCCCCTTCGGGCACCGTGTATTCCGTGCTTTCCCCCACACGGCGGCTCACATCCACGGTGCTGGTCACCGAGACCCGCACGTTTTCCTCACCGTAGAGGGGGATCAGGGCCTGGAGCACTTCGGAACGGATCTTCCGGTCCATCTGCTCTTCCAGCTGGAGCTTCAGCTGGGAAGCGTCGCTGCTGTCTGCGGCGGTGCCGCCGGAATAGGTGTTGCCCTGGGAATCGGAGATCTCAATGTTGTCGATCTCCAGCCCCTGGACCGAGCGGGAGACCAGATTCCGTATGGCAGTGGCCTGCTGGTCGGTCAGCGTCTTGCCGTTTTGCATGGTGACCATAATGGCCGCCGAGGCGTTGACCATATTGTCGCTGTCCAGCACATAGCGCCGGTCTTCGCCCTGGGCAATGGTGACATGGGCGTCTTTCACCCCATCCAGGCAGCGGATGACGGCAGACAAGCGGTCCTGCAATTCAAAGAGAAAAGCGGTCTGCCGGTCCGATTCGGTGGAAAGAGAGCCCACATTATCCAAATAAGTGGAATAGGCAAACCCAGAGCCGGGCAGGTCTGCCATGATCAGCTGGGCTTTCAGCTGGGGCTCCTGGTCCGCCGGCACCAAAATGGTATCGTTGTT
This sequence comes from Candidatus Pseudobutyricicoccus lothianensis, assembly GCA_904419295.1. Taxonomy (GTDB): domain Bacteria; phylum Bacillota; class Clostridia; order Oscillospirales; family Butyricicoccaceae; genus Pseudobutyricicoccus; species Pseudobutyricicoccus lothianensis. The sequence continues at coordinate 53,876 of CAJFRA010000011.1, forward strand.
TTGTATCCGGTAATCCGTTACTCCATTTTCTTCCAGATATGAGACCACGGAGCTCATGTCCGTTTCATTGAGCCCTGTGAAAAGCACCGCATAATCGGTCTGGCTCATCACCACGATGAGCACCGCAGCGCCCACCAGGAGCAAAACCAGCAAAGAGCCCAGCAAGATCCGGGTCTTTTTGCTCATATTCTTGAAAAAGGCCTTGATTTTTTCCAAAGCCCCTTTTAACTTCTCCTTCAAGTTCTATATTCCCCCCAACTGGGTCTTTCGGCGTTTTGTGTTACAAACTGATGCGCGACAGTTCCGAATAGGCATCCAGCGCCTTGTTGCGCAGCTGCACCAGCAAGTCTACGGAAGTCTGGTATTTGCTGGCGGCGATCATCAATTCGGCCGGGTTGTCCAGCTGGCCAGTGGCCAGGGAATATTGCAGCTTGTTTTTCTCGTCTTCCGTTTGGCGCACGTTGTCCATAGCCGATGCAAAGATCGCACCGAACACACTTTGGTTTCCCTCAGAGCCTGTCTCCTCTCGCTGGGGCATCAGGGGCATTTTGTCCCACAAAGGCTGAATGGGGGTAAAAAATGTATCGTTCATGGTCATTCCCTCAGTTCCATCGAAAATCATATTCCTGGCCGCAGCAAAATAGAAGGGCTGCGGCGGCTAAAAAGTTTCAAAAGAATACAGAAAACTCATGCCTTGCTTCTTTGGGCCCGAGCTTTCTGTATCTGCCGGTTATCTGCCGATCTCCAATCCTTTGGCTACAACGGATTTCAGCACGTTAAATGCGGTAATATCTGCCGAATAGGCCTGGCTGGCCGCCATGGCGTCGGCGATCTCCTTCACCATATCCACATTGGGCATGGCCACATAGCCTTGGTCGTTGGCATCCGGGTTGGTGGGGTCGTAGACCAGTTTGAAATCCGACGGGTCTTCGGCGATCTGGGCCACCCGCACGCCGCCCTGGGCGCCGATGTTGCTGGCCCTCCCTTGGGCCTGGGCCATAGCAGCGCGGAAACTGTTGCGCCCGTCCACCGCTTCCAGCACTGTCAGCTTGCGGCGGTAAGGGCCCCCCTCTTCGGTGCGGGTCGTGTTGACATTGGTCACATTTTCAGAGATCACATCCAGCCGGAGCTGCTGGGCTGTCAAGCCCGATCCCACAATATCCATCGAACTCAAGAAAGCCATTGTATTCCCTTCCTTATTCTAAATTACCTATTTATATATTTTCCGCCTCAAAGGGCGTAAAAAAATACCCCGGCCTACCGCAGTGGTGCATTACTGCCCACGTACGGCAGTGCGGAGCGTTGCCAAGTCAGAACTAATTGACTGCATGAGATATTGCAGCTGATACCCGGCGCGCACCAGCTCCAAACTTTCATTGATCACATTGACTCCATTGTCATCCATCCGGGTGGAGACTTGGGCTTCCTGCACTGTGGGGCGGGTGCTGTCCAATACGTCCCGCACAGCTTCGCCGGCCCGGTTCTGTTGGCCTGCCGCGCTTTCCAGCCGCATGCGCAGAGTGTCTTCAAAGGAAACGGTCTGTGGCTTGTAATTGGGTGTTTCCGCATTGGCGATGTTATTGAGGATAGTGGACTGCCTGGTCCAAAGAGCACCCATGGTCTTCTCCATCATCCACTGTGAATTGCTTGTCAAAAGGTCCATATTCCTGGCTCCCTTCCTGCTTTCTGCTGCGGCATACCCCACACCGCAATTAAAGCTATTTCTGTTAGTAACATTATATTCTTGTTTGTTGCGAATTGCAACGAACAATTGGTTTTTAAAGCACTTTTTGTCAAGAATGATAAATCCCATAGAACAGGCTTTGGCTACCTTTATTAGAATTGTGCAATTTGTGCCGATTCGTGTATCACTGTTCCCCATATATTGAAATATAAAATATGGAAAACTGTACTTTTTTCGCCATGAATTTGACTTTCTCTGCCGTTTGCCCTTGATTTTCAGGCTTTTTGTCAACTATTTTTTACAAACTCCTTTGTGAAAAATTTTTCTCCCCGGCAGCTCTTATTTTTTGGGATGGTTTGCCGATAGCTAGGGTGAAGGGCATAGGATTTGCCCTTGTTGGATCTTCGCTTTGATCTGCCTGCTTTTAGGGCCCTGAGCCGGCGGCCAAGGCAATTGTGCGGGAAGCATGGATGCTTCCTAAGAGAACATGGAGGTTTGTTTTTTTATGCGTATTCAACACAACATCATGGCGATGAACGCCTACCGCAACTACACCAACAACACCAGCGCGCTGAGCAAGAACCTGGAAAAGCTGTCTTCCGGCTACAAGATCAACCGTGCAGGCGACGATGCCGCCGGTCTGGCCATCAGTGAAAAGATGCGCGCCCAGATCACCGGCCTGAACAAGGCCCAGGACAACGCCAAAGACGGCATCAGCCTGGTGCAGACCGCCGAAGGTGCCCTGACCGAAGTACACGACATGCTCAACCGCATGTATGAGTTGGCTGAACAGTCCGCCAACGGTACCTATGAGGATGAGACTGACCGTACCCAGCTGCAGAAGGAGGTCACCCAGCTTAAGGACGAGATCAACCGTATCGCTGATAGCGCCAACTTCAACGGCATCAAGCTGCTGGATGGCTCCTTGAGTGAGGCTAAAATTGATATCACCAATATTAACTTGGGTGGTGCCACAACAACAACTACTACTGCGGCAACTTCGACCAAGTCTGAATTCACAATGGCAGCGCCCACGGGTGCCAATGAGTACACACTGACTGTTGAGTATCTTGACGCGAATGGCAAGTCCAACAAAGTAGATATTAAATACACCGCTGGCGCAGACCAGAAAACGACTGGTGAAGCTGTTAAAGCTGCTCTGGAAGGCAACAGTGAGATTTCCAGTGTGTTTGATGTTGCAGTTGATGTTTCAGGCAAGCTGACCCTGACCTCTAAGGCCACTGGCGCGGATGGCGCAAAAGTGATTGGAGTTTCTACCACAGATACAGGTAAAGTGACGATGGGTACTGTGACCGCAGGCGCAGATTCCTTTGTTACGGCCACAGGTGGTGCACAGGGCATTGCTGACGGTGACACTCTGACGCTAAACGGAAGAACTTACGAGTTTGTTAAAGATACGTCTACTGCACCAAAAAAAGATGGTGCGATTGCGGTTGTCCTTGGCGCTGATGATGCAGCTTCTGTTGCCAACTTGAAGAAAGCGCTGGAAGGTACTGGAGTCAGTGTCGAAATTAACAATACCAATGATCTGAAGTTTACCGCAGACAAAAATGGTTCTGCCCTGACCCTTCAGATCGGCGATACTTCTGAGAGCTGGAACCAGCTCAAGGTCACCATTAATGACTGCCATACTACCGCTCTGGGCATTGCCGATCTGAACATCAGCAATCAGAGCGATGCTGCCAGCGCCTTGGACGTAATCAAAAACGCTATCAATTATGTTTCCGACGTCCGCGGTACACTGGGTGCCACCCAGAACCGTCTGGATCACACCATCAACAACCTGTCCGTCATGGAAGAGAACATCCAGGATGCCGAATCCACCATCCGCGACACAGACGTGGCC
>CAJFRA010000012.1 GCA_904419295.1 Candidatus Pseudobutyricicoccus lothianensis
CATCCATTCACCCGCGCAGCATGTGTATGACAATGCTCCACAGTCCTCCCCTTTTCCGCCCTCTCAAGCACACAGCCAAAGGGAAGCGCCATGCCTGGCCCTCTCTCCCCTTGTGAAAACACTGCAAAACTGTTATACTGATAAAGCGGTGCAGGAATTCCTGTTGCGCGGGATATGTGCCTATCCCGTTGCAGGCCTTCCGGGAGTCGCCACTCCCGGGGGCTGCCGCATTTTTCGTTTCCTTGCCTCCAGTATACCACAACACCACCCCAAAATCAACGGGCGGGCGAGGGCCCGCGGCCAAAACAGGTGGCACCGGCTGCGCAGCCGTTTCAACGGAGGCATGGCGCCCCAATTCACCGGTCGGCCATTGTTCAAGTGCTATAGAAAGAAGAACCAGCGTGGGAACGTTCTCTCGCTGGTTCTTTTCTGCTTATCTACCGGGGCCTGCTGGCCCCATTTGTACGGCTGTGCCGGTGTCACCTCCCGTTATGGCCGTCCGCCCTAGCGGACCGGCGCAAAGAAATCGGCGGAGCGGATGCCGTGGGGGCGGTTGAATCGCCCCAGCAAATACAGGCAATCCGGGTCCCGGGTGATCCAGTTGACCCGCTCTTCACAAGTCAGCGTGATCCGGTACCCCATGGCTTTGAGCACCTCTTCGCTGGCATTTGTGTAGAGCCCGAAAGGATAAGCATACAGCACAGACGCCTGGCTGACGGCGGCTGCCAGGGCCTGTTGGTTTTTCTCTGTATCCTGCTGAAATGCCTGGCGGTAATTTTCTTCTCCTTGGCCCTGCACGGGCTTGGCGCCCTTGGGGCTCTCCTTGCCCGTGGCGTCGTGGCGGTCATAGCTGTGGTTGCCGATCTCCACCAGGGGCGAAGCATCCAGTTCCCGCACTTGATCCCAATTCAAATGGGAGTAATTCAGGTGTTTTACCACGCCCGGCTGGGAGTAGAGGTCCGAATACCGGCCGATGACGCTGACCACGGCGTTGGCCTGGTATTTTTGCAGCAGCGGATAGGCGTTGGCATAAAAGCTCTCATACCCATCGTCAAAGGTCAGCAGCACAGGGCGGGGCGGCAGATCCCCTTTTCCATCCACATAATCCAGCAGCTGTTGCAGGCTGATGGTCTGGTAGCCCGAAGCCTTGAGCCAGGCCAAGTCGCTTTCCAGCTCGGAACAAGAGATCACATAATCGCCCAGCAGGCTGCTGTCTTCCCCCAGGACATGGTGATACATCACCACAGGCAGCGGGATCGCCCCATCCACCGGCGCTGCCGTGGTCACTGCCCGGGGCCGCAGCAGTGCCAACAGGCAGCAGAGCACCAGCGCCGCCACCGCCAGCAGCGCGGCCAAACGCTTTGCGTTGCAATGGGCTTTCATCCTGTTTTCCCCTCCTTGCCCTTGTTTTCCCTGCTATCTGTATGCACGGCCTGGGGCCGGTATGACGGCATCAAACGGCCAGAAAAAACAGAAAATTTGTTCGATTTTTTGCCTGCTCCGCTACAAAACCCGGGGCGGATATGGTACAATGGACATAGAACAAAAGCGGCAGGAGGTGCGCCATGTATTTTCGGTATGGGCCGGAGCAGACCGATTACCTAAAGAAAAAAGACAAAAAATTGGGGCAAATCATCGAACAGGTGGGGCCCATCCAGCGGGAGGTGGACCCGGACTTATTTTCTTCGGTGGTGCACCACATCGTGGGCCAGCAGATCTCCACCAAGGCCCAGGCCACCATCTGGAACCGGCTGCGGGAGGCCTTTGGCGCCTTGACGCCCCAAGCCATTCTGGATACCGGCGTGCCTGCGCTCCAAGCCTTTGGCATGTCCTTCCGCAAGGCGGAATACATCACCGATTTTGCCGCCAAGGTGGATTCCGGCACCTTTGACTTGGAGGCGGTTTGGCACATGCCAGACCCCCAGGCCATCCAGGCTTTGTGTTCCCTGAAAGGCATCGGGCTGTGGACGGCCGAAATGATCCTGCTGTTCTGCATGGAGCGGCCCGATGTATTCAGCTACGACGACCTGGCTATCCAGCGGGGGCTGCGCATGGTCTACCGGCACAGGCAGATCGACCGCCCCCGGTTCGAACGGTACCGCCGCCGGTTCAGCCCTTGTGGCAGCGTGGCCAGCCTGTATCTGTGGGCCGTGGCCGGCGGCGCGGTGGAGGGTTTGACCGACCCGGCCCCCAAGGCCAAAAAACCTGGCACGAAAAAACAAGCCGGGGTATGAGACCCCGGCTTTTGGATATGGAGGAAACCACTATGCAATATACAGCCACCTATTCTTCTCCCCTGGGCGGCATCACCCTGGCCAGCAATGGGGAGCAGCTCACCGGCCTGTGGTTCGATGGGCAAAAGTATTTTGGCTCCACCTTAGGCCCCCAGCACGAAGCCCGGGATCTGCCGGTGTTTCACGAGGCGGCCCGCTGGCTGGACCTTTATTTCAGCGGCCAGGAACCTGCCTTTACCCCGCCCCTTTGTTTGCAGGGCTCCCCCTTCCGCCGGGCGGTATGGGACCTGCTGCTGCAGATCCCCTATGGCCAGCGAATGACCTATGGGGAACTGGCCGCCAAATTGGCCCGGCAGCGGGGGTTGGATTCCATGTCCGCCCAAGCGGTGGGCGGCGCAGTGGGCCACAACCCCATTTCCCTCATCGTTCCCTGCCACCGGGTGGTGGGCAGCCAGGGGAATTTGACCGGGTATGCCGGCGGCCTCCAGCGCAAAACGCAGCTGTTAGCCCTAGAGGCCCGCGGGACAGGCTGCCCTATCGGTTGATCCCATTTCCATGGCATTTCCATGGCCGCCGGCCCAGCCCCTGTCAACGGAGCTGAGCCGGCGGCTATTTTTTGTTTTGGCTGTCCGCCCGAGCGGACTTGTTTTGGCTGTCTGCCCATGCGGACCCAGTTTGGCAGCGGGCCCTTGCCCGCCCCAGCGGACCCGGTTTAGCCCTCCGCCCACGCGGACTTTTCGTCTACGATGATCTGGCGCACCCGCTCATCCAAGGCGTGGATCTCTTCCCGGCTCAAACCTTTGGTCTGCACAGGCGGCAGCAATTTGATGCGGACTTTAGCCGGGTGGATCCAGAACCCATGGGCCTCCATCACCCGGTAAGAGCCATCGATGCACAGGGGGACGATGGGGGTGCCTGTCATGCTGGCCACCCGGAAGGCGCCGGTCTTAAAGGGCCCCACCTGATCGCCCCGGCTACGGGTGCCTTCGGGGAAGATCACCATGCTGTAACCCTGCCGCAGCAGCCCTGCCGCTTCTTTCAGCGCGGCCACCGATTGGGTGGGGTTGCCCCGCTCCACAAACACGCAGTGCAGCAGCTTCATCCAGGTCTTGATCATGGGCACTTTGGCCAGCTCTTCTTTGGCCAGCAGGCCGCAGGGCTCCCGCAGATAGGCCAGCATCAATGGCACGTCAAAATTGCCCTGGTGGTTGCCCACATACACCACCGGGCCCTGGGGGATGTTTTCCAAGCCGCTGATCTCCACTTTCACCCCGGCCAGCTTGAGCAGCCGCCGGGCCCAGTTGCGCACAGCCTTGCGCATTTTGGCGTCGCTCTCTGCCACCCGGCCCTGGGCCGTCAGCTTTTTGCACTGGTGCATCAAGGGCAGCACCGCCACCAAATAGCACCAAAAATAAAGAAACCAAATGATCGTTCTCATACCGTCTTCCTCTCTTGCTGTCAAACAGCTCCTATCATTGTAACCAAAGAGCGGGCAAATGTCAAAACAGTTGCAATCGGCAAAGCGGGGCGCTACAATGGAGAAAATGAATAGGAGGTTTTCGCCATGGAAGACAAACAGCAGCGCATTTTGGATTATGTGGCCCAGCATGGAGAACAGATCATCGAGGATCTGAAACAGCTGGTGCAGGCCGAATCCCCCAGCGACCGGAAGGACCTGGTGGACGCCTGCGGCCAAAAGATCCGCCAGCTCGTCAAAGAGCGGCTGGGGATCGACGGGGTGATCTACCCGCAGGAACTGCGGGGCGACCACATGACGTTCACCCTGGGGCAGGGCGAAGGGCAGATCTTGATCTTGGCCCACTTTGACACCGTGTGGGAACCTGGCCGCCTGACGCTGCATCAGGAGGGCGACAAGCTCTATGGCCCCGGCGTTCTGGATATGAAAGGCGGCCTGGTGGCCTCTCTGTGGGCCATGAAAGCCTGCCAGGACCTGGGGCTCCCGCTGGCCAAAAAAGTGTGCCTGCTGTGCAATTCCGACGAAGAGGTGGGCAGCAGCACATCCCAAGCGCTCATCGAGCAGATGGCCCGCCAAAGCAGCGTGGTGCTGTGCACCGAACCTGCAGAGGCGGTGACAGGCAACTTGAAAAAAGCCCGGAAGGGCACGGGCAAATACACCATCACCATCTATGGCAAAGCCTCCCACGCAGGCAATGACCCCCAAGGCGGCGTCAGTGCAGTGGAAGAGATGGCCAAGCAGACCCTGTTCCTCCATTCGCTGACCGACTACGACAAGGGCACTACAGTCAATGTGGGCGTGGCCCAGGGCGGCACCCGGGCCAACATCGTGGCAGAGCGGGCCCAAATGGAAGTGGATGTGCGCACCTGGACCCTGGCAGAGGCCCAGCGGATCGACGGCATCATCCAAGGCCTGCAGCCCACCCGGCCGGGCATCTCCTTGGAGGTCTCCGGCGGCATCGGCCGCCCGGCCCTGGAATTCACCCCGGCCAACCAACAGGCCTTCGCCCTGGCCCAACAGGCGGCGGAAGAGCTGGGACAGCATGTGGAAGGCGCCGCTGTGGGCGGCGGCAGCGACGGCAATTTCACTTCGGCCCTGGGCGTGCCCACCCTGGACGGTTTGGGCGCCGTGGGCGACGGCCCCCATGCGGAGCGGGAGCACATCGAGCTGAGCCGTTACCTGCCCCGGGTGGCCCTGCTGGCCAACCTGCTGACCAAATTCTGATCCTCCCCTGCCCCAGGCTTTTGGGAGCGGCCTCTTTTCAGCGGCCGCTCCTTCCCTGCATCCCCTATTCTTTGTACCCGAGGTGATCCCCTTGCATCAACATACAAAAGTTGGCATTCTAGGCGCCGGCCATGTGGGCTCCCATGTGGCTTACAGTTTGGCGGCCCAAGGCATCTGCGACCAGATCGTGCTGCTGGACATCGATGGGCAAAAAGCCAGCAGCCAGGCAGAAGACATCGCCGACGCCATCCCCAGCCTGCTCCATCCTGTACAGGTGACGGCAGGCGGCTACGACGACATTACCGACGCCGATGTGGTGGTGTTGGCCGCCTGCGGCTCCGCCGTGGAGCAAGACCGGCTCCAGGAGCTGGAGGCCACTTGGGCCGTGGCAGAGGCCATTGCCCCCCAGTTGGTGGCCTGCGGTTTTTGCGGCATCGTAGTCTCCATTTCCAATCCCTGCGACATCATCGCCCAGCGGTTTGCCCAGCGCACCGGCCTGCAAGTGATCGGCACAGGCACCGCCTTGGATTCCGCCCGCCTCCGCCGCAGGCTGGCACAATGGCTGGGCGTCGCCCCGCACAGCGTGTGCGCCTATATGCTGGGCGAACACGGCGACAGCCAAGTGGCTGCGCTGCACGCCGCTTCGGTGGCAGGCATCCCCCTCTTCCTTTGGCTGGAGCAGCACGGCTTGCCGCGGCAGGCGCTCGCCCCCTTGCTGGAGCAGACCGTCTACGCCGGCTGGCATGTGCTGCAGGGCAAAGGGTGCACGGAATTTGGCATCGGCGGGGCGGCAGCTGCCCTGATCCGGGCCATTCTGCGGGATGAAAAAGCGGTGCTCCCCTGCTCCACCCTGTTGCATGGGCAATACGGCCAGCAGGGCGTCTATGCCAGCACCCCCTGCCGCATCGGCGCCCAGGGGGTCGAGGCTATCTTGGAGCTCCCCCTCAGCCCCCAGGAACAACAGGCCTTGGACCAGAGCTGCGCCATTCTGCGCAAACACTTGGGCTAAGGCCGCCGCTTGGCGAACAGCACCACAACCAAAAGAGCGCCTCCGGCTGCCGGAAGCGCTCTTTTTCTAATTTCCCTGGGCGGTCAGCTGATCCAGCGTCCCAAAGGTATACCCCTGCTCTTCCCACTTGGTCAGCAGTTCATCCATGATCTCCCCATTGGTCTGGGATGTGACATGGAGCAATACAATGGCACCGGGATGGATGCGGGGCAGCAGCTTTTGATAGGCTTCCTCCTGGGTGGGCTGTTTGTCGGTGTACCAATCCACATAGGCCAGACTCCAAAAAATGGTCTGATACCCCAGCTCCTGGGCCATCTTCAAATTGCTCTCATTGAATTTGCCCTGGGGAGGCCGGTAATACTTGGGCATATCCTGGCCGGTGATCTGCCGGAACTTCTCTTCCACTGCGCCGATCTCCTGCTGGAAGCTGGCCATATCCCCGATCTTTGACATATCCGGGTGGTGGTAGGTGTGGTTGCCCACCAAGTGCCCTTCCTCCACCATGCGCTGCACCAGGTCGGGCGCTGTTTCCAAATAATTGCCCACCACAAAGAAGCAGGCTTTGGCATCGTGCTTTTTCAAGGCGTCCAATATGGCCGCCGTATTGCCGTTTTCAAAGCCGCAGTCAAAGGTGAGGTAGATGGTCTTTTGGTTGGCATCCCCCACGTAGTAGGAATCGAATTGTTTCAGATATTCGGCGCTGGCATTGCCCACCGGCGCTTCCCCTTCTTTTTGAAAGCTGAGGCCCCAGTTGGTGATCTCTGCGGCCGAGGCCACTGCCGGCTCTTCTCGTTGGAGCAGCAGCGACGCACACAGGGTAATGGCCATGACCCCCAGCAGGACGAATGCTGCGGGCCGTTGAAAAATACGTTTGCGCAAGATGACATCCCACCTCAAATCTAAGATGTTCCATCTATATGGCCCCGTCACCTTGCCCATGCCTGCCGCAGGAAAATCCTTCTCCTTACAAAAAATTCACACACTGGCCCGCCGGCTGTGGTATCATGGTACGCAGTAAGTCTAATTTTGCCGAAAGGAGGGGGCATATGAAACTGTTTGGCGGCGTCAGAGGCCGCGGGTCTGCCACCGGCAGGCAGCGCCCTGCCGAGACCCATCCCAGCCGGGCGGAAGAGCCGGAGCAGCCCCTGCTGCGCAGCCAGGTCTCCCAGCAGCCTTTTGAGATCGATTGGGAATCGGTGTGGCAGCGGGAAGCCGCGGCCCGGCAGCAGGCCCCCTCTGCCGGCCTTTCCCCCCGCCCGGCGGCTCCTTCCGGCCAGCCCAAGGGCAAAAAGGCGAAACGGAAAAAGAAGAAGCGCCGCCTGGCCAAATGCCTGGTAGCTCTGGCCCTGTTGGCCGGGCTTTATTGTGTGGCCGTGTTTTCCAACATCCCTTTCATCGCCAAGTGGCGGGCCATCTACATCGAGACCGCCATGGGCACGATGAACCACCAATGGCTGGCCACCTATTTCATCCCCCCCTTTGTCATTGACCAGGTGATGGAGGGCCGGGACCAGCTGGAGGCCGATCAGGCAGGCTTGGCCAGCGACTGGGGCGATTCGGGGGCGGCCGGCGGCGAGCAGGCCCTGACCTGGAAAAAGCTCCAGAAAGTCTTCGAGGAGGAGTATCCGGAGATCGACCAAGCTTCGCTCAAAGCCTATCTGGAAAAGCAGGGAGACGCCGCCCTGGATGAGGACGGCTACCTGGTGATCGACGAAGCCGGGCTGGAAGAGGAGGGCACGGACATCGAGACCGTCCATGGCGACCAAGTGCTGGCGCTGGATACTTTCAACGGCATCACCATCTGCAAAGTGAAGGGAGAGGGATTTGTGGGCCGCCTGGCCATCGTCAAAGACCCCTCCCAGGTGGGCGTTGCTTTGGCTCCCGGTTACGGCAGCGTGGGTGCCCGGGCCGCCGATATCGCCGAAGAGAGCGGCGCTGTGCTCGTGACCAATGCCAGCGGCTTTTACGACCCGGAAGGCCACGGAAACGGCGGCGTGGCCCATGGCCTGGTGGTCTCTGGCGGCCAACGGTACAACGATGCGGTGGCCGGTTCCTATAAGACCATTGGCATCGACGAAAACAACCGGCTCTATGTGGGCAGCTACCAGCAGGGCCAATACCGGGATGCCGTGGAATTCAAGCCCGCCCTGATCGTCAACGGTGAAAAAGTGGTGGAAGGCAGCGCCGGCTGGGGGGTGCAGCCCCGCACAGCCATCGGCCAGACCGAATCCGGCTCCATCCTGCTGCTGGTGGTGGATGGCCGGGCCCCGGGCTATTCCATCGGCTGTACGGTGGGCGATTGCGCAGACATCTTGGCCCGGTACGGCGCCGTGCAGGCCTGCAATCTGGATGGCGGCTCCTCCAGCATCATGGTCTACCAAGGCCGGGAGATCTCCCGCCCGTCGGCGGCGGATAAGACCCATGGCCGCCATCTGCCCAACGGCATCGCCGTCTACCCCAAGAAAAAATAAACTGGACTCCCAACAGAAAAAAAGTGCCAAACTCCATTGGTTTGGCACTTTTTCCTATTCTTGTGCGGCTGAAGCGGCCGGCGGGTCAAAGGTCACGCCAGTGTGCAGCCAATCGACGCTGAGGGAGACCCGCGCCCCGTTGTGGGAAGCGAACAAGCGCACTTCGCACATGGACCAGCGCTTGCTGGCCGGGTCTTGCTGCCGGATCCACAACCATTCCATTTCCTGGGACATGGCCGGTGCGAAATCATCCAGCACTACCCGCCCTGCAATGGTCATGTTGTTGTTCGTCTGAGCATCCACAGCAGCATCGCGGATGCCCACCCGGCGGATATCCGCCAAAACAGGCGTACACGCCTGCCTGGGCTGGACCGCCAAGCACAAGCCGGTGGATGTGGCGTTTTCCGCAATTAGCACCAGGTCCTGTAAGGGCACATATAACTCGCTCCCCGCTGCGGAAAGATCCACATTGTAGCACTCCGCATGGGATTTTAAGTTGGGGCTGACGATCTGCTGGTCGCCGTTGTCAAACCGGAGCTTATAGCTGGTGGAGGTGTCTTCTTCCACCGCGATCTGGGGTACGGCGCCTGGTTCGCCATCCTCTCCCTTTTCCCCTTTTTCTCCCTGGGGACCCACAGGGCCCATGGGCATCACAAAATCCAGCGCCACGCCGCCCTGAGTGGGCCGGGCGGTGACAGCCGCTTCTTCCCCGGCCCGTACGTTACCTACTTCCACCGTGGGGGTCACGCCGTCGGCTCCGGCTTCGCCTTGAGGCCCCGTCGGGCCTGTCGGGCCGGTGGGTCCCGGCTCACCGCTCTCACCCTGGGGGCCGGTGGCGCCCGGTTCGCCTGTTTCTCCCTGGGGTCCGGTAGGTCCGGTGGGGCCCGTCAAGCCCCGGGGGCCCGGTTCGCCGCTCTCACCTTGGGGGCCGGTGACGCCCGGCTCGCCTGTTTCTCCCTGAGGTCCGGTGGGCCCGGTGGGGCCAGTGGGGCCCATCAAGCCCCGGGGCCCCGGTTCACCGCTCTCGCCCTGGGGGCCTGTCGCGCCAGTCAGGCCCACCAAGCCCTGGGGGCCGATCGGGCCGGTGGGACCCATCGGTCCCATAGGGCCCATTGGCCCTTGGATGCCTTGGGGCCCTGCATCGCCTTTTTCCCCCTGGGGGCCGGTGGCTCCGGGCAGGCCCGCCAAGCCTTGAGGGCCGGCAGCACCTTGGGGCCCTGTGGGGCCCATCGGCCCTTGGATGCCTTGCTCGCCTTTCTCTCCCTGGGGACCTGTGGCCCCGGGCAAGCCCGCCAAGCCTTGAGGGCCGGCGGAACCCGTGGGACCGACAGGCCCCATCGGCCCTTGTGGCCCTTGTGGGCCGGGCAGCCCTTGGGGCCCCTGGGGGCCGGTGGGGCCCGGCACCGTATGGCAGTGCTGCGCCATAAAGTTCTGGCAATAGCAGCGGCAATACCAATCTAGGTAATCTCTGTACTGATCCATTGAAAAATCTCCCTTGACCAATCAATTTCGATTCGATCCAGCCGGCGGTCCTCGCCGTTCCCCCTCATCGCCCAGCTCGTCGTGGACCTTTTCGCTCTGTGTTCCAAAATAGAAGGCGATGATCACCGAGAAGACCGTGAGAAAATCTTGGCTGGAAAGCCGGCCAGTCACGGCCAGATATGCAAATACAGCCGAAAGGACAAGTGTCACAATGCTTTTGACACACAAAAGATTGAGCAGCCGTTTCAAAAAGATGGAACGCATGGGTCTGTTCCCTCCAATCTCCCATACGCTCCATTTTATGTGCTCCTTTCTGCGGCTGTTCCCCTCCGTTTGGCTCTGAGCTGGGGGCGCCAAGGCCTTTCCCAGCCTACTGCCTGCCGGCACACGACTGCTATTTTTTTGATTTCGTCTAAAAAGTTTAATTTAAGGTAGAATAATTGTACATTGTGTGATACAATATGTTTGATTTGTTCAAAAATCGACACTGCAAAGGAGAGAATGCAATGGGCGGATTATTTGGTGTGGCTTCGAAAAGCGATTGCGTGTTCGATCTGTTTTTCGGAACAGATTATCACTCCCACCTGGGCACACGGCGGGCCGGCATGGTGGTCTGTGGAGAAAACGGGTTCCAGCGTGCTATCCACAACATCGAAAATGCCCCTTTCCGTACAAAATTTGAGCGGGATTTAAACGAAATGGAGGGGCACCTGGGCATCGGCTGTATTTCCGACAATGAGCCCCAGCCGCTCATCGTCCGTTCCCACCTGGGCAACTTCGCCATCACCACCGTGGGGCGGATCAACAACATCGACGAACTGGTCAAGCAAGCCTTTGCGGTGGGTACCACCCACTTTTTGGAGATGAGCGAAGGCTTGATCAACCCCACCGAGCTGACGGCGGCGCTGATCAACAGCCAGGATTCCATCGAAGAGGGCATCCGCTATGCCCAAAGCGTCATCGATGGCTCCCTTTCTCTGTTGGTGCTCACCTCCAAGGGCATCTACGCAGCCCGGGATAAAATGGGCCGTACCCCCATTGTCATAGGCAAAAAAGAAGGCGGGCACTGCGTCTCTTTTGAGTCTTTTGCTTATTTGAACCTGGGCTATGACACCTACAAGGAGCTGGGCCCGGGCGAGATCGATTTCGTCACCCCGGAATCGGTGGATGTGCTGATCCCGCCCCAAGAGGAAATGAAGATCTGCACATTCCTGTGGGTCTATTATGGCTATCCCTCCTCCACTTACGAAGGGATGAACGTGGAGCAGATGCGCTGCCACTGCGGCGACACGCTGGCCATGCGCGATCACATCGAGGCGGACAGTGTGGCCGGTGTGCCCGATTCCGGCACGGCCCATGCCATCGGCTATGCCAACCGCTCGGGCATCCCCTTTGCCCGCCCCTTCATCAAATACACCCCCACCTGGCCCCGCTCTTTCATGCCCCCCACCCAGAGCAAGCGCAACTTGATTGCCCGCATGAAGCTGATCCCGGTGGATGCGCTGATCCGGGACAAGCGGTTGATCCTCATCGACGACTCTTTGGTGCGGGGCACCCAGCTGCGGGAGACCACGGAATTTTTGTACCACAGCGGCGCCAAAGAAGTGCACATCCGTTTGGCTTGCCCACCCATCACCCGCGGCTGCAAATACCTGAATTTCTCCCGCTCCAAATCGGAACTGGACCTGATCTCCCGCCGCGTCATCGCCCGGCTGGAAGGGGACAAGGCCGAAGAGATGCTGCCTGTTTACACAGACCCGGATACCCCCCAATACGAGACTATGGTGGAGCAGATCCGGCAGGAACTGAAATTCACCACGCTGAAATACCACCGGCTGGACGACATGATCGCTGCCACCGGCTTGCCTGCCTCCAAAGTCTGCACCTATTGCTGGACCGGCCGGGAATAAACGCCCCGTCCGCCAGCGCCCATCTACGCCCCGGCTGCCTTTTTGGCAGCCGGTTTTTTTGTTGTTGCGGCCCCGGAAAAAAATCTGCTGCCAGGGCTTGACAAACAGGTTCATTACCCATATACTTAGTTACATGAGTAATGAACCAATTAACAAGCGAATGAAAGGAGGTAGCCATGGCCTTTGCATTGGATGATTCCCGGCCCATTTATATTCAGATCGCCGAACAGATCGAAGACGCCATCTTATCTGGCGCCTACCCGGAAGAAAGTCAAATTCCCTCTACCACGGAATTTTCCGCGATCTGCCGCATCAACCCTGCCACTGTGCTCAAGGGGTTCAATCTGTTGGTCGAACGCCAAATCCTATACAAGAAAAGAGGTCTCGGCATGTTTGTCTCCCCCGGTGCGATCCAGGCCATCACGGCCACCCGCAAAGAACGGTTTTACGAAAGCTATGTACGCCCTCTGGCTGCCGAAGCCCACAAGCTGGGCCTTCGGGAAGAGGACTTAACCCAGATGATCAAGAGGTGTTATACCGATGGAAAATAAGATCCAAGTAACCGACGTGTGCAAACACTATGGCAATACACTGGCTCTGGACCATGTGAGCGTGACCCTGGAACAGCCCTGTATCTACGGCCTGCTGGGCCGCAACGGCGCAGGCAAATCCACCCTGCTGAATTTGATCTCCAACCGGGTCTACCCTGATGCCGGCACTGTCACCATCGACGGCCAAGACTGCCGGGACAATGACCAGGCCTTGGGGAAGCTCTTTTTGACCAGCGAAAAAAATCTATACCCGGAGAGCATGCGCGTCGGGGATGCCATCCGCTGGACCGCCTCATTTTACAGCGATTTTGACCAGCCCTACGCCCTCTCCCTGGCCGAAGCTTACGAGCTGCCTTTGAAAAAGAAGATCAAAAGCCTTTCCACCGGCTACGGGTCCATCTTCAAATTGGTGGTGGCCCTGGCTGCCAACACGCCCTATCTGCTGCTGGATGAGCCGGTGCTGGGGCTGGACGCCCACCACCGCCAGCTGTTCTACCGCCAGCTGCTGGAAAGCTACAACAAGAATCCCCGGTGCATCGTCATCTCCACCCACCTGATCGAAGAAGTGGCCCGGGTGATCGAACGGGTGGTCATCTTGAACGAAGGCCGCCTGGTCTGCCACGAAGCCTGTGACGAGCTGCTCCAGCGGTGCTGCTGCATCACCGGGCCGGCCGAGGCGGTGGATCGCTTTGCCGCCGGCCGCAAAGTGCTGGGGTACGACGCCCTGGGCGGGCTCAAAGCCTGCTATCTGCTGGAGCCTGCCCCCGCCGAACTGCCCGCCGGGCTGCAGGCCAGCACCCCGGATCTGCAGCAGCTTTTTATCAACCTGACCAATGGAGGGACTGCAAAATGAACCGCTGGAAGCCTGTAGTACGATATTACCTGCGCGATTACCGGAATACCATCCTCGTCTATTACCTCGTCATGGTGATCTTGGCCCTGTTTGCCAACTTTTCCATCTCCCTGTCAAACGGCCGCATCGAAGCCAACATTAACGGCATTGAGTTTGCCAGCGCCATCTTGTTTTTCGTCTTGGGCTGCTGCTCTTTCCACGAATATTTCCGCTTTTTCACCCAAAACAGCGTATCCCGCCTGAGCCAATTCCGCGGGACCCTGCTGATCGCCGTCCTGTCTGGCCTTTTTTGCGCCGCAGCCGACCAGCTGTACAGCCGGGTGGTCGGCCTGTTGATGCCCACCAGCTCTCTGTATGGCATGCTGTACCATGGCGGCGCCTTGCCCTGGCAGGAAACGCCGGTGGCCATCCTCTGGAGCCTTTCCGTCAACTTGGCCTGCTTTTCCCTGGGATATTGCATCGCCGTCCTCTACTACCGCATGAACAAGATCCAAAAGATCGCCGTATCCATCGGGGTCCCTTTGCTGTGCATCGTAGTGCTGCCCCTGGTGAATTCGGTCTATCTCGATTACATGCTCAGCCGGGCGCTGGCCCAGGTGCTGCTGTTCCTGGGCGGCTTTCTCATAGGTCCTCCCTCCCCCCTGCTGTCGGCGGCAGCCATTTTGTTCGTGGCCTGCATCCCCTTGGCCTGTGCCTGGCTGCTGCAGCGCCGGGCGCCGCTGAAAAGCGCTTAATCCTTCTAACCATGACAAAACGGCCCTCTGCTGCCAGATTTGGCAGCCAGAGAGCCGTTTCTTTTTTGCCTTTTCTCAGGCTTCGTATTCCACTTTTTGAGACAACAGGATAAAATAGCTGATGGCCGCCAAGGAGGAGGTGACCACCATGGTGGCAAAGGCCGGCGTATAGCTGCCAAACAGGTCGTATACACCGCCGATCAGCACCGGTGTCACCGAACCGGCCAGACTGTTACAGGCCGCCACGACGCCCAGGATGGCGCTGTAGTTTTTGCGGCCATAGATGCTCTGCACGATCACTTGGTTGCCGATGCTGCCAAAGGCGTTGCCGATGGAAAAGCCCAGCACGATGGCGGCGATCATGGGTGGGAACCGGCAAAGGAGGGTGCCCACCAGGGCCAGTATGGTGCTGCAGTTGGCCAGCAGCGTGGTGCGGCGCACGCCCAGTTTGTCATACAGCCAGCCCAGGGTCATTTTGCCCACTGCCAAGCCGCCCAGCATAATGGCGGAGATGTTGGCAGCTGTGGTCAGCGCATACCCTTCGTCGCTCAGATGGGGCGTCACGTTCTGGTTCAGCGCGCACAGGCTCACATTGCCCACTGCCGTCACCAGGCACAGAGCCCAAAAGCGGCCGGTGTGCATGGCTTCCTTCAATGTCATGCCCCGGTTGTCATACTGTTCCGTGCTCTCATTGGCCGCCTGCCCATAGGGCGCCAGCCCCATATCCGCCGGTTTGGTGCGGATGACCAGCCAGCACACCGGCACCAAGACCACAAAAGCGATGATGCCCAGGGTGCGGTATGTAGCCCGCCAGCCAAACTCCGTGATCAGCTGGCCTGCCAGGGAGTTGAACAGCATACCGCCGATGCCGCTGCCCATAAAAGCCACGCCCACGGCAAACCCACGGCGCTGGTGGAACCAGTTGCCGATGAGCAGAGAAAGGGGCATGGTGGTCGTACCGCCCATGGCAAAGCCCACCACCACAGAGATCAAATAAAACACAGGCAGCGAAGTGGCAAGCGAATAGCTGAAATAGCCCACCGCCAACAAAATGCTGCTGATGCGCATGATCTTCTTCACGTCAAATTTGACGAAGATCTTGCCGCCGAACAGGGCGACCAGCATCTGGCAGATGGAAAGGATCGTCATATTGACGCCCATAGCTCCCCGCGAAAACCCCATATCGTCGCAGACCGGCTTGATGTACAGGCCGGAACAGTTATTGACGATGCCAATGGTGCAGAACATCACCATAAAACTGGCGGCCACGATAAACCAGCCGTAAAAAATGCGCGGACGGGACGATTGCATTGCAGACACTCCTTCTCACCGGGCCCACGGCCCTTTGTTTCAACGATCCGCTCTCAGGGCTGCGGCCGCCCGGGCCGCCTATTGCCCCTCCCTGTACTCCGCCTTGGGGGACAGCAGCAGGTAGAAGCAAACAGCCACCAAAGCCGATGTGGCGATCATGGCGGAAAAGGCAGGGGTATAGCTGCCGAACACATCGTATACCTTGCCGATCATCACGGGCGTCACAGTGCCGCCCAGGTTGATGCAGGCCGTCACCACGCCCAAGATCGCTCCATATTCCCGCCGGCCATACAAGTTCTGCACGATCAGCGGCGGCGCCACGCTGCCAAAGGCATTGCCAAACGCAAACCCCAGGATGATGACTGCCAACATGGGCGGAAAACGGCAGAAGATCGTGCCCAGCAGGGAGAAAATGGTGCAAAAGTTGGCAAAAAGCGTCGCCCGGCGGGTCCCCATTTTGTCGTAGATCCAGCCCAAGCTCATTTTGCCCACCGCCAAACCGCCCAACATCAAAGCGGAGATGTTGGCAGCCGTGGCCAGTGAATAGCCTTCATCGCTCAAATGGGGCGTCACGTTCTGATTCAGCGCGCTCAGGGTGATATTGCACAGCGCGGCGGCAAAACACAGTACCCAGAAACGGCCGGTGCGCAGTGCCTGGTGCAGGCTCATGCCCCGGTTGTCAAATTCCTCCACGCTTTCATCCTCTTGCTTGCCATAGGGCTCCAGCCCTTTATCCGCCGGCCTGGTGCGGATGACCAGCCAGCACACCGGCACCAAGACCACAAAGGCGATGATGCCCAGGATGCGGTATGTAGCCCGCCAGCCCAGGGCGGTGAGCAGCTGCCCGGCCAATGCGTTGAACAGCATACCGCCGATGCCGCTGCCCATAAAAGCCACGCCCACGGCAAACCCACGGCGCTGATGGAACCAGTTGCCGATGAGCAGGGAAAGGGGCAGCGTGGTCAAGCCGCCCATGGAAAAGCCGATGACCACCGACAACAGGTAGAAGACCGGCAAAGAGGGCGCCAAGGAATAGGCAAAATACCCGCCTGCCAGCAACAAGCTGCTGACCCGCATAACGGTTTTGACATCGAACCGGGCGAAGATCTTGCCGCCGAACAGGGCCATGACCATCTGGCAGGCGGCGATGATCGTCATGTTGACCCCCATGCCTCCTCTGGAAAAGCCCATATCGTCGCAGACCGGTTTGATAAACAGCCCTGCACAGTTGTTGACGATGCCAATGGTGCAAAACATCACCAAAAAGCTGGCAGCTACTATGACCCACCCGTAAAAAATGCGGGGCCGGGATGGTTGCATGGCTCCACTCCTCCTTTTCCGCTCCTGTTGTAGTGTACAACACCCGCTGGGAAAAGGCAGCGCCGATTTTTCACCAAACCAGTGGCAAATCTTCGCCTCCCGGCCCAAAGCCACGAATCGTTTTCCCTGCATTATTATAGCATCTGCTAAAAGTTCCGTATAGTTTTCCGGCAATTTTCATCGCTCTAACCAATTTCACTCCCGCTTAGAGTCCACTATAAATGTGCAGCTTGCTGGATGCAATAGCGCATTCCCTGGCGTTCCCTCGTAAAATTCTCAAAAAGTTCCTCTCTTTTCCCTCCGGATTATGGTACAATAACCGCGGGACCGTTTTGTACCATCTTCTATGGCCCTTTTCTCCCAGCCTGCCGGCTATGGCCGAAAAGCTGCCCCATCGCAATACCTTACTGCCAAGCAATGAGGAGGGATTTGAGTGTCCATCACCTTTCAAGATATCAAAAACAATCGGGAAGTGCAGACCTACCTGCAAAAAGGCAACGATGCCTTGGGCGTCATCGGTTTTACCGAACATGGCTTTGCCCACGCCGGCATCTGCGCCGCCACAGCGGCGGATATCCTGCAGACCTTGGGCTACGACGAACGCACCATCACCCTGGCCCGCATCGCCGGCTATATGCACGACATCGGCAACTGCATCAACCGGGAGGACCACGCCCAGACCGGCGCTGTCATGGCTTTTCAGATCCTCACCCGCATGGGTATGCCGCCAGAGGACATCGCCGAGGTGATCTGCGCCATCGGCAACCACGACGAGCACACCGGCTCCGCCGTCACGCCCATCACCGCGGCGCTGATCTTAGCGGACAAATCCGATGTGCGCCGCTCCCGGGTGCGCACCAGCTCCACGGTGGCCACCGACATCCACGACCGGGTCAACTACGCGGTCTACACCTCTTCGCTGACCATCGGCCCCCAAAAAGGGGAGCTGATCCTGTCCCTCAAGATCGATACGGCCATCAGCGCAGTGATGGATTACTTTGAGATCTTTTTGACCCGGATGATGATGTGCCGCAAAGCGGCGGAATTTTTAAAGCTGAATTTTCAGCTGCAGATCAACGATACCCGGCTCTTATAAGAGCCCAGGAGGAATGATTATGACAGAACGGATCTTTGACGACGCCCCTCTCCTGGGGCAGCTGACAGCCAATATCACCAGCCTGGAACCCTGTCCCCAGGGTTTCCGGGTCACGCTGGACCAGACCATCTTCTTTCCCCGGGGCGGCGGGCAGCCCTGCGAGGCAGGATCCATCGACGGCTGCCCGGTGACAGACGTATACGAAGAAGAAGGGCAGATCTTCCACATCCTGTGCCAACAGCCCGCCCACCGGCAGGGGGTGGAATGCCGCATCGATCTGGAGGGCCGGCGGGACCACATGCAGCAGCATTCCGGCCAGCATGTGATCTCGGCGGCGGCACAGCAGCTGTTTGACAACCCGACGCTGATCGCCCGCATCGAAGAGGAGACTTCCCACATCGAATTCGCCCAGCCCATGACCGAGGAGCAGCTGGCCGCGCTGCAGCTACGGGTGGACGAAGTGGTGGCCCAGCGCCTGCCCATCCGCTGTACCTACCACACGCCGGAAGAGGCCGCCCGCCTGCCCGTGCGTGGCAAGATCACCCCCCATGAGCGCATCCGCCTGGTGGATATCGAAGGCTTCGACCTCAACGCCTGCGGCGGCACCCACTGCCCGGATACCGGCATGATCGGCCCGGTGCGCTGGACGGGCAGCAAAATGGTGCGGGGTGCTTTCCGCCTGTATTTCCGCGCCGGCCAGCGGGCGCTGGCAGACAGCCTGGAAAAAGATCTGCGCCAACTGCGCCTGGGCGCTTTGCTGGAGGTGGAGAGCGGCCCGGAAGCCGAAGAAAAGATCACAGCGCTGCACACTCGGGCCGCCTTTTTGGAAGAAGAAGTCCGCCGCCTGCGCCAACAGCTGCTGGAGGCAGAGGGGGACGCTTTGGTCCACCGGGCCCGGCCCACGGCAGGCGGCGTGGCCGCCTACCGCCTGCTGGAGGGATGGAACAACAAAGAGATCAAAGCCCTGTGCGACCGCTTGACCAAGGAACACCCCATCCTGCTGTTTTTGGCCTGCCGCCAAGGGGAAGATCTGAGCTTGATGGTCTGCCAGCCCAAACAGATGAAAGGCTTCCACCCGGGCCAGCAGATGAAGGAGTTCTTTGCATCCCACGGGGGCCGGGGCGGCGGCAGCGCCCTTTTGGCCCAGGGCATGGTCCCCTATTCTCCCCAGGCCCTGGCGGATTTTGAGGCTCTGGCCCACAGCGTGATGGAGGAGTGAACCAGATGACACCGATCGTCGGCTATGATTTTGACAACACTGTCTACCGGGGGGACAGCAGCACCCACTTTACTTTCTGGTGCCTGGCTCACTACCCCAAAACCTGGCTCCACTTGCCTGCCATGGCTTTTTGGGGGCTGTTGTTCGGCCTCAAGCTGTGCCCCAAGACCCGGTTCAAATCCCATCTGTTCGGCTATCTGCGCCACATCCGCCAGCCGGAGCAGGCGGTGGAGCGCTTTTGGCAGAGTCACCGGAAGAACCTCAAGGCCTGGTATTTGGCCAGGCCCCACGGGGACGATGTGATCATCTCCGCCTCCGGCGAATTCCTGCTGGCGCCGGTGTGCGCCGAATTGGGGGTCAAGCGCCTGATCGGCACCCGGATGGACAGCCGCACCGGCCGCATCCAGGGGGAAAACTGCTGGGGGCCGGAAAAAGTGGAGCGGCTCCGGCAGGTCTATCCCCAGTTCCACATGTCGGAGTTCTACTCCGATTCCCGCTCCGATACGCCCCTGGCCCAGGTGGCGGACCGGGCTTTTCTGGTCAAGGGCGACGAACTGCTGCCCTGGTGAATACAACATCATTTTATGGATATGAGGTGAAAGCGTATGTTTGATTGGATCATTCGCAACGGCCGGGTCATCGACGGCACAGGCAATCCCCCCTTCCGGGCGGATGTGGCCCTGCAAGACGGCAAGATCGCTTTTGTGGGCCTTCTGCCAGCCGACGCCCCTGCCGCCCACACGCTGGACGCCACCGGCCACTGCGTGACCCCCGGCTTCATTGACGTACATTCCCACGCCGATGTCACGGTGTTTGACAACCCCCAGAGCCACAACAAGGCGGGGCAGGGCATCACCACCGATATCAGCGGCAACTGCGGTACCTCCAATGCCCCTCGGGATGGCTGGACCATTGCCCACGAGGAAAAGCGGGCGGGCAAGCCGGGCGGCCTAGGCTTCCTGTCCAGCTATGGGCAGACGATGGCCCACATCGAATCCCTGGCCCTGGGCGTCAACATGGCCCAGTTTGTGGGCCACGGCTCCATCCGCAGCGTGGTCTGCGAAGGCCAAGACCAAAACCGGCCCCTGACCGCCCGGGAACTGGACCGGATGTGCGGCATGACGGCAGAAGCCCTGGAAGAAGGGGCGGTGGGCGTCAGCTTCGGCTTGATCTATCCGCCGGGAAGCTATGCGGATCTGGATGAGCTGACGGCCGTGGCCAAAGTGGCGGCCCGCTATGACAGGTGCTTCAGCGTCCACATGCGCTCCGAATCCCTGCGCCTGGTGGAATCGGTGGAAGACATGATCCAAGTGGCCCGCCGCTCGGGCTGCCGCTGCCAGATCTCCCACCACAAGGCCAAAGGCAAAGCCAACTGGAACAAGACCCTGCTGACCCTGCCCCTGGTCGAGCGGGCTAACCAGGAAGGGCTGGAAGTGGGGCTGGACCAATATCCCTTCACCGCCAGCGCCACCTACCTGGGCGTCTACATCCCTCAAAAATTCCAATCCGGCGGCCGTGCCCACACCATGGAGCTGCTCCGTGACCCGGCGGCCCGCCAGGCCATCCGGGAATCCATGGTCAAGGCCAACCCCATGGAGGAGAGCAACTTTTTGAACGCCGGGTTCGAGGGCACCCTGATCTCCCGCAGCCCCAGCCACCCCGAACTCAACGGCCTCACCGTGGCCCAGGCGGCCCAGCAGCTGGGCAAAGACCCCTTTGACACCGTGTTCGATTTGCTGCTGGATGACGAATTCGACACCGACGGCATCTACTTTATGATGAACGAGCAGGATATCATCCGCATCCTCCAATACCGCCGCACCATGATCGGCACCGACGGCGGCGGTGTGCTGCCCGGCCAGACCACCCACCCCCGCATCGTGGGCACGTTCCCCCACATTCTGGGCCGCTATGTGCGGGATCTGGGGGTGCTGCCCATCGAAGACGCGGTGCGGCGCATGACCTCCCTGCCGGCCCAGTTTTTCCGCTTGAAGGGCAAGGGTTTGCTGAAAGAGGGGTTCGATGCCGACGTCGTCGTCTTTGACCCGGACACCA
This sequence comes from Candidatus Pseudobutyricicoccus lothianensis, assembly GCA_904419295.1. Classification (GTDB taxonomy): domain Bacteria; phylum Bacillota; class Clostridia; order Oscillospirales; family Butyricicoccaceae; genus Pseudobutyricicoccus; species Pseudobutyricicoccus lothianensis. Next base: position 20,947 of record CAJFRA010000012.1, read on the forward strand.
TCGCCTGCCCGAGCGATTACCAGCACACCGTGCCCAACACAGGGCTCAAGGCAGTCTACACCGGCGGCCAGCGGGTGGTGGAAGACAACCAGTATAACGGCGCTTGCCCCGGCAAGCTCATCCGGGCCTAAGAATGGGGCGGAGGTGCTCTATGCAGCGGATCTTGCTCCACGGTCTGGGGCAGGCGGCCTCCAGCTGGCAGCCCACTGTGGAACGGCTGGCAGAACCGGCAGACGTGTACTGCCCCGCTCTGTTCGACTGGCTGTCCGGCGGCCCGGCTGGCTATGACGCCCTATATGCGGGCTTTTCCGCCTACTGCCGTTCTTTTCAAAGCCCACTGGCTCTGTGCGGCCTCTCCCTGGGCGGCCTGCTGGCGCTGCAATATGCCATCGAGCATCCCCAGCAGATCCATTCGCTGGTGCTGGCCGGGGTCCCGTTCCACATGCCAAAAAGACTGCTCCAATTCCAAAATTGGATGTTCCGGCTCATGCCCCAGTCTGCTTTTCAAAAAGCCGGCCTTTCCAAACAGGATACCATCCGGCTGTGCGCCTCCATGGCCCAGTTGGATCTGACGCCCGGCCTTTCTGCGCTCAAATGCCCGGTGCTGCTCCTCTGCGGCGAAAAAGACCGAGCCAACAAAGGCGCTGCCCTCCAGTTCCAAAAGCGGCTCCCCCAGGCCAAATTTGTGCTGATCCCCCGGGCAAGACATGAGGTGAATGTGGATGCCCCTGATGCCTTGGCGAAAGAATTGAACGACTTCTGGGCCCAATGACCTTTCTTGGCCCACAAAAAAGCGGGAAGAGCAATCCTACTCTTCCCGCTGTATTTTTGCCTGCTTGGCAGCCGGTCGATGCCAAAAGCCCTACCGGCTCTTGCCCCGGCTGGTCACCGGCAGGCGGTCCAACACTTTTCCGTCCCGGACAAAATAGAACCAATCGTTGAGGTTCATGGTGGTGCAGCAATGGCCGGGGATCAACTGGACCCGATCCCCCACCTGCAAATCGTGCCCCGGCAAAGCAAAAGCGCTGTGCTCCTCGCTCATGTTCACCGCCGCGCCGGGCAGCGCCGGGCATTGGGGATCGCCCTGATCCACCCCGATGCACTTGACGCCTGCATCTGTCACCACCAGATCCGGCCGGGTGCTGATGACAGTGGCCAGTACGGTGAGGGAGTTTTCAAACCGCAGCCCCAGCTGCTGGTATGTAGCGTCTAAAAACAGGTAGCTGCCCGCCTGCACCTCGGTGTAGACCGTGCCTTGCCGCCGCAGTTCCACCGTACCGGTGCTGGCGCCGCTGACCTCTTTTACCGGGATGCCGCGGCTTTCCAGGTATTGTTTCAGCTGTTTCAATTCCTGCTCGATCTTTTCCGCTTGGGTCCGGCGCACTTCCAGGCTGATCTCGTGGGACAGGTGGCCTGCATAGGCTTGGATGCCGTCAAAGGTCAAATGGGGGCACTTTTCAATGGCCCGCGCCAGTTTTTCACATTCCGCCGGCGTGGTGACGCCGCAGCGCCCCATGCCCACCTCGTATTCCACCAGGCAGTGGATGGTGCTGCCCTGGAAGGCCGCAGCTTGTTCCAGATCCCAGATGTTTTGTTCCTCATCCACACAGACCGTCAGCCGGCAGCCGGCAGCCAGCCAGGCGCACCGGGCGATGCGGCTTTTCTCGGTGACCTGGTTGGCGATCAAGATATCGTCAATGCCTGCCAGAGCCAGATCTTCTGCCTCACCCACCTTGGCACAGGTGATGCCCTTTGCGCCGGCTTCTATCTGCAAATGGGCGATGGCTGTGCTTTTGTGGGATTTGTAATGGGGCCGCAGCGCGACGCCCAAGGGCCCCAGCAGCTCCTGCATCCGCTGGGCGTTGCGGTCAAATGCTGCCCGGTCCACCAAAAGGGCCGGGGTCTCCAGTTGCTCTATTCTCATCGTTCTCTCTCCTATTCCCTTCGACTTCCTCCGCCAAGCTCCCGGTAATCTCCCCAGGCACACCCGTCAGCGTTGCCGACCCGACAACCATAACGGGCGGTGCCGGATGCGGGTCCCCTGCGAGTTCCTTCGCCAAGCTTCCGGTAATCTCCCTAGGCACACCCGTCGGCGTTGCCGACCCGACGGCGTTGCTGACAGTAAAACAGGGCGGTCTAAGCCGCCCTGTTTTGCTTGGTTTTAGTTCTTGGACTTGATGTACTCATCGATGGACTTGGCCGCTGTTTTGCCAGCGCCCATGGCCAGGATGACAGTGGCAGCGCCGGTGACGGCGTCGCCGCCGGCATAAACGCCCTCAATGGAGGTCTTGCCGTTCTCGTCGGCCTCGATGCAGCCTTTTTTGTTGGTTGCCAGGCCTTCGGTGCTCTTCTTCAGGATGGGGTTGGGCGAAGTACCCAGCGCCATGATCACGCAATCCACATCCATCACATAGTTGGAGCCTTCTACCGGGATCGGGCGGCGGCGGCCGGAAGCGTCGGGCTCGCCCAGCTCCATCTTCACCACTTCCATACCGGTGACCCAGCCGTTTTCATCGCCCAGGATCTTCACCGGGTTGTTCAGCACCTTGAACTCGATGCCCTCTTCCATGGCGTGGTGGACTTCTTCCTTACGGGCGGGCAGCTCTTCCAGGCCGCGGCGATACACGATGGAAACATCGGCGCCCATGCGCTTGGCGCAGCGGGCGGCATCCATCGCCACGTTGCCGCCGCCGACCACGGCCACTTTCTTGGCGTGGAAGATCGGGGTGTCGTGCTTGCCGTCGTAAGCTTTCATCAGGTTGATGCGGGTCAGATATTCGTTGGCGGAGAACACGCCGTTCAGGTTCTCGCCTTCGATGCCCATAAAGGAGGGCAGGCCGGCGCCTGTGCCGATAAAGATGGCCTCATAGCCCTCTTCCTTCAGGTCTTCAATGGAGATGGATTTGCCCACCACCACGTTGGTCTGGATGTTGACGCCCATGGCCTCCAGGTTTTCCACTTCCTTGGCCACGATGGCCTTGGGCAGACGGAATTCGGGGATGCCGTAGATCAGCACGCCGCCGGCTGCATGGAAAGCTTCCAGCATGGTGACGTCGTAACCCATCTGCACCAGGTCAGAAGCGCAGGTCAGGCTGGCCGGGCCGGCGCCCAGCACTGCCACTTTATGGCCGTTGGAAGGCACTTTCTTGGGCTTTTCGGTGCTGTGCTCCATGTGGTAGTCGGCGCAGAAGCGCTCCAGGCGGCCAATGGCCACGCTCTCGCCCTTGATGCCCCGCACGCATTTGCCCTCGCACTGGTTTTCCTGGGGGCAGACACGGCCGCAGATGGCGGGCAGTGTGGAAGTCTCCGCGATCTTCTGGTACCCTTCTTCAAACTTGCCCTCAGCCACCAGGGAGATGAACTGGGGGATCTGTACGTTGACCGGGCAGCCGCTGACACAGGGCATATTTTTGCAGTTCAGGCAGCGCTGCGCTTCGTTCACGGCCATCTCGGCGGTATAGCCCAGGGCCACTTCTTCAAAATTCTTATTTCTTACGTCAGGAGCCTGTTCGGGCATCTTGGTCTTTTCCAGGCTCATATTCTTATTTGCCATTGTTCATACCCTCCATTCTGCATGCATGGTGCTCACGCGCTTCTTTCTCCTGGTCGAAATACATTCTGGAGCGGCGGATGGTCTCGTCGAAATCCACTTTGTGGCCGTCGAAATCCGGGCCATCCACGCATGCAAATTTAGTCTCGCCGTCTACAGTCAGGCGGCAGCCGCCGCACATGCCTGTGCCGTCGATCATGATCGGGTTCATGGAGACAATGGTGCGGATGTCGTGCTTTTTGGTCAGCAGGCAGACGAACTTCATCATCACCAGCGGGCCGATGGCGATGACAGCATCGTAATTCTCACCGGCGTTGATCAGTTCTTCCAGCTTGTTGGTCACAAGGCCCTGTTCTCCATAGGTGCCGTCGTCGGTCATCACGAAGAATTTATCGGAGCAGGCACGCATCTCGTTTTCCAGCATCACGATGTCCTTGGAGCGGAAGCCCGCGATCATGTGCACGGTGCCGCCCGCCTCATGGATGGCCTTGGCCTGGGGCCAAGCGATGGCGCAGCCCAGACCGCCGCCGATGACAGCCACTTTCTTCCCCTTGAATTCCTCTGTCTCCGAGGGGTTGCCCAGCGGGCCCACAAAGTCGGCGATGTACTCGCCTTCCTTCAGCTCCGCCAGCTCCATGGTGGTAGCGCCCACGGTCTGGAAAATGATCGTGATCACGCCCTTTTCTCTGTCGTAGCCGGCAATGGTCAGGGGGATGCGTTCGCCCATCTCATTGACGCGCAGGATGATGAACTGGCCGGGCAGGCACTTTTTGGCCACCATCGGCGCTTCCACATCCATCAGAACGACATTGCTGCTCAGGTCTTCCCTACGCAGGATCTTGTACATTCTCAATCACCTCATCTATATTTTTGCCTGGTATCATTAAAACACACCCGCGGGGCTCGCCCCGGCTGTGGGTTTTACTTCACGCGCCGCCGTTCCGCTTTAAACGGCAAATTTTATGAGGACCGGCCCTCCCCAGGAGAGCCGTCCCTCCTTATTTAATCGCTGCCTTTCCCGCCTGTAAAAAGCCGGGCCTGCACAGCAGGGTTCGGTCCGCCGGCAGGTCACGCCTTGCCGGCAGCCCACGGCGCGGCAGCGGCGCACACTTTGGACGCTTCCTGTCAAATATGGAGGCCCATGCCTTCATTCAAAGCGGAACCATCCGCCCGCAGGCGGCGGCTGGGCCAGTTTGTGCAAAATGCTCTTTTGCCGGCTCGTCAGCGGTGTTTCCGGCTGTTCCAGCCGCTGCATCACCTGCTGTACGAACCACTGGCGGGCTTGGGGCCCTTCTTCCGTCTCCAGATGCAGGGCCAAGGCGGGGCAATCAAAGCACACTTTCCCTGCCCCATGGCTTTCCCGCACCCGCAGCTGGGTGCGCCCATACCGCTCCAGCGCCCGGGCCAAGTTGGCGGCCCCCAGCTGCTGCTTGGGCTGGACGTGCCCGCAGGATACACACAAAAACAGGCCGCCCACGCCCGCTGGAAGCCGGCGCAAAACACCGCAGGCCGGGCACCTCTGCCCGATCCCCTGGGGGCTCACCGCCACCACTGGCGGCAAACCGGCCCGCACCGCCCGCTGCCCCAGCAGCGCCATCAGCTTTTGGTACTCATGAGCCGGCATGGATGCACCGGCAGCGCCATCCGTCCAGCGGGAAAGGTCCGCCGCCACGATCTGGGCGGAAAGCCGGTCCGCCAATGTGCAGATCCGGTTGGCCAAGACCGGCAGGCCCTGGGGCCCCGGAGGCCGCTCCATTTGCTGGAACCGGTCCTGCCCTCCGCCGTGGATGCACAGGCACACACCGCTGCCGCTGCGGGCCACCCCCAGCGTACAGACAGGCGCACAGGGCGCCGGATCCCGATATTCCAGCCGCACACAAAGGTCATATTCTTTGCCCCGCCGGCGGAGCACCGCATTTTTGGGCAAAGCTACGCCCCGCTCCACCTCTTGCAGATGCTGCTTTTGCCATTTCCCCGCATCCAGGGGCAAAAGCAGATACCGCCGCCGCCCATGGCGGTCGCGGAGCATCTGCCCGGTGACGATATCTTGCAGATAGTCGTCGGATGCAGGGGCCTCTATGGCATTTTGCCGGTTGAGCAGGTACAGTTTACAGTAATATCTTTTGCTGTTTTCGCTTTTGAGCAGAGAAAAGTCGCGGCCCGCAGCGTAACGACAAAAAGATACCGGCCTTAGCGTATCATATTTTTGCAGATTTGTATAGATTTCTGAGCAGGAAAAATTGCCCGAATTCGAAAAAATCCGGCGCAGATCTTCCTCATCCGTCCGTGTGAGGGGATAATGGGCCCGATATCCCTTTTGGATGCGTGCCAAATAGCTGCGCAGCACCCCCTGCACCTCCTGCTGCAATGCATCTTTAAAGGGCTGGCAGCCAAAGGCATCCACCACCGGCAGTACGCTGCGGGGGCACAGGTCTTTAGCGGCAGCGCCCGGCCGGCACAAGGGGCGGCAAGCCCGCAGCAAAGCCTCGAAAGCCTGGGCATAACGGTCCATGGCGTCATCCATCAGCCGCTTTTTCGCCCCTGTGGGCCGCAGCAGCTTGATGGTGATGGTGCGGTACGACATAGCTTCCCCTTTCAGCAATACTCGATCTCTACCCGCTTGCCCTGGAGGCTCAGCCGGTAGGACAGCTGGGCGGCCAGGCGGGCGCCCGGGCCCGCCTGGACCCCGGCCAAGATCCGCAGGCTGGTGCACTGCTCCAGAAGAGCCCAAAACTTGCCCGTCTGCTCCTTTTCCCCCGGCTCCCCGCCGGTTTGGGCCAGCAACTGCTGCAGTGCTTCCTCATCGGGCCAGATCCACTCCACCGGGGCCTTTTCGCCCGCTGCCCCGCCGCTGTAGTGCTGCAGCATCTCAACGGCCTGCCGGCCCGCCACAGCCCGGATGCCCGAAAAAGCCAGGATGCCCCGGGCCCACGCCTCCGCCCCCTGGGAGGAGCGGGGCGCTCCCAACACCAGCAACAGGGGCAGGGGCTCTTTGGCCCGGCAGAAAAAAGCGGCACCCGGCGGGTCAGCACCCTGTTCCAGCCCCCGGCACGCGGCAAAGAACAGCTCTTTCATTTGGCCGGCGTTCTGGCTGCCGTCGTAGGCCTGGCGCAAAAAGGCCAGTGCCCCTTGCCGGCCCCAGCCCCCGGGTAGCGCGGCCCCGGCCCCGCAGCGGCCGATCCCCTGGGAAAAGCCGCAGCACAGTTCGCCCGGGCGGATCTGGTCTTCCCGCAGGGTGGCCACATGGCCGGCCAGCACCGCTTCGCCGCCCCAGGGGGTGCGGCACTTCCCCCTGCCCACCAGGGCGATGGCAGGCATCTGGTACTCCACCGACCGCAAGTGGCCCTGGCCGTCCATTTCCACCAGGGCAAAACCGTAGCCATCCCCTTCCATATTGCGGAGCAGGGCCTGGGCCGTGCCCTGCAGCGGCGCGCCGCCGGCCAACATCCCATAGGCCATGCTGGCGCAGGCAGCGGCTACGGTCTGGGCCGCCGTATCGTCCCCGGGGCAGGAGAGCAGCACGCTCCGCACCCGGCCCCTCCGGCGGCTGACCCGGCACACACAGCCCCCCAGCCCCTGGGAGCCCGGCGCCGCTTCTCCGCCGCTGTACTCCAAAAACAGCCGGCTCATCTGCCCTCCTCCTGGGCGATGGACCGCTCCATCCGCAGCAGCGCCGCCTTGGTCTCCCCGGTAGTCTCGCCCAGCAGCTGGGCCACTTGCTGGACCATGCGCATCTGCCGGTCCACCGCTTGCTGGGCCATCTGCAGGGTCTGGGCCCGCGCCCGCTCAAATTGGGTGCGGTTTTGTTCTTCCTGAGTCACATCCCGCAGCACCACGATCACATCGCCTGCAGGGGTCGCCACTGCCGAAAGGCGCACCTGCTTGTCGTTCTCCGCCAGCTGGCAGGGCACATCCAGCACAGCCCCTTGGGTCAGGTCGGGCAGGCCGCCTGCCAGGTATTGGCCCACATCCCGCTCGCAGCCCGCCCGGCCCCGGATGCCCAGCATGGCCCTGGCCTTGGGGTTGTACTCCACCAGCTTGCCCTCGGGAGACAGCAGCAAAATGGCATTGGGCGCATACTCCATCATCAGGTTGGAGGTGGACTCCGCTTTTTCCCGCATATACGGCAGGCACATCTCCACATCCGCCTTGCCCTGCAGCACGGCAATGGCCTTGTCCCGGCAGGTGGGGTACCCGCAGGCGCCGCAATTGAGCCGGTCTTCCGGCGCTGTTTTGCCGGTGCGTGCCAAAACGGCGGCGATCTCCTCTTCGGTGGGCTGGGCAGCCCGGCGGCGGGCCGGCCTGTGCTGGGTCTTCAGCTCTACCTCCACCTGCTCCGTCAGGGGCGGCGGCGTTTCCGTCTTGCGCCGGGCAGCGGCCAGCAGCCGTTCTTTCATCACCAGCAGCGGCGTTCTGCCCGGGACGCCGGGCCCGTGGACACAGGAGCCTTCGCAGGCGCTCATCTCCAGAAAATAGCCTTTCAGCTGCCCCTGGCGGATGGAATCCAGCACTTCCATACACCGCTCTACCCCGTCGGCCGCATAGCTTTTGTAGCCCCGGCGCTTTTGGGCGGGCACTGTGGCGATGATGCCGCCGGGGGAGGGATAGAGCCGGCTGATGGTGTTGTGCATCTCCGCCGGCTGGGGGTCCGCCTGATCCAGGGGGATCCCCTCTTCTTCCAGCCAATCCCGAAGCTCGTCCAGCCGGAGCACGGCGTTGATGGCGTTCCCCTCCCGGGCCTCTTGGTATTTGGCGATGCAGGGGCCGATGAACACGGCCTTGATCCGGCTGCCGAACATGCTCTTCATCATACGGGCGTGGGCCACGGCGGGGGAGACCACCGGAGCCAGCTGGGGCGTCAGCTCCGGGTAGTATCTGTTCACCAGCCCCACCACGGCGGGGCAGCAGGTGGTGATGATGTTTTCCATCTGCCCTTGGGCCATCAGCCGGGCATATTCCTTGGAGACCTGGGTGGCGCCGATGGCCGTTTCCTCCGCCCCGGTGAAGCCCAGTTTTTTCAGCGCTGCCGAAAGCTGGGCAAAGGAGACGCCGGGAAAGGCCGCCTGGTAAGAAGGGGCTACGCTGGCATAGACCTTGAGCCCGGCAGCCAGCATGCGCTGCACGGCAGGCAGGTCGGAGACCGGCTGTGGAGCCCCCTGGGGGCAGACCCGCACACACCGGCCGCACAGGATGCAGTCTTCCGCCACCACCCGGGCCTGGTCTTCCGCAAAGGCGATGGCCTTGAGCGGGCAGGCGCGGATGCACTTGTAGCAGTTGCGGCAATTGGCCTTTTGCGTGGTGATGACCGGTTCCATTCCCATGCCCCTTTCTTGGTTTCTCTGCAGCAGCGGCGATGCTGCCTTGTGGCCCCTGCAAGCCCTGCGGCCGCAAGGCTTTGCAGGCCAAAATCGCTTTGCGGCTATTATATATCAAGGTGCCGGCAAAACACAAGCGTCCGGCTGCTACTTTGTCTTGGCATCCCGGGAAATATTACACAGTTTTCATCAAAGTGATAAAGATCTGTCAAGCAAAGATGAAGTTCCTATGAAGTGCCCCGCGCACTCTTGCTTTTCGGTTTTCCACCCATTACAATATTTTCATGAAACGATATGATAGAATGTGTCCCTTTTTCCAGTGCCAACCGCAAAAGATCGCGGCAGGAAAAAAGGAGACTATGCCCGGAGGCATCCATGAAAAAGCTGTGGTTCATCTTTCCCCTATCCCTGTGTTTTCTGCTCGTCCTGGCTTTTTGGCCCGGCCATGAGAAGCCGGCCCCTCAGCCGCCTCAGCAGCCCCAAACCGAAGAGATGCCGGAGGTGCGCCCACCTCAAAAGCAAACCCTTTCAGTGGAACCGGCCCCCTTCCCGCCGGAAGATGTCCGGCACTATACCTGGCAGGACTGGCAGTTTGACTACCAGTGCCCGCCGGGCTGGACGTGTCGCCCTATGACGGTCTGGCAAGCGTCGGAGGGGCGGGAAGCCAGCCCGGAGTGGGGCGTGGAGCTCCTGCCGCCCGGGGACACCCAGTGGGCCATTCTGCTCCAGGGCTCTCACCGCAACCAAAAGCTGCAGGCGCCTTTGCAGCAGAGCATGGAGGTCCTTTGCCAAGGCCGGAAAGCAGGCCGCTTGGATGTGGCGGAACAGCAGGGTCAGCGCTGGTATCTTGTCACCCTGGATGACCCCGGCCAAGCTGGCAGCGCTTTTCAGATCTTTGTCCGCGGGGAAGCACATTGGCCCGAGGCACAACAGCTGCTCCAGGGGCTCCTCTCTTCGTAAAGGCTTGTACGCCTGCCCCTTCCAAACTCCCGCATCCATCTCGAAAAAGCCTGTTTCGGGCCCTGGCGCGCAAGATCCGCCCATTGATACACACGCAAAGGAGGCCTGACGATGAACACAAAAAAGAAAGCGGGTATCCGCTCACTCCTTCCCCTGCTCTGCATCATCAGCCTGCTGCTGGCCGGATGCAGGCCCGCTGCCGAACTGGAGACCGCTCCGGAGCCCTTGCCCTATGAGCCAGATACCGCCCCCCGGTCTGCGGTGCCCCCTGCGGAACGTCTGCTCTCTTACCAAGTGGCAGGTTCTGGCTTTTATCAGATGCCCGATGAACAGCGGTTTTCCACTGCTCTGCATGCCTACAATACCTGCTATTTCAACCAGATCCGCGATCAACTGGGAGTCTCTTACCAAAGGCCCAGCTGTCCTTCCTCTTCTTCCATCGATACCCTGTCCCTCGTTGACTTATGGCACGCCGTTCACGCCTACCGGCTGGATTCCCTGGATCCCGATGCAGTCCAGGCCCGGCTGCAAGATATCCCCGCCTTTGCCGCCGCCCAAACTGCCTTGCAGGCAGATGGCTTGTATGACGTATACTGTATCTTAGGCGTGCAAGATGCCCTGTCCCTTCCTCTGGATGACCAGATCGTCCAACAGCTTTCCCAGCTGGCCTTCCCCTGGGATGGGGAAGACCCTGTCCTTTTCTTCGGGAATGTGGAGCTTTTCTGCCGCATACAGTCGGAATATTCCCTCTCGCTGCCGCTGCCAGACATCCCATCGGAAGGGTTTTCCCAGTATGCCGCAGCCCTAGAGCAGCAAATGGCCTCTGGCGAGCTGGATATCCTCAATATCCGCGCTTACTTTGCCCTCCGCGGCCACTATCCTGCCCAGTGCCCCGACATAGAGGATTCTCTTTTTTCTTATCTGGAAACGTTCCAGGGGCCTTCCGGCCAGTTCAGCCTTTTGCCCTATGACGAGGAGAACCTCTTTTCCATTGATATCCAAAGTTTGGCAGTTGCCCTCTCCCTCTACCAGGGGCAGGATCGGACTTTCCCTGTGGAGCCCTCTGCCCTGCTCCGGCAGTGTATGGCGTTTGAACGCACGGATCTCCAGTTCAATTCCTTTGAAGACCTGTCCTCTTTCCCCTCTTTGCCGTTCCCCTCTTCCTACGGTCTGCTGACCCTGTTTTTGTTGGATGGGCAAACGGAACAGATCCTCCCTTATCTGGAATCTTCCGAAGGGGCGGAATCCATCCGCCAATCGGCCCACAGCAACGGCGGGTACCGCCTTTGGCTCATGCGTTTGGCCGGCTTGGATCCTTCTTCTTCCATCCCCACCCTGCTGGATTCTTTTGTGCAGGCGGACTTTGACGGCCCGGATATGGGGATGCAGGATGTCCGGAATGCCACGCTCCACAGCTTGGCCATTTTGCTGCAAGAAGCAAAGGTTTCCCAAGTGGAATTGTCCAGCGAGATCAAAGAAGGGCTCGTCCCGATCCTGCGCGACCTGTTTTCTGACAGCTCCCTGCCGGAAAAGTATTACCGGATCTACCTGCTGCACCAGTTGGACCAAGGACCTGCCATCGATCCGGATGCCTTTTACCAAGATGCGCTGGCGGACATCCGCGGGAACGGCCTGGGCCGGCTGCCCACCGCTTATTACCTCTGCTACCTGATCCAGCAAGACGAAGCCTTGGCCCAGGCCCTGCCGGATGCTTACCGGGATGCTCTGGCGGAACTGCTGGCAAGCCTCCAAAACCGCTTCGGGTTTTACAGTTCGCCCACGATGGAAGGGGAGCTGATCGCCACATTCGCCGCAACTTATCAGGGGACCTATTTGCAGCGGCTGTTGGACCTGGATTTTCCCCAGGACCTGTGGCGCTCTTGACGCCTCTGGAACCCCGTTCCTGCCAGAAAGGAGTCGCTTTTTATGAAATCCATCCGCAGCCACCCAACCCGTTCTCTTCTTCTCCTGCTGCTTTTGCTGTCCGCCCTGTCTTTTGTCATGGAATACGCAGCCCATGGCCGCCTGTCCGCCCTCTATCTGCGGGTCCAGGTGCCCACGCTGCTGTTTGCCGCCGGATGCATCCTGCTTTTGGGCATGGCCCAGCGGGCGCCCCAAGGCACCACCCTTTGGAGCCGTTTCCTCTCGGCTCTCCATCGGTTTTCCAGCGGGCATCGGGCTGCTTTTGCCAGCCTGTGTTGCCTGTTCGTTGGCCTACTCCGCTGGGTGTTATCCGGCGTTTTCTCCTGGTGGACCCTGGCTGACGCCTTGGCTGGCGCCGCCTTGGTCTCCCTTCTGCTCTGGTTCCAGTGCAGCGGGGAATCCTGTTGAGCGGCTCTTCCCTTGCCGCCCACCGCCATTGTCGAAAAGGAGGTCAGACCATGAAAAATCTTTGGCTCCGCCTGTGCAGCTCCACCATCGGCTCCCTTTTCCTGTTTCTTCTCGTTCCCTACCTGCTGCTCTTTTGGCTGGAATACAAGGAGGAAGGGGGGCTTTCCCCCTCTTTTCTGTGTACCTATGGCACGCTTTTTGTGTTCTGTGCCTTCTGCCTTCTTTTCTCCCGGCTCGGCGATGCCACCCCGCCCCAAAGCCAAACGGCATGGGGGCGTTTTTGCCGCCGATGGAAACAGGCCTGGCAGCGCCGCTTTCCTCTGTATGGTTTCTTGATCCTTTTGGCCGTGTTCACATTTCGCGATTGGGGGACCGGGCAGCTGGAGTGGGATTTTTGGGTCGATCCGCTGATCTGTATCGCCGCCTTTGCTTTTTTCAGCCGGCAACAGTCCTAACTATCTGCTTCTCCTCCAAGCAGCGACTGGCGGCCTGTCCCGCTGACCGCTGCTTGCTTTTCTGTCCTCTATCCATCCCTTTTAAACAACTGTATTGCCGGTTGGCAGCGGCGCCAGGTCTTCCCGGGCTGCGCCGCCATCCCTCTTCTCCCCGTATGGAAGCCGTTGCGCTATTATTAATCTGGTTTTTCTATTTTTCTATTTATACCAGATTAATTAGTTTTACTTTTGTTGATTCCCTGGATTTCGACGGATTTTTTCTTGAATCCCTGGGGCGATCTCCGTATACTGATCTTGCGATGTGAGGAGCTCATCCCTCACAGTCAGCAATCCCATTTCCTATTTTTTGTCTGCGGCTGGGCATCTGCGCCGGCTCTCTGCTCCATTTTCGATGTTGATCCGCATCGCCTCCCTAAATCCCTCTAGATCCTGCAGGGGGCGGGGCTGATCCCTTTCGGCGGCAGGCATCCTAATTCTCTCAACAATCACGGAAAACAGCGGCCAATGGTTTGTTCCATTGTCCGCTGTTTTCTTTTGCTTTCCCCTGTCGTCCATGGTATAATAGCTGTAATGCAGTGATTATACCAATTGTATGGCCCTTTTCCCACTGTCTGTTGACGGCAGGCGAAAAGCTGGCCTTCGCTTTGGTAGAACGACTGCACCGCAGTGGCAGCGGCCTTTCCCCGGCGGAGCAGGCGCTGCGCGTCCCGGCACGATCTTGAACCAGGAGGCATTTGTTTATGGAACCGATCACCCTTGAATTTACCTACAGCAAAGAGGACTATGTCCAAGCCATGCGCCGGTTTTTGCGGCTCACCAAGACCATCTCGCGCCTGAGCCTCTTCTTTTTGGCGGTGGCCGCCGTGGCCGATGTGATCTTTTTGGCCATGTTCGGTCTGACCATTGAAAACATCATTTTGACCGTTATGCTGGTCTGCTGCGGCGTGATGCTTCTGATCTTTCATTATCAGCCGGCCCGCACCTACGACAAGAGCCCCCGTCTCAAAGCCGTGCAGCACTACGAATTTTCGCCGGAAGGCATCACCATGAAAACGGCGTCTGCCACCTCTCAGGTCAAGTGGAACTTGTTTTCCTATTACTGGGATGACGTCACCGGTGTTTACCTGCTGCAAAACAAAAAGAGCTACATTCTGCTGCCTGCCCGGCTGTTTTCTTCCGACGATCAGCGCCAGGCGCTGCAGCAAATGGCGGTGGAAGGCAACCCCGATATACAATACAAGGATTTCCGCCTGACCCGGGTGTAGCATCAAACTTTCTTCACACTTTTTTAATCAAATTGCACAAAATTGCATCCTTGAATTTCTCTGGCCCTGTGCTGTGCCGGGCGGCCCCTGCCGCCTTGCAAAGCCTGGGCCTTTGTGTTATGGTAGAATAGTGCCAAATCATTCATCTATTTTCGGTGATGATTTGGCACAAAAAAATAAGTGAGAGTGAGAAGGTCCGATGCCATGCTGAAATACGTCCTCAAGCGCCTGCTGATCATGATCCCCGTGCTGTTCTGCGCTACGTTTATCGTCTACATGCTGTTTTACATGGCACCCAGCAATGCGGACCGTTCCGCTGTGCGTCGCGCCGCCACACCGGAGGAGGCCCAGCAGATCCGAGAAGAACGTGGGCTGGATGATCCGATCATCGTTCAGTATGGCCGTGAGATGAAGGAGATCTTCTCCGAAGACAGCAACGTGCGCCTGCAGCTGAGCGTCCGGCTGCCCAAGACCATCAAGCTGTCCCTTACAGCCGCCCTCATCGCCCTTGTGTTGGCGCTGCCCATCGGCGTATTCGCCGCCATGCGGCAGAACACATTGTTTGACGGCGTCAGCATGCTGATCTCCTTTTTCGGCGTATCCATGCCAAACTTTTGGCTCGGCATGTTGATGATGCTGCTCTTCTCCCTCTATTTGGGCTGGTTCCCCACTTCGGGCAGCACGACTTTGCGCAGTTTGGTGCTCCCTGCCTTTACTTTGGCCTTTGGCAACATGGCCTTTATTTCCCGCATGACCCGCTCTTCTATGCTGGAGACCATACGCCAAGACTACATCACCACCGCCCGCGCCAAGGGCCAACCCTATGGCATGGTCATCCGCAAGCATGCTCTCCGCAATGCCCTCATCCCCATTACTACAGTGATGGGCCTGCGCCTGTGTGAGCTGTTCAGCGGTTCGATCCTGGTGGAATTGGTGTTCGCCTGGCCGGGCATCGGCCGTTTGCTGGTGGATTCCATCAACGAGCGGGATTACCCCATGGTCTTGGGCTGCGTCATCACCTTTGCTGCCTGTTTCTCCATCATCAACCTGGTGGTGGACCTGTTGTATGTCCTCTTCGACCCCCGTATCCGACAACAGCTCACACACTGATTTGGGAATTCCGAACCGGAGCGTCTCGCTCCGGTTTTTTCGTACCTTCTTCAATTTGCAACCTTGCCAAACTCCGAGCTTCCCGTATAATAAAATCATATTCTCGAGGAAGGAGTTCTGATTTATGGCCCAAAACCATCCGAACCTTACGATCGATCGTTCGGAGACCGGCAAACAGATCCGGCATTATATGCGGACAAAGGGGTACACCGCTCATGCCTTGGCCAGCGTCCTCCAGCTGAGTGACGGCGCACTGAAAAATTACCTCTACGGCCGCAACCTGCCTCCCCTGGATGTACTGCTGCAAATGCGCCAGCTCTTCGGACTTCAATCGGTAGAAGATCTGCTGGTCCTACAGGAAAAGGAGGTCCCCTATGCCTAAAGCATCCCACGCCGCCCAGCTGCGGGAAGCCATTTTAAATTGCCTGGCCGACGGCTCTCCCCACAGCATAGCGGAGATCCGTGCCTCGGTCGCAGCCCAAGACCCTTCGTTGCTCTCCCCCGGCCGCCGGTTCTCCGGTGTGCTCTACGATTGGGGAAAGGCAGACCCTCGCCTACAGCATCCCAAAAAGGGCTATTATTCTTATCTTGCCGCCCCTTCTTCCTCACCTCCGACAGAGTCGCCGGCAGAGGGCTCTGCCCCCCCTTTGCCAGAAGGCGCCCCCTCCGCCTGCCTCAAGGCAGCAGCGCCTGCCGGCACTTTGACGGTACAGGATGTGGCCGCTTGCTGGCAGGCTGTGTGCGAACAGGTGGAACGGCAGCTGAAAGCTCCCAGCTACGATATGACGGCTGCTGAGTTTACCGAATACCAGAAAGTCCATCGGCTGAACCAACAGATCCGCTCCCTGTTGCAGGCGTATTTGGGGTGACCGGCGCACATCCGAAACCCCTTCCTTTCACGCCTGCAGCAGGCGGTCCTGGCGCCCCCACTCGCCAGTATTGGACCGGCAATGCACGGCGATCCTTTTTCGCCGCTGGGCTGCCATCTCTTTGCTCCTCTCATCCAGATCTCGGACTGGCGTGCCTTTCTCTCTGATTTGCACAAAGAGGCAGGTTGCTTTTCTGCAACTTTCGCTCTTTGATTCTTTTTGAATATATGATACCTTATACTTAAGGTATCGTCATTCATCTGCGGAGGAAAGGAGCGGAGTTTTATGAAAAAGTATACGTGGGGCCTCTGTCTTCTCACCTTGATGCTCCTGTTTGCCTGCGGCTGCCATTCGGACAGTGAGGAAACGAGCACCGACGAACCCACAAAAGACGTACAGCAAGAACAGAAAGCGGAGGAAAACACGCAAGAAGAGAGTGTGCCCACGCTCACTGTGCTGCCCACATGGGAGGAACGGCAGGCATTTCTGCTCCAGCATTCCAAGGAAGCCCGACAGGCCTATAATACGCAGATCTACGACCTGCTCAACCAGTGTTCTCCCCAACAAGTGTATGACGGGCTGCGACAAGAGCTGGAAAACTGGTGCAGCACAGTGGAGGGCGTGGCGTTCACCCGGGTGGAAGCAGAATTTTCCCAAGATCCTCTATTGATGTGGAGCGATGGGGACAAACGCCAGTTCCGCAACGTCACCGCCTCGATCCGCCTGTTCTATGCCCCTTCCACCCTGGAAGGGGCGGAGCAATCTGTGATGGAGCCCCTGCTGGAAGAAGTCCAGCAACTCATCCGCCAGAGCCCTTACGGGTTGAAGCTGGTCTCTGGCGAACTCGCTTTTGTGGATGAGACCACCGGTTACCCCAATTACTTTCTGAACGACCTGGGAGTGGGGACCCCTGATGGGGAGGAGCCCTCTGCTCCCATCCCGCCGGAAGAGCAGGCCTTGCAGACCCTGGCCTATGAAACGATCTCCGCCTTTTGCCAGCAGACATTTACCGGAGAACCCTTCACAAGCCTTCCCTACGCCAACATGACGCTCAGCCGCTTTGGCGTGGAAGAAGGTTCCCCGGCGCTGGTGTGTGAAGTGCGGATCCAGTATTCCAGCACGGAAGACACCCAAACCCTTGCACAGCAGCTGGAAGGTTTGGCCCAGCAGCTGGCCGACCAGTGGATGGGCGAAGGCCAGGCCTTGGGATCTTTGGGCATCACCACTTGCCAGATCACCTTTGATCTGCGGGATTCCCCCAACGACCCCCTGGTCTTTGATTTCCCGCTGGGGGCCGTATAAAGGAAAAGAATAGGTGCCCCCTCTGGAAGGGGCAGGCAGGGCAAAAATCCGGCCTGGGTGCCGATCCTCTCATGGATCCACCCCATCACAAAAAAAGAAGCAGACGCCATGTTTCGTGGCGTCTGCTTCTTTTTTACAAAGGCGCTCCGGGGTCTTATTGGGCCCATTTCACATCTTCAAATCGGACATTTCCGTTCTTCCCCACGGTCACACCGGTGAGGTCTTTGTCGTATGCTTTGACCACCATGGTCTGGTACAGCGGTACAAAGGGGCTTTTTTCGTTGAGGTAGGCGGAAAGCTCTTGGAAGATCTCCGTCTGTTTGGCCTTATCCAGTTCCACTTTGGCCGCTTCGATCAGTTGGTCCACCGTGGGATCGTTCAGCCGGGCCAAATTGGCGGCGTCGATGGCGTCGGAGTGGTACAGGCCGCTGACAAAGGAATACAGATAACTGGAGGTGTAGCCCGAGATAGCTGTTTCGAAGTCACCGCTCATGATGGCGTTTAGATGGGTGGCATAGTCCATGGATTCGATCTCCATCGCAATGCCCAACTCCGCCAAATTGGCTTGGATCACTTCGGCAGTCCGCCGGGCCACGTCGTTGGAGACCAGGCAGGAAAAGTGGACTTCCTCCGGGTCGACTCCCGATTTTTCCAGATACTCTTTGGCTTTTTCCAAGTCATACCCCTGGGCATTTTCTTCGCTGCTGCCTTCAAAAGCCGGCGAGGTGTGGGCGATCGCAGGGATCCCCGCCCCGTTGCATGCCACGGTGACTACGGCATCCCGGTCCACCGCCGCATTGACCGCCCGGCGGAAATCCTGGTTGTCAAAGGGCTCGACTTCGTTGTTCATCGCCATGAAGTTCAGCCGGGTGCCTTCGGCCTGCTGGACTTCGATCTGCTCATCTTCCTGCAAGCGGGTCAGATCCGTCGCTTCCACTTCCATGACAAAATCCACTTCCCCTGCCTGCAACGCAATGGTGCGGGAGGCGCCTTCCGGGATGATGCGCCAGGTCAGCTGCTGGATGCTGGGCTGATGGGCTTGGTCAAAATATTGGTCATTCTTCTCAAAAACAATGGAGTCGCCCCGGTTCCACTCCACAAAGCAGTAGGGGCCGGTGCCCACCGGGTTTTCACTGAAATCATTGCCCGCATCGATCAACTCGCTGGGCAGAATATCGATATTCGCCAAATCGTCCAGTACCATGGCATAGGGGCCGTCGGTGGTGATCTTCACGGTCTGGCTGTCCACTGCCTGCACATCGGCCCAAAACGAAGTGTAGTCCGCTGTGGTGGGGAAGGTCTTGGCGTATTCCATAGAGGCCACCACATCTTGGGCGTCCAACGTGCTGCCGTCCTGGAACAAGACGCCCTGTTTCAGCGTAAAGGTCCATTCGGTGTCGCTGACTGTTTCATAGCTTTCGGCCAGATCCAGCTCGGGCTCCAAAGTCTGCGGGTCGATCTTCATCAGGGCATTGAACGTCAACAGATTCATATAGCCTGCCGTCACGGCCTTGTGGTCAAAAGGGTGAAGAGTCGGCGGTTCGCTTTCGGTGGCGATCACCAGGGAATTCTTCATATCGGCAGCAGCCGTCTGTTCGGCCTGGGCCGTCTGGCTCTGCTGAGAGCCTTCGGATTGTTTGCTGCAAGCGGCGAATACGCCCAGCAGCATACTGCCCACCAGGATCATGCCCACCCATTTCTTTGTTCTTGACTGCATCGCATATCGCCTCTTTCTTTTTGTTGTTTGTCTTAGTTTGTTTAAGATTTTAAATTTCTTGTTCATCATAGTATATAATCTTGATCTTGTCAATGGCTTTTTGCAAAAGAATTTTGCAGCCGGCATTCTTTGTATCTTTTTCTAAATTCAGCTGCTAAACCCGCTCCTTTTCTGTCATTTTTACAAAATTCCCTCCGATTTTGTGCCATTTCTCTTTCCCCTCCCCAGTCTAGAAGCACCGGGCCAGCATTTAATATATTGAATTTTCTCTGTGCTGCCCACTGCGGTTGGCAGTGCAGTCTTCCCTCTGCCATCGAGTGTGGTTTTGCTCTGCCGCTCCATCCATCTGCCCGATCGCCCCCTTTTTCCCACAACAAAAAAGGCCGGACATGGCAGTTCCCAACCATGTCCGGCCTTCAATGCTTTTTTGTTTCGCGCCGGTATCCGCGCTTTTCCTTCTCTGTGTTCGTTAAGGCCGATGATCCGATGGGGTGTCTTCCGGCATCTCTTCCCCTTCTTCTTCATCCAGGGCTGCCAATTCTTCATCGGCCAGCAGCTCCTCATCGGTCCACTCTTCTTCGCCGGGCAGCAGCATGCCTTCCCGCTTGTCCACTTCATACTTTGCCTGGTCGTATTGATCGCGGAAGGCCTCTTCTTCCATCTCTTCGATCAAAAATTCCTCTTTGTTGCCCGGGGAGATCACCTGGCCCCAACGCTGCAGCAGGGCCTTGTTCTGGGCCCGCATGGCGGTACGGAAGGCCATGATCTCTTCGCCCTCCTGGATGACGCAGGGGTAACACAGGGGTTTGCCCAGGGCGTTGGTCTCGATCCACATCACGGTGATCGGCAGTTGGTTGTGTTTGGCCTGGTAAAAACGGGAGTCGAATTTGCGGCTCAGGGAAAACAATCCCTTTTTCTTCAACGCACCCACAATGGCCACCGTATATTGTTTCATTGCATGTTCTTCCTTTCGCCTTGCTCACAGATGTCTCACTTTTCCGCTCTGGCCTATGACAAAATGCTGAGATCCAGCTGTTGGGCCAGCCTTGCCAGCAGCTCCATGCCTCCGCTGGAATTTCCCGTGGCGTTGAGGGCCGGGCCGATGACGCCAATGCCCGCCCGGCCGGGCACCGCG
Source organism: Candidatus Pseudobutyricicoccus lothianensis (assembly GCA_904419295.1). Taxonomy (GTDB): domain Bacteria; phylum Bacillota; class Clostridia; order Oscillospirales; family Butyricicoccaceae; genus Pseudobutyricicoccus; species Pseudobutyricicoccus lothianensis. Next base: position 40,956 of record CAJFRA010000012.1, read on the forward strand.
GCCATGATGCCCCCGCCCACGCCGCTTTTGGCCGGCACCCCGGTGCGCACCAAAAAGTCGCCGGATTGGCCGTACATCCCACAGGAGACCATTACCGCCAGGGCAGTGCGGCAATGCTCCCGGCTGGCACAGCGGCGGCCGGTCAGCGGATCGACGCCCCCTTTGGCCAACGTGGCGGCAAAGGCCGCCAGATCCCTGCAATCCACCAGCACCGAGCACAGCCGGAAGTAATCGTCCAGCAATGGCTCCACTTCTTCACTGAGGATCTGGGTGCTCCGCATAAAATAGGCCAGCGCCCGGTTCCGGTCGCCCGTGGCTTTTTCCGAGCGGTAGACTTCTTCTTCCACCGTCAACCGGCTGTTGCCTGTCAGGGCCTGCAGCAGCTCCAACACCCGCTGGAACCGCTGCCCCGGCCCGCCCTGCACCAGCGAGAGGGTGGCGATGGCGCCGCTGTTGATATAGGGGTTCAGCGGCCGGTGCTGGTTCTTTTCTTCCAGGTCTACAATGGAATTAAACGTCTCTGCCGTGGCATTCAGGCTGATCTTTTGGGTCATCTGCTCCAAGGGGCAGTCGGCCAGGGCCTGCAAAAAAATAGCCACTTTCACAATGCTCTGCACCGTCACCCGCTTTTGCCACTGGCCAGCGCCCACGCCGGCGCCGTTGGGCTCCATCCAATAAACGCCCAGCTGGTTGCCGTCTGCCTCGGCCAGCTTGGGGATATAAGAAGCCACTTTCCCCTGGCGGGCCGCCGGCAGGCACTGATCCACCAGCCGCTGCAAGTATTCTTCTGTCAACATCACATTCCCTCCAAGGCGACAGGTGGCTGCCGCGCTTGCCCTGGCCTTGCCCGCCAAGGCTACTAAAGACCATTATATCGGCCCGCCCTGTCCGTTGCAAGGAGATTTTTTCTTTGACAATCCTTTCTGCCGGGTCTATGATAAAGAATAACGGCCTTTGGTTTTTTGCCACAGCCCTTTACTTTTGCTGTGTACAGGGGGAATTTGTTTTGCAAATGCTTTTGTTGGGTGTGCTCTCCATGGGCAGCTCGCTGCTGCAAGCAGTCACCGGGTTTGGGTTTGGCATCATCATGATGGCCACCATGCCTCTGTTTTTGCCCTATGAATTGGCGCTGAATATCTCCACCAGCCTGTCGCTTCTGCTCAACCTGACCATTTTGGTCCGCTGCTGGCGGCACATCCAGTGGCGGCAGCTGGCCTTTCCCGCCTTGTTTTGTGTCCTGGGCTCTTCCACCGGCATGTTCCTCATGAGCGCTTCGCCCTCGCCCATTTACAAACGGCTGCTGGGGGTATTCCTGGTCTTGCTGGCCATTTGGTTCCTCTTTTTCAGCGATAAAGTCCACATCCAGCCCCGCATGCGCAACGCAGCCATCGTAGGCATCATCTCCGGGCTGTGCGGCGGCCTGTTCAGCGTCAGCGGCCCGCCCATGATCCTCTACTTTGTCTCGGTCTTGCAAGACAAAGAGGAGTATATGGCCACCTCCCAGATGTATTTTCTGATCAACAACATTTACCTGCTGGTCATGCGCAGCCTGCTGCACCTGATCCCCGACGGCATCCTGCTGCCTGCCCTGTGCGGCCTGGCTGGCCTGGTGGTGGGCAGCCTGGTGGGCGGCCGCATTTTCAGCAGCATCGATACGAAAAAAATGAAATCCGTGGTCTACGTGGTCATGGCCCTCTCTGGCCTGTGGATCGCCATCACCGGCTGAATCATTGCCCCGCCTTTTTCTCCCGCTTCATGGCAAGCCGGATAGTATCCAGAACCAGATTCACCGTCTGCTGTGTCCCGGTCTTGTAAGCCACGATGCTGTTGTCGTAGAGGTCACGGATCATAGACAGGTACAGCACACCTTGCTTGGTGTGGATGTACGAGATGTCCGTGACCCATTTGCTGTTTGGCTTGTCTGTGCTCTCTATTCAGCAGGTTTTTGTACTTATGGAGCCGCTGTCCCATCTGTCTCCATTTTGTCTGGCGGCGGATATCAGATAACAAATCATACTTTTTCATGATCCGCAGTACGGTTTTCGGATTACGACAGATGTTTTGACTCTTGAGCCACAGCCACATCCGACGGTAGCCGTATGTACCCAAGCTGCGTTCCCGCTGCCTGGCAATCATCTCTGCAAGAGCAGCATCTTTCCTTGATCTCCCTTGGGCCGCGGCATGATTCCCGCTTCTAATTTCGCCTGCTTGCGGTTATACCGGTTGATCCAATTCTTGATTTGTCCTTTGCTCAGCCCAAACCGATCCGCTATCTCCTGCCGCGTCGCACCTTCCTTCCGTATGGCAAGAATTTCTCCTTCTAACACTTGAATGTGCGTGTACTTCCTCTTTGACATATGAACACCCCCTGTATAGGTCTATTTTCCTACACAGGGGGCGTTTTGTCTATTGTCCGTTTTTACTGGTTCAGTTCGCAGTTCATAAACTGCTGGGGGACTCTTTTATTTTCTCAACCGTTTATCAAACGGCTTAAAGAAAATTAGTGTTGAACAGATCAAAAAACTTGTAATAAGGTGGTTGTTCAATAGCTGTTCAATCAAAATAACGGAAAATAAACTGTTAGAAAGCTTGTGATATATATCGAGTGTGGCAGCGAAGGTTCCATATAGTTTTTGAGATATCCCCTCAAAGGATAACAAGATGGATACCCCACTTAAAACACAAAATATAATAGACAATCTTCTGCTGCTATTGAGCTCAATATTGTTTTTTCGGCTGAGGAACACCCCTACTAATACAATTAAAACAAGACGAACAACATTTGCAACTACAAAAATAATTGGAGATGGATAGATAAAATTATAGAAATAAAAAATAGGTGTAAATAATAAGTATATTCCAGTAACATACAGTAGGCTACGCAACAATGTGGTAATCAACTTATTTTTCATCATGATCCCATCAGATTATTGCAAAATATTTGCAGAAACTTTGAGATACATAGAAACGATTTCATCCTTAAAGGTGATGCTATAATCAGCAGAAGGGTCTTGAACAGTCATGCCGGGATAATATGCAAAGGAAGAGCTGCTCCCTACATCTCTCTCTGTCCATTGTAACCCACTGAGCCATCCGTTGCCATATCTCACCTTTCCAGAAACAACCTTACCCTTTATTACATCAAGGGTTCCCGACACTTCATCAATAGAATTATTCCACTGGGGGCCGTCGGTCCATATCATCTTAAGCGTTGCAGAAGCATTCGTGTGGCTTGTATTCTTATCAGCACTATCAGAGACAACTTTTCCACTTAAAGTAACTGCATATGAATCATATGACTCTACAGATGATTTAAATGTTGATGGTAGTTTTTCTACTGTCACAACCGAATCGATCGGTACAGTTGTTCCATCAGGGTAAACTAAGCCAGCATAAACACTATTTGAGATTTCGTTCAGTGTTGTCGCGCTTATATCTTCTGATAAAGCGATAACCTCGACCTTTGCTTCTGCTTTCTGGGGAGTTACTTGCGCTGCAAATGCGCTCATGCTCATGGTAAATACCATACTGCCTAAGACCACTACAGTTAGCAACTTAGAAATAATCTTCTTTTTCATTTTGTCCTCCTTATACTTGATTGAGAATACGGTGTTCCTCTTATTTCTAAGATATCACTATTTCCAACTTTTTTTCAATATATTTCAAAATTTTTATTTGAAAATATTTTTAGGTGTTACAATGATGTGAGACAAATAGAAAAAAGAAAAGCGAATAGGGGTGACCTGTGATAAGGTTCAGTTGCTGGGACAAAACCGAAAGGCAAGCGTCACTATCCGCCATGAATAAGAGAACACAAACCATGCGCTTCAGGCAAGCGGTGATCGAGCACGCCAACAAGCATGGCGTCACAGAAACGCCCATCCGCTGCCATCTGAACCGGCAGCTAACGCAAACGGTATGACGCCATACTCCAATCCATGGCAGACCGTTCCCACCGCCCCCCAGCCACCCCAACCAGCATACAGCAGAGGGGATCAAGCTGATCCTGAATATGAGACGCTGAAATCCAGAAGAATTCTACGCCTCCCACCGCTTTTTCAGCTTTGATGATTTCACGGCCCAGCTTGCTGTCCGGGAGCGGACTTACAACAATTTCCCCATCCGCCCTCTCACTTGGCAATCCTCCAAACAGCTCTTTTTTCATTTTGTGTAACTCATCATTGTCTATCCTACACTTGCAAACTCAGTTCTTCGGTCTCCTTCCAGGGTGGATACCGCTTGCTCAATATATTTGGTGCCACCTCTCATGCTTTCTTCTTTCCAAATAATCCTGCCAGGCGCCACGTGTGTTTGAATGCTGGGCAGTCCTGCATTATAAGTACCTGTTTCGCCATCGACACTTTTAAACTCAACGGCAACACCAGGTGTAACACCCTCTTCTGGTATGTCAACCGGCCATCCTGCCGCTAATGCTGGACAGGAAGGCCTTACTCCAACTAGCAGACCGGACACCATTATTTTTCTTTTTCATCCATTTATTGATTTGATTTGTATTTTCTGCGGCATCACCGCTTGGTCCCCAGGAAAAACAGGGCCACGGTCCCCGGGCCGGAATGGGCGCCGATCACCGGGTCCACATAGTTGATCATCACCTGCTGGACGCCCATGCGCCGCTTCACTTCCTGTTCCACATATTGGGCGTCTTCCAGGCAATCGCCGTGGCTGATGAAGATCATCTGCCGGGCCGGGTCAATGGCCGTCTGCTCCATGTGGTCCACCAGGGCGTTCAGGGAGGCCCGCCGCCCTTTCACTTTGCCCACAGCCACCAGGTGGCCTTCGTCATCCACATGCATCACCGGCTTGATGCCCAACATCGTGCCCGCCACAGCAGTCGCGGCGGAAATGCGGCCGCCCCGCTTTAAGTGGAACAAATCGTCCACTGTGAACCAGTGGCACAGGTGCAGCCGGTTCTCCAGCACCCACTGGTACACCTCGTCCAGGCTCTTGCCCTGTTCCCGGAGCTGGCAGGCGTGCCACACCAGCAGCCCTTCGCCCATAGATGCGGCCAAGCTGTCCACATGGCGGATCTTTCGTTCCGGGTATTTGCCCCGCAGATCTTCCAGCTGCATGCTGGCCGTCTGATAGGTGCCGCTCAAACCCGAGGAAAAACCGATGTACAACAGGTCTTTGCCCGCTTTCAGCAGCTCTTCAAAAATATCATGGCACTGGCCCGGGTTGGCAGCGGAGGTCTCCACCGGCTTTTTCTGCCGCATTTTGTCGTAGATCGGTTTGATGTCGCTTTTGTGGCCTTTGACATAGCTGACATACTCCTGCCCCTCTACCCGCACCGTCAGCGATAGAATGGGCAGCTGGTACTGTTCGATCAATTCGTCGGTCAAATTGGCCGAAGAATCGGTGACGATCTCAAACATGCTTAACATTGCACCTCTTTCATTGGCAAGAGCGGACATAGGAAACCAGCGCTGTCTGCATCAGGGCATGGCCCCTGGCATTGGGGTGGATGCCATCGCTGCACAGGTATTCCTTATAATCCCCTGCGCCCAAAAATACATTTCTGATATCTATTATACGGCACCGCAGTTGATTTGCAAGGGCGAACAACCGCTCGCTGTACATCTTGTGCTGTTCGTAGATCACATCCACACTGCCCAGCCACTGCAGGATGTTCTGCCACTTTTCAATGCCCCGGCTAAAAAAGCGGAAATAGCGTTGGGAATCGATGGGCGGCAAAGTAAAGAGGATGGGCTCCATCTTCCGCTGCCGCGCCAGCTCCACCATCTGCCCCATGTTCTCAATGTACCGGCCGCAAGCCACATGGGGCGGGTTTTCCCCCTGGGGGTCTTCGGCCACCTGCTTCCAGCAATGGTCCACGTCGTTGCCGCCAAAGCAGATGAGGCAGGCGTCATAGCCCCCCTGCTCGGGCAACCGTTGCCGCGCCACTTGCAGCCCTTTTTCACTGGTCATGCCAAAACGGGAAAAATTGTCGATGGAAAGCCCCAGCTGCTGTTGGGCGCCGGCCACGCAGCTCTCTTTTAAGTGGACATACCGGCCACTGGCTTCATCCAGCACCACGCCCCGCAAAATGGAATCCCCCAAAACTGCCAACCTCTGTATCACTGCAAACGCCTCCATTTGATAAACCATATAATCTAGTTTTCATAACTAGAATAAATCATTAAAAGAAATATGTCAACAGTTTTCCCGCCGGATTGCGTCATTATGAGAAACATGGTACAATACATTTTACCGGCAAAAGCAGGGTTTGGCATGGCAGCCAAGGTTTGAAAACAGCGGCAGGGCTGCTGTTGGGCCGGAGGAGCTTTTGAAAAAGGCGGTGTTTTGATTGGACGAACAAGAACTGCAGCGCGCCATGGAATCGTTTATCGCTTCCTTGGCCCAGCCCAGCATTCCCCATTGGGATGCGCTGCCCGACCTGGACTTGTATATGGACCAGGTGATCGCATTTATGGAAAAATACCTGTCCCTCTTTGGCGACAGCCGGGATAAATTGATCACCCCTTCCATGATCAACAACTATGTGAAATTGGGGGTTTTGCCTCCGCCTGTCAAAAAAAAATACAATCGGGAACATTTGGCCCGTTTGATGACCATTTGTATGCTAAAGCAGGTGTTGCCCATCCCTGTGCTGGCCCATCTGAACGACCGGATCGCGGCCCATTCCAGCCTGTCCACGGTCTTCGACCAGTTTGTGGATGAGCAATGCGCCGCTTTGCAATCGGTTTCCCAGACCGCCCAGACCGATGTGGCGGCCCTGGCCGGTGAGCACATGTCCGAAGGGTTGGCCCAGCTGGCCCTCAAGCTGGCGGCCCAGGCCAATGCCTGCCGGGTGCTGGCCGAAAAGACCGCCCTGCTTTTGCTGGAACAGCAGCAGGGCGAAAAGCCCCACAAAAAGAGCTGACCGGCATTCCTGCCGGCCAAATGCAAAAAACTCTCTGGAAAGATCCAGAGAGTTTTTGTTTGCACCGCTTCCGCGGGATCAGTCTTTCATCGCCAGTTCTTTGCGGCAATTTTCACACACATTGCGGCCTTTGAACGAAGTCACCTTCTTGGAGCTGCCGCAGAACACACAATTGGGCTCATGCTTGCGCAGCACGATGGAATTGCCCTCCATATAGATCTCGATGGGGTCTCCCTTGCTGGCGTCGATGTTCAGCGTACGGCGCAATTCGATGGGCAGTACGATACGGCCCAGGCTGTCGATGTTTCTTACGATTCCAGTGGATTTCATGGCAATTTCAGCCTCCTTCTATAAATTTATGCTACTACTTACCTTAAAAATCCCTTTTATCATACCAACTCTTACAGAAAGTGTCAACTATCGACATGTGACGATTTTGTTAAATTTCTATGCCGGAAAAAATTTCTAAACCATAGGGCATTCGAGGGCCGAACGCGGTATTTTCCCGAGCTGCCGGTGATGATGAGAGCAGGGGCAGCATACAAATGGGAGGGAAAGGAGGCTCGGCCTATGATGGGAAAGATCTTTTGCTTTTTGTTCGTGGCCGCCCTGCTCTTTGGCGGCCTGGGCGGCCGGATGGGCGAAGTGGCCGCCGCACTGCCCCAGGGGGCGGGCAGTGCCGTGCAGCTGGTGCTCTCCATCGCGGGCACCATCTGCGTCTGGTCGGGCGTGATGGAAGTGATGGACCAAAGCGGCCTGACGAAAAAGATCTCCCGGGCCCTGTCCCCTGTGATCAAAGCCCTGTTCGGCCGGCAGGGGCAAGACCCAGAGGCCCGGGATGCCCTGAGCCAAAACATGGCCGCCAACCTGCTGGGCCTGGGCAGCGCCGCCACCCCGGCTGGCCTGCGGGCAGCGGCCCGGCTGGCCCAGACCGGCGGCCGGCCGGATTGCGATGGGGTGCTGCGCCTCATCGTGCTCAACTCCGCCTCGCTGCAGCTGATCCCTGCCAATGTGGCAGCTGTGCGGGCGGCAGCGGGCAGCGCCCATCCCTTTGCCATCTTGCCGGCGGTATGGATGGCCAGCGCGGCTTCGGTGTGTGCCGCCCTGTTGGCCGCGGCGCTGCTGGCCCGGGTGTGGCGCCCATGAGCCTGAGCGATGCCGCCGTGCCCCTGATCGTGGCAGGGGTCATGGTCTACGGCCTGTGCCACGGCTGCGATGTCTACGCCGTCTTTCTTCAAGGGGCCAAACGGGGCCTAAAGACCGTGCTCTCCATTTTCCCCGCCATGCTGGCCATACTGACCGCTCTGGCCATGGTACGGGCCTCCGGCGCGGTGGATGTGCTGGCCCACGGCCTAGAGCCCCTGGTGAGCCCCTTGGGCATCCCGGCGGAGTGCATCCCTCTGGCCCTGCTGCGCCCCTTTTCCGGCAGCGGCGCCCTGTCCATCGGCAGCGATATCATCCAGCACTGCGGGCCGGATAGCCCAGCCGGCTTGATCGCCGCCGTGATGCTGGGCTCCAGCGAGACCAGCCTGTACTGCATCGCCCTGTACAGCGCAGCCGTGGGCATCAAGAACACACGCTGGGCCGTTTGGGCCGCCTTGGCCGGCGATCTGGCCGCATTTTTGGCTGCGGCTTGGAGCGTGCGCCTATTCCTTTTGTGAAAACCGCTCCATGGCCTGGTTGTAAATGCTGTTTTTTGGCACGCCCAGCTCTTTGGCGGCCCGCTTGACCGCCTCGCTGATGGAACAGCCCTGGGCCAGCAGGGCTTCCACCGCCTCCATGGGGTCCGGCGGCGCCTCGTCCTCCTGGGGTTTGGGCGCACCGGCCAGCACCAGTACGAATTCCCCCCGGGGCGGGTTTTCCCGGTAGTGTTCCACCGCCTGGGCCAGGGTGGTGCGGTACACCTCTTCGTGGATCTTGGTGATCTCCCGCACCAGGGCGATGGGCCGGTCCCCCAGCACTTGGTGCAGGTCTTCCAATGTGCGCAGCAGCTTGTGGGGGGCTTCGTAAAAGACCATGGTCCGCCGCTCCCCCCGGATGTCCTCCAAATGTTCCCGCCTGCTTTTTTTGTTGACGGAAAGGAACCCTTCAAAACACCAGCGGCCGCAGTCCATCCCGGCGATGGAAAGGGCCGCAATGGCGGCGCAGGGCCCGGGCACCGCCACCACCGGGATGCCCCGCTGGGCGCAGATGTCCACCAGGTCAGTGCCCGGGTCGCTGATGGCCGGCGTGCCGGCATCGGTGATCAGGGCGCAGCTCTCCCCTGCCTCCAGCCGGGCGGCGATCTGCTCCCCCTTGGCCCTGCGGTTGTGTTCAAAATAGCTGATCTGGGGCTTTTTGATCTCAAATCGATTCAGCAGCTTGGCCCCGACCCGGGTGTCTTCTGCGGCGATAAAATCCACCTGGGCCAGCACTTGCTGGGCCCGGGGCGACAGATCCCCCAGGTTGCCGATGGGCGTCGCCACCACATACAGTGTTCCTGCCATGTTCATCCTCCCTCTGTATCCCTTGGGCTCCGGTGGTAGATCCGGCAATATTCTCCGGTCTCCCGGCCCTCTTCATCCTGCAAAAACAAGGGCGCCAGCACCTGCTGCTCCCCTGCGCCCCGGCGGGCCTCCACCAGGGCCAGGTAAGCGGGCGCGCCGGGCCTGTGGTGCACAAAGCGCAGGCGGCAGGGCGCCATCCCCGCTTGGCCCAGCGCCTGCCACGCCTGGTCCAGCTGGCGGGCGGGCCAGCAAAAAAAGAAGCTCCCTTTGGCCCGCAGCCACCGGGCGGCGGCCTGGCACACCTCTTCCAATGGGGTGTGGCGTTGGTTCCGTGCCCGCTGGCGGGCCGGGTCTTGGCAAGCTGCCCCTCCCCGGTGGTAAGGCGGGTTGCAAAGGCAAAAATCATACCGGGGCTCCGCCCCTTGCCGCAGATCTCCCAGCCAGAGGACGCCCCGGCGGGAAAGGCCGCAGCGGGCCTGGTTCTCCCGGGCCAGGGCCAGGGGGCCGGGTTCCAGCTCCACCCCATCCAGTTGGCAGCCGGGCAGATGGAGGGCCGCCAGCACCCAGAGCCCGCCGCAGCCACAGCCCATCTCCAGGCCCCGCTGGCCCGGTCTGGCCCAGAGGAAATCCGCCAGCAGCACGCTGTCGGTGGTCAGCGGAAAACAATCATCGCCCTGGAGCAACGTATATCCGTCAAAAAGTTCTACTGTCTGTGCCAAGGGCCTTCCTCCTCGGGCATATTCGATGGGATTATATCATTTTTTGCCCGGTTTGCCTACGGTCTTTTTGCGCATGCATAAAAGGGACGGGCTCTGCCATACTAATTAAAAAAACAAAAAGGACGTTGTGAATGATGGCACCAAGCAAAAAACTCCTTGCCGCGCTGGCGGCAGTCTTTCTGCTCAATATCCTGGTGATCGGCGGCGTACAGAGCCTGACGACCCCGGCATTGGCCGCTGTGTACCAGCAGGGCTCCCAAGGGGAGACCGTGCGCCAGATCCAGACCAAGCTGAAACGCTGGGGCTACTATGAGGGCGAAGTGGACGGCATCTACGGCAGCGCCACCACCGAGGCGGTCAAATACTTCCAGCGCCGCAACGGCCTGACGGCCGACGGCATTGCAGGCAACGCCACGCTGCAGGCCATGGGCATCTCCACCGGCGCCTCTTCCTCCGGCAGCGAATCCGGCCGTGACAACGATCTGTATCTGATGGCCCGGATGATCTCTGCCGAAGCCCGGGGCGAGCCCTATGAAGGGCAGGTGGCCGTGGGGGCCGTCATCCTCAACCGGGTGCGGCATCCTTCTTTTCCCAACACGGTCTCCGGCGTGATCTACCAGCCCGGTGCCTTTTCCGCCCTGCTGGACGGCCAGTACGACGAGCCCATTGCCGAAAGCGCCTATCGCGCCGCCCAGGACGCCATGAACGGCTGGGACCCCACCGGAGGGGCCATCTATTACTATAACCCGGCCAAGACCACAAATAAATGGATCTACAGCCGGCCTGTCATCGGCAAGATCGGCAACCATGTTTTTGCCACTTGATGGCGGCGCAGAGCCGCTGGCGGAGGGGAGCGCTCCCCTCCCTTTTTTTGTATCCTTCCCAGGGCTCGCCGGTTTTTTAACCAAAAATCACAGAAGCAGGCCCCGGCTTTTCGTTTCTGTCCTTGACACTGCCCCGCCTCCGATATAAAATAATATATGGTATTTTACCGGAATCCACCTTGTGGGCCTGGGCGTTGCCCCTCAAAAAAACCGCCCAAAATCTGGATTGAAAAGGAGGAGGAACTTTGCCCGATAGCATAACGTTTTATATTGTTTCAGCGATTCTGCTTGTTCTGATTGGTATCATCGGATTTGTGGCCGGTTTCGCATACAGGAAAAAAATTGCAGAAAAAGAGATTGGCAGTGCCGAAGAAGAGGCAACGCGCATTCTCAACGACGCCATCAAGGCTGCTGAGACCAAAAAGCGCGAAGCTGTGGTAGAAGCCCGGGAAGAAGTGTTCAAGATCCGGGCAGAAGCCGACAAAGAGATCAAAGAGCGCCGGAGCGACGTGCAAAAGCAAGAGCGCCGGATGCAGCAAAAAGAAGAGCAGCTGGACCGAAAGTACGAAGCCATCGAACAAAGAGAAGAAAAGCTCAACCGCAAACTGAAAGAAGCAGACGAAACCCTGGAGGAAGTCCACGCTTTAAAAGCGAGCCAGTTGGAGACATTGGAAAAACTCTCCGGCCTGACGGCGGAAGAGGCGAAAAACTTCCTGATCTCCAAAGTGGAGGAGGAAGCCCGGCACGACGCCGCCCTGAAGCTGAAGGAGATCGACCAGCAGCTGAAGGAAGAGGCCGACCGGAAAGCCCGGGAAGTGATCGCCCTGGCCATCCAGCGCTGTGCCGCCGACCATGCCAGCGAAGTGACGGTATCGGTCGTCCCCCTGCCCAACGACGAAATGAAGGGCCGCATCATCGGCCGGGAGGGCCGGAACATCCGTGCTCTGGAAAACCTGACTGGTGTGGACCTGATCATCGACGATACGCCGGAAGCCATTACCCTGTCTTCCTTTGACCCGGTGCGCCGCGAAGTGGCCCGCATCGCCCTGGAAAAACTGATCTCCGACGGCCGGATCCACCCGACCCGCATTGAGGAAATGGTGGAAAAGGCCAAAAACGAGGTGGAGGCCACCATCAAGCAAGAGGGCGAGCGCGCCATGTTCGAAACAGGCGTACACGGCCTGCATCCCGAATTGGTGAAGATCTTGGGCCGTATGCGCTACCGCACCAGCTATGGCCAAAACGTGCTGAACCACTCCATCGAAGTGGCCCACATCGCCGGCCTGCTGGCAGGCGAGCTGGGCGCCAACGTGACGCTGGCCAAGCGGGCCGGCCTGCTGCATGACATCGGCAAGGCCATCGACCACGAAGTGGAAGGCTCCCATGTGGCCATTGGCGTGGAGCTGGCCAAAAAATACCGGGAAAACGCCGAAGTGATCCATGCCATCGAGTCCCACCACGGCGACGTGGAAGCCCATACCGTCGTGGCTTGCCTGGTCCAGGCGGCCGACGCCATTTCCGCCGCCCGCCCCGGCGCCCGGCGTGAAAACCTGGAAGCCTATATCAAGCGGCTGGAAAAATTGGAGGAACTGGCGGAAAGCTTTGACGGCGTAGAAAAATCCTTCGCCATCCAAGCGGGCCGCGAGATCCGCATTATCGTCAAGCCCGATATCGTCAAAGACGACGAGATGATCCTGCTGGCCAGAGATCTGGCCAAAAAGATCGAAGACGAAATGAGCTATCCCGGCCAGATCAAAGTACATGTGGTGCGGGAGACCCGGGCCATCGAATACGCAAAATAAGCCGATCTTCAAAACCGGTCCCTCTGTGGGGCCGGTTTTTGTTTCCTCTTCTTTGGCGGCAGCAGGGCCCGTTGACTTTTCTTGCGATCCATCGTAGAGTAAAATCATGATAGGTTCTGGAGGTGACATTTTATGAAAAACAACAGCCGAAACGCTCCTCCCCTCATCAAAGGTGCCCTTGCCCTGGCCGGGTTCTTTCTGGTCATCTGGGGCGGCTTCCACTTGTGGCAGTGGTACAAGCTGCGCCCGCTGGAAGCGGCGCTGGATACGTTCACCGCCGATACCCCTTTTACTTTTTCCCCGGCGTGCGGCTCCTTCCAGCCGATCAGCTCCCAGGAGTTTCCCCTTTCTGTACGCCAGATGATCGCCGCTACTCTCCAAGACAGAAGCGGCCCCTTCATCGATGACATCAGCAAATATAGCGGTGGCTGGCAGTTCCATTATACTGCCCCCCAGGGGGAAGTCACCTTTTACTCTTCCTTGGCCTCCCTTCGCCAAAAGGACGGCACCGTGATCAGCGCATCCTATCAATCACTGGACTGGGATCGGGCCAAGGCTTATCAAAACGCCATTTTTGCCGTGGTGGATGCTCGGGCGGTCCGCCGGCAGGAAGACCAGGCAAAACCTTGACTATTATGAAAAATGTACAGATTTCCCCCGGGAATTTCTCCATTCCCGGGGCGCTTTTTTGCAAAACTCCCTTTTGTCTTTCTCTTTTCTTTGGTATAATGAGTACGAAGAACAGCACTTATTTCGTGCGTTGTTTGCATGATTTCGACAAAAAAAGGAGAGGATCGATATGCTGAATCAAGACCGTGTCCAACAACTGAAAGACATCGTAGCTGGCCAGCGTGACCTGATGTTCGCCGCGGAGCGCCACATTTGGAAGCACCCGGAGACTGGCTATCGGGAATGGAAGACCCATGCTTATCTGAAAGAGCAGTATGAAAAGCTGGGCTATCAGTTGACAGAGGCGGGCAACATCCCCGGCTTCTACACCGATATCGACACGGGCAAACCCGGCCCCAAACTGCTCATCATGGGTGAGCTGGACAGCCTGATCGTCTCTACCCATCCGGAGTGTGACCCGGAGACCGGCTTTGTCCACGCCTGCGGCCACCACGCCCAATCCGCAGCCCTGCTGGGCATCGCCGCTGCCCTGAAGCAGCCCGGCGCTCTGGACGGCATGAGCGGCTCTATCCGCCTGATGGCTGTTCCTGCCGAAGAGCTGATCGAGATCGGCTACCGCGAGACCCTGCGGCAGCAAGGCATCATCAAGTATTTCGGCGGCAAAGTGGAGTTCATGTATCGCGGCTTCATGGATGACTGCGACATCGCTTTGCTGGTACATACCTCCAACAGCGGCAAAAAAGGCATTGGCGTGGGCATCGGCAACAACGGCTGCTTGACCAAGAACATCAATTACGAAGGCGTTTCCTCCCATGCCGGCGGCGCGCCTCATCTGGGTGTCAACGCCCTGTATGCGGCCAATCTGGGCCTCAACGCTGTCAACGCCCTGCGCGAGACTTTCCAGGAGAAGGATTACATCCGCTTCCATCCCATCATCACCAAGGGCGGCGGCGCGGTGAACGCCATCCCCAACGATGTGCGGGTCGAAAGTTATGTCCGCGGCGCCAGCATCGACGCCATCGTCCAGGCCAACAGCCGCATCAACCGTGCCCTGGCCGCTTCGGCTGCCGCAATGGGCGCCAACGTGCACCTGCAGGATTACCCCGGCTATTGCCCGCTGTATAACGACAAGAACCTGTATCAGATCACAGTGGATGTCGTCAAGCAGGCATGGGGCGACGATTACATCGAAGAGGACACCAAGTGGGGCACCGGCTGCACCGATATGGGCGACGTTTCCTGCGTGATGCCCACTGTACAGCCCTATGCGCCCGGCGCTTCCGGCGTGGGCCATGGCTCCGATTACTGCATCTCCGATCCGGAGAACGCGGTGCTGCTTTCCGCTCAGTATCAGGTCCTGATGGCCGAAGCCCTGCTTTCCAACAACGCAGAGCTGGGCAAGAAAGTCATCGCCGAAGCCGAGCTGGTCTATCCCGACAAGAAGGATTACTTCGCCGCTGTGGATAAGATCTTCTTGGATAAGAAGGCTGTCACCCAGAACGAAGACGGCACCATCACTCTGGATTACCAGAACATCTAACAACTGCAATCGAACGGGCGGGGCTTGGCTCCGCCCGTTTTTTCACAGGGAGGGACGTTCTATGAAGAGATCTTTGTGCTTTCTGCTCTTGGGATTTTTGCTGCTTGCCGGTTGTGAGCCAAAAAGGGATAACTCGTCTGTGGGGGCCAAGCCGGTGATCTATCTCTACCCGCCTACGGAGACAGAGGTGTCTGTACGCCTACACTACGACGGACAGCTGACTTGCACCTACCCGGCCTACGGACAAGGCTGGCATGTCACCGCCCAGCCTGACGGCACCTTGACCGATGACCAGGGAAATCAATATTCCTATCTCTTTTGGGAGGGCGAAAATCAGGCAGTCTACGATTTCTCCCAGGGTTTTGTGGTGCCAGGCCGCGAGACCGCAGACTTCTTGCGCCAAGCCCTGTCTCAACTGGGCCTCACCCCGCGGGAGTACAACGAATTCATCGTCTATTGGCTGCCCCGCATGGAGGGGAACCCCTACAACCTCATCAGTTTCCAGCAGGAGGCC
>CAJFRA010000013.1 GCA_904419295.1 Candidatus Pseudobutyricicoccus lothianensis
TTACAACAATTTCCCCATGCGTCCTCTCTCTTGGCGCTCTCCTAAGCAGGTCTTATTCGCTTCCCTTAATCTGTAACACATCATTGACAAACCTACACATTTCCTTTGTGGAAAATACTAGTATAGCAGCTCTGCCGGGGCGTGTGAGGTGAGAGTATGGCCAAAAAGCAAAAGATCTTTTGGGCGATCCTGATCGGAGGATTGTTTCTGCTGTGTCTCATTCCCCGGGTCTTGCTGGCCTTGGGCATTCCCCTGCCCCGGCTGGGCCCGGCGCCCCATCAAGCGCTGGAGTGCCGGAACCGGCTGACCGGAGAGTCCATCGCCATCCCCCTGGAGCCCATCGACATAGACTATGCCGGCGGACAAAACACTTATTTTACCACCGATTTGAGCTTAGGGCAGATGGTGGAGCAGATGGAGGCGTTGGACGAGCCGCCTTTTGACCAGGTGGTGCAGGCCGGCAGCAGCGAGGCGTGGGTCCGCTCCGGCCGGTCTTTTTACCTGCTGTACCAAGTGCAGCAGCGGCGCATCCCCCACTTTGAAGCAGGGAGCGACTGGTATTTTACGGATTTTTCCGCAGAAGTCTACCGCCGGGGCACTTTCCTCATCGCCTTCCCCTTCCATTTGGCCCGTGGGGACCTGCGGCTGTGCCTGCCGGATATGGCGGAGCCCATCCGGGCGGAGCGGCCAGGCCAACCGGCTGCCCGGTATACCGTAGGGACCGGGGCGCGCCAGGCCTTTTGGGAATTTTACCAGCAGCTGGGCTACTACCAAACGGAACAGACAGAGGACGGCTTTTGCCTGACGGGATACGCCCAGGGCTTGGAGGACCCCCAGGCCCAATTCCCCCTGTATTTCCACTTTGATGGGGATGCGCTTTGGCTCTCTTAAGGGCTGCCGGCCCACCGGTTGACAGGCAGAGGGCCCCATGGTATGCTGGAGCAAATGGGAGGGATCGCAATGGATCTGGAGCAAATCTATGACCGCTTTGATGAGGAGAAGCGGCTGAACAACGGCCGGAACAGCAGCCGGGTGGAGTTTTTGACCACCACCCACTGGATCGACCAGCGTTTGCAGCCGGGCTGCCGCATATTGGACATCGGCGCCGGCACCGGTGCATACAGCCTTCATTACGCAGGCCAGGGCTATCGGGTCACGGCGGTGGAACCGGTGGAAAAGCATCTGGACATCCTGATGCGGCATGTGCGCCCCTGCATGGATATCCAGCCCATCCTGGCCGAAGGCACAGACCTTTCCCAGCTGAAAGAGCACAGCTACGATGTGGTGCTGTGCCTGGGGCCGCTGTATCACTTGGAAGGGGAAGGGCGGCGCCAGTGCATCCAGCAGGCCAAACGGCTGTGCAGGCCCGGGGGCAGCCTCTTTTTCGCCTACTTGTCCCACGATATGGTGTTCGCCACCGAGGCATTCCTCCACCAAAAGGAGCCGCTGCGGGGCAAAAACTATGGGCCGGACCAAAGGTTGACGCCCGGCCCCTTCACCTTTTTGACGCCGCCTGAGGCCGTGGCCCTGGTGGAAGGAGAAGGGCTGCGTGTCACCGGCCATTTTGCCGCCGACGGCTTGGCCGAATTGATGGGAGCCCAAATGGACACCTGGGATGAAGCCCAGTTTCAGGAGTGGATGCGGTTTCATCTGTCCATTTGCGCAAAGCCGGAATGGCTGGGCGCCAGCAACCACTGCGTCGTGGAAGCAGCCCTGGCAGAGTGACGATGATTATATATATTACAGCAGTAAAAAGGAGCCTGTCACCCGACAGGCTCCTTTTGCGCGTTATGAAAATTGGTAGGGGATGGTGACGCCGTTGAGCAGCCGCAGCCCGCCCAGCACGATGGTCACAACAAAGCACAAGATGGCGAAAACCAGCCAGGCTTTGTACCCCTTCCCTTTTTTTAAACGGATGCTGCCGATAAGAAAACACAGCACCCCCACGGCCAGCGGGATGAGTTCCATGGCGGGGCGATCAGTTGATCTCTACTTTTTCAGCCTGCTCGGGGAAAAAGTCGTTATCCAGGTCATAGATGTTGTGGGTGGTGGAATCCCGCAGTACACGGCCTTCCAGGGAGTAGCAGCGGATGAAGCGCTTGCCGTCCACTGTGGTCCAGTTCTCGGCATCCCAGGTCAGGTAGCCGTCGTCATCGGTGCGCTTTTCCGCAAACTTCAGATCGATCTGCCGGTTGTTCAGCATCAGGTCGATCAGGCCTTTGCGGTCTACGTCTACTTCTTGCTTTTTGATCATATCGTAGGCTTTCATGTCAGTTCCTCCATTTTGTGATATCTGGCGCCCAGTGGGAGCCGGAAACCTGTATCTTTATTATAGCATGAATGCTCTTTTTTGCAATGGAAACCGGCGCGAAAAGACCCACTATGCCTCCGTATAAATGGACATACAAATAGGGCGCGACTTATGTCGCGCCCTATTTGTGGTGCCGCTGACCGGGATCGAACCGGTACGGTGTTTCCACCGAGGGATTTTAAGTCCCTTGCGTCTGCCTGTTTCGCCACAGCGGCATGTCATGATACCAAATTAGTATACCACGGTGTGGCAGAATACGTCAAGGTGCCGTTTTTTCACAGGGGTTGTGGAAGGGACGCCTGGAGGTGCCTTAGGAGGGCTGGTGCAAGATGGAAGGCAAAAAGGCAGACGGGTCTGATGGAAAAAGGCTGGCCGGCCCGACATTTTTTGCCTTCATTGGATGCAGGAGGAAGCGAAGCTTGTCTCTGTTTTTGAGCCGGGCCGTATATTTGCCCGCTGCCGCCCCATACTATAGGCAAATCAGATGCCGCTCTGGCGGCAGAAAGGGATTCCTATGCGTATCACCAACGAAGAATATAAAAAATTGTATCAAAAAGCATCGCCCCGCTCCCCCATGCTCAAAGACATTGTGCTGGCTTTTCTGATAGGCGGCGCCATTTGCACCGTTGGCCAGGCCATCAAGGAATACTTCATCAGCCTGGGGCTGGATGAAAAGGCAGTCAGCTCTGCCCTTTCCATCACGATGATCTTTTTGGGTGTTTTGCTCACCGATCTGCGCATCTACCCGAAGATCGCCAAATACGCCGGCGCCGGCACCATCGTGCCCATTACGGGTTTTGCCAACTCCATTGCCTCGCCCGCTGTGGAGTACAAGACCGAGGGCTTGGTGCTGGGCACCTGCGTGAAAATGTTCACCATCGCCGGGCCCGTGCTGGTATGCGGCCTGTCCGCCAGCGTGGTCTACGGGCTGATCTACTATATTATGTCCTGATCCACAGAATAAAGGAAGAGAATGCATGATGAAAAAACAGGGAAATACCTATTGTTTTGACGACCCGCCCCGGGTGCTGTCCTACGCATCGGTGGTGGGGAAAAAAGAGGGAGAAGGGCCTCTCTCCCGGGATTTTGACTATATCAGCAACGATAACACCTTTGGCGAACAGACTTGGGAAAAAGCGGAGAGCCGCATGATGAGCATGGCCTTTGAACGGGTGCTGAACAAAGGGCAGCTGCCCCCCGAACAGCTGGGCTGCGTGCTGGGCGGCGACCTGTTGAACCAGTGCATCAGCACCACGTTTGCGCTGCGCCCCACCAACGTGCCCTTTTTTGGTCTGTATGGCGCCTGTTCCACCATGGCCGAAGGACTGGTGCTGGCCTCTTGCCTGGTGGATGGCGGTTTTGAACGCACGGTGTGCGCCATCACCTCTTCCCACTTTTGTGCGGCAGAGCGGCAATACCGCTACCCGCTGGAATACGGCGGCCAACGGCCCCAGACTGCCCAGTGGACGGCCACGGCCTCGGGCGCGGTGGTGCTGCACAAAGGGGGCAAAGGGGTCAAGATCACAAAAGCCACGCCGGGCCGCATCGCCGACCCGGGTGTGACTGCCCAGACCAACATGGGCGCGGCCATGGCCCTTTCGGCCTATGAGACGCTGCAGACCTATTTTCAAGATACCAAGACAGGCCCCACCGACTATGACCTGATCGTCACCGGCGACCTGGGCAAGGTGGGCCACCAGATCGTTTTGGACCTGTTCCAACGGGACGGGGTGGATATGCGCCCCACCTATGACGACTGCGGCCTGCTGCTGTATGACGGCACCCAGGATGTCCACAGCGGCGGTTCGGGGTGCGGCTGTTCCGCTGCTGTGCTGTGCTCCTACCTGCTCAAAGCCCTGGAACAGAAGATCTTCCGCAAAGTGCTGTTTTGCGGCACCGGTGCACTGCTCAGCCCCACTTCATCCAACCAGGGCCAGAGCATACCAGGTATTTGCCATCTCGTTTGTTTGGAGGCGGATGTTTGATATGATCTATGTGCAAGCCTTTCTCACGGCCGGCGTAATCTGCGCCATCAGCCAGGTGCTCATCGACCGCACCAAAATGACCCCGGGCCGCATTTTGGTCACCTATGTGGTGCTGGGCGTCATCCTCACCGGCCTGGGATTGTATGAGCCCATTGTGGAATTTGGCGGCGCAGGCGCCACAGTGCCCCTGCTGGGTTTTGGTTACTCCATGGCCGAAGGGGTGAAGGAAGCGGTGGCCGAGCAGGGCTTCCTGGGCATCTTCACAGGGGGGCTGCAAGCCACGGCCGGCGGCATTGCGGCAGCGGTGTTTTTTTCCTTCCTGGGCGCGCTGGTCTTCAAAGGCGGCGACAAATCCTAACGGGGCAGCCGATAAAGCTGCCAGACGGCGCTGTATGCCTGCGGACAGCAGCGCCGTTTTTTGCTGTTCCCGGTAAAACAGGCGGCAAAGGTCTGCCCTATTGTCCGCTTTGGCGGTTTCTGCTATAATGGTCTCTGCTGGATGAACAGCTAAAACGCGAGCAATTGCAGACCAAACCGAGGAGGAACAGCATGCTGGAAATCGGATTGAAATTTTCCACAGAAACTGTAGTGACCGAAGAGATGACCGCTGCCGCCATGAAAAGCGGCCTGGTGCCTGTATTGGCCACCCCCATCCTGGTGGCCCTGGTGGAGAACACCTGCCTGGAGTGCGCCGCCCCCCATCTGGAGGAAGGGCAGACCACAGTGGGTACCCAGGTCAATGTTTCCCACGATGCGGCCACGCCGGTGGGCATGAAGGTGCGGTGCACCTGCGAACTGGTGGAGATCGACCGCCGCCGTCTGGTCTTCCATGTGGAGGCCTATGACGCCCAGGATAAGATCAGCCAGGGCACCCATGAGCGGTTCATAGTGAACATG
Source organism: Candidatus Pseudobutyricicoccus lothianensis (assembly GCA_904419295.1). Taxonomy (GTDB): domain Bacteria; phylum Bacillota; class Clostridia; order Oscillospirales; family Butyricicoccaceae; genus Pseudobutyricicoccus; species Pseudobutyricicoccus lothianensis. Next base: position 5,194 of record CAJFRA010000013.1, read on the forward strand.
GATAAATTTGTGGCCAAGGCCAAGGAAAAGATGGCTCAGTAGCGGATAGAAAGGCCAAACGCCCAAAAGAGGCCGTGCAGATCGATGTCTGCACGGCCTCTTTCTTTATTTTCTCTGATCTTTGGTTGCCCAAGCAGCGCATACAAGACCGGCCTCTTATTCAAAAATGGCCCTTGTAATATCCAAAGCCTGGTTGCACTGGTTGTCGATGTCGGCGCCGTTGCCCACGAAACGGGAGTTCTCAAAATTCAAGGCAAGTTCGGTGGGCACGTTTTCCAAGATCACGGCGGTCCCGTTGTTCGCGAACAGGTTGCCGTTATACATGGAGTGGCTGGCGCTTTGACCAGTGCTGTTGAAATGGAAGCCCACCTGGTTGTTTTCGAACTGGCAGCCGATGACATTGACCCAGGCATTGCCGTAACCCAGCACGCCGGTCTTCCAATTGGTAAAGGAGCAGTTCTCTACCCGGGCCCTGGCGGCAGTAGAAATGGCAATGCCGTCGCCGCTGCCCCGGAAATCGATGCCCTGGATGTAAGAGATGTACTTGTCGGAATCCACATCCATGCGGATGGTACCCTCAAAAGTGGTGCGCTGCCCGTTTTCTTCGCTGCCGTAGAAGTTGATGGAATGGTATTCTATCACCAGGTTGCCCTGGTAAGTGACCGGCGGCAAATGGATGTTGGCCACGTCGTCAGGGCGGATCTCCTGCTGGATTTTATCCACCAAGGCCTGAAGGTCTTCAGTGGTATCCATAGGGACGTCTTCGGAATAATAGTTGTAGGTTTCAATAGGATCGATGACAATAGTTTGCAGTAGGCGGATGGTGTCCCCATTGTCCATTTCCAGTGTCCAGACCAGTTCCGATGTCTTGCTGTGCCCAGTGAAATCAATGAAGGAGACCAGAGCGGCATCGGGCGCATACTCCGGCTCTGGGGCAGGTTCTGTACAGGTGATAGGGCTGGAGGTGTCCGGGGGTTGTATAAATTCCGCTGTCACCTTCCGGGTTTTTCGCAGAAACATCTTGCCCGCATCAGCCCCGCTGTCCGCCATATTGATGTAAAGGCGCGAAGGGAACCGGTATTCTCCGTCTACTTCCGTCTGCTGGGTGATGGAAGGGACGGGCGCTGTGCGATTTTGAGGCCAGCCTAGCAGAAGCTGATATGTACCGTCTTCGTCGGTATAGAACACCTCGCCCTGGCCCTCCAAGGACTGGGGACGGAGGTTCAAAAAGAGCAGTAGGCCGGCCAAAGCTGCCGCCAGCAAGAAAAGACCTGCCCGCAACACCCGGCCGGAAAGGGGCTTGGGCGGCACCAACTCCCTACGCTGGTTGATACTGTGGGCGCAGTAGGGGCAAAAAGAGGCATTCTCATGGAGAGTGGCACCACAGTGTGGACAATTTTTGCTCAAGATAAGGTTCCTCCTTATGGATTGGTATTCAAAAGGCCTGCATCAGGCGCAGCACCGTTTGATAGCGGCGCTGGGGATTGACCCGGGTGCAGCGCTCCACGATCTGCCCCAAACGCCCTTCGGCCAGCTGTTTGGAAGGGTGTTTGCCGGTGAGCATCACGTTGATCAGCACACCCAATGAGTAGATATCCGTGCGGATATCGGTTTGGGAAAGGCCATATTGTTCGGGCGCGGCAAAGCCTATGGTGCCCAAGACCTGGGTGTCGTTGTCGTGCTCGGGCTTGTGCAGCCGGGCGGCGTCAAAATCGATCAAGACCGTATCCGCTCCCCGGAGGATGACGTTTTCCGGTTTGACGTCCCGGTGCACCGCATTCATGCTGTGCAGCACCCACAGGGCCTGGCAGAGCTGGCGGGCGATCTTGCGGGTCTCCTCCGGCGTGAACAGGGCGTCTTGCAGCAGATAACCCAGGGTATCCCCTTCGATGTACTCCTCCAGCACCAGGATCTCATCCCCTTGGCTGGCGACTTCAAAAATAGTGGGCAGATTCTTACAAGTGATCTGCAATAGCTTTTGATAAACATCCACATTGCCCTGGTAATGGCGCAGGATGAATTTTTGTCCGGTGGCCTTATGACGAATGAGACGTACATTCCCACGGGAGCTCTCTTTCAGCAGCCGGATCTCGGCGAACTGTTCCCGCAAGGCCTGTTGAAACCAATTGTAAATAATAACCATCTCCAAAAGGAAACACTATGCAGCGGGCATATTGTATCACAAGTGAAAGTGCTGTACATTTATAATATGCGATTTCGAATGAGAAGTAAAGGGGGGAAGGGCTGTGGACGAAAAAACGACCAGTGATCTGAACCAGGAAATGATGGATGAACCCAACATCGACGATTATCTGCGGGAAAACCGGGCGTATTTTTCGGAAAGAAGCATCACATCGCTTTTGAAGGAACTGTATGACCGCAAGGCCGTCAGCAAAGCGGCTTTGGCGCGGCGATCCGGCATGAGTGAAGTGTATCTCCACCAGGTGTTTTCCGGGCGGAGGACGCCGTCGCGGGATAAACTGATCTGCCTTTGCGTCGGCTTGGAGGTCTCGCTGGAAGAGACCCAGAGGCTGTTGAAACAGGCGGCGTATGCCCAGATCTATCCACGGAACAAACGGGATGCCATCATCAGCCACGGCATCATCCACCACACCGGTCTCGACGAGATCAACGACAAGCTGTTCGCCGAAAACGAAAAGACCTTATTTTAGGCACAGCAGGGAAAAAAGGGAGGAGAAAACCTTGAAACGCAAATGGATCGCGGCATTTTTGACTTGTGTCATGGTGTTCGCTCTCAGTGTCACTGCCTTTGCGGCAACTCCGGCTGCCACTGCGGCGCAAAAGCTGGATGACCTGGGTCTGTTCGAAGGTGTGGGCGGCACAGGGAGCACGCCCAATTACGACCTGAACCGGTCGCCCACCCGGGCAGAAGCCGTCACTATGCTGGTGCGGCTGCTGGGCAAAGAAAAAGAGGCCCAAAACAGCTCCTATTCCGCCCCTTTCACCGATGTGGCGGATTGGGCAAAACCCTATGTGAACTATGCTTACAAAAACGGCCTGACCAATGGAACCAGCGCTACCACGTTCAGCGGCTGGACTTCCGTTAAGCCCACCGAGTACCTGACTTTTGTGCTGCGTGCCCTGGGCTATACCTCAGGCACGGACTTCCAGTGGAACAGCGCTTGGACGCTGACTGACAAACTGGGCATTACCCAGGGCCAGTACAACGCCAACACCACCGGCTTTAACCGGGGCAATGTAGCCAGCATCTCCTTTGATGCCCTGAGCGCTTCCAAGAAGAACACCACTACCCCGCTGTATCAGAGCTTGATCAATGCAGGCGTGTTTACCGAAGCCCAGGCGAAGACGGCGGGCCTGGTGAAAGAAGAGGCCAAAGTAGAGGTTACCAGTGTGAAATTGAACCGGAGCTCTGTCACGCTGAAAGTGGATGAGACGGTGACACTGAGCGCCACCGTAAGCCCTTCCAACGCGACGGATAAGAGCGTCACCTGGAGCTCTTCCCGCACCAGTGTAGCTACAGTCTCCAGCTCTGGCCGGGTGACGGCCGAGGGCGAAGGCACGGCCACCATCACTGCCAAGACAGCCAACGGCAAGACAGCCACTTGCACCGTAAAGGTGGAAAAGACGGTGATCGAGCCTACCAGCGTATCGGTGAGCCCCAGCCGCTTGACATTAAAAGTGGGTGAATCGGATACGCTGAGCGCCAGCGTGCGCCCGACCAACGCCACCGAGACTTGGGTGGATTGGGAATCCTCCGATACCCGGGTGGCTCGGGTCTCCAGCTCGGGCAGAGTGACAGCAGTATCCGAAGGCACTGCTCGGATCACGGCAACAACAGACAACGGCCGTTCGGACTATTGCACCGTGACAGTGGAAAAAGGGGAACCGGAATTGGAATTTTCCGTACCCAAGCTGAATTACAATTATGGCCCCATGACGATCACGGAGTACTACAATGATGGCAGAGTGATGGGGCAGAACAAGGTGGAGTCTTTGGTGTTCAGCGCTGCAGGCCAGCAGACCAGCAGCAGTGCGAAATTTAATATTAACATCAAAGGACAGTCTACGAATGGCTATTGCCGGATCAAAATGTACATCTATAATGCCAGCGGGCAGGCGATTGCAGAAGAATCGCTGATCGAGTATGTGCAGGCTAATCAACCATACAATGCGTTGATTGAAAAATGGTTGGATATCGACGACTTGGAACAAGCGGCAAAGGTAGAATTCTACAGCTTTACCGGAGCGAAGGCCACCGAGGGCATCAGCGGCGGCACCACAGCGGAACCCACCGACCCGGAGGAGCCGGAAGAACCAGAACTGACAGAAGAGCAGAAACAGATCTTGGCCACTGCAGAAAAGCTAGCGGCGCAGTTGGAACCGCTGATTGATAAAAATGGGACATTAAATAAAAGCGGAACTCTGTACGCTGCCAATCAAAAAGTGTTGGACAGTTGGGAAGCTTTCTGGGCCAGTACTCCAGACCAGGAAAAGGGCAAAGCCGATATGGCCCAGGCTGTGCAGGGGCTGAAATCGGTGGAGAGCCAGATCAGAGGTCTTGTGGCCATCTGTGAAGAAGATCCCCATTATTCCAAAGTCAAGACAAGGGCAGAAGCTGTGGTCTCGACGTATGAAACACTGCTGGGCCATTGTGAGGCGGTAGCCGGTGGCACAGCAACAGGAACCACAGGCTCCAGGCAGGCAAAAAACACATTTATGGAATTGGTCGGGAATTTGGGTGCAGTCGCCACAGAAGCAAACCAAGTGCTGGTTGATGCAGGTCTGAGCGATCAAAGCAAATTTTAATTCCACATAAACAACGGCTGGCCGGGGCAATCCGCCCCGGCCTAGGTCGCGGAAACAAGGAGGTAATCAATCGTGAAACGCAAATGGATCGCGGCATTTTTGACTTGTGTCATGGTGTTCGCCTTGAGTGTTACTGCCTTTGCGGCAACTCCGGCTGCCACTGCGGCGCAAAAGCTGGATGACCTGGGCCTGTTCCAGGGCATGGGCAACAACGCCGACGGCACACCGAACTATGGCCTGGACCAAACACCTACCCGGGCACAGGCTGTCACCATGCTGGTGCGGCTGCTGGGCAAAGAACAAGAGGCCCAAAACAGCACCTATTCCGCCCCCTTCACCGACGTGGCGGATTGGGCGAAACCCTATGTAAACTACGCTTACAAAAACGGCCTGACCAATGGCACCAGCGCCACCACCTTTGGCGGCAATGCGGCCATCAAGCCCACCGAGTACCTGACCTTCGTGCTGCGTGCCCTGGGCTATACTTCGGGCACGGACTTCCAGTGGAACAGCGCTTGGACGCTGACTGACAAGCTGGGCGTCACATCGGGCGAGTACAATGCCAACACCACGGCCTTTACCCGGGGCAACGTAGCCAGCATCTCCTTTGACGCCCTGAGCGCCTCCAAGAAGAACACCACCACCCCGCTGTACCAGAGCTTGATCAATGCAGGCGTGTTTACCGAAGCCCAGGCGGAGAGCGCCGGGCTGAAAGAGGGCAACACATCTACTACAAAAGTAGAAGCTACAAGCGTCAAGCTGAACCAGACTTCTGTCACACTGGAAGAGGGCGAGACAGTCGCCCTGAGCGCCACCGTGAGCCCTTCCAACGCGACGGATAAGAGCGTCACCTGGAGCTCTTCCCGCACCAGTGTAGCCACAGTCTCCAGCACAGGTACGGTCACGGCTGAGGGCGAGGGCACTGCCACCATCACCGCCAAGACGGCCAACGGCAAGACAGCCACTTGCACCGTGAAGGTGGAAAAAGCCGCAGAGGCCCAGAACTTCACCGTGCCCAAACTGAATTATGAATATGGCCCCTTTACAGCGGAGTGCCATTATTCCACGGGCAACTATTGGTACACCACCCAGGTGGATTCCCTGGTGTTTACCAAATGCGAGATGACCAACATCGGCAAATACAAGATCGCTGTCAGCATCCAGGGCACATCGGACTTTGATACCACAGGGATCATTGCCAATTTCTACGACAGCAACAACCGAGTGCTGGACGAAGTGCGCTTGACGGCCAGAGTGCCGGGCAACAACCAGCCTTTCAACGTGCTGGATGAGACGTACGTGGAGCGGGAGACCATTGAAAATGCAGTGCGCATCGAGTTCTACGATGTGAACGGCAGCCCGGTCTCCTATGGCGGCAGCTCTTCCGGCAACAACAATTCCAATAACAACACAGACGACGGTCAGGATGAAGATAACACATCCTCCAACGTGCAGGAAGCCCTGCAGATCGCCGTGAAACTGAACACCTACTTCCAGCAGGCGACCACGGCTTCCGGTATGGGCGGCCAGGCTCTGGAAGTGGCCGGCAGCTACCCGGAGACGGGCGCCAGCACAGGCCGTGACCAGGCCATGGGCGTGGTGCGCCGTTATCTGGAACAGCGCCAGGGGCTGGCACAGGATGTGGCTGACGCCATCGGCGACAACCAAGAGTTTGCCAAAGTCCGGTCCATGGCTCTGGAAGTGGCCCGGCTGGATGGCTCTCTGGCTGCGCGCTGCGGTTCCAATATGAGCCGTGCAGAAGTGCTCTCCATCTTCGAAGGCTTTAACGAAGGCACCCGCCAGTGGGGTGAGCTGGTAGAAGAAGCGACTTCTGTTGTGGAGCAGTTCTCAAAGTAATCAAAGAATCTACCCCGGCATGCTGCCGGGGTAGACCGTTGGTTTGACAAAAGAAGAGAAGAGGGATCACGATATGAAAAACAGGATCATCGGCACATTAAAAGACTCTCGAAATTGGTTTGCCCTGGCGGGCATTTTGGTCGGCATCATCATGGTGATCATGGGCTTTGCGGCCAAAGGGATGTTCGACCGGTATGGCGGCGATTATCGGGCTCTGGCCTTTGGGGCGGACTTCTACACGGAGATCCACGAGGTGACCGCTCACATTGCCACTTGCCTCCACGAGCTGTATTACATGATCCGCTTTTTGATCAGCTGGGGCCTCATCCTGGGCGGCATCATCGATATTTGCGCCTTTGGCAGCAAATTGATCGTTGCGGAAAAGCAGCCGGCGGCCGATGCGGACGCCCTGCCTGACCTGCCGGACAGCATGCCGGAGACCGGCTCTATCTACCAAGAGCAGCCCGAACAGCAGGATCAATCTGAGGTAAAATAGCGAGACCAAACAGAAAAGGGAATGAAAAATACCGCGCCCAGGCACGCAAAGCCCGGGCGCGGCACTTTTTATGCTGTGACGACATACAGGAAAGGGTTCTTGAAATGGCCTGGTATCCGCACAACGCTTTCACAGCCGGATACTCATTTCATTTTCATCGAGGGAAAAGCCCACCTTTTTGTATAGGGGGATGGCCTTTGGTTCGGCTGAAGCAAGGACCACCTTGACTCCCTGCTTTTTCGCTTCATTCAACAGATATTGCAACAGATGTTCCATATAACCGTGGCCCCGATGGGCCGGCAAAGTATACACCGAAAACAAGGTGGCGCATTTGCCTGTGATATTCACTTCGTCTGGCATGACCTCATAGATGCAAAGCATAGCCTTGGCAATCACCGCTCCCTCGCGCTCCAACAGAGCGCAGAGACAGGTGCCATCGGGTAGGTGCCGGTACAAATAGGAGGATATGGTGCGGGGAAGATCGGCCGGTAACGGGCCGGTCAGCTCCCGCAGCATGTCCAAACGGAGCGTTTGAATGATTGCGATGTCCTGTACAGTTGCCATGCGGAAACGGATGAGATTTTCTTGGCATGCCTTCATGGTGCATCCTCCTCTGCAAGCAGTACCTGCCGTTTGTTCCCCCGGTAGGGGCCTTCTTCCACAGATCCGGCCCACTGGAAGCCCTGGGCTTCGTAGTACCGGTTCAATTTGCGGTTGTCCGCCGCGCAATCCAGCCGCAAATATTGTTTGCCAAGGCCGAGGGCGTGGCGGCGGCAAAAGGCCAGCAGAGCCTGGCCGGCACCGGGCACGCCGCAAGCTGTCACCAAGTTGTGGACATAGCAGGCCGGCGCGCCATCGGGCCAGCGGGGGTCCTCTTCCAGCAGGATCACAGCACCCTGGATGGGCCCCTGGGGCGGCCGGAGCACATAGAGCACTCCCTGCCGGGCAGCCTGCATAAAATAATCCAGGCCGTAGGCCTCCAAATAGCCGGTGGTATTCCACTGGCGGATGCCCTGTTCATCCATCCACCGGATGCGGGCTTTGATCAGCTCCAGCACGGCTGCCGCATCGGCAGGCTGGGCTTGTTGGATCGATTCCATGGGGTCTCCTCCCGATTTCATTGCTGCGCCCGGGCGAAAAGCTGTTCCACCCGCTGGCGCAAGGGGGCGTGCTGCAGCAGCCCCGGGTCTTGGGCCAACAGGTCTTTGGCCGCTTGTTGGGCTTCTTGCAGCAGTTCGATGTCGTTGGAAAGGTCGGCCACTTTGAACTGGGGCAGGCCATGCTGCCGGTCGCCAAAGAAGTCTCCCGGCCCACGCAGCTTCAGATCCTCTTCTGCAATGCGGAAGCCATCGCTGCACTGGGTCATCACCTGAAGCCTGCGGCGGGTCTTTTCGTTTTGGCTGTCCGACACCAGCACACAGTAGGATTGCAGCGTGCCGCGGCCCACCCGGCCCCGGAGCTGGTGGAGCTGGGAAAGGCCGAAGCGGTCGGCGTCTTCCACGATCATCAGGGTGGCCCGGGGCACGTTGACCCCCACTTCGATCACCGTGGTGCTGACCAACACATCCAGTTCCCCTTGGGCAAAAGAGGCCATGACCCGGTCTTTTTCCCCGGCTTTTAACCGGCCGTGCATCAGGCCGATGCGCAGCTGGGGCAGCCGCTGCTGGAGCTTTTGGGCATAGGTCACGGCGGATTGCCGTTCATCGGCCGCCCCCTCCTCTGTCTCGATCAGCGGGCAGACGATATAGGCCTGCCCGCCGGCTGCCACCTGCTTGAGCAAAAAAGCATCCAGCCTGGCGCGGTAGCGGCTGTCCACCGCGTAAGTGGGCACCGGCTTGCGGCCGGGGGGCAATTCATCCAAAATGGAGACTGCCATATCCCCATAGAGGAGCAGCGCCAGTGTGCGGGGAATGGGGGTGGCTGACATGACAAGGGTGTGGACCTGGTCGGCTTTGCCCGCCAAGATCTGCCGCTGGCGCACGCCGAACCGGTGCTGTTCATCGGTGATGGTAAGGGCCAACCGGTCAAACTGCACCTGCTGCTCCAGCAGGGCGTGGGTGCCCACCACCAGGGGCAGGGCGCCGGCGGCCAAGGCATCGCAAAGGGTCTGGCGCTGTTTTTTCGGGGTAGAGCCGGTGAGCAGGCCGCAGGAGAAGCCGCACTGTTCCAGCAGCGGGGCCAGGGATTGGTGGTGCTGCACAGCCAACAGCTCGGTGGGAGCCATCAGCGCGGCCTGCTTGCCGTTTTTGGCCGCCAGCCACAGGCAGGCCGCCGCCACCAGCGTCTTGCCGGAACCCACGTCCCCCTGGATCAGCCGGTTCATCCGCCGGCCGGAGCACAAGTCGGCAAAAGCTTGGTCCACTGCCCGGCGCTGGGCGCCGGTGGGGGCAAAAGGCAGCAGGCGGTAAAAGGCCTGGGGGTCATACCACTGGAGGGATACCCCGGGGCTGTAGCGGTCTTGTTCCTGCATCAGCTGCAGGCCGCAGGCAAAGGTGAAGAACTCCTCGAAGATCACCCGGCGGCGGGCGGCGGCCAGGGCCTGGGCATCTTGGGGGAAATGGATGTTTTCATAGGCGTCGCGCAGAGGGCACAGGCGGTGCTGGGCCCGGAACTCATCTGTCAGCCGGTCGCCCATCTGGGCCGTGCAGTCCAGCGCTTGCCCCATGGCCCCCAGCAGGGCCTTGCGGGAAAGGCCGCCGGTCAGCCGGTAGACGGGCAGGATGCGGCCGGTGATGGCGCCTTTGCCCGCCGGCTCAAATTCGGGGTTCGTCATCTGCTTGCGCAACAGGTTGCCGCCCATGCGGCCGTAAAACACATACTCCTGGCCCTGGCGGAGCTGGTCTTTGACATAGGGCTGGTTAAAAAAAGTCAGCTCCATAGAGCCGCTCTCATCAAAGGCCCGCAGCTTGGTCACCGTCAAGCCCCGCCGGATCAGGCGGGTGGTGGGGTCGCTGCCCACCAGGGCCCGCACGCAGCAGTTCTCCCCCACCGGCCCCTCCCGTATGGGCAGAATGTGGCTGCGATCTTCGTAATCCCGGGGGAAGTATTCCAGGCAATCCCCCAACGTAAAAATGCCCAGCTTGTGAAAAAGCAGGGCTTTTTTTTCGCCGATTCCCTTGAGGAACCGGATATCGGTATGCAGATCTGCCATGGCGGCCTAGGCCCGGTATTCCCGGTACACGGCCACCACCAACCCCAAGATGGAGGCCTGGCTGCCATCGATGGGGTCGTAGGCCGGGTTTTCCGGCATGAGCCATACCTGGCCTTTTTTCAAAAGCAGCCGCTTGACCGTGGCTTCGTCTTCCAGCATGGCCACCACGATGGCGTGGTTGTCCGCCGTTTCCTGGCGGCGCACGATGACTGCGTCGCCTTCCAAGATGCCGGCGCCGATCATGCTGTCGCCCCGCACCCGCAGGGCAAAGTATTCGCCGGCGTGGTATTCAAAGGGGATATACCCCAGTATGTCTTCTTGCATCAAAATGGGCAGCCCTGCCGTGACCACGCCCAGAATGGGGATCTTTTTCACACCGCTGGAGTGGTTTTTGAGAGTGATGGAGCGGGTCTTCCCCTCCCCTTTTTCCAGCAGGCCCGCATCCTGCAAGATCTTCAGATGGGAATGGACGGTAGAGGGGGAACGCAGGCCCACAGCCTGGCAGATCTCCCGCACCGAAGGCGGGTAGCCATTGTCGTCGGTATAGGCGGAGATGTAGTCCAGGATCTTTTGCCGCATAGGGCTCAGCTGCTTCATCAGATCACCTCTGCTTTGGATGTTCTAGGGGCCCGGAGACCAAGGGAAAATGCCATCTTTTCGGTTGCCGCCTGAGGCAGCGAGAAAAGGGCCACAAAATCGGTATAATAACGGTTTTGAAGTTATTATAACACAACAGGCAGTGGAAAGCAAACATTTGTTCCACAATTTGCCGCTTGCGGGGCAAAAGCCCCCGACGGCCAGACACCGCCGCCCTGCCAGCTGCATAATCTGTACCGAGGTGCATCTGCATCTATGCGACAAAGAATGGAGGGAACCTGATTGAATGATCTTCATATTGGTGAATTCACACAAGGGATGATGCGCGCCGATGGCCCGGATCCCGATGGATTTCCCCGGCCGTCTGGCGGCGTGCCCCGTATCCGCCGGGTGATCCGCGTACAAGCGGATGGGACCTGTGTGGAAAATGGAGGAATGCCCCAGAACGAAGGGTTTGCCGGCGGATGGGAAAGCTGGCAGCCCTCAGCGGGCTGGGACGGTACATGTGAAATGAACTGCCACTGCGGCAACCCGCCTGGGCCGCCCTGCTGTCCGCCTCAGCCGGACTGCCCCTGCCCGCCGCCTTGTCCCTGCCCGCCTTGCCCACCGGAACCGCCTTTCCCCTGCCCGGAACCCTGTCCGCCCTTCCCGCCTTGTCCGTGCCCACTCGAACCCTGCCCGCCCATGCCAATGGGTCCCACAGGCCCCGCCGGCCCCCAAGGCCCCATTGGCCCTCAGGGCAGCCCGGGTCCACAAGGCCCAACAGGGCCGGAAGGGATGCCAGGCCCTGCCGGAAGCATAGGCGCCACAGGCCCCCAAGGGCCACAAGGCCCAGCCGGTCCAGTGGGACCCCAGGGTATCCAAGGCCCTGCCGGTGAAGGCCCCATCGGCCCCACCGGCCCCCAAGGCGTCCAGGGCATCCAAGGCGTACGGGGCCCCCAAGGCATCACCGGCCCCACCGGCCCGCAGGGTGTACCGGGGCCCCAAGGCCCCATTGGCCCCATGGGCATCCCGGGGCCGACAGGCCCAGCTGGCCCCCAAGGCCCCATTGGCCCCGCCGGTCCGGTGGGCAATCTAGGACCCCAAGGGCCTGCGGGTCCCACCGGTCCCCAAGGCGAACCGGGCCCCCAAGGGCCCCAGGGGCCGGCCGGCATACCCGCAACCAACAGCTATCTGTATTTGGCGGGCCCGACGCTGGGAGCGGCTCAGACCGTAGTGCCGGGCGCCCTGGTCAGTTTTGACCAAGTGCTGCAAAGCGGCACCAGCATCCAGTTCCAAGGGCCCAACGCCGTTTTGCTGGCGGCCGGGGCCTATCTGGTGATCGCCAAAGCCAATGTGGCCGGCGCCGGCGCCACGCTGCGCGCCACACTGTGCCAAGACGGCGTGCCCATGGCTGGCGGCTCTGCCCAGACCAACTCTGGCGGACTCATCACATTGCCCCTGCTGGTCTCGACCGTGGGCAGTACGCTGACCCTGCGCAATGATTCCACAGAGACGACCCAATACAGCGACGTATCCATGACGGTGGTACGGCTGGACGCCTGATCCACTGCACCGGGGCGCGGCCTACGCCGCGCCCCGGCAACTGCGGAAGGGAGAAAGGCCAATGAAGCTATACGTTTACGCCATTTGCAAAAACGAAAAGAAGTTTGCCGCCCGGTGGATGCAGTCCATGGGGGAAGCCGACGGCGTTTATGTGCTGGATACGGGTTCGGAGGACGGCACGCCCGAAGAGCTGGCCCGGCTGGGGGCCTATGTAGCCTGTAAGACCATTGAGCCCTGGCGGTTTGACACCGCGCGGAACAGTTCGCTGGAGCTGGTGCCCCAGGATGCAGACCTTTGCATATGCACCGATCTGGACGAGGTGTTCGAGCCGGGCTGGAGGGAAAAGCTGGAGAAGGCAGCCCGGGAACACCCGGCGGACCAGTACAAATACCGGTATGTGTGGAGCCACACAGAAAACGGCGGCGAAGGGCTGGTATTCTGGCACGACAAGATCCACACCCGGCAGAACTTCCGGTGGCACTACCCGGTACACGAAGTGCTGAATTGGCAGCCGGAACGGGCCTGCAAGGTGGTGGTGGCACCAGGAGTGGCGCTGCACCACTGGCCGGACCCGGATAAGCCCCGCAGCCAATATCTGCCTCTGCTGGAGCTGGCCGCCCGGGAAGAGCCCCAGGATTGCCGCTGCGCCCACTACCTGGGGCGGGAATATATGTACCATGGCCAATGGGCCCAGGCAGTGGCGGAACTGCGCCGGCATTTGGCGCTGCCCGGTTCCACTTGGGAAGCGGAGCGCAGCGCCTCCATGCGGTACCTGGCCCGCTGCTACGAAGCCATGCACCGGGAACGGGAAGCGCTGCGCTGGCTCTACCGGGCCATTGCAGAGGCCCCCGCCCTGCGGGAAGGGTATGTGGAGTGCGCCCAATTCTACTACAGCCAGGGCAACTGGCCCGGCGTGCTGCTCATGTGTGAGAGCGCCCTGGCGATCACCGAGCGCTCTACCACTTATTTGAACGAAGCTTTTGCCTGGGGAGCTGCACCCTGGGATCTGGCGGCTCAGGCAGCTTGGCATCTGGGCTGCGGCGCCAAAGCCCGGGATTATGGGAAGCAGGCCCTTCAGCTGGAGCCGGAGAATACCAGGCTGCAAGACAACCAGCGGTTTTATGAGGCGTTGGCGGAACAGCAGGCCGGCACAGTGAAAAACGGCTAAAAAACTTCAAGATTCCTTAACAAACCGTCCACACATTTTGGGGGAGATGTGGTAAGATAAGAATGCAACATACCCTCTCTTTATTCCCCCCACAACAATAAAGAAACAAAAAGGCATCTCCCCATTTTGGGGCGGATGCCTTTTTGCGTGGCAAGGGCGTGCGTCCAAAAGAGTTTAAAATGACGTTACAAACCGTCCACATCTTTTTGCGGAAATGTGGTATTATGAAATCAGCAACAAACCCTCTCTTTCCCCCCACAACACATTTGGAAAAAGGCGCGGCGCCGTAAGGCCCGCGCCTTTTGCTTTGCCCGGCCAGGGGGAAGGGCTACCTGCCGGCAAAGGGCATGGTTATGGCATCCCACGGCGGCGGACGCCGTTGATCGTTCCGGCTGGCTTGGCCGCCTCCCCCACCGATGGGAACTTGCAGGGTCGCGATCTTAGTCTAGTTCGGCCCGGCGAAATAAGTCTAAAATAAAAGATTTATCTTCGCAGGCTTTTTTAAATCGAAGAATGAAGTCTGCCAGCGCATCTTTCTCTTTTGAATAGGCACAGAACATGCCGCCTTCTGGGTCAAAATCGATTTTTTCTTGCAGATCTGCACACTGTTCGTCCAAAAACACTTGCGCCAAACTGCCCCAGTCATAGCCGTTTCCCTCAAACCCTTCCTCTTCACGGGTAGCAAAGATCTCTTGCAGGTACTCTCCGGCGTTTAGGCAGACAGAAGCACTTTCCCCATGCTCCACCCAGAAAAACGGGGCAATTTCTTTTTCAAATCCCTCTGTGATCTTCATATCTTTTCCGCTCCTTTCAAATCCCGCTTTGCCGCTTCCTCTTGTGCACCATTTTACCATGTGCGAGGCGTAAATTCTACCAGCTTGCCGCTTTCGTGCGGCAGAACAGCGGAGGCGGTCTTCGCGCCCATGGCAGTTGCAGCAGGCATGAGGCGGGCCGGCGTCGCATAGAGTTTTAGTGGGGCTCCTGTGAGTTTTGCACGATTTTCAGCCAAAACTTTCGGCAGGTATGGCAAGCCGATTCTGTGGTATACTGGAGTAGGCGGCAATGACGAGGGAGGTGCCTACACTGGCCCCTGTGGTATTTTTACTTTATTTGGCTAATTTGATCACGGCGATCTCCCTGCTGTTTTTCCGCAAAAAGCAGGTGGGCAGCACGCTGGCTTGGCTGCTGATCTTTGCATTTATCCCGTGGCTGGGGTTTTTGCTCTACTTCTTTTTTGGCAGCACCCAAAAGCTGCGGCTGTTTTCCCGCCAATATCAGCCCAGCCCTGCGCTGGCCCAGTACACCGAAAGCCCGGCGGAAAACAACCGGGCCCTGCTCACCGGCCGGTTCAACCTGAACAGCCAGGGGCGGGAAGGTTATCGGGATCTGATCTTGATGAACCTGCGGGGCGCCGGCGCCATTTACACCCAGGATAACGGGGCGGAGCTGCTGCGGGACGGCCAGCAGAAGTATGGCCGGCTGTTCGACGACATCGAAAACGCCCAGGAGAGCATCCATGTGCTCTATTTTATCTTGAAGGCCAAAGACGATGTGGGGCGGCGCTTCCTTTCCCTGTTGGCCCGCAAGGCCCGGCAGGGCGTCAAAGTCCGGCTGATCTACGACACGCTGGGGTGCCTGAAGACCCGCAGCGCGGATTTTGACGAGCTGGTGGAGGCCGGGGGCATGGTCTATGGGTATTTGCCCTCCCTGCTGCGCACCCTGGTGCAGGTCAATTACCGCATGCACCGCAAAATGGTCATCATCGACGGGCGTGTGGCCTACACCGGCGGCATCAACATCGGCGACGATTACTTGGGGAAGGACCCGAAGATCCACCCTTGGCGGGATACATCCATACGGCTCACCGGCCCCTGTGTGCGGGAAGTGCAGCAGCGGTTCATCCGCGATTGGGTCTATTTAGACGCCCAATCCCCCCGCCCCTATGTGGAAAAGATCGATTCCAACGAAAACTTGGCCTGCCTGCTGCGCCAACCGCCGGCGGCTGGGGGCGCAGGGGTGCAGATCGTCTGTTCCGGGCCGGACAGCCAATACCCCCACACCAAAGAGTGCTACCTGCGCATGATCTACCATGCCAAACGCTATCTCTATATCCAGACCCCCTACTTCATCCCCGATGAGACCCTGTTGGCTGCCCTGCGGTCTGCCAGCCGGGCCGGGGTGGATGTGCGGCTGATGATCCCCGGCGTGCCCGATAAGCCCTACGCCTACCATGTGACCATGTGGCATGTGGGCGAACTGCTGCGTTGCGGCATCCGGGTCTACCGTTACCCCGGGTTCCTCCACGCCAAGACGGTCGTGTTGGACGATATGGCGGCCTCGGTGGGTTCCACCAATTTGGATATGCGCTCATTCGACCTGGATTATGAGATCAACGCCCTGGTCTATGACAGGGCCTTTGCCATGGCCTGCCGCCGGACTTTTGAACAGGACCAGGCGGTGAGCCGCCAGCTGACCCCGGAAGAATACCGGCGGCGCCCGCTGAGCGACAAGATCAAAGAAGGCGTGCTGCGCCTGGTGACGCCGCTGATGTGACAGAAGGCATTGAAGCCCTTTTGGGGCTTTGATAGTATAAAATGTGAGGAGAGACTTGGCGAAATGATTGCGATCACAAACGGAAAAATCGTAACAGTGACTGGCGAGACCTATGAAAACGGCACAGTCCTGGTGGAAAACGGCAAGATCACCGCAGTGGGAGCGGATGTATCCATCCCCGCTGGCGCGGAAGTGATCGATGTGAAGGGCGGCTGGGTGACCCCCGGCTTGATCGATGCCCACACCCATATCTGCAATTTCAACGAGCCGGATACCATGCCCGCTCTGTGCAAAGACGGCAATGAGATGAGCGACCCCATCACCCCTCAGGTGCGGGCGGCCGACGCCATCAACCCCTGCGACTACGCCATTGAAAAAGTGCGCAACGCCGGCTTTACCACCGTTTGCACCCTGCCTGGTTCGGCCAACGTGTGCGGTGGCACCGGCATCGTCTACAAGCTGCGCGGCCACACGGCGGAAGAGATGATCATCCCCGGCACCGAGCAGATGAAGTTCGCCCTGGGCGAAAACCCCAAGCGCGTCTACGGCACCAAGAATAAGATGCCCATGACCCGTATGGGCACCGCCGCCCTGCTGCGCCAGACTTTCTATGACGCCAAGAATTATTCCGACGCCCTGCTGGCAGCCGAAAAAGACCCCAGCAAAGCGCCTAAGCCCGATTTCAAGCTGGATGCCCTGGTGCCGGTGATCCGCGGCGAGATGAAGTGCCGCATCCATGCCCACCGGGCCGACGACATCTGCACGGCCATCCGCATCTGCAAGGAATACAATTTGAAGTTCTCCATCGAGCATGCCACCGAGGGCTATAAGATCACCGATGTGCTCCACGACAACAACGTGACCTGCGTGGTAGGCCCGCACCTGTGGGGCCCCGGCAAGCAGGAGATCCACGGCCTGAGCCTGCACACCCCTGCCGCGCTGGACGAAGCGGGCATCACCGTGTGCCTGACCGCCGATTCCAGTTCTCAGACCCAGTTCCTGCCCGCCACTGTGGGCATCCTGATGGTCAATGGCCTGGATGAAAAGGCCGCCTTTGAAGGCATGACCATCAACCCGGCCCGCCTGCTGGGCGTGGACGACAAAGTGGGCAGCATCGAAGTGGGCAAGGACGCCGACTTGGCGGTGTTCAGCGGCCATCCCTTCAGCAGCCTGAGCAAGTGCATGATGACCATGATCGACGGCGTTGCATACAACAGCAGCCTGTAAGAAATACATACCTGCAAAGACGGCATACGGCCGGAGCGGTTGACCGCTCCGGCCGTTTTTGTCCCACTGCCCCGTGTTTAGTGGGCTTTTTGATAGGTCTCGCCCCAAAGCTGCATGGCGTCTAAAATGGGCTTTAGGCTGTGCCCCAAAGGGGTCAAAGCATATTCGACCCGGGGCGGCACCTCAGGGTACACCGTGCGGGTCAAAAGGCCATTTTGCTCCATGTCCCGCAGCTGGGCGGTGAGCACTTTTTGAGAAACGCCGCCGACGGAGCGCTTCAGTTCGCTGAACCGCTTTTTGCCGGGCAGCAGATCCCGCAGGATCAATACTTTCCACTTGTCCCCGATGAGGGTCAGAGTGGTCTCCACCGGGCAGGCCGGCAGTTCTTTTTTGGCGGGTTGGCTGGTCATCGCATCATCTCCTCCAGGGCAAAGGCCGGTTCCTTTTTGAAACTAGAATACGATTGCGTACGAACAGTGAAAAAAGGAAGTATGACCACAGCATACCATCGGCATGGGGCGAAGTCAAGGCGGCCCGGCGCGCTGTTTTTAGCCCATCCTCCAAAAATTTTTTCCAGAGGGCCAAAGGCCCGGAAACCGTTGCAACAGCCCGATCGTTTCCTGCTGGTAACCATCCAATCGTATCTTTTTGGTAACTACAGCACAAGAAAGTGCTTTCTTCACAACGGCTGCCAAGGGAATTACAATGAAGACACGGGCTGAGGAGAAGGGCCGGCTCAAGGCTCCCGGCAAAACACCACACTGGAATTTCTTTGAGGAGGAAACGACGATGACAAACACACAGAAGGCATTGGAACTGATGGGCACATTCGCGACAGGCGACCAGGAAAAAGCGGCAAGTTTGTTGGCAGAAGGCTACATCCAGCACAATTTGGCCTATGGCACCGGGCGGCAGGCTTTTTTGGATTCGCTGGCCTATCTGGCCGCGGCCCCGGTGAAGACCACAGTGCAAAACATCCGGGCCTTTGAAGACGGGGACAAAGTATTTTTGCAGACTGTCTACAATTTCGCAGGAGCCGGCGAGCAGGTCGCCTTTGACATCTTCCGGTTCGACAAAGAAGGGAAGATCGCCGAGCACTGGGACAACTTGGCGGCCAAGGGAGCGCCCAACCCTTCGGGCAGGACCCAGATCGACGGCAGCAACCAGCTGGCGGACCTGGATCAGACGGAAAACAACCGGAAGATCGTGGAGGATTTCCTATACGATGTGATGCAGGGCCATCGCCCGGAAAAGACCGCTTCCTACTTTGCAGGCGACACCTACATTCAGCACAATACCGCCATTGCCGACGGCCTTTCCGGCCTGGGCGCCGCACTGGAGACGATGGCCAAACAGGGCATTGAAATGATCTACACCAAGACCCGCCAGTTGCTGGCCCAGGGGAACTTCGTGCTGGCGGTGAGCGAAGGCACTTTTGGCGGCGCACCCACCAGCTATTATGACCTGTGGCGCCTGGAGAACGGCAAGATCGCCGAGCATTGGGATGTGATGGAGACAATCGCAGCCCCGGAGACGTGGAAGAACCAAAACGGCAAGTTTTAAAGCCAAAGCAGGCAAGGCTGCGGGAATGGGCCGCTCCCCATTCCCTGGGAAAAGGGCCGCTGATAGGCCCTTTTCCCCGTATGACCGGCGGGAAGGATTGCAAACTTGCCCTGGTTTCCCACTGGAAACCAAGGCACAATCTTGTGCTTACTTTACGGGCCGGGCTTCTGGTTGTATGATAGAGGCATGGGAGGTGTATGGCGATGACGGCCAATGAAGCGCTGGAATATTTGCACAGGGAGATCCACACCACAGTGGCTGCCACCATCGACGAAGAGGGCCTGCCGGTGACATGCGCCATGGACGTGATGGATGTGGACGGACAAGGGCTATACTTCCTGACGGCCAAGGGCAAGGGGTTTTACAAACGGCTGAAGCGGCAGGGCTATTTGGCCCTGACCGGCACCCATGGCAAAGATACCCTGTCCTGCGTGGCGGTCTCGGTGCGGGGCAATGTGCGGGAATTGAGGGATGGGCGGCTGCCCCAGCTGCTGGAAAAGAACCCCTATATGAAACAGATCTATCCCACCGAGGGCTCCCGCCAGGCACTCTCTGTTTTCCAGCTGTACCAGGGGGAGATCCAGTGGTTCGACCTTTCGCAAAAGCCGATCCAGCGGTTTTCCTTTGCCTTTGGGCAAGGGGCAGCCAAACAAGAGGATTACGCCATCACAGCAGCCTGTACCGGCTGCCGGGCATGCCAGAAGGTCTGCCCCCAAAATTGCATTGATTTTACACAGAAGCCGCCAATGATCCGGCAGGAAAACTGCCTGCATTGCGGCAACTGCATGGAAATTTGCCCGCAGGATGCGGTGATCTGGGAGGGATCGAGATGACACAAAAGGAAAGACGGCTCTTTTTAATCCGGGCGCTGCTGGAAGAGGAGCCCCGCTGGGCCAGCAGGGGGATCCCCCAAGGGGAAGAAGAACAGAAACACCTGCTCCGCGCCCTGTTTAACATCCGTATGCCCCGGCCGGTGAGCGAAGAATTTTTGCAGGTGCAGGACGCCTATTTGCAGGAGGAGACCCGGCGCAAGGGCATCACCACCCTGGACCAGCTGGAACCGGTGGAAGATGGGATCTACCTGTGGCAGGGCGATATCACTACCCTGAGCTGCGGCGCCATCGTCAACGCGGCCAACAGCCAGATGCTGGGGTGCTTTGTGCCCGGCCACAACTGCATCGACAATGCGATCCACACCTTTGCAGGGGTACAGCTGCGGGCCGCCTGCCATGCGATGATGGAACGGCAGGGCCACGGGGAACCCACCGGCCAGGCCAAGATCACGCCGGGCTTTAATCTGCCCGCCCAATATGTGCTGCACACCGTGGGCCCCATCGTCAACGGCAGGCCCACGGAGGAAGACGAAGCGCTGCTGGCCTCCTGCTACCGCTCCTGCCTGGAATTGGCCCGGCAGAACCAGATCGGCAGCGTCGCCTTCTGCTGCATTTCCACAGGGGAATTCCACTTCCCCAACCAAAGGGCGGCGGAAATCGCCATACAGACTGTGCGGCAGTACCAAAAGAGGACAAACAGGGGGATGAAGGTGATATTCAATGTTTTCAAAACAGCGGACTGGGACATCTACCGGAAATTACTCGGAGCAGATCCAAAAGCTGAAAAGTGAGATCGAGCAGGCCGGCGCCATCCTCATCGGCGCAGGGGCCGGCCTGTCCACTGCCGCAGGCATGGCCTACGACGGCCAGCGGTTTGAAAAGACCTTTGGGGATTTCTGTCAAAAATATGGCATAGAGGATATGTATGCCGGCGGCTTTTACCCCTTTGGCACGCTGGAAGAATATTGGGCCTGGTGGAGCCGGCAGATCTTAGTGAACCGCTACGAAGCGGGAGTGGGAAAGCCCTACAGAGACCTGCTGGCCCTGGTGGAAGGCCGGGACCATTTTGTGCTGACCACCAATGTGGACCACCAGTTCCAGCTGGCGGGGTTTGAGAAAAAGCGGCTGTTCTACACCCAGGGCGATTACGGCCTGTGGCAGTGCTCCAAGCCCTGCTGCCAGCAGACTTACGACAACGAAGAACAGGTGCGGCAAATGGTGGAGGCCCAACGGGATATGAAGATCCCCACTGCCCTCATCCCCCGCTGCCCCCGCTGCGGCGAACCACTGACCATGAACCTGCGGTGCGACGATGCGTTTGTGGAAGACAGCGGCTGGCACCAGGCCGCCCGCCGGTATGAAGACTTTGTCCGCCGCCACCGGGGCACGCATCTGCTGCTTTTGGAATTGGGCGTGGGGTTCAACACCCCGGGCATCATCAAATACCCCTTTTGGAAGATGACGGCCCAAAACCCCCAGGCGGTATACGCCTGCGTCAATGTTGGGCCATCTTACTGCCCGCCTCAGATCCAGCAGCAGTCCCTTTGCCTCCATGAGGATCTGGGGCGTGTCCTAGGGGATCTGCTTGCCGGGTAGCAAGAAGGCAGCTTGCCCGGCGATGCCGCCCAACGGACAGGACCAAACGACAGCTGCACCCAGACAAAAAAGAAGAAAGGCATACGCCCCTTTTGGTGAGATGGGCCGTATGCCTTTTTGTTTTGGAACGGGCACAGATACCAGCCGTGCGCAGGCCGGGAAGAGCCGAATGGAGAGCGGCCGCAAGAAAGTCATTTGGCCGGCCTTTGCCTATTCTCGGTTTTGCAACAAGCCATTGGCCGGCGCCGGGGAAACTGGGCCGGCCGCCGGCCAAACCATCATCCCTCTGCGGCGTTGTTGATGCAGGCGATGGCATTCAAGCTCCGGGGATAGCCGATATAGGGCAGGCATTGGGAGACCAGGCGGATGAGAAAGTCTTTCCCGTTGCCCAGGTTCATGTTCCCCTTGGCATGGCTGGTCAGCTGGGGCTCACAGCCGCCCTGGGCCGCCAAAAAGCAGAAGGTGATCATTTCCCGCTGGGCCAGGGTGAGGCCGGTGCGGGTATAGTAGTCGCCAAAGCAGTTGGCCGCCAGCCAGCGGTTGATATGGCCGGCTTTCCAGGCCTCCAACATCTGGGGGCCAAAGATGGCCCCTTGGGCTTGGGCGCCTTTTTCCAGCCGGCTTTCCATGGTGGTCGTGGCCTGGCCCTCCAGCGGCAGGGATACGCCCTGCTGGGCCAAGCAATCGTTGGTGGCCTGGAGGAAGGGCAGCACCCGGCCGATGCCCAGGTAATCCACAGATTGGTAGACGATCTCCTTGACCATCACAGGGGTCACTCCGGCCTCCAGGGCGGCGGGCAGCAGCTCCCGGAAGGCATCGAGGCCTTGGCAGCCCAGCAGAGTAGCCAATATGGCCATGTGGCGGGTCACCGGGTCCAACGCCTGCCCCGGTTCGTTGACCACCTCATCAAAGGCAAAGTGTGCGAAACGTTCCATAAATTCCGGGTCGGTCTGGTAGTAATTTTCCATCATAACGCAAAACTCCTTTCACCGGGCCAGGCCTGGGCAAGGCCGGTTTTTCCCGTGGAAACAGGCCCCCGCCCCGCCGTGCCTGGGCGTACTCTTTTAGGGGACGGCAACCGGCTGCTCGGGCGCCGGATCTATCCCTGCAATTTGGCAAAGCTGGCGTCGTCCACCGGTTCCAGCCATTCATTGCTGGTCTCTTCGCCGGGCACTTCCACTGCGATGTGGGAAAACCAGCTGTCGGCCTTGGCGCCGTGCCAGTGTTTGACTTCCGGCGGAATGACGATGACCGTGCCCGGAGTGAGGAATACGGCATCTTTTCCTTCTTCCTGGTACCAGCCCTCCCCTGCGGTGCAGATCAGGATCTGTCCGCCGCCGGCCTTGGCATGGTGGATGTGCCAGTTGTTGCGGCAGCCTGGCTCAAAGGTGACGTTTGCCAGGCCCACGGCGCTTTCGCCGGCCTTGGTCAGCGGATTCAAATAGGAATTGCCGATGAAATAGGCGGCAAAGGCGGTGTTGGCCATGCCTTGGCCAAAAACATTTTGTTGGTCAAATTCTGCTTTGTCTAGGGTCTTCATCCCAGTTCCTCCTTATCGTCTGTAAAGCTCTACCGGCTGGCGATGCCCATGGCCTCCAGCTGCTTCCGAAGGCAGTGGCGCAGGCCGTCCAACTGTTGCAGCCGGTTTTCCCGGCAATGGATGTCATCCAACAAGCTCCATCGCTTTTCTTCCAGCATCCGCAGTCGCCGCCCTTCGGTCCCTTCCTGTTCCCGCAGTTGCATGTAGGCTTCCACTTGGGGGCCTTCGAAGCCGATGGTGCGCAGCGTCATGATCAGGCTCAAGCGTTCCAGGTCTTTTTCGTCATACTGCCGGGCGCCCTTTTGCCGGTCTCCAGCATCGTACAATCCCCAGCGCTCATATTCCTGCAGGACTGACAGGGGGATGTTGTAGCGCTCGCTCGCTTCGTGGATGGTCATTGGGTTCCTCCTCCCATCCAGCCGGATGGATGCAAAAAAATAGGCGTTCCCTGGGGAACACCTTCATTGTAATCCTTCTGTTTGGCGCTGTCTAATGCTTATATCAAATCCTGTATCATACCTGAAATGTATTTTTTCGAATACTCCAAAAAGGCCGTTGTGGCAGGGGAAAACGTCTGGATCTTTTTCCATGCCAGCACAGTGCCGGATTCCAGCCCCGGGGACAGGGGCACAAAGCGCAGGCCTTCATATGCGCAGTCCAAGCGCAGGGTGAGGACACCGCTGCCGCTTTCCCGGGCCAGTGCCGCCAAGTTATAGAGCAGGTTCCCTGTAGCAGTGACCTGCAGATCGGCCCCATAGGGGCCAAACCAGTTGAGCAGTTCATTGCGGACGGATTCCCGCTCCGGCAGGATCAAGGGCATATCGGCCAAATCTTGGGGGCAGACGGCCTCCCTTGCAGCCAGCGCCCCATCGGCCGGCAGCAAAACGCCCCACTGTTCCCGCACCGGCGTGCGGACAAAACTGTATTTTGTGATGTCCACCGGTTCCTGCAAAAGGCCCACATCCAGCAGCCCCCGCTCGATGCGTTCTTTGATGTTGTCGGAGTTGCCGCTGTACAAGGCAAAAGTCACCAAGGCGTTCTCCTTTTGGAACTGGGAAAGAAGCCGGGCCAGGAACTGGGAGCTCCGCAATTCCCCGCTGCCAACGGCGATCGTCCCGGCCAAGGCCCCTTTGTGCCGCAGGTCTTCTTTCGTCTTATCAGCCAGGGAGACGATCTCTTCCGCCCGCCGCCGCAGCAGCATGCCTTCCTCTGTGAGGATGATGCGGTGTTTGCTCCGGTGGAACAGGGATACGCCCAGTTCTTCTTCCAGCTGGATCAGCTGCCGGGACAGGGTCGGTTGGCTCAAATGCAGCAGGCTGGCTGCCTTTGTGATGTTCTCTTCCCGGGCAACCATCAAAAAATAGTTCAAAACACGGATCTCCACAAGACAACGCCTCCGATCTGCTTTCAAGGATAACACATTCTTGGGGCAGGTTCAATCCAGTTGGGTATGACGGGCTGGGGAAGAAAAATAGTAATGCTTAAATTGCATACTTTAAGATTCAACATAAGTATTAGACATGAAATCGCCGGGCGGATATACTGAAGACGGAACGTGAGAAAGGAGGCGACCCGATTGAGACCCAAAGAGATCCAAAAGATCCTTGTCGATGTGGCGATGACCGCTGTGCTGCTCTGCCTGATGGCCTATTTGCTGCTAGGGGAAGCGCTCCACGAGTGGTTGGGCGTGGCGATGTTCGGCCTGTGGGTCTTCCACCATGGGTTGAACTGGAATTGGCACAAGAATTTGGCCAAAGGGCGTTATACTCCCCTGCGTCTGGCCCAGACCGGGGTGGATCTGCTGATTTTGCTGTCGATGGTGGGGCTGATGGTGAGCGGGGTCATGATGTCCCGGGAGGTGTTTGCCTTTTTGCCGGTACGGGCGGGCATCGGCTTTGCACGGACTTTGCACCTGCTGGCCTCGTATTGGGGCTTTTTGTGGATCGGCGTCCACCTAGGGCTTCACTGGGGCATGGTGATGGGGAGGATACGGAAAGCAGCAGGCATTCAGACGCACACCCGCTTGAGCACATGGCTGCTGCGGGCACTGGCTGTTTTGGTGGCCGGCTTTGGCCTATCTGCTTTTATCAGACATGACATCGCCTCTTACCTGCTGCTGCGGACCCAGTTTGTCTTTTTTGATATGGCGCAGCCCCTGCCCCTCTTTTTCTTGGATTACCTCGGCATGTTGGGCCTGTGGGCAGCCGTCGGGTATTACGGGGGAAAACTGCTCCAAAAAGCGGGGCGCAAGAGGGCACGCCCAAGGGAGGACCGCGAGCCTTCGTGAGTTTTGAGAATAGACCAGACAGGGCCTGCTCTTCCATGGGAAGAGGGCCCTTGTCAAGAAAGGATGATCGCAGATGAAAAAGATGTTGTCTCTATTGTTGTTTGCAGCGCTGCTCTTTACCCTGGCTGCCTGCGGCCAGAGGGCTGCCACACCAGAACCCGGGGAGAGCCAGGCCCAGTCTTCCCCAGAGGCCAGCCCGGCCGAAGAGCCATCGGAGCCCACGGCAGAGCCGGAGGAAGAACCGGAAGCACCGGAGACCCCGACGGAAGAGCCGGCCGCAGAAACGGGCGGCACCTTGATCGCCTATTTCTCCTGGTCCGGCAACACCGAAGAAATGGCCGCCATGATCCAGGCGGAGACAGGGGGCGACCTGTTCGAAATCGCCCCGGCCACTCCGTATACCGATGATTACGATGCCCTTCTGGACATAGCGCAGCAGGAACAGGCGGAAAACGCCCGCCCTGCCCTGGCTGCACAAGTGGAAAACTGGGAAAGCTACGATGTGGTCTTCGTGGGCTACCCCGATTGGTGGAGCGATGCGCCGATGGTCATTTACAGCTTCCTGGAATCCTACGACTGGACCGGTAAGACGTTGATCCCGTTCTGCACCAGCGGCGGCAGCGGGTTTGGCCGCAGCCTGGACCAGCTGGAAGCCAGCGCGCCGGGCGCAGCCATTGAGGAGGGCCTGCATGTGTCAGGCAGCAGCGTGGACGGTGCCACAGCTCAAGTGGCCGACTGGGTGAATGGGTTGAACTTGGGTTAGGCTCCATCCGGCAGCCAATGTTCGCCGGGGCAAACACCATACCACATTGAGAAATCAACAGGAGGAGATCGGAAATGCAATATACCAAGTTGGGCAATTCACAGCTCCAGGTCTCACGCATCTGCATGGGATGCATGGGCTTTGGAGACGCAAAAAATGGCCAGCACAGCTGGACCATTGATGAAGAGCATGCCCGGGAGATCATCCGGCAGGGGCTGGAACAGGGCATCAACTTTTTCGATACCGCCATCGCCTACCAGAGCGGCACCAGCGAGCAATATTTGGGCCGCGCCCTGCGGGACTTTGCCAAGCGGGAGGAAGTGGTGGTCGCCACCAAATTCCTGCCCCGCACACCGGAAGAGATCGCCGCAGGCATCACAGGCCAGCAGCATGTGGAGCAAATGATCGACACCAGCTTGAAAAACCTGGGCCTGGATTATGTGGACCTGTACATTTACCACATGTGGGATTACGCCACCCCCCTCTATGACATTCTGGATGGCCTCAACCGGGTGGTGAAGAAAGGAAAAGCCCGCTACATCGGCATTTCCAACTGCTTTGCCTATCAGCTGGCCAAAGCCAACAGCCTGGCGGAAAGAGAGGGTTTTGCCCCATTCATCAGCGTGCAGGGCCATTACAACCTGATATTCCGGGAAGAGGAGCGGGAGATGGCAAAGCTGTGCGCAGAAGACAACATCGCCATGACGCCATACAGCGCCTTGGCCGGCGGGCGGCTTGCCAAACGCCCGGGAGAGACTTCCAAACGGCTGGAAGAAGACAGCTATGCCAAGTTCAAATACGATGCCACCGCCGGGCAAGACAGCATCATCCTCCAAAGAGTGGCGGAGCTGGCCGACAAACGGGGCGTCTCGATGACAGAGATCTCCCTTGCTTGGCTGCTGACCAAGGTGACTGCCCCGGTGGTGGGGGCCACGAAGCCACAGCACATCCAAGGGGCCGTCAAAGCGGTAGATCTGGTTTTGACGCCGGAAGAGATCGCCTATTTGGAAGAACCCTATCTCCCCCACAAGCTGGTGGGCGTCATGGCTCAAAACACCCCGGCAGCCGCCCAGGAATCCCATGTCTGGTCCACCGGCAGCCAGAAGATCCAGCGGGGTTAAACGAAAAAGCCCCGAACAAAAGGCCGGGGCAAAGCGGCGCGGCCAAAGAGCGCAGGCTCGATGGAATGCCGCGGCGAGGCCCCTGGCCGGTCGGGCAAAGCTCCCGCGGGAACAGATGACATGGTTTACTAGAGTTTGGGACGCACCACAAAGAGGGCGGCATATGCCGCCCTCTTTTAGAATGCCTGGATCAGGATCATGCGGAACCACAGGCCCACGATGAGGAAGCAAAGGACGAGCAAGGCCGTATTTTCTGTGGTGCTCTCCCCTTTTTGCACTTTTTTCATCTGTTTTGTCAGGCCGATGGGGATGTAAAGCAGGGCGGGGTAAAAGCCCAGCAAGCTGATGTAATACAGGATCTCCGCCATGGTGATCCCTCCTTCCCGGATCCATGTGGTGTGGGTTTCCATATCCCCTGTGGCGGCGATCTCCGCCCAGCCCTGGTACATCACGGGAACAGTGGCGGGAAACGAGAAACTGCCCTCAGAAGCTGTGACAGAAGGCTCCCACAGGGTGGTGCTGTGTCCATAGGCAAAAGAAAAGGAGACAGAGTCCAGGGATTGCCCGGAATACGGGGCCCCAGCCGTCACATCCAAGCGGCCGGACAAAGGGAACTGGCTCAGGGCCGCTGGGCTTTCGATCTGGACGGTCAGCATATTGGCGCCGGGCCGTTGCACCGGCAGAGAGGCGGTGCGCAAGCTGCCGTCGCTGGCCCGGTATTCTACAGAGCAGACGGTCTCCCGGGTCTCTGCCCTGGTGGGGGTGCCGTCGCTGGATTCGGCGGTATAGGAGCAGGCCAGCAGATCTTGGTAGCAAAGCAACGGGGGCGAGGTCCACCGCCAGGAAAACTGGGCCTGGATGGACTGGGACGAGGCTGCGCCGCAGCGGACCTCCACTTGAAGGCGGGCAACGGCCCCGAAGAAGCGAGGCTGCTCCTGCAAACTGCTGCCGTCATAGGAGCGGAGCAAGGCGATCTGCTCCGAGGTGTAACCGTACTTTGCCAGCACAGGAGCGGGCAGACGGGCCCGTTCCAGCAGCAGTTCTTCAAAACTATGCCCGGTCAAGGCAGAAGCGGCCTGAGGGGAAAGGCCCCGGGCCTGCAGAGCCGAAGGCGGGAGCTGGTGCAGCTGTTGGAAGAGCTGGTATTCCCCCACCCAGTGGGTCTGCACCGGCGCTGGAGCGGAGAGATGCTGGGCGGCCTGGGCAGGCAGCGGCAGCAGACACAGCAACAGGAGGCAAATGGACAAAGCTTTTTTCATGACAGATCCTCCTTTGCCTTTTTTCTTGCCGCTATGCCATGGGCCAGCAGAAGGCGCAAACCATAAACCAGTATGCCAAACAACAGAATACTGGCAAAAGAGGGCCACGGCGGCCTGGTATACTCCACCTCAAACCGCCACCCGCCATAAAACCCTAGGGATATCCCGGGATAAAGGGGGATCGTGCCCAGCAGCACGAGGAGCAGGCGGGAGAGCAGGAAAGGGCCGGCAAACAGGCAAAGGGCGGCAGCGGGCCGGGGAAGTGCCAACACCAGATAAAGAACAAAGAGCAAAACCAAGGCCAAGGCCGCCAGCCGGCTCCATTGATAGAACTGCTGGCGGTGGTCCAAAGTCTCCCAATAAAAAGAGAAGGTATCTTGCATGGATTCCGGCACGTCCATGCCAAAGAAGCTGTCGGTGCCCCCGGAAAGGGAATAGAACGCCCGCAGGTGAAGCCAGTGGAATACAAAAACATAGCCGCCGGTGACCAGTGGATAAGCTAAAGTAAGGAAAGCGAAAAATACCCAATCGATTTTTCGGAATGGCTTCTTTTTCATAGCAGTTTCCCTCCGATCGGACAAGCGTCGAAGTGTCTGGAAGCTTTGGTGTTTTGAATGGGTATCGGCGGCATTTGGGGCTGGGCACAACAGAACTCTTATCTAGCAGACGAGGGCGCATCGAGCAGCGGTTCCGCACATCCCTTGCTATTTTCATTTTACTGGGATACATGGGAAAAATAAATATTCAATCAATACAATTTAAGAGTGCTAGATTTGTACATTTCGCCCTGTACAGCTTGTTTTTGTGATAAAGACATCTGTTTTTTGAAAGAAAACGAATCTCTGGCTCTTTGGGGAAGACAAAGAAAGGCCGGGACAGTTCACAAACTGCCCCGGCCTTGTGGGAAGCATCAATAACCGGAAAAGAACCACTGGATGGGTTCGTCGTATTCGATGATGAACTCTTCCATCTTCTGTATTTCTTCATCGTTTTCCGCCTGGCAAAGCCATCGTTCCTCCTCCTGGCCCCGGACATGGTCGATGACACAATAATAGCTTGGCGAATCTTTTGGCGCTTGGACTATATGGACAGAATAGAACTCTTCACCATTTTCGATCTGGATCATGTTGGGAGAACTGCCCGCCCCGATGCCCTGGAGTTCATAGTTGACATAAGGCTTCAGATTTTGGAGGAATTCCTTGATAGATTCCTCCGCTTCTGGGGTAGCGGCCATTTTGCCCAGCCGTTGCCCTTGGTCACTGCGCTCGTCGCACCGGGTGTTGCGGATAAAATACTGGGCGCCCTCTGGAGTGGGCACCTCAAACCCTTGGCACCAATGGGAATAAAAGAGAAAGCCTCCAGCCCCTGCTATGAAAAGGATCAAAAAGAGCAATCCAACCCATTTCTTCATAGAATATCCCACCCGTTTATCATCTTTTGGAATATTATACAATGAAAAATGAAAGAAAACAAGCTGGATCCCATACAAATCAGATCGCCTGATTTGTACAGCATTTCTGAGATACTGCCCACGTAACTGCCAACATCACCAGCCGGTGTAGAAGAGTCCGGCCATTTTCAGGCACCGGAACAGCAGCACGGCCAAGGAAGAGGCTCCGTGGAGCAGGCAAAAGCAGCCGAGCCAACGGGATCGGAAGCGGAGTAACGACAGGCCCAGCGCCAAGCAAAACAGTGAGAGCAGCAGATAAGGCAGGTAAGCCAGGTATGGTGCAACCGGAATATTTCGGCGCAGCGCCGCCGTGCCGCCCCAGGTGCAGAGCACATGGAGCAATGTGCCCCAAAGCAGGAGCTTGGGCCCTCGCCCGACCCATTTGGAAAAATAGAAACCATCGGTGGCGGGCAACAGGCCGGCCAGCAGCAGATAGATGGGGACATCCAGCAGCAGGCCCAGCTTCAAGATCTCTAAAATGGTCAGCCAGAATACCATCAGCAAATCCTCCTCTTGCACAAAGACGAAAGGGGGGCGCTGCAGAGATCCATCCTGCAACGCCCCCTAGGCTATTTGCTTATTCGGTTTTTGCCGGCAGGTCCAGAGAGATGCTCAGTTCCTTCAGCTGTTTTTCATCCACGGGAGAGGGGCAATGCATCATCAGGTCGCTGGCGTTCTGCACTTTGGGGAAGGCGATCACGTCACGGATGCTGTCCCGCCCGGCCATCAGCATCACCAGCCGGTCAAGGCCGTAGGCCAGGCCGCCGTGAGGGGGCGCGCCGTAGCGGAAGGCTTCGATCATGTGGCCAAAACGCTCCTGGATATCCGCTTCTTCAAAGCCCAGGGCCTTGAACATCTGCTGCTGCACGTCGCTGCGGTGGATACGGATGGAACCGCCGCCCAGCTCTGTGCCGTTGAGCACGATGTCGTAGGCCTTGGCCCGCATGGCGATGGGGTTGGTCTCAAACAGGGGCAGGTCTTCGTCCTTGGGGGCGGTGAAGGGGTGGTGCTTGGCGTACAGGCGCCGGTTGCCCTCGTCGTCTTCGCCGTACTCGAACAGGGGGAAATCGGTGACCCACAACAGCTTATACACCCCTTCGGGGATGACGTCCATCCGCCGGGCCACTTCGCACCGCAGCATGCCCAGGGCATTGAGGGCGGTCTCCCGGTCGGCGTCCGCCACGATCAGCACCAAGCTGCCCTTGCCGGCCCCGGCTTTTTGCAGCAGGGCCTCCATGGTGGCGGGCTGCAGGAATTTGGCGAAGCTGGAGCTCATCTCGCCGCTGTCGCTGATCTTGGCCCAGGCCAGGCCCTTGACCCGGTAGGTCTTGACGAACTCGGTCAGGCTGTCGATCTCCTTGCGGCTGAATTTGGCGCCGCCTTCGATGCAGATGCCCCGCACAGTGCCGCCTTGGGCCAGGGCGTTGTCAAACACGCCAAAGCCGCAGTCTTTCACGGTTTCCGAAAGGTCGAAGATCTCATAGCCAAAGCGAAGGTCCGGCTTGTCGGAACCAAAGCGCTCCATGGCTTCCTGGTAGGGCATCCGCTGGATGGGCAGCTGGATGTCCACCCCCAGCACTTCGTGGAAGACCCGCTGCAGGAACCCTTCGTTCACTGCCATCACGTCTTCCTGGTCCACAAAGGACATCTCCAGGTCGATCTGGGTGAATTCCGGCTGTCGGTCGGCCCGCAGGTCTTCATCCCGGAAGCAGCGGACGATCTGCATGTAGCGGTCAAAGCCGGAGAGCATCAGCAGCTGCTTGTACTGCTGGGGGGATTGGGGCAAGGCGTAAAACTCGCCGGGGTGCACCCGGGAAGGCACCAGGTAGTCCCGGGCCCCTTCGGGCGTGGATTTGGTCAGCATGGGGGTCTCGATCTCCAAAAAGCCCTGCTCATCGAAATACTGGCGGGCCACATGGGCGATGCGGTGCCGCAGGGCGATGGCCCGCTGCAGCGAGGGGCGGCGCAGGTCCAGATAGCGGTATTTGAGCCGCAGGGCGTCGTTGACCACCGCGTCGTCACTGATCTCAAAGGGCGGCGTGTCCGCTTTTTCATAGATCTCCAGGCTGTCGGCCAGGATCTCGATGCGGCCGGTGGGGATCTTGTCGTTGATGGAGGAACGCTGGCGCACAACGCCCTCGATCTTCAAGGTGAACTCCGAACGGACGGTAAAGGCCAGGTCAAACAGCTCTTTGTTGTCCGCCTCGTCGAATACGCACTGGACGATGCCTTCCCGATCCCGCAGGTCGATGAAGATCAGGCCGCCCAGGTCCCGCATACGGGCGCACCAGCCGCACACGGTGACCCGCTGGCCGATGTGTTCTTCCCGCAGGGAGCCGCAGTAGTGGCGCTGGGGATTGCGAAAAATAGACATAGTAATCCACTCCTATCTCTAGTCGTCGTTGTTTTCTTGAATGGGCTTTCCCTGGGCCATGGGAGCCACCCGCTGGAGCAGGTATGCAGGCACCTGGTCAAAAGGCACGCTCTGCTGTTGGCCGGTGGCCATCTCTTTGATGGAGGCAGCGCCCGCCGCCACTTCGTCTTCCCCCAAAAAGATCACATAGGGGATGCCCAGTTTGTCGGCATAGGAGATCTTTGCTTTGAATTTTTTGGGTTCGTTGTATAGCTGCGCCCGCAGGGAGGCGGCCCGCAGCTGGGTGGCCAGGGTGATGGCCGGGCCCAAATCTTCTGTCATGGGGAGGATCAGCACATCCGCCGGCGCCGTCAGCAAGCTTTGGTTCAGCAGGCCCTGTTCTTCCAGCACATAGAACAGCCGGGTCAGGCCGATGGAGATGCCCACGCCGGGCAGCTGTTTGTCGGTGTAGTATTCCGCCAGGTTGTCGTAGCGGCCGCCCGAACAGATGGAGCCGATCTCCGGGTGGTCGGTCATCACGGTTTCATACACAGTGCCTGTGTAATAATCCAGGCCCCGGGCAATGGTCAGATCCACGGCAAAGTGGTCTTGGGGCACGCCGAAGGCGCCCATATACCGCACCACGGTGGACAGCTCCTCGATGCCTTGGTCCAGCAGGGCATCCTTGCCCCGCAGCCCTTCCAAAGCGGCCATGGGGTCGGCGGCTTCCAGGGTGTCCAGCAGGGCGCCGGCGGCTTCCGCGGCCACGGCGCAATCCTCTGTGAGGATCTGGATCACTTTATCCCGGCCGATCTTTTCCAGCTTGTCCACCGCCCGCATCACGTCGGTGGCCTGGTCCCCCAGACCGAACAGAGAAAACAGCCCGCCCAATACCTTGCGGTTGTTCACCCGGATCTTGAAACGCCGGAGCCCCAGGGCGGTGAAGGTCTGGTAGATCACCGAGGGGATCTCCGCCTCGTTGGAAATGTCCAGCTTGCCATCGCCGATGATGTCGATGTCTGCCTGGTAGAATTCCCGGTAGCGGCCCCGCTGGGCCCGCTCGCCCCGATAGACTTTGCCGATCTGGTACCGGCGGAACGGGAAAGACAGGTCGCTGTAGTGCAGGGCCACGTATTTGGCCAGGGGCACGGTCAGATCAAACCGCAGGGAAAGGTCGGCATCCCCTTTGGTGAACCGGTAGATCTGCTTTTCCGTTTCGCCGCCGCCCTTGGCCAGCAGCACCTCCGACGCCTCGATCAGCGGGGTATCCAGGGGCGTGAAGCCATAGAGCTGGTAAGTGCTGGCCAAGATCTGCTTCATCCGGTCGAACAGGACTTGCTGGGCAGGCAGCAATTCCATGAAACCGGAAAGGGTGCGGGGTTTCATTTTGCTCATACTCTCTCTCCTTTGCTGTTGTAGGGAGCGGCCCGGCAGGATGCGGGCCCGGTCAGGGGAACAAAAAAACGCTTTCGCCCCCACATACATGGGACGAAAGCGTGACTCTTTCGTGGTGCCACCCAATTTCAGCGGAAGACTCCGCCCTTTGGCACTCCAAGGGTACGGGGAGTGTGCCGTAGGCGTCTCCGCCCGCCGCTCCGGCGCTGTCTTCCCCAACCCCATTCTGTAAGCGCTTGCAGCCAAGGCGCTTTTCTCTGGTCCAGCGGGCGTTTGGGTACTCGGTCGCCTTCTTTGCGGTACTTGGCGTTATTCTATACCTTTTCCCGGAAAAAGTCAATACGCTCTGCCCTGCTTTTATGGAACGGCAATAGACAGGGTGGTGGAGACAGCCAATACCTGCCCCGCCGCCCCCGTTTTTATCGGATCGATCAATGGGAAGTCATCAACGGAAGAACACGGATAATTTCCTCCCACACAAAACGCCTATCATACAGCCTGCAACACTCAATGCGATATACAGCGCGCCCAAAAAGTACGCCTTTTTTTCAAGCAATGCAAGCGCTTCCAGTGAGAAGGTAGAAAACGTGGTAAAGCCGCCGCATACGCCTGTTTTCCAAAACAAGATAGCATTTGCCGATATGCGATCATTTTTTGCAACGATACCGGTAATAGCCCCTATTAACAGGGCGCCCAGTAGATTGGTGAGCAAGGTCAGCACAGGAAATTCGGTTTTCGTTGGTATAAGACTGATTGCATATCTCCCCATTGCCCCCAGCGCCCCGCCAAAAGCGACAAAGAAAAAACTCATGTATGGCCCCCATCAAACTCCAATTTGCCCATTTGTTTGCTGCCCCAGTATAGCCGATTTTTCCGCCGCAAGCAATCCGTGCTTTATGACCGCTTTTGTCCGCTTCATTTTGTGGGGCTGTGCGCCCCGGCCTTGCAAATAACCGCTCGATGACCTATGATAAAAGCATCCGGTGTGCCCTTTTGCCGCGACGGGCCTGTGCGGCGGGGAGAGATCCTGCCGGCAAATGACCGAAATAAGCAGCGCTGACCGCTTTTTGGAGGGGAGCATGAAAAAGTTAAAATGGCATGGCATAGCATTTTCCCTGCTGATATTGTTCATTTATATCATGGGAACTTATGATTTTTTTATGATGCTGTCGCACAATGAAGCCTATTACGTGAGCAAAGGATATGGGGAGATCATCCATGATTACTTTACCGATTATCCTGTTGCAGGCTTGGTTTTGTGGGTCGGCAACCTGGTGAGCGGGCTCACAGCCCCCATCCTCTATTTGTTGAAAAACAAATGGGCCTATATAGCAGCATATGCTTCCTTTTTGTTCGATCTATTCCTGATCTTATTTGGAGCGATATGGAAGAATCGATTCGGCGTCTTTGACCTGCCGGTTATTTGCTTTGATATTTTCATTTTGATCATCACTTTTTTGTTCGGCGCATATCTGCATGTGCAGCTCAAAAATGGGAGGGGAATGAAAAAACAGAGCCATCCATAGTAGGTCTTTCGGCTTGCACCAGAGCAGAGCAGGATGTTTGGCCTCATTGCGGCCCAACAACGCCCGGCTGGGGTTTCCAAGACCCCTGGGCCTGTACGGCGATACACAGCAAAAGGCCCACCTGGAAATTCCCAGACGGGCCTTGAAAACAATGGGAAGACAAGGCTTCCGCTCCCCTGCCTGTAAGGTCGAAAAAGGCAGGGCCGGGGACGCTTTATCCAAAAGAACGAAAGGAACATTTGCATGGGGAACCGCCGGCAGGGCCGGGCGGCTTTTGTACTCCCCTGCTCCCCAAAGAGCAGGGTGCGGGCGACCGGCATGGTAGGCAGAACAGATCTCTGCCGCTTTGGCCTGACGCACCGCCGGGCGCATGTTACTTTTTGTTCTTGGGGTTGACAATATCGCGCCAGGCCAGATCACCACGCATAAGACCTTGGACCAGAACTTCTGCGGTGGCCACGTTGGTGGCAAAGGGGATGCTGTTCATATCACAAAGACGCTGTAAATTGGTAAAATCCGAATCGGCGGTGTATTTATCCAATGGATCGCGGAAAATTAGCACCAAGTCCAACTCGTTGTAAGCAGCCCTGGCGGCGATCTGTTCGTCGCCGCCGCTGACGCCGGGCAGCAAACAATCCACTTTGAGTCCCGTGGCTTCGGTGATCAATTTGCCGGTGGTGCCGGTGGCGCACAGATCATGCTGGGACAATATGCCGCAATAGGCAATACAGAACTGGACAGCCAGTTCTTTTTTTCGGTTCTGCGCGATGATCGCGATATTCATACCAGTTCACTCCGTTTCTCCGGCCGAGGCCGGCGTTTTGCCGCCGCAGGATCACAGCGGTGCCCCTGCTTCCCTCATCAGAGGCGCATCAATCGTACCTTTTCGCCCCGGAGGCGGCGGGCGATGTTGTTATAAGCGGTTACGGCCGGCCCTTCCGAATAGAGCATCAACACCTTACCGGCATTACCGCAGGCTATGATGTCCCGGTCTTCCGGAACCACCCCCAATAGCCCCAGGCCAGCCAGATCCATGGCACGGTCGATATTCACCATGTCCCCCTGCTCGATCATGCCGGGGCGCACACGGTTGACCACGATGCGGACGTTATCCAGCTGCTGGCGGTAACAGATCTGAGCGGCCTGTTCTGCACCGCGCAGCGAGGTGTAATCCGGCGTGGAGACGATAGCAGCCCGGTCGGCTCCGCCGGCAAAGTAGGCGATGGTATCGGTAAGGCCCGCCGGGCAATCGACGATGGTGTACGTAAAATGAGCGCGGCATTTTTGCAGGAAGGCCGCCACCGATTGGGCGGTGACGCAGGGCTCCAGCGCGCTGGAGGCCGGCGCCGTCAGCACGCGCAGATTTTTGACGATGGGGTGGCGGACAGCCGCCTCTTTCAGCGAGGCCCTGCCGGCGATGACATCGGAAAAAGAAAAAAGCAGGCTGTCTGTCATGCCCAATACGATATCCAGGGCACGCAGACCGCTGTCTGCGTCCACCAGCAGTACTTTTTCACCTAGGGCGCACAGCGCCACGGCGACACCGCAGCAAAATGAAGTCTTGCCCGTGCCGCCTTTGCCGGACGCTGTGATCAAAACCGTTCCCAAGCCGCTCACCTTCTTTTGTTCGGATGCCGGGCATCCGGGTCCCAGGGGGCATGGAGCCCCTTCATCCTGTATGGGAGAGCCCAGGCGCCGCAAGTGCGCCTGGGTATACACATTTTATTATACTGTATCGCGGCCTGGGATGCAATGGTTATTCCGCAGGAATCCAGAGGAATCCTATGCAATCAACGTATTTTCCTGGGTGACAGGCGCAGGGTCGGTCTGTTTGCCAAAATAGGCGTCGTAAATATCCCGCACGATGGGGGCCACGTTGCCGCCGCTGCCGCCGTGCTCCACAATGGCGAAGACCACGATCTGCGGGTCGTCATAGGGGGCAAAGGAGATGAACACGCCGTGGGCCGCTTTGGCTTTGCTGCTGCTGGTCTGGGCCGAACCGGTCTTGCCGCCCACTGCAATGGGATAATTGCGGAACACCGAAGCCGCCGTACCGTCATCCGTCACCACGCCCCGCATGCCTTCTTTGATGGCGTCGATGGTGGATTGCCGCAGCTCCATGGTGTTGAGCACTTCCGGCTCGCACTCGTCGATCACTTGGGTGTAGTCATAACTGACCACCTGCTTTAAAAAGTGGGGCCGGTGACGGGTGCCGCCGTTTAAGATGGTGGCCATGTAGTTGGCCATTTGGATGGGGGTAAACTGCTGTTCCGACTGGCCGATGGCCGCCTGCAAGGTCTCACCGGGCCACCAGGTATCGCCTGTGGCAGCACGGCTCTCCGGACCCGCCAGGTTGCCTGCCACTTCGCCGGAAAGCTCCACACCGGTCTTTTCGCCCAGGCCCAGCTGTTTGGCGTAGGAATTCAATGTCTCGATGCCCATCTGCCGGCTCACTTCATAAAAGAAGTAGTTACAGGAATATTTCAGCGCGCCGCTGACATCCAGCGTGCCGTGGGTCCCCCGCCGGTCGTTCCACAGCCAGCAGGCCGGGGTGTAGCCGCTGGAAGCATAATAGGTGTAAACGCCCTCGTCCCGGATCTTGGTGGAGGGGGTGATGGTCCCGCTCTCCAGGGCCGCCAAGGCTGTCACCGGTTTGAAGGTGGAGCCCGGCGGGTAAGCGCCGGCAATGGCCCGGTTGAACAGGGGCTTCAGCGGGTTGTCCAACAGGTCGTTGTAATCGGCGTTGTAGGTAGCCAGGTTGTAGGTGGGATAAGAGGCGCAGGCCAGGATACCGGCAGTGTCCACATCCAGCACCACCACGGCCCCCCCTTCCACATCGCGGCCATTGCTTTTTTTGCTGATGTCCGCAATGGTGCTGGCCAGGGACTCTTCGGCCACAGCCTGCAGGTCCAGGTCGATGGTGGTGATGACATTGTTGCCCGGCTTGGGCTCTTCCACTTCGATGATGCCGGTCACATCCCCATCCAGGTTGGTCTGGACAGCCCGGGTGCCGTCGGTACCGCGCAGATAGGATTCATAGGCTTTTTCCAGCCCGTCTTTGCCCAGGGTGTCGTTCAGGGAGTACCCTTGGCTACGCAGTTCTTCGTATTCCTCCCGGTAGATCTTGCCCACGCGGCCCAGCACATGGGCGGCATAGGTGGTGTCATATTGGCGCACGTCGTCCACCGAGATGGTGACGCCGGGCAGCTCGCTGCTGCGTTCTTCCACCAGCGAGACGGTCTCCACACTGACGTCGGAGGCAAAGGTGAACAGGTTGTTGTAGGAGGAAAATTCCTGCTGCCGCATTTCATAGCGCACGCCGGCCACTTTGCGGGCCTCTTCATCCGTATAGCTGGCAGGGATGTCATAGCGGTCCCGCAGCAGATCCATCAGCTCTTCGGCCGAGGTGTTATCCAATGTGCGGACGATGTATTTGTCCTCTTCCGCAGCGTCCTCCGGCGCATCTTCGATGGGGATGCGCCAATTTTTTTCGTTGTCTTCAAAATAGGAGATCAGGTCCTGGGCAGCGGCCTCCTCCTGAGAGGCGAAGGTATAGGCAAAGGGCGCTGTGGTGGTGACAGGCAGCGAGTCGGCATGGGTCAGGCCGGCGGCGTCTGTGATGGCGCAGATCTGCAGAATCACATCGTTTTGCAGCTTAGAATCCCAGGAATAATAGTCAAAGGTGATGGAAAAGCCCAAGGCATTGGAGACCAAAGGCCGGCCGTAGCAGTCCAGGATCTCCCCCCGGGAGGCGGGCTGCTCATAAGTGCGCAGGATCTTGCGCTCCGCTTCCTGGCGGTAGGCGGCGCCGTTGACGATCTGCAAGTCCACCAGGCGCAGCACCATCAAGCCGGCGATCAACACCATCATGGAGCAGAGCACGCCGATCCGTCTGATCTGATTTCTTCGGTTCATAGCGGTATCCTCACAAAGCTAGGGGTCAGGTCTCTTCGGTAAAGCGGCGGTGGATCTTGCGGATGATCAGATACACCACCGGGGAAAACAGGGCGGAAAAGGCCAAGTTCCGGGCGGCAAATGCCAGGGCGCTGAGCGAGTGGGCCTCATAGACCAGGGCATAGTAGAAAAAGAACACCACAAGGCTTTTGAGGGCGGAGATGAACGCCCCGCACATGAGCAAAGTGGGATAGACCCGGCGCATGTAGCGGGCGGCAAACCAGCCGGCACCCAGGCAGCACAGGGCGTAATACAGGG
Source organism: Candidatus Pseudobutyricicoccus lothianensis (assembly GCA_904419295.1). GTDB lineage: Bacteria > Bacillota > Clostridia > Oscillospirales > Butyricicoccaceae > Pseudobutyricicoccus > Pseudobutyricicoccus lothianensis. Next base: position 44,474 of record CAJFRA010000013.1, read on the forward strand.
CCATCAGCCCTTCTTCTGCCCCGGAATTGACCGTGGAGAAAAGGCCCACGGCAAAGCCAAATGCCGCCCCTACATAGGGGCCCTCGAACAAGGCGATGGCCGCCAGGAAAAAGGGCATCAGGTCCGGGGTGGCGCCAAACACATGGAGCCGGGTGCCCCGGGCTGTCTGCAGCACATAAAACAGCAGCAGCACCAAGGCGTACAGGGCCATGCGCCAGCGGAAGGCTTTTTTTTCTTTCATGGCGTCACTCCGTGATGGTAAAGGATTTGACGATGTAGACTTTCTTCAGGGCAGTCAAGTCCACGGCAGGCTGGATCTTGGCGTAGGTGGAAATGCCGTGGCTTTCGGGCAGCACCTCCGTGATGGTGCCGATCAGCAGCCCTTTGGGGAAGATGCCGCCATAACCGGAAGTCTCCACCGTATCCCCCACCAGCACATCGCTGTCGTTTTGCAGGTAGGACAGCCGCAGCAGGCCGTCGCCAGCCAGTTCAAAGCTGCCTTCGGCCACCACCACTTCCCGGGTGCGGGAAACCACCGCGCCCATCTTGACCGACACGTCGGTGATGGGCTTGACTTGGCAGGAGTTGTACTCCACCCGGGAGACATAGCCCACCAGCCCATCGCCGGTGATCACCGCGTCGTTGACTTCTACCCCGTCTTTGGTGCCCCGGCTCAGGGTAAAGGTGGTGGAGATGCCGTCGCTGGAGATGCCGATGACTTCGGCCAGCTCGCAGTCGTAATCGGCGTGGCGCCGCTTCAGGCCGGCCAGCTCCCGCAGGTATTCGTTTTCGTCGATGGCGGCCTGGTATTCCCGCTCTTTCCGCTCCAGTTCCTGGACGCGGGATTTCAGTTCGGCGTTTTCTTCTTGCAGGGAATTGTAGCGGTAGAAATAGCCGAACAAATCGTTGAAAAAGTCGCTGACCGTGGTCAGGGCATGCTGGATGGGCGTGATGACCACGCTGGCGCCGTTGGTCAGCGGCGAGAGCTTGCCCGTGCCGATGGAAAAGCCGATGATCACCGAGCAGAGCACCAGCAAGACCAGCGCCCAGATGAATAGTTTGGAAGAAAATAGTTTCATAGGAAAAGGATCCTCACCGAGTGTTGTCCAGCGTGCGGAAGATGCCGGGGCCCAGCATCCGCATCAAAGGGGCCAGGGGCAGGCCGATGACATTGTAAAAATCCCCTTGGATCTGGCGCACCAGCAGCGCGCCTTTGCCCTGGATGCCGTAAGCGCCGGCCTTGTCCAGCGGTTCGCCGGTGGCGATGTACCAATCGACCAGCCAAGGCTCTAAAGCGTAAAAAGTCACCAAAGTCTGTTCGCAGTGGGTGCGCATTTGGCCGCCCTGCCACAGGGCGATGCCGGTGCACACCTGGTGGGTGCGGCCGCTGAGCGAAGAGAGCATCCGGCGGGCGTCGGCCTCATCCTGGGGCTTGCCCAAGATCTGGCCGTCCAGGCACACCACGGTGTCGGCCGCCAACACGGTGTCAGCCGGTGTGGCCTGCCGGCGGGCGCTCTCCGCCTTTTGCAGCGCCACTTCTACCACAAAATCCGCCGGATCTTTGGCGGCGCTGTGTTCGGCGCAGTGCTGGGGCCGCGTTTCAAAGGATAGGCCGAGCCCTTGCAGCAGCGCTTGGCGCCGGGGGGAAGCGGAAGCCAAGATCAGCATGGCGCCACCTCATTGCCGCCCGGTGGAGCCAAATCCGCCGGCCCCCCTGTCCGTAGGCGTCAAAGCCTCACAGGGCAGCAGCTCCACACGGGCGATGGGCAGGATCAAAAGCTGGGCGATGCGGTCCCCATCCCGGATGGTAAAAGGCTGCTGGGACAGGTTGACCACGCTGCACAGCAGTTCGCCCCGGTAGTCGCTGTCGATCAGGCCAACGCCATTGGCCATGGTAAGGCCCTGTTTGGTGGCCAGGCCCGAGCGGGCCAGGATCATGGCGCAGTGGCCCTGGGGAAGCTCGATGGCGATACCGGTGGGGATGGCCCGCCGCTCCATGGGCTGCAGTACGATGGGTTCGGGCAAAAAGGCCCGCAAGTCCAGAGCGGCGGAACCGGGGGTCTGGTAAGCCGGCAGCGGGGCCAGGCGGCCCTTGGCGTCGGGGATGCATTGTATCTTTAGTGTCTCCATAATTCTCCTATCTTATATGGTGGCAGGCGGAAAAGGTCACTGAACGCCCCGGTAATAGAGGCCCCGGGTGATCTTGCCCGGCAAGGCAGTGCCCTGGTCATACCGGCGGGCTACGGCGGCGCACTCTTCCGCATCTTCTATGGTAAAGAGCAAGCGGGCCCAACGCAGGCCGATGTGGGCGTAATCCTTCCCTTTGTCGCTCAGGGAAAGGGGCTCGCTGTTGTACAGGGTATTGCGGCAGTGGAGCTCGGCCATCAGCGGGAACTGGCGGCCGGTCTTATCCGAAAGGAAATGGGGCCCCTGGCGGCAGGCGCAATGGCCGGCCCCCCGCCGTATGGCGCAGTTTTCAAAGATCATCAAAGGCAGGCGGCCGTAAACGATGGCCTCCAGCTCCAGCGCTTTGCTCAGATCCCGGATCTGGGGAAAGGTCATTTCAAAAGAAGCGGTGGCGCTCTGGAGCCCCAGTGCCTTCAGCTCTTTTAAACACTGGGAATTCATCACATTCAGGCCGAAATCGCCCCGCAGCTCCATACCCACCTGCTCCAGCAGATGGGCTTGGCCCAGGTTGGTGCACACCGCGGCGGTGATACCGGCTTTTTTGCAGGCCTCCAACTGTTCCAGGGCCTCGGGCCACTGGCTGTCGAACAGGATGCGGGGCAGCACGGCCCCCACCCGGATGCCCGCCTGCTCCAAGGCGGCGCACCGGTCCAAATGGGCGGCGCACTGGTCCAGCGGCAGGTAGATGTATTCCGGCCGGGTGACCAAAAGGGCGGCGGACAGCTGCTCCACCCGCTGCACCTGATAGATGCGCCCGGGCGGGGCGGTGGGCTCCAGCCGGCGGGGACCCGGCTGCCACTCCCCTTCCCGCCGTTTGGGCGCCAGGCGGCGCTGGGATGTGATCCCATCCAGGCACTGGCGGCGCATGGCGTTGACAGAAGCCGCCGGGATGCGCAGCCCTTCGTCCAAGGCCACATCCACCCGGCGGGCAAAAAATACAGTGCCCCCGGTTTTGGAAAGGTTCTGGGCCACTTCCGCCTGGGTGGTGGCCCGGGTGCGGGCCTCTTCGGCGGCGGGCGCTTCGGTCTCATAGGAAAAGCCGTCTTTATCCCGGGCGGCCAGCGTCATGGGCTGCCCGCGCAAAGCGGTAAAAGACAGGTCCACCGGGATGCAGGGCGCTTCCCGGTCCCCTTCGTAGATCTTGCGGGCTTGGGCGTACAGGGGCCGGGCGGCCCGGGCGTCGGCTTCGGAACGGGTGCCGAACATCTGGGGGCCGGTGCGGCCGGTAAAATAGCCGTCGGTAAAGCCGCTGCGGGAAAACACCTGCTGCAGCTGCTGCAATTCCTCCGGCGAAGGGGCTGCCCCTGTTTGGATGGCTTTCTTATAGATGCTGGTCACCAGCGCCGTGTATTCCGGCCGTTTCATACGCCCTTCGATCTTGACGCAGGCCACGCCGGCCTCCTCCAGCTCCTGCAAGTGGGTGGCCAGAGAGAGGTCCTTCAGGCTCAGGTACTCCTGGGGCTTGCCGCCGTCAAAGCCATAGGCCAGCCGGCAGGGCTGGGCACACAGGCCCCGGTTGCCGCTGCGGCCGCCGATGACGGCGCTCAGATAGCACTGGCCCGAATAGCACATGCACAGAGCGCCGTGGCAAAACACCTCGGTCTCCACGCCGCACCGCTGGGTGATGAAGCGGATCTGGTCCAGCGGCAGCTCCCGGGAGAGCACCACCCGGGAAAAGCCCAATTGTTTGCAGGCCAGGGCGCCGGCCAAATTGTGCACGGTCATCTGGGTGGAGGCATGGACCGGCAGGTCGGGGGCCAGGGCCTTGACAAGGCGCAGCACGCCCAGGTCCTGCACGATCACCGCGCTGGCCCCGGCGGCATTCAGCGTGCGGATCAGTTCCGCCGCGCCGGGCAGCTCCCGGTCGGTCAGCAGGGTGTTTACGGTCACATAAGTTTTCACATCCCGCAGGCGGCAGTAGCGCAAGGCCTCGGGCAATTCGTCGGCGGATAGGTTTTTGGCGCCCCGGCGGGCATTGAAATCGCCGGCGCCAAAATAGATGGCATCCGCCCCGGCGCGCACCGCCGCCACCACCGATTCAAAAGAACCGGCCGGCGCCATCAGTTCCAAGGCCATGGCTCGCCCTCCTCTCTGCAGCTGCTTTGGTTCATCCTTTTTTCAGCCGGGCGTTTTCCGCCCGCAGGGAGGCCGCCTCGTCGGCGTATTCCCGGATCTGCCCACGCAGGCTCTCTGCCGCTTCCTGGGCTTTGTAGTAATCGTCCGCAATGTTGAGGGCCGCCATGACAGCTGCCGTCAGCTCAGAGAGCTTGGCGCCCTGGCGCACTTCCTGCAGCTTGCGGTCCACCAGCTCTGCGGTCTTTTTCACATATTGAGGGTCATCGTCGGCCAACAGATGGTATTCTATGCCGCCGATGTTCACAGTCACACGATTCTTCATAACTCCTACCTCTGCCTTGGGCGGCAGGCCGCCCAGATCGAAAATTCCATATACCTAATTAGAAAGTATACCACAACCGCCCTGGTTTGTTAAGTAGAAATACCAAGCAGCTCCCTTTGCCACAGGCTGCCGGCAGCTTTGCGCAATGGGGTATAGTGTGGTAGGATGGAAGAAATACGCCGGAGCCCGATCGCAGGACGGGCGAGAAACCGGGAAAGGATGTCTGCCGATGAAAGAGCACACCATGGTCAAACTGCGGGAGCAGCCCCAGCTGCTGGGAGCCGCCTCCCTGTGGTTCCACCAGAAATGGGGCATCCCCCAAGCCGTGTATGCCGCCAGCATGGCGGACTGCCTGCAAAGCGGCGGGATCCCCCAATGGTATCTGGTGTTGGATGGGGATACCCTGGTGGCGGGGGCGGGCGTCATCGCCAACGATTTCCACCTGCGGCGGGACCTTTCCCCCAATGTCTGCGCCGTCTATGTGGAGCCGGACCACCGAGGCCGGGGCATCGCCGGCAGGCTGCTCCGCTTCCTCTGCGAAGATTGCAGGCAGCTGGGCTTCCCGACCCTCTACCTGGTCACGGACCACACTTCCTTTTATGAACGGTACGGCTGGAGCTTCCTCTGCATGGTGCAAGAAGAAGGGGGCGGGCAAACCAGGCTGTATGTGCACCATGCCCGCCGGTAGGCCGTTTCCCGGGAGAAGGGCGCTGCCAAATCATTCCCTTGGGCGGGTTTGGCTTGAGGACGGGGAGCTCGCCGTAGTATAATAACAGCAAATGCCGCGCCCGGCCCCAGGCCGGGCAGACCGCACGGGGAGGTATGTGAAGATGGAGATCGAAGTGAAATACCAGACAGACCAGGCCCAAGCCCGGCAGCTGTTTTGCCACCCGCTGCTGGCCCCCTATTTAGGCCCTGCCCACCAGATACCCATGCAGGCCGTCTACTACGATACGGCCCAAGGGGAATGTGCCGCAGCTGGCTTTGTGCTGCGCCTCCGGCGGGAGGGAGAAACCGCCATCTGCACGGCAAAAGGAGGCCGGGTGGTGGATGGCGTGGCCCGCCGTACGGAACTGGAGATGCCTGCTTCCTCGCTGGAAGAGGGCGTCTGTGCCCTGCTCCGGCGGCCCGACTGGCCCGCCGCCTGGCGCGCGCCGCTGGAAGAGCCGTTGGTGGAGAACGCCCGCATGGAATTCACCCGCCTGGCGGCGGAGTTCCGGCGGGGGGACTTGGCAGTGGAAGTGTGCTATGACCAAGGGTGGATCGAAGCCGGCGGGAAGCGGGCGCCCATTGGGGAGTGCGAACTGGAGCTGAAGCAAGGGGCGGAAAAAGAGTTTTTGGCGCTGGTGGACCAGCTGCAGCAGGCGCTGGGCTGGAAGCCCTGGGAAACATCCAAATACCGCCGCGCCCAGGAGCTGATGCGATGAGGCGGCGGCCAAACCGGTGGCAGTTTGCGGCCCGCAAGCCTTTTACCGGCCGCCAGAGAGCCATCGCACACCCTTGCTTGTGGTATTGCGGCGCTGTGGCCCTGCTGTGGGCGCTGGTGACCTTGTGGGGCCGGGTCCACAACGCCAGCATCCGGGTGGTGGCCCGCCTGTGCAGCAATGGGGCGGCCTTTGTTTCCCGCCTGTTCCCCATCCCCCTTTCCGAATGGCTGGTCTTTTTGGCTGTGGCCGCCCTGGTGGCCCTGCCTGTGTGGGGAGCGGTCCGCCGTGGGAAGCGGGGCCTGGCCAAAGGCCTGTGCCGCTCCTTGGCCCTGCTGCTCACCATAGGCCTGTGGTTCAGCATGTTTTGGGGCGTCAATTACGATGCGGCTCCCCTGGCCCAACAGCTGGGGCTGGAGGCGAAGCCCCGTTCGGTGGATGAGCTGTATGCGGCGGCCCAGACCCTGCTGGAGGACGCCAACCGCCTGGCAGACCAAGTGGAACGGGATGGCGACGGCAACTGTGCCGCCGGGGATTTCAGCGCCATGAGCCAAGATCTGTGGGAGGATTACCAAACCCTGGGCCAGCAGGCGCCCCTGTACCGCAGCGCCGTGGCCCGCCGACCAAAGCAGGCTCTTGTGTTGGGGCCGCTGATGCCCTGGGTGGGCATTGCCGGCTACTACTTCCCCTTTTCCGCCGAACCGGTGGTGGGCCCCACCGTGCCCACCCATACGGCTTATAACATCGCCCACGAACTGGCCCACTCCCTGGGAGTGGCCCCCGAGGACGAGGCCGGGTTTTCCGCCTATTTGGCCTGCATGGAGTCGGAAGACCCTTTGATCCAATACAGCGGCGCGTTGAACGCTTATATTTATGCATCCAATGCGCTGTATGATTATGCACCGGACCGGGCCAATGACCTCAGCGCCCAAGTCAATGAGAACCTGCGCCATGATATCTTGGCCCTCAACGCCTTTTTGGCCCAGTTCGAAGGGCCGGTCCAGCAGGCAGGCGATGCGATCAACGACACATATTTGCGGGTGCAGCGGCAAGAGCAGGGCCTGAACAGCTATGGGAACATGGTGGATCTGCTGATGGCCTACCTGGACCAACAGGGGGAATTGGGTGGTTCGTGACGAAATGAATAAAATAAAAATACAATTTTGTGCATAATTAACCGTTGCAAATTCATTCACTCTGTCGTATAATTATCACATGCAATGGATGAAAACACAGCGATGGAGGAATTGAATATGAAACAGATGAAACAACTGGCCGCCCTGTTGCTGGCGGGTATGATGGCAGTGGCCCTGCCGGGCTGTACAAAAGAGGCGGGCAGCGCGGGGAGCTCTGGCAGCGATGACAGCGAGACGGAAAAAGACACGCTGGTGCTGGGCACCTCGGCAGATTACGCCCCCTACGAATTCCACAAGATCGTAGACGGCAAAGACACCATCATGGGGGCCGACATCCAGCTGGCCCAGCGGATCGCCGATGACATGGGCAAAGAACTGGTCATTAAAGATATGGAGTTCGGCAACCTGATCACCGAGCTGAACAACGGCACCATCGATATGATCATCGCCGGCCTGACCCCCGATGAAGAGCGGGCCAAGCAAGTGGATTTTTCCGATATCTACTATTCCGGCGAGCAGGTGTGCATCATCCGCAAGGAAGACGCGGACAAATACACCAGCCCGGAATCCCTGGCCGGGCAGCCTGTAGCGGTGCAGACCGGTTCAATCTTTGAAGGCACTGTCAAAGACATGATGCCCGATGCCAGCGTGGTATCCCTGCCCAAGGTGCCGGACCTGTTTATGCAGCTGAACACCGGCAAGGTGGAGGCCATTGTGGAAGGGGTCGTTACAGCCAACGGCTACTTGGCCCAGGATGATTCCTTGATGTTGGCCGAATTTACCATTGATTACGACGAAGACGGCACCGCCGTAGCCGTGCAAAAAGGAAACACGGAGCTGCTGGAGCAGATCAATGAGACCATTGCAGATGTGGTGGAGGAAGGCGCCATGGAACAGTGGCTGGCAGAAGCCCAGCAGGAATCCCAGGGGTTGGAAGAAGAATAAAGAAAAGAATGTGAAAAGCCCTCGGGCGCGGAGACAGACCGCGCCCGAGGGCTTTTTTGCTCAAATATAATAAGCGGTTTGAAAAGGTGTACTTTTGCAAAG
>CAJFRA010000014.1 GCA_904419295.1 Candidatus Pseudobutyricicoccus lothianensis
TGAGTGCGACTCCTGCGGCATGGAGTATTCCACCGAGTGGGCCAAAGCCAAGATCCAGGAGATCCGGGGCACTGTCCAGGTGGAGGGCACCGTGGAAGTAACCGGCACGGTCAAGGTAGAGGGCGGGGTCAACAAAGAGAGCCTGTTGAAGCGGGGGTACCTGCTGCTGGAGGACAGCGACTGGAAGGGCGCCGATGGGTGCTTTGACCAGGTGCTGAATATGGACCCGGAGTGCGCCGAGGCCTATGTGGGCCGGTTTTGCGCAAAGTGCCACTATAAGCGTATTGTTGAAATGACGGAAGATCCCCAAGGTTTTCGAAGCGGCACAATGCTTCCGGGGATCCGGCAAAGTGTGAATGCTGAACCAATTCTGAAGGCTTTAAACAACGGCCGAAAGATTGAAGCGATCAAGCTGTATCGTGAGCTGACTGGTGTGGGCCTGCCGGAAGCGAAAGATGCGGTGGAAAAAATCCAATCTGAGGGGAAAGCCATTATAGGTACAAATGATTTTGAAAAAGCATTGCGGTTTGCCTCGCCGGAGCTGCGCACACAGCTGGAGGGCTATCGGTCTATTGCACTGCAGCAGACACAGAAAGTGAGGGAGCAGCGCGAGGAGGAGCGCCGGCAGGCGGAAGAGGCACGCCGTCAGGAGGAAGAGGCGCATCACTTGCAGGCGGCGGAGGAAGCGCGCCGGGCAGAGGAGCAAAAACGCCTTCTGGCGGAGCGCCGGGCATTGATCCGCCCGGCAGCCTCCTGTGTTTCAATCGTCAGTGGGATTGTGATCGCGGTAAAGGCCGACGGCACGCTGCTGTGGACGGGAGAAGCCAGTTCTGACACGGAAGCTTGGAACCGGTATCGTGAGACCGCGCTGTCCTGGAAAAACATCTTGCAGGTGGTACCCGTTAAAAAGGGCCCTACACAGACTTTTGGCGTGATTGGGGATTCTTTTGGTGTGATTGGGGTCCGAATGGATGGCTCTCTGGTATGGGCCGGCACAGGTCTCGATTTTTTGGAAGACGAGGCGTGGGCTGATTTGACCGCTGTGGTACATACTGTGATGAGTGCGGGCATCGGCTATAGAACGCATCACGCTGTATTTGTGGGACTTAAAAGAGATGGCCGAGTAGTAGTGTATGTCAATGGAGTGACTGAAAGAAATGAACTCAGCTGGAAGAAAAAAGAACTGAATAAATGGGATGATTTAACAAAAATAGTCGGCGGAGAGAATTATATTGCCGGGCTGAAATCGGATGGCACGGTGGTTTACACGAGCGGAACTACTTCCAATCTGAGCCAGATAAAAGATTGGACCGGAATTGTGGATATTGCGGCTTTCGGGAAGGAGATCATCGGCCTGAGAGAAGATGGAACCGTTGCCGTAACAGGAGTTAGTTCCTTCAAACAAGAAATCTATTCCAGCTGGACGGATATTGCCGCATTGGGTGACACCAAATCGCTTGCCAGCGGTATAAAATGCGACGGCACAGTCGTAACCGATTTGCGTTATGATAAGCCATTAGAGGAACAACTGTCGGCCTGGTCGGATCTTGTTGCGGTATTCGATAATTTCGACTACATCGTGGGCGTAAAAGAAGACGGAACCCTGGTGTGGGATAAACACGGCAGGAAAAAGAATCCGCTGGACCTGAACGGCTGGAAGCTCTTCGATCACATTGAGACACTGGAACAGGAGCGAAAAGAGGCACAAGCAGCCTTCGAGCAAGAGTACAAAGAGGAGCAAGCCGCTTTGGAGCGGGAGCGCGCCCAGCGCCGCGCCGCCTTAGAGGCAGAGCGCACCGCGCTGCAAAACGAGCTTGCCAATCTGAAGGGCCTGTTTTCCGGCAAGCGCCGGAAGGAGATCGAGGCCAGATTGGCGGCAATCGCAAAAGAACTGGAGGAATAACGGATGAAAAAGAACACGATACGCTGGTGGGTCTTGCTGGGCGTGGTGCTGGTGGTCTACAACGTGCTGGCCTTTGCCCTGCCTTTCCCCAAAACAGCAGTCTTTGCAGTGAGCTATCTCTTTTCCATGATAGCGATTCTGGCACAAATTTACGTCATCCGCACCGCTTTCTACCGGGGAGAAGGGGTCAAAAGCAAGTTCTATGGCTTCCCCATTGCAAAAGTCGGCGTGATCTATCTGGCCATCCAGCTGATCGGGGGCCTGGTATTCATGGCCCTGGGGCTTGCCGTCCCAGTCTGGCTGCCGCTGGTGCTGTATGTGGTGCTGTTGGGCATAGCGGTAGCAGGCTTTGTCGCTGTGGATGCGGCACGGGACGAAGTCGTCCGGCAGGAGGTCAAACTGGAGAAGAATGTCTCCCGGATGCGGGAGTTCCAGGCCAAGGGGCAGGCGCTGGTCGCGCTGAATAAAGTCCCTGAGGCGGCCCGCCCGCTGGAGAAGCTGGCGGAAAATCTTCGGTTCAGCGACCCGGTGAGCAACGAGGCGCTGGCGGAGATCGAGGACCGGCTGGCCGAGTGCCTCGCCCAGCTGCAAAGCGAAGTAGCGGCCCAAAAGAAAGAACAGATCTTGTCCCTGTGCCAGCAGGCGGAACAGGTTTTGGCAGAGCGGAACCAGCTTTGTAAGCTGAGCAAAGCCAAATAGCCCTTGGTTCGTCTTTGCATCGCAGGCGAACAAGCGAGCCAGCACCCATTTGGATGTTGGCTCGCTTGTTTTATCAAGGGCTATCCTTTTTTAGAGAAAAACGGTCTTTCGCGCCATTGCATCCCTGGTGCATCCGGCTCCACCCATTCGATCGGGAGAGCTCTCATGGCAGGCTTTTTCGGGAAAGCCACGCAATTGGGACATACGCCACCATCCCATTCGCAGCCCAGGGGCAAAGGCCCGCCGGGCGATTGACAGCCCTCTGCCGGCTGGCTATACTGGACATACGGCAAGGAGGGATGCGGTATGGCATTTCAGGATCATTTTCCCATTTGGGGCAAGCTGGACCAGGACCAGCAGGAGCGGCTTGCGGGCAGCCTGCTGCTCCGCACCGTGCCCAAGGGGAAGATCCTGCACAACGGCGATATGGATTGCGCCGGGCTGCTGCTCGTCCGCCGGGGGCAGCTCCGGGCCTATATCCAATCGGAGGAGGGCAGGCAGATCACCATCTACCGCCTGTTTGACCGGGATATGTGCCTTCTTTCCGCCTCCTGCATGATGCGTTCCATCCAATTTGAGGTGACGGTCGCGGCGGAGAAAGACACGGAATTTTGGGTGATCCCCACAGAGGTCTACCAGCGCCTGATGGAGGAGTCCGCCCCTGTGGCCAACTACACCAACGAGCTGATGGCCAGCCGGTTTTCCGACGTCATGTGGCTGATGGAGCAGACCATGTGGAAAAGCCTGGACAAGCGGCTGGCCGCCTTTTTGCTGGAGGAGGCCGCGATCGAGGGGAGCCGGGAACTGAAGATCACCCATGAGACGATCGCCAACTACCTGGGCTCCCACCGGGAAGTGATCACGCGGATGCTGCGCTATTTCCAAAACGAAGGCATGGTAGAGCTATCCCGGGGGAAAGTGACCATCTTGCAGGTGGAAAAATTGCAGGCGCTGGAAGGTTGACTGGGCCTATTCCAGCTCCGCAGGGTGTTTTCTGGCTTTTGCCTTGCAGATGAGCTGGGTCATGGTGCCCATAGGGCAGTAGACGCACCAGCTGCGGGGCTTGAACAGCACCATGGTGATCAGCCCCAGCAGGGTGGAAGTGAGCATGACGCTGTAAAAGCCAAAGGCGAATTGGGCGACGCCGGGGTGGAACAAGGTGCCGTGGTAGGCCCAGCGCCAAGGCACTTGGAACGTCCACAGCAGGGTGACCGCCTGGCGGAGGTTCTGGGCCCCGGCGAACACCAGATAGGTGTTCCACAACATCAGAAGGAACATGAGCAGGAAAAAGGCCAGAAAACCGTAGCGGAACGCCTTGTGTTTCATCCAGGCCGGCATATCCTTCCGGCGGGACAAGCCGAAGCGGCCCCCCAGCAGGCCAAACAGCTGGCCGCGGCCGCAGTAGCGGTTGCAGTAGCCCTTGGTCCCGCCGGCTGCTGCGATGGCCAGCGGAAGGAAGAAGCACAGCAGGCCCAGCCAAGCGAACAGGATATTGAAGAAGCCCAGCAGCAGATAGAGAAGGGACGCGGCCCACAGATAGTCGTACCAGTGCTTTTTCATGCTTCGACCTCCCTGATCTCAATGACGCTGGCCGGGCATTCCCTGGCGCATTTGCCGCAGCCCACACACTTCGCTCCATCGACCCGGGCCGCCACGCCCCGGACGACGGCAATGGCCTGGAGCGGGCAGACCTTGACGCAGCAGCCGCAGGCCACACAAGCCTTTTGATCCACAACGGCTCTGCGCCGCTTTTTTCCCATTGAAGTCATAGGACACCTCCCTGATTCGGTGTTTCCATCCTACCATAAGACCGGCGGCCCGCACTGTGATGAGATCACATAAGGGCGAGACTTTGTACCGGCAGATCAAAGCAGGCCCATTGCTTTGCCAAGGCAGCAGTGGGCCTGCTGCTTTGGCCGGCCTGATCGAAAAGGCGCTGGCAATGCGGGAAAGAAGAAACGGGAGGGCAGGGGAAACTTTTTGCCGGTGGGATGCGTCTATATTCTGTATGGAAAAAGCAGGCCGAGACGGGCTGCGAAGATGAGGTGGTTTTATGAAACGGATCTGTGCGTTGTTGCTTTGTCTGTCCCTGGTATCGCCGGCAGTGGCCGGAGCGCCGGCGGCGTGGCCCGATTGGGCCCGGGAGGCCTTGGGCTGGGGGCAGGAAATGTCCATCAGCGGAGAATTTTTGAATGCGCCGGCAGAGGATGTCACCCGCGGGATGGCGGCCCAGCTGCTCTATGAGGCGGCAGGCCGGCCTGCTGTTTCCCAAGAGTGCCCGTTTTCCGACGTATCCGGGGCTTACCGCGACGCCATCACCTGGGCGGCGGACCAAGGCTATCTGCTGGGGGTAGGGGAGGGGGCCTATGAGCCTGACCGCCTGGTCACCCGCCAAGAGTTTGCTGCGATCCTGTGGCGGCGGGCCCAGTCGCCCACCGTGGCGGCCCAGGGCCTCGACCGGTACCAAGATGCCTCTGCCGTGGCGGAGTGGGCCAGGGGAGCGGTGCTCTGGTGCATCCAGACAGAGGTCATGAACGGCCGGGAAGAAGGCTTGGCGCCGGGGGGCACCATTTCGGTGGCCGAGGCGCTGCTGATGCTGCAGCGGGCCCATGAACTGCCCGATGTGTCCGGCATCCAGGCGGATCTGGAAGCGCTGACTGCCCGCCACCGGCCCGTTGGCTCCCAAGGGGAAGCGGCGGCGGTGGAGTACCTGCAACAGCGGTTTGAACAAATGGGATACCGTGTCACCCTGCAGCCCTATACAGACAGCCAAGGGCGGCAGGGGAACAATGTGATCGCCGTCAAGGAGGCCTCTGCCCCCAATGGGGATATCCTGGTCCTTTCCGCCCACCATGACAGCGTGCCCACCGCCTATGGGGCCAACGACAACGCCTCGGGCGTGGCCGCCCTGCTCCGCGCGGCGGAAGCCCTCCGGCAGGAGGAGACCGATACAGAGATCCGCTTCATCAGCTTTACCGACGAAGAGAACGGGAAAAACGGTTCCCGGGCCTATACCGCCTCCCTGACGGAAGAGGAGAAAGGGCGGATGATCGGGGCCATCCAGTTCGATATGCTGGGCGGGCTGGGGTCTGGCAGCGGCCTGGTGGGCACCATGGATGGAGAGGCCAACTGGCTCAGCGACTTGCTGCAAGAACAGGACCCCGGGCTGGAGCGCCGGGCAGAGACCGCCAGCGACCATGCGTCCTTCCAACTGGCAGGGGTCCCGGCCGTCCTGCTGATGCAGCAGGACAGGGGCTACCTGTACCACTCGTCGGCAGACACTGCCGGCCAGCTGGACCTGTATGCCATCGCCGGTGCAGCGGATACGGCAACGGCGGCCGCGCGGCAGATAGCCGGCGGGAAGACCGGCTCTTACCAGCAGCTGGCCCGGGAGCAAGGAGCGGGCTATACCTACCGGCAGACCCGGCAGAATGTGATCTATTTCAGCAGCTCCCTGGCAGATACCGAAGCCTACATCGGCGCCGCCGGTGAGCTGGTGGATACCTATGAGGTCTCCGGCGACGGCTGGACCGATGTATACCAGCGCTACCGCTATGCCATGCGTTGGTTCGATGGGGAAGCCCCGATGAACACCAATTATGTGTACCGCAACGGCTTTTTGGAGCGCATTGAGATCCGCCCCGAAGAGACCGGTTATACGGCAGACCAGGTGCGGCAGCTGATCGGCGCCATGTACGGCGAACCGACCCGAGAGGAAGCGGGGGAGACCAGCTGGGCCGACCCGATCTACAGCAAATACATCACCCTTTCCGCCGCTGAGAAGGGATGCCTGGTCACTGTGGGCAACTATTCGGTGGGCATCACCAATGTGCTGGCCTCCTACCCGGTGAGCGGCGGGCAGGCCGCCATCAGCGACCCGGAGGACCGGGCGGTCTGGGATTACCTGTGCGCCATCCTGCCCCTGGAAGCCCGGCAAAAAATCGGGGAATTCAACCTGTACACCGATGGGACCAGCAATGTGCTGGCCTACACCTCGCCCATGAAAGACGGGGAGACCACAGACAACACCCGGTTTTCCATCAGCGTGGATTATTACGACGTATACGATGAAAACGGGAACAAGCGGGATTGGAGCAAGCTGACGTATACCATCCTCCACGAATACGGCCATGTGCTGCTGGAAGATGAGACCCAGGTGGACCTGAGCTTGGGCAGCGGCACCCACGACCCGGCCTGTTTTATCGAAGGCTCTTTCCGGAAAGCTTTTCACGACACCTTCTGGAGCCACCTGGGAGACACCGGCGTGGGCGATTACGATAAGGACCCCACCCGCTATGTGAGCCGCTATGGAGCCAACTACTTCCACGAAGACATCGCCGACACCTTTGCAGTCTTCGTCTTGGGCGGGGAGCCCCAGGGCGACACGGTGGCAGAGGAAAAAGTCCGGTTTTTCTGGCAGGATCCGGCCATGACGGCATTGCGGGCCGCCATCCGGCAGAATCTGGGCCTGGATTGGCCCCGATAGCCGCAGGGAGAACGGCAGGGCCCCAAGGCAGCGGGCCCGCGGCCCGTCCATAGGAAAAGGCACGGCAAAAGCCGTGCCTTTTCCTATGGTCTGCCGGCTCCGGGGGGAGGGGCAGGCCGGGTACAGCGGGCGGCGCAACGCAGTGGAGGTCCTGTGCAGGGCAAAAGAAGGGGCAGCCGGCATTGCGGCCCTGGCGGAAAACATGTATAATGGAGGAAAACAGAGGCCCGCAGGCTGCGGTTTGCAGGCAGAATGGAAGGGGAGACGGAGATGGTTCGTGAGATCTGTACCGACCCGGCTTTTTTGGCCCAAAAAGCGGAGCCGGCCACGCCGGAGGATCGGGAGGTGGCCCAGGATCTGCTGGACACGCTGGCCCATCACAAAGACGGGTGCGTGGGCATGGCGGCCAATATGATCGGGGTGAACAAGCGGATCATCGCCTTTGACGACCAGGGGCAGTACATGGTCATGTTCAACCCGGAGATCATCAAGAGATCCGGCGCATACCAGGCTGAGGAAAGCTGCCTTTCCCTGGCGGGCATCCGCCGGGCCACCCGGTGGAGGTCCATCAAAGTGCGCTACCAAAACCAGCAGTTTCAAGAGCGGTTCAAGACGTTCACCGGCTGGACGGCCCAGATCATCCAGCACGAGATCGACCATTGCGAAGGCATTCTCATCTGAAAGGAGCGAGCCCATGTTCACCAACCGAGTGGCCGTCGTCACCGGCGGCGCCCAAGGCATCGGCCAGGCCATTGGGGCGGAGTTCCGCCGGGCCGGGGCCCATGTGTGCATCATCGACCAGCAGCCCAACGACTACTTTGTGGGCGACCTGGGGTCCCAGGCCGACCTGGAGGATTTTGCCCGGAAAGTCATCGCCGACTACGGCCGGGTGGACTATTTGGTCCACAACGCGCCGCCCTTGATGAAAGGGATCTCGGCCTGTTCCTATGGGGAGTTCAACTACGCCCTGCGGGTGGGGGTCACAGCGCCTTTTTACCTGACGAAGCTGCTGGCCTCTTATTTTGCCCCCGGCGCCGCGGTGGTGAACATCGCATCCTCCCGGGACCGGATGAGCCAGCCCCAGACCGAGAGCTATACGGCGGCCAAAGGGGGCATTGCCGCGCTGACCCATGCCCTGGCCATGAGCCTGGCCGGGAAAGCACGGGTCAACTCCATTTCCCCCGGCTGGATCGACACGGCTTTTACACAGTACGAAGGGCCGGATGCCCTCCAGCATCCCGCCGGACGGGTGGGGAACCCGCTGGACATCGCCCATATGGTGCTGTTCCTGTGCTCCGACAAGGCGGGCTTCATCACCGGGGAAAACATCTGCATCGACGGCGGCATGACCCGCCAGATGATCTACCACAACGATTTCGGCTGGACATTGCAGCCGGACCGTGAAACATAAGAGCAGCGGCAGAACAATAGAAGGGCCGCCGGTCCCATTGGGACCGGCGGCCCTGTCATCCTCCGTCCGCAGGAAGGGGAAGCAGAGGCAGATCACACCACAGCCACCAGCGGCGGCTTTTGCTGCTGCACCTGGATGGCGTTGTCCAGCTTTTCCAGCATCTTTTCCCGGGCGGCGGGCAGCATGCCCCGCACCCGGAAGGGGATGATATCGTGGAAGCCGTCATAATCCACGGGGATCTCCAGCTGCTCCAGCAGGGCCCGTTCCTCCCGCAGGTTTTCCAACTCATCCGCCGGGACAAAGCGGCCTTCTTCCACAAGGCGGTACAGCGGGGCTTCCCGGTGGATGAACATGGAGAAATTGACGATCCGTCCGGGGCGGGTCCGGTTGTAGAACTGGGCCAGCGCCTGGGCGTTTTCCATGCCCCGGCCCTTGCCCGCCACGCCGGTCATCATGTGGGCGTCGTAGACGATGCCGGCCTGGTGGAGGGCTTCGATGGCCTGGTAGGCCTGGGCTTGGGTGTGCCCCTTGTGCATCAGGGCCAGCACATCCTCCAGCCCGGTCTCGATGCCCAGGTACAAATGGCGGACCCCGGCTTGGGAAAGGGCCTTGAGCTCTGGGGGGCTTTTGGCCAACACGCTGTGCACCGTGGCATCCATATGGACCGCTGTGCAGCAGGGGAAGTACCGGTGGATCAGCGCCAGGATCTGCAGCAGCTTTTCTGTGGAAAGCTGAAAGGCGCTGCCATCTCCCAAAAAGACGGTCTTGGGGTGGCCGCCTGCCTGCTGTACCCGCCGCAGCTCCCCTTCGATCTGCTCCAGAGGCAGCTCACGGTATTGCAGGTGCTTGAACAACATGCAAAAATAACATTGGTTGTAGCAGCAGCCCACCGAGACTGGCAGCATAAACGATGCCCGTTCCATGGGGCTCCGGCAAATCTGGCCTTCGTATTCCATTTTGGCAGACCTCCTATCGCAAGAGTGGGGCGGCGCCCCACAGGGTTCCTATCGATCAGTATACTCCATCCCCAAGCCGCCCGGCAAGGGGGAAGGACATACAAAACGGGAGCGGCCTTTGGGGCGGCCGGCCCTACCAAAGGGCGGATTTTTTTGCTATACTGAAAAAAACGGCAAGAGGAGGCGCGGAACGATGCAGCAATGGGACCGCCGCAAGATCCAGCACAAGTGGGCGTATTTTTATGCCCAGCGCCGCCGGCCCACCGGCAATTTCACCGAATTCGTGGTGCGCACCTATTACATCATACAGGGGGCCTGCCGCAGCCGCGGGGCCGATCGCTGCCCGGCCGCCGCCGTGGCCAGCCACCGGATCAAAAGGGCGGTGTATCAGGGCATTTACGACCAGCCGGACCATGAAGCGGCCGCGGTGATCGACGACTGCAAGAAACACTTGGTGCAGATGGGATACCTGCGCTGGGAGGATGGGGGCAAGACCATCTGCCTGGGCCGCCCGCTGGATTTTCTGCTGCCCGGCGAGGCGGAGACTTATGAGCAAAAATACGGGGGCCTGCCCCAAAAAGAGGCCCAGGCCCAGCCGGCAGCCGGCTTGCCTTGCCCCAGCTGCGGGTCGCCCATGGTGCTGCGGCAGGGGCGCTATGGCCTGTTTTTCGGCTGCTCCACCTTTCCCCGGTGCCGGGGCACCCTGAGCGTGGCAGAAGGGACATACCGCATGCTGCAGACAGAGGGCCTGGCTCTGTACCAGGCAGAGCGCCCCTGCTGGAAGTGCGGCGAGCCCCTTCGGGTATACAGCTATTTTCCCCTGCTGGATCTGCGGGCCCAGGCGCCGGGCTTGGGGGAGCGATTGGAGCCGCTCCGGGCCATCCGCCTTTCTGCCCTGCCCACGCTGGACCGGTTTTTGCAGGGCCGGTACAGCACTTTGGGCCAGCGGTACAGCCGGAAGGCGGGGTTTTCCTATCTGGCCAACCTGTGCCCCCGCTGCCAAGCACTCCAGGGCAGCCAGATGACTTTGGGCCCGGTGTATGAGCAGCTGTGCCGGCTGGCGGAGCAGGGCAAGCTGGCAGGGCAGATCCAAGAGCGCATCCCGGTGGGAGAAGAGACGCTGCCTCTGGCGGAATGGACAGAAGTGGTGGAATATGCGATGGAAGGGGCGGACGAATGATGGAATTTGCATATTGCAAGCTGGAGATCTTTGTTCCAGAGACCCATTTGGAAGGGCTGCGCCAGGCGCTGCAGGCAGCGGACGCCGGCCATATCGGCCAATACGACAGCTGCCTTTCTTATAGCCAGGTCACCAGCTTCTGGCGGCCGCTGGATGGCGCCGCGCCCTACAGCGGGACCGTGGGGCAGCTGAGCCGGCAGCCGGAGGTGAAAGTGGAGGTGACCTGCGCCGCCGCACAAGTGGAGCAGGTGCTGGCAGCCATCCGCCGGGCCCACCCCTATGAGGAACCGGTGGTCAACGTGATACCGCTGTACCGCACCAGCTTCCAATGAAAGAGAGGAGACAAGAGGCGGGACCGGCCCCTGCCCGGTTCATCGTCTTCGACACGGAGACCCCCAACTGGCGCTGCGACCGGATGTGTTCCGTGGGGGTCTGCCTGGTGGAAGAGGGCCGCATCTTGGGGCAGGCCTATGCCCTGGTGGACCCGGAAGAGCCCTTCGAGGCCTTCCATGTGAGGCTGCACGGCATCGGCCCACGGACAGTGGCAGGGCAGCCCAACTTTGCCGCCCTGTGGAAGCGGCTGGAACCGCTGTTCAGCAGCGGGGTGCTGGTGGCCCACAACGCCCCCTTTGACATGGCGGTCTTGGCCCGCTGCCTGCGGGATTACGGCATCCGCTGGAAGCGGCAGGTGCCCTATGCCTGCACTTGCCAGATGGCGCGGGCCTGCCTGCGGGATGTGCCCGACCACAAGCTGCACACCCTGTGCCGGCGGCTGGATATCCCGCTGGACCACCACAACGCGGCCAGCGACAGCCTGGCCTGCGCCCGGCTGCTGCTCTACTGCCTGGAGCAGGGGGTGGACCTCGGGCGTTACCTGCGCCAATACGACATGGAACGGATCGCCACGCTGCGCCGCCGGTGACAGGCGGCCCGTTGGACCAGGGGCCGGAACGCCGGAAGGCGGCACAGCGCCCCTGGCCGGCGGAAAGCAGTTGTCAGCCAGGGGCGCCTATGCTACAATCAAAGCGGCAGCCTATTTTTGGCGCGGGCTCCCGCCGCGGCCTATGTGGATATAGCCCCATTCCTGGAGCTTGATCAGGGTGAGCACCACCACCGGCACGATGAACATGCCGGCGAACCCGGCGATGCGGTAGCCAAAATAGATGCACAGCAGGGTGACGAAGGGGTCCAGCCCCAGCTGGGCGCCCACGATGCGGGGCTCGATGCTGTTGCGCACCAGCAGGATCACCAGGTAGATGATGGCCAAGGTGATGGCCCGCCGGGGCGAACCCATCAGCAGGGAGATCAGAGACCAGGGGATGAGCACAGTCCCCACACCCAGGATGGGCAAAGCGTCGATGAAAGCGATGAGCAGGGCCAGCAGCCCGGCATAAGGCAGCTTTAAAATGGTAAAACCCACACAAAGCTCACAAAACGTGATGCAGATGAGGATGCACTGGGCCCGCAGCCATTTGCCCACGCTGTTGTAGAGCAGGCTGCGCAGTTTGCGGGCCAGTTCCGTCACTTGATCGCCCAGTTGGTAGGCCAGGAAATCAAAGATGTGCCGGTTTTCGCTGCACAAAAAATAGGTGCCCAGCAGGATGAAGATGAGAGTGATCAATATGGTGGGCACGCTGGAAGCGGCGCTGCCCACTGTGCTGAGGATCTTTGTCAGCTCGATGGAGGGCGGTTTGATCTGGGAGACGAGCCCCTCCAAAGAAAAGAAGGCCGGGTCCAAAAAATCCAGGTGGAAGCGGGCCAGGAAACCGGTGACCGTCTGGTTCAGCTGGCCAAACCGCTCGGCCAGCGCATCGGCATACCGGGGCAGGTCCTGCATGAGCAGGTAGGCCTCTTCCATCAGCCGGGAGAGGACGAAATAGAGCAGGGAGCCGAACAGGGTGACCGCCAAAAGGGTGCACAGCAGCGTGGCGGCTTTCCGGGGGATCTTGAAGCGCTGGTGCAGAAGATCCACCGGCCGGATGATCACCCGGGAAAGCAGATAGGCTATGATCAAAGGGATGGTCCACCCGAAGACATATTTGAAAAAGAGATAGATGCCGGCGGCGGCCAAGGCCAGGTAGACCAACTTGAGCAGCAGGTCGATGTAGCGGTTTTCGTGCATCTGCATACCGGATCCCTCCCAAGGGCAGCGGGGGCCGCTGCGCGGATAATGTTGGATGTTTTTGGAATTTGCCCGCACCTGCCGGCGGCAGCCGGAAAGGCAGAGGCGTTTTCCACCGGTATTATTATACAACATTACCGTAGAAAAAAACAGGCGCAGACGCTAAAATGGGAGAGGCGGTCTTGGCGGCAGCCAGGCACCGCGCTTCATATACTGGAATGAACCAACTTCGCAGGGCGGCTTTGGGGCCGTCCCGCGTCAGCCTCAGGAACTGGAGGAACGATACATTGGCTTTGATCGTATTGAAATTTGGCGGCACATCGGTGGCCAATACAGAGCGGCTGTTCAACGCCGCCTCCATTGCGGAAAAAGCCTGGCGCGATGGAGAGGATGTGGTGGTCGTCGTATCGGCCCAAGGGGATACCACCGATGAACTGCTGCAAAAAGCGGCGGAGATCTGCCCGGCGCCGCCGGCGCGGGAGATGGATATGCTGCTGGCCACCGGCGAACAGATTTCCATTTCCCTGCTGTGCATGGCCCTTTACCAGCTGGGGTGCCCGGCGGTATCCCTCACCGGCTGGCAGGCGGGCATGACCACCGACAGCCAGCACACGGCCTCCCGCATCCGCTACGTGGAACCCGGGCGGGTGAAAAAAGAGCTGGCCCAGCACAAGATCGTGGTGGTGGCCGGGTTCCAGGGCGTGGATGAATACAGCGACATCACCACCATCGGCCGGGGCGGTTCCGACACCACTGCCGTGGCGCTGGCTGCGGCCCTGGGGGCGGCCCGGTGCATCATCTACACCGATGTGGACGGCGTATACACAGCCGACCCCCGGATGGTAACCGGGGCGCGGAAACTGGATGAGATCACATATGACGAGATGCTTGAGCTGGCGTCCATGGGCGCCCAGGTGCTGCACAACCGGTCTGTGGAGATGGCAAAGCGGCACCGGGTGGATCTGGAGGTGCGTTCCAGCTTTACCAATGAACCGGGCACGCTCGTAAGGGAGGAGACCATGGAGAGTAGAAATGTCAGCGGCGTAGCGCGGGATCTGGATGTGGCGGTGATCAGCTTGACCGGCACGGCAGATGTCCCCGGCATTGCCTACAAAATTTTTGACCGCCTGGCGGAAGAAAAGATCAATGTGGACATGATCGTGCAATCGGCAGCGGAAAACGGGCAGAAGCACATCTGCTTTACTGTGGACCAAGAACATGCCGCCCGGGCGCTGGAGCTCATCAAGCGCCAAGGGGATGTGGAGTATCGGGACCTGGCCATGGACCCCGATGTGAGCAAGATCTCCATCGTAGGGGCCGGCATGGCAGGCAGCACCGGGGTGGCTTCCGATATGTTTGAGGCCCTGTATGAACAGGGGATCAATATCATGTTCATTTCCACCAGCGAGATCAAAGTGTCTGTCATCATCAAAAGCGAGGACACCGAGCGCGCAATGCAGGCGATCCACGACAAGTTTTTTGGATAAAAGCGCGCTCGGCGGCCCGAGAGGGCCGCGCCGCGGAGCGGCGAAAGCAAAAGGGCAGGTGGTACCTGCCCTTTTGTAACCAAGAAAGAGGGGCCCCCATCCAAGGAGTTGGATGGGAAGCGCGTGCAATGCAGGCGATCCACGACAAATTTTTTGGATAAAAGCGCGCTCGGCGGCCCGAGAGGGCCGCGCCAAATAAATCAAAGATTTTGTCTATAAAGGCTCCGCTGCAACCACAGCGGAGCCTTTTGCCTTGATGGCATAGTCCACGGGTTTTGTCAATTCTCAAAAAATTGTGAAAACAACGCAAAGCCAGTTATTTTTTGGCGGGTTTTCTGTTATAATGGAATGGCTATGGGAAAGCGCCCTTGTCTGCCGCCTGTGGGCGGCTGGGCGCCCCTTTGGAATCATTCGGACCATGGAGGGAATGTACAATGAAAAATCAGCCCCAGAGCCGCGGGAACCAACGGGACAAGCGCGGCCCAAGGCCCCAGGATAGATGGAACAACAAGCCCCGCTTCCGGCCGGAGGAGGGGGATGAAAACATGCTGGAAGGGCGCAATGCGGTGACAGAGGCGCTGCGCAGCGGCCGGGAGATCGACAAGATCTACTTTGCCTCGGGGGCGGTGGGCACCCTGGGCCATTTGATCGCCCAGGCGCGGCAAAAAGGCATCACCGCCCAGGAGATCGACCGGCGCAAGCTGGACGCCATGAGCATCACCGGCTCCCACCAGGGGATCATTGCCCTGTGCGCCGCCGTGCCCTACCGCAGCCTGGAGGATATGCTGGCCCTGGCGCGGGAGCGGGGGGAAAAGCCCCTGCTGGTGCTGTGTGACGGCATCACAGACCCCCACAACCTGGGGGCCATCATCCGCACGGCAGAGATTGCCGGCGCCCACGGCGTCGTCATCCCCCGCCGGCGCAGCGCCGGGCTCAACGCGGCCTGCGCCAAAGCTGCCGCCGGCGCCCTGGAATACCTGCCGGTGGCCAAGGTGAGCAGCATTGCCTCCGCCGTGCAAGAGCTGAAAAAGCAGGGCTTGTTCCTCTTTGCCGCCGATATGGATGGCCAGCAGACGTTATACGAAGCCGATTTCACCCTGCCCACCGCCATCGTCATTGGCAGCGAGGGCACGGGGGTGTCGGCGCTGGTCAAGCAAGAGTGCGATTTTGTGGTGCGCATCCCGCAAAAAGGGCGCATCCCGTCGCTGAACGCATCCAATGCAGCGGCTGTGCTGCTGTTTGAGGCACTGCGCAAACGCTTGTGATAAGACGAGGGAGAGATCGTGACAAAAAGACCTGGCGAAGAGGACAGAGAATATTCGGTGGATGAGATCATCGCCGAATTCAAAGATACCCAGTTGCGCACACCGGAGGAGCGGCAGGCAGACGCCCCTCTTTTCAGCGAGCCGGAACAGCAGGAGCCCCCGCCGGAGAGGGAGCCGGCCGCAGACAAAGAAGAAAAGCCGCGCCCGGAAAAAATGGCGCTGGGCGAAAGCCGGATCATCGACATCACCAGCCGCCTGCCGGTGCAGCAAGGGGAGCCGGAAAAGCGGAAGCGGAAAGAAAAAGCCCGGGAACAGCCCCACCCTCCGGCGGACAAAGAGGAGCGGAAAGCCGGCCGGGAGGAAAAGGCGGCGCCCAAAGCTGCGCCTGCCGGCAAAGGGCCGGAAGAGGAGCGGGGCAAAGTGCGCAAATTCCCCCAGCCGCCCCGGCCAGCCCCCGCGCCTCCTCCCGAGGAGCTGTACGAGGACGACTACGAAGAAGAGGAAGAAAAAGAACCGGTCCCCTATGACTTTCTGTTCGAAGGGGACCCGGACAACATCCCCCACACCATTCAGAACTTGGGGAAAAAAATCAAGCGGCTGCGCATCCGGTCCATTTTGCTGTTTTTGCTGCTGGCCGTCGGGGTGGCGGCAACGGTGCTGCCCCAGCTGCCGGTCACGCTGCCCGCGGTGATCCGGTATGAAAGGGTGCCCCAGATCTATACGCTGGTGATGTGCGGCGCCCTGGCGCTTTCGCTGCTGGCGGCCGGCGATGTATTGCTGGCCGGCATTTACCGCCTGTGCCGGCTGCGTCCCACCCTGGATACGGTGGTGCTGCTGGCCGCATTTTCCGCCCTGGCCCACGGCATGTGGTGCCTGGGGCAGCCGCCGGGGACCTTGCCCTATACCGCCGTGGCCCAGATGACCCTGTTTTATGCGGTGATCGCCAAGCGGGGCCGGCTGCTGATGCTGCGCCGCACCTACAAAGCCGCGATTTTGAGCACGGCGCCGGTGTGCGTGTGCACCAAAGAGAACAAACAGCAGCGGACCATGGCCTATAAATCCCAGACGGCGGCGGAGCCGGACCTGGCCAGCATCGATGCGCCGGACAGCACCATGCGGTTTGGCTGCATCTATGCGCCGCTGGCCATTGTGGCGGCAGTGGCTCTGGCGGCGGTGGCCTCTTTTGGCCAGGGCCGGCCGGAGGGCTTTTTGGAGTGCTTGGCGGTCATATCCACCATGCTGGCCCCGGCAGGGCTGTTGCTGGCCACTGCCACGCCTGGGGTGCGCATTTCCAAAAAGCTGTTCACATCGGGCACGGCCCTGCTCAACCAGGCGGCTGCCAAAGAGCTGGATTGGGCGGAGCTGGCAGTGCTCACCGATGGGGACGTGTTCCCCCAGGGGACCGTGGCCATCAGCGGCATGAAGATCGCCCGGAACCAGAGCATGGAGCGGGTGGTGGCCAGCGCCGCCGGCGCGCTGAGCGAAGTGGGCGGCGGCCTGGGCTATGCCTTTGCAGATTTTGCAAAGCAGCAGTACATCTTCGTGCCCACCCCCTCCCGGGTGGAATACTACGACAACGGCGGCATCTCCGCCAAGATCGGGCAAAACAGCGTCTTGTGCGGCACGGCCAGCTTCCTGATGCGCATGGGGATCCATGTCAGCGAGGGGCGGACCATCAAAAGCGGCGTGTTCGTGGCCATCAATTCGGCTTTTGCCGGCGTGTTCGCCCTGAAATACACGGCGCAGCCCCAGAGCTACTCCGCCTTCCGCGTGCTGCGGGTGGGCCGCATCCGCCCGGTGCTGGCCGTGAAGGATTTCAATGTGACGCCTTTGATGGTGGAAGACAAATTCGACCTGCGGCCCGGGCGCACGGATTTCCCCGATATGGAGGAGCGGGTGCGCCTGAACAGGGGGGATGGCAAAGGGCGGGCACAGCCTTTGGCACTCCTTTCCCGGGGGACCATGCTGAGTTTTTGCGAATGTGTGACAGCGGCCCACCGGCTGTGCCGCGCCCAGCGGTTCAACACCATCTGTTCGGTGACTGCCGCAGTGGTGGGCGTGCTGCTCATGTACTTCCTTTCCAGCACGGGGAATCTGGCGGCCGGCGGGCCGGTGAACGTGTTCTTTTATCTGCTCCTGTGGTTCATCCCCGTGCTGCTGCAAAGCCTCCTTTCGTCGAGATACTAAAGAATCATCTTTACTTTTGTGTGAATTTGACCAAAAAAATAGATTGAGAAAGTGTTAAAACTATTGTATAATGACTAGTATAGTCGGTTCACATTTACACAAAAGGAGAGAAGCAATTATGGCCTATAGCACGGAAAAGATCAGGAATATCTGCCTGTTGGGACATGGCGGAGATGGCAAGACCTCCCTGGTGGAGAGCATGTTGTATTTGACCGGAAAGATCGACCGGCTGGGCAAAACGGCCGACGGGAATACCGTGTGCGATTACGATCCGGAAGAGATAAAGCGCAAGATTTCCATTCAGACCACCCTGGCTACGGTAGAGACCCAAGGATATAAGCTCAATGTGCTGGATACCCCCGGCTATTTCGATTTTGCCGGTGAAGTGGCCCAGGCCCTGCGCGTGGCAGGCTGCGGCATCATCGTGGTATCGGCGAAGGACGGCGTGAACGTGGGCACGGAGAAAGCCTGGCGCATGGTGCGGGGCAAGCGGCTGCCCAGTTTCTTCTACGTCTCCAAGATCGACGAAGAGAACGCCAATTTTGACAATGTGTATGAGAACCTGCGCGGCCAGTTCGGCAACAGCGTCACGCCCTTTGTCATCCCTCTGTTCGAAGACGGCAACCGGCCGGCCGGCGTGATCAACGTGGTGACCCGCAAAGCCTTTAAGGCCATCGACGGCCAGATCAAAGAAGTACAGCTGCCGGACAACAAGATGGAAAAGATCAACCGCCTGCGGGAAGCCTTGGTGGAGAGCGTAGCCACCAATTCCGAGGAAATGATGGAAAAATACTTTGCCGGTGAAGAATTCACCGAGGAAGAGTTGCTGCACGGCCTGCACCAGGGCGTGCTGGAAGGCGCCATCACCCCGGTCTGTTGCGGCAGCGCCTACACAGGCGTGGGCACATTGCAGCTCATCAAGACCTTGATCGACTATGCCCCCGCCCCCTTTGAGGGCCTGGCGGAACACGGCGTGAACGCCGATGGCGAAGAGACGGAAGTGCAGTTTGACGAAAACGGCAAGCCGCTGGCCATTGTCTTTAAGACCATTGCCGACCAATATGGCCGCTTCTCCTTCTTCAAAGTGGTGTCCGGCAAAGTCACGGCGGATATGACGCTGAAGAACATGCGCAACGGCAACAGCGAAAAGCTGGGCCACCTGTATGAAGTGTGCGGCAAAAAGAACACTGAGACCAAAGAAGTGGTCTGCGGCGACATCGCAGCGGTCTCCAAGCTGAACGATACATTGACAGGCGATACCCTGGCCGATCCCTCCCTGGGCATCACGCTGGATGGCATCGACTTTGCAGAGCCCTGCTACTCCCAGGCCATCGCGCCCAAAGTGAAGGGCACGGAAGATAAGATCGCCGCCGGCTTGACCAAGCTGCGGGACGAAGACCCCACCTTTACCGTTGTCAACAACACCGAGACCCATCAGATGGTGATCTCGGGCACAGGCGACATCCATCTGGATGTGATCTGCTCCAAGCTGAAGAGCAAATTCGGCGTGGAAGTGGAACTGAGCGACGCCAAAGTGCCCTATCGTGAAAAGATCCGCAAAGCGGTCAGCGTAGAAGGCAAGCACAAGAAGCAATCGGGCGGCCACGGGCAATACGGCCATGTCAAGATGACCTTTGAACCCTACACCGAAGGGGATTATCTGTTTGAAGAGCAGACTTTTGGCGGCAGCGTGCCCAAGAACTTCCACCCGGCGGTGGACAAGGGCATCCGCGAATGCATGGAGCACGGCGTGCTGGCCGGGTATCCGCTGGTGGGGCTCCACGCCATTTTGACCGACGGTTCTTACCACGATGTGGACAGCAACGAGCTTTCCTTTAAGATGGCGGCCCGTCTGGCTTACAAAGCGGGCATCCCCCAGGCCAACCCCTGCATCTTGGAGCCCCTGGGCATCATGAAGGTCTATGTGCCCGATAGCTGCATGGGCGATGTGATCGGCGACCTGAACAAACGGCGCGGCCGTATTTTGGGCATGAACCCCACCGAAAGCGGGGAACAGGAAGTGGTAGCCGAAGTGCCCATGGCCGAAGTGTCCTCCTATGCCATTACCCTGCGCTCCATCACCCAGGGCCGCGGCTGGTTTACCTACAAGTTCGAGCGCTACGAAGAAGCGCCGCCGGCTGTGCAGCAAAAGGTGATCGAAGAGAGCAAGTTCGTGGACGAAGAGGAATAAAACAGTCCAGCTTGATGCAAAACGCTCTGGCGGAAGCCAGGCATGATATGTGATATGCAGAAACCGGCACCCTGCCGCGGCCCTTTGGCCCAGTGGGGTGCCGGTTTTTTTGCAGCTGCCAGGGCGGCGATGGAAGGCGAAGGATTTACAAGGATTTTACGCCACCTTGCTGGTGGATCCCAGGCAGGTGAGGTATTCTATAAAAAAGACGGTATTGGGCCCGTCTGTCGGTTTTGTACCAAAACATCCTTTGGAATGGGGGAAATCATTGTGAAGAGATGGATGGTATTTGTTGTAGCATTGGCTTGCTCGTCCGCTCTGGTTGGCTGCTCCCATCAGCCGTCCGGCCCTGCCGGCACTCTGGAAGGGAATATAAGGACATATAGCGAATTGGCAGATGGCACATGGCAGGCGGAGGGCAACACATACCGGTATCGATTGGAGATCGGCGGCAGAATGCCCCATGCTGCCCAGGATGTGACATTTGTGTATTTGAGCAACGTGGAAGAGATCACGTTTGAACAAGCCTGGAGAGCAGCGGGACTCAGCAGCGATGGGGAGGACTCTTTCGCGGCGGAAGAAGCGCTGCTGGTAGAAGTGAAAGGATGACAGAGCAAGAGAGGGCCGTTAGAACCAAACAGAATAGGAGGGTGTGGGGCTTATGAAGCCAAAGACATGCAGGAAGATCCTAAATGGGGTGGCAGTCGCAGGAATATGCATCATTATCTTATCCTATATCCCTGGCCTGCAGGCGATCCGGAAAGAGATGATCAACGGCGTAACAGTGCTTTTGATCGGTGACCTTATTTTTGGATTCCTTTTTTTGCGGTGCCCACACTGCAAGAAATTGTTGAATTTCCGCTGGTCATCCCAAAGCATTTGTCACAATTGCGGCCAGCGGTTGGACGAGGAAGAAAAGTGAAAAAGGGCTGTTGCAAAACGAAAGTTGAGCAACAGTCCTTTTTTCTTTGGTGGTTGCCGGGGCGGCAACACCACCGGGGCGGCAACGCCGCCGGGTGTGACGTGGGAGGATACCGGAAGCGGAGAGAAGGAAATAGAGCGTACCAGCTTCCGCTACTACCCGTTATGGCTGTCGGGGCGGCAACGCCGCCGGGTGTGCTGTTGGTGGCAGCCGGGAGCGGAGAGAAGGAAATAGAGCGTACCAGCTTCCGTCACCACCCGTTATGGCTGTCGGGGCGGCAACGCCGCCGGGTGTGCTGTTGGTGGCAACCGGGAGCGGTGAGGAAGAAATGGAGCGTTCTGGCTTCCGTCACCACCCGTCATGGCCGTCGGCCCACGCCGACCCGCCGGGTGTGACGTGGGAGGATACCGGGAGCGGAGAGAAGGAAATAGAGCGTACCAGCTTCCGATACTACCCGTTATGGCTGTCGGCCCGTGCCGACCCGCCGGGTGTGACGTGGGAGGTTGCCGGGAGCGGAGAGGAAGAAATGGAGCGTTCTGGCTTCCGTCACCACCCGTTATGGCTGTCGGCCCACGCCGACCCGCCGGGTGTGACGTGGGAGGATACCGGGAGCGGAGAGAAGGAAATAGAGCGTACCAGCTTCCGTCACCACCCGTTATGGCTGTCGGGGCGGCAACGCCGCCGGGTGTGCTGTTGGTGGCAGCCGGGAGCGGAGAGGAGGAAATGGAGCGCACCAGCTTCCGTCACCACCCGTTACGGCCGTCGGCCCGCGCCGACCCGACCTGCCAATATTTCAAATTGAGTAGAATCAGGCAGAGCGCTGTGAGAAGGTCCGATAGCAGATAGCGTAGTCCAGTTTGCTGCACGGGGAGCCAACCGGGCAGAAAAAAGATCGAAAAGAGCATAAGGGCGCCCAGTGCGATCTGTACCTTGGGCATGTTTTGCAGTTTGAGCTGCTTTTCCCGTTCCACCGAGGTCATAAAAAGCAAAACCAGCCCTGCGGCTAGGATGGCCAACCAATACAAAGGGGCTATGCCGTATAAGCCGGACGAATAACCATCCCACCCGGTGTTGAGCAAAATATAGGCCCCACTGCGCCGAAGCCGCCACTTGATGTTTTTCTCCTTTTCGCCAGGATGCGCAGAGGACAGCGGCTGTGCCCCTACGGGGTCCACCAGCGCAGAGACAGGCGATTCCAGCACAGCAGCCAGCGCCGCTAAATTGGCAGCGGTGGGTCTACTTTGACCGGCTTCCCATTTGGCCACGGCCTGCCGGCTGATCCCCAACTGTTCCGCCAAATATTCCTGTGATAACCCAAGCTCCTTCCGCCGGGCTCGGATCGTATCATGAAGTGCCATAGCGCACCTCCTTTCCACTCCATTCTAAAAGAAATCCTGGTTGCACACCACCAACCAAAGGGCAACTTGGCCGGTTGCGGCCGGTTTTTTGCGGGCAAATGGCACAAAAACACCCCCGGCCAGGGCCAGGGGTGTGAAAAGATCTGCTTTTTTATTTGTGGGCTTTGGTGAACTGCTCCAGCTCTTCCCGCTCTTTTTCCGAGAATGTCAGCTTGAAGGGGTTCAGGATCTCGTCTACTTCGTCGGCGCTGACGATGCCTTTTTGCACCACCAGTTTGCGCACAGGCACGCCGGTCTTCAACGATTCCTTGGCGATCTCCGAAGCCTTTTTGTAGCCGATGAAGGGGCACAGGGCCGTGACCATGCCCACGCTGTGCTCCAACAGCTCCAGGCAGTGCTCTTTGTTGGCAGTGATGCCCAGGATGCAGTTGTCCACCAGGGTCATCACGCCGCCGGTCAGGGTCTCGATGGACTCGAACAGGTTGTAGAAGACCACGGGCTCGAAGGCGTTCAGCTCCAGCTGGCCGGCTTCGGCCGCCATGGTGATGCACATATCGTTGCCGATGATGTTGAAGGCCACCTGGCTCATCACTTCGGGGATGACCGGGTTCACCTTGCCCGGCATGATGGAAGAGCCGTTCTGCTTCGGGGGCAGGTTGATCTCGGCCAGGCCGGTGCGGGGGCCGCTGGACATCAGGCGCAGGTCGTTGGACATTTTCGACAGGTTGACCGCGCAGGTCTTGATGATGCCCGACACATTAACAAAACCGTCCAGGTTCTGGGTGCCGTCGATCAGGTTTTCCGACTGGATCAGGGGGAACTTGGTGATCTCACGCAGGTCGGCCACGATGTGATCCAGGTAGTCGGCAGAGACGTTGATGGCGGTGCCGATGGCTGTGGCACCCATGTTGACGACGCACATATCTTTGGCAGCCTTGTGCAGCCGCTTGATGTCGCGCTGGATGGCGCTGGCATAGGCGTGGAACTCCTGGCCCAGACGGATGGGCACGGCGTCCTGCAGCTGGGTACGGCCCATTTTCACCACGTCGTCAAACTCCTGGGCTTTGATCTCCAGAGCCTCGTACAGGCGGTTGAGCTGGTGCAGGGCAGCGGGCAGCAGGGCCAGAATGGTCAGCTTGCCGGCGGTGGGGTACACGTCGTTGGTGGATTGGGCCATGTTGACATGGTCGTTGGGATGGACGATGGAATAATCGCCCTTTTGGCCGCCCAGGATCTCAATGGCCCGGTTGGCGATCACTTCGTTGGCATTCATATTGGCAGAGGTGCCCGCGCCGCCTTGGATGGCGTCGACGATGAACTGGTCGTGCAGCTTGCCTTCGATCACCTCGTCGCTGGCTTGGATGATGGCGTCGGCGATCTTGGCATCCAGGGTGCCGGCATGCTTGTTGGCAATGGCCGATGCCTTTTTGATCTGGGCCAGGCTGACGATCAGCTTGTCATGCATCGGGTGGCCGGTGATGGGGAAATTCAGCTTGCCGCGCAGGGACTGCACGCCGTAGTATGCGTCTACGGGGACTTCCAGTGTACCGATGGAATCGGCTTCTGTTCTAGTGTTCATAGCAGGGTTCCTCTCTTTGGTTTCAGTTGGCTGGCCTGGGGCCATTTCCTTTCGCGCTCCAGCATACACTACTGTAAGGCCGGGGTAAAGAGCTGAAGGAAAATACGGAAAAAACCAAAAAATTTGCGGATTAGACTTCATTTTCAAAAGCAAAATGAAAAACGGACTTTATTTTATTAGGCAGAACTGGTATACTGGTTGTGAAGTGGCCGAATGCCACAAAACGCAAAACATAAACGGAGCGAAGTCATGGACGCGATCGACCAAAAAATATTGTCCCTTTTGGGGGAAAACGCTCGGATCCCCCTCAAACATATTGCGGCACAGGTGTTTTTATCCCCGCCGGCTGTGTCGGCCCGCATCGAGCGGATGGAGCGGGGGGGCATCATCACCGGTTACCGGGCGACGGTGGCGCCGGAAAAGCTGGGCTACCACATCACGGCCTTCATCAATGTGGTGCTCCCGCCGGAACGGCAGCAGGCATTTTACGAATTCGTCAAGCAGTGCGCCAGCGTGGTGGAGTGTTACCATGTGGCAGGGGCCTATTCCATGCTGCTCAAGGTCTGTTTCCCCGACACCCAGCAGCTGGATGCCTTTGTGGCCACCATTCAAAAATACGGCAAGACCCAGACGCAAATCGTGTTTTCTTCCATCATCGAGCACCGGGAGCCCGGTGTGCAGGAGGGGGAATGACAGGAGCCCGGCGTGCGGAAAGACGCACCGCCGGGTTCTTCCTTTGGGCGCCGGCCGGGAAAAGCCAGGGTTTTCGGCACAGAATGGGGCAGAAAGTGATTCAGCGGTTGTATCTCAATGGCAAAATTGATATAATATCGTTAAATAGAAATTCTGGAGAATCGCGATGAAACGAAAACAATGGAAGATCGCACGGCCTGCGCCCGGGCAGGTGGAACAGCTGCAGGCTGTGCCCGGCGTTTCGGGCCTGGCCGCCCTGGTGCTGGCCGCCCGGGGCATCGTGGGCCAGCAGGCGGCGGCATTTTTAGACACGGCCCCCCATCTGGCCGATCCGTTTTTGCTGGCGGATATGGACCGGGCAGTCCGGGAGATCCGGCGGGCGCTGGAAGCGGGGGAGAAGATCGCCGTATATGGCGACTACGATGTGGATGGCGTGACGGCCACCACCGTGCTCATCCAATACCTGCGCCGCCAGGGCGCCCCCTGCGAATACTATATCCCCGACCGCATCAGCGAAGGCTACGGGCTGAACCGGGAGGCCATCCGCCGGCTCCATGAAAAGGGCTGCCGGCTGATGATCACGGTGGACAGCGGCATCACCGCCGTAGAGGAGGCCCAGTATGCCGCCCGGCTGGGGATGCGGCTGATCGTCACCGACCACCATGAATGCCAAGGCCAGCTGCCAAAAGCCGCAGCGGTGGTCAACCCCCGGCGGCCCGATTCAGCCTATCCCTTTCGGGAATTGGCCGGCGTGGGCGTGGCCTTCCAGCTGGTGCGGGCCCTGGAGCAGGACCAGCCGCTGGAAGCGCTGCTGGATGCCTATGGGGATATCGTGGCTGTGGGCACCGTGGCCGATGTGATGCCGCTGGTGGGCGAAAACCGGGCCATTGTGGCCTATGGGCTCAAGCGGCTGGAACAGACGGAAAACCAGGGGCTGCGGATGCTGATGCAAAAAGTGGGCATCCAGGGGCCTGTGTCCTCCAATTCCGTCAGCTTCAGCATGGCGCCCCGCATCAATGCGGCAGGCCGTATGGGCGCCGCCGGCCAGGCGGTGGAGCTGTTTTTGACAAAAGACCCAGACCAGGCCGCGGCGCTGGCCGAATGGCTGTGCCAGCTCAACCGCCGCCGGCAGCAGGAAGAAAATAACATCTATCAGCAGATCATGGAACAGCTGGACAGCACTTTTGACCCGGCCCGGCAAAAAGCCATCGTGCTCTGGGGCGAAAACTGGCACAATGGGGTCATCGGCATTGTGGCATCCCGCTTGGCAGACCGGTATGGGGTGCCCACCGTGCTGATCTCCATGGATGGGGAAAAGGGCAAAGGGTCGGGCCGCAGCGTGCCCGGCTTCAACCTGTATGAAGCGCTGGAGCACTGCGCCGGCTGCCTGGAGCGCTGCGGCGGCCACGAGCTGGCCGTCGGCCTGACCATCTGCCGGGACCAGCTGGAGATTTTCCGCCGGCAGTTTGAGGAATATGCGGCCAGGCAGATGCAGCAAGGGGGGGCGGCGCCCCTGCTGGCAGTGGATGCCCAGGTGGAGCCCGGGGCCCTGACCGTGCCTGCCGTCCGCTCGCTGGAAGTGCTGGAGCCCTTTGGCATGGGCAACCCCCAGCCGGTGTTCTGCCTGCGGGGGTTGCGGCTGGAGGAGATCACGCCCATCAGCAGCGACCGGCACATTAAGATGCTGCTGAGCGGGGCAGGCCAAAACTTTTACGCCTTTTTGTTCGGCATGGCCAGCGGCAGCTGCCCTTTTGTGTGCGGCGATGAGGTGGACGCCGCCTTTGCCGCCGAGATCAACAGCTACCGGGGCAGGGAGAGCGTGCAGCTGGTGCTCAAAGACCTGGCTTGGTCGGAGCAGGAAGACCGGCGGGACCAAGCCATGGACCAGGTGTACGGCGCCTTTTGCCGCGGGGAGGCCATCGAGCCCCGGCAGGCCCTGGCCATCACCCCCACCCGGGATGACCTGGTGGCGGTGTTCCGCCATGTAAAGGCCCACGCCCAGCAGGGCCGGCTGGTGTGTCCGCCCCGCACGCTGTACCGCCGCATCCGCTACGAGGCCATGAAAGGGATGAACCTGGGGAAATTGCTGATTTGCCTGGACATCTTTCAGGAATTTGATATTTTCGCCTGCCGGCCCTGGGACGGCTCCCTGGAGATCACGGTGCTCCAGCGCCAGGGCAAAGCGGATATCAACGGTTCCCGCATTTTAAAGCAGCTGCTGCTGCAATCCAGCAGAGAGTGATAGGGATGGGATTTGGCTTATGAATGAGACCGATTATAGCTTGGAGACATTGCTGAAAAAAGTGAAGGAGCATTCGCCTCTTTCCGATATGGAGAAGATCACGAAGGCCTATTATTTTTCGGAAAAAGCCCATGAGGGCCAGAAGCGCCGCAGCGGTGAACCCTATTTCATCCATCCGGTGACAGTGGCGGGCATTTTGGCCGAACTGGGCATGGATACCGATTCCATCGTGGCCGGCCTGCTCCACGACTGTTTGGAAGATACCAACGTCACCTATGTGAACATCGAAAAAGAATTCGGCCGGCCGGTGGCAGACCTGGTCAACGGCGTCACCCGCCTGGGCAAGATCGTCTACAGCAGCAAAGAAGAGGCCCAGATGGAGGACCTGCGCAAGATGTTCATTGCCATGGCCAAAGATATCCGGGTCATCATCATCAAATTGGCGGACCGGCTGCACAACGCCCGCACATTCCAATATTTGCCGGAAAATAAGCAGCGGGAAAAATCGCTGGAGACCATGGATATCTATGCGCCTTTGGCCCACCGGCTGGGCATCCAGAACATCAAGGCGGAGCTGGAAGATATCTGCATCAAATACCTGGACCCAGTGGGCTACAAAGAGATCATGGACCAGATGCAGGACAAGAGCCAGCAGTATGAGGACTTTTTGCAGCGGGTGCAGGCCAGGATCAAGGAAAAGCTGAAAAGCGTGGGCATCCAGTGTGAGATCAAGGCCCGGGTCAAGCATGTTTACAGCATTTACCGCAAGATGTACACCCAGAATCTGAACCTTTCGGAACTGTACGACATCTGCGCCGTGCGGGTCATCGTGGATGAGCTGGCCGACTGCTACAATGTGCTGGGCTTTATCCACGACTTGTACCGGCCGGTGCCCGGGCGGTTCAAGGACTACATCAGCACGCCCAAGCCCAACGGGTACCAATCGCTGCACACGGTGGTCATCGGCAGGGAGGGCATCCCCTTTGAAGTGCAGATCCGCACCAAAGAGATGGACCGGACGGCGGAATACGGCGTGGCGGCCCACTGGAAGTACAAAGACGGGCTCAAAGGCAAACAGAACGAAGAGACTTTTGCCTGGATCCGGCAGCTGCTGGAATCCCAGCAGGATACCCAGGCGGAAGATTTCATTCAGAACATCAAGGTGGATCTGTTCAGCGACGAGGTCTTTGTCTTTACGCCAAAGGGCGATGTGATCAACCTGCCCCAGGGGGCCACGCCCATCGATTTTGCCTACGCCATCCATTCGGCGGTGGGCAACCGGATGGTGGGCGCCAAAGTCAACGGCCGGCTGGTGCCCATCGATTATGAGCTGAAAAACGGCGAGATCGTGGAAGTAGTCACCTCGAAGGAGACCAACGGCCCCCGCCGGGATTGGCTGCAGCTGGCCAAGACGGCAGAAGCCCGCAACAAGATCAAGCAGTGGTTCAAAAAAGAGCGGCGGGAAGAAAACATCGAGCAGGGCCGGGCCGCTTTGGAGCGGGAGCTCAAGCTGGAGATGCTGTGGAACGATTTCCAGCGGGAAGAAGTGTACGGCCCGGTGCTCAAGCGGTTCTCGTTCCGCACGGTGGACGACTTGTATGCCGGCATCGGCTACGGCGGCGTGACCTGCGCCAAAGTGCTCAACCGGGTGCGGGAAGAAGTGGAGAAGCTCAACCGGCAGAAAAACAAAGAAGACCTGACCAAGGTGGCGCTGCAAAAGAAGCGGGCCACCAGCGACAGCGGCGTCATCGTCGAGGGCGTGGACAACTGCTTGGTCAAGTTCTCCAAATGCTGCACCCCCATCCCGGGGGACAACATCGTGGGCTTTGTCACCAGGGGCTACGGCGTATCCATCCACCGGACCGAATGCCCCAACGTGGCCCGCGGCATGGAAAACAACGAAGAGTACGGCCGGTGGATCCGGGTGGCCTGGGACCCTTATACCAAATTCAAGTTCAGCACGGCTATCCGCATTTTGGCCAAGCCCCGGGTGGGCATTTTGGCCGATATCTTGCAGGTGTTCAGCAACATGAAGATCAACGTCACCGAGATGAACGTGCGGGACAGCGACGGCAAAGGCCACTACTTCTGCACGGTGGAAGTGAGCGACCGGGATCAGCTGGAGACCATTTTGAACCGGGTGCGCAAAGTCAGCGGTGTGATAGAAGCCACCCGCAATATGGCAGAAAACTAAGGGAGGATACATACATCCATGCGAGCAGTGATCACACGGACCACCGGCGCCACGCTGACCATTGACGGGCAGGAACACGCCCGCATCGGCCAGGGGCTGCTGGTGCTGCTGGGCATCACCCAGAGCGATACCCCCAAGCAGGCCACATATCTGGCGGAAAAATGCGCCGGCCTGCGGATCTTTGAAGACGAAAACGGCAAGCTGAACCGGTCGTTGGCCGATGTGGGGGGCCAGATGCTGGTGGTCTCCAATTTTACGCTGTACGCCAACTGCAGCCACGGCCGGCGGCCCGATTTCCTGGCCGCGGCCAAACCGGACCAGGCCATTCCCCTGTATGAGTTCTTCCAGCAGGAGCTGGGGAGGCTGGGCGTGCCTTTCCAGACCGGGGTGTTCGGCGCCGATATGAAGATCGACCACGTGAACGACGGGCCCGTGACCATCATTATGGATACGGACCAGATGATGAAATAAGGGAGTGATACCCATGAAGATCGAAACTTTGCAGGTGGGGCCTCTGGCCACCAACTGCTATCTGTTGGGCGATGAGCAAACGGGCCGGTGCGCCATCATCGACCCGGGCGCCCAGGCGGCCCGCAAGATCTTGCCCGCCCTGCAGGAATTTGGCATGCAGTGCGATCTGATCTTGCTGACCCACGGCCATTTTGACCACATCATGGCGCTGAAAGAGATCAAAGAGGCCACCGGGGCGTCCATCTGCATCCACGAAGCCGACGCCCACATGCTGACGGAGGAATATATGCACACCTGGAAAGCCGCTGCCGCCCACGGCTACCACCAGGCTCTGGCCGACCGTCTGCTCAAAGACGGGGACCAGATCCAGCTGGGCACGCTGACCATCCGGGTGATGCACACGCCGGGGCACACGCGGGGCTCGGTGGTCTACCTGTGCGGCGATGTGATGTTCTCGGGCGACACCCTGTTCCACGGCGGTTGCGGCCGCTGGGACCTGGATGGGGGCAGCATGGAGCAAATGCACGACAGCCTGCGGCGCCTGGCTGCCCTGCCCGGCGACTACCGGGTGCTGCCCGGCCATGAGGAAGCCACTACCCTGGAAGTGGAGCGCCACATCAACCGCAACATGCTCATCGCGCTGCAACAATGCAAATAATTTTGGAAAATTGCCCGCTGGAGACTGCGGTGCATGAGACGCTGACCTGCCTGCTGCCCGAAGAGCGCCACGGCCTGGCGGCCGATTGCGGCGGCGGCTGGGTGCGCTGCTGCTTGGAAGAGGCGGAAGGGGCCTTTGTGGCCCGGGTGGAGGCCCAGCGGGATGGCCTGCGCCGGGAAGACATGTGCCGCCTGCCCCAAGAGGGACAGGGCCCTTGGGAGCGGAAGCGGGTGGCCACCCGGGCGGTGAAAACAGCCGTCTACCGGGCGGTGGTGGGCTTTTTGCCTGCGCCGCCGGTGTGGGGCGCCATGAGCGGGGTCAAGCCCGCCAAGCCGGTGCGCCAGGCGTTTCCCCAGGGCATTGACCCGGTGGAAGCGGACAAGCTGCTGGCCGAACGGTTTTACATCGAGCCTTCCCGCCGCCGGCTGGCGGTGCAGTGCGCCCAGCAGGCCCAGGCGTGCGAGCAGTCGCTGGGCCCGCGGGATGGGGCGTTGTACATCGGCATACCCTTTTGCCCCAGCAAGTGCGTCTACTGCTCCTTCGTCAGCAGCAGCACGGCCCGTTCCGGCCACTTGGTGGCCCCTTATCTGGATGTGCTGTGCCAAGAGGTGGAAGCGGCCGGAGAGGGGCTGAGGCAGAGCGGCGCCCGGCTGGACAGCATCTACATCGGCGGCGGCACCCCCACCACGCTGGATGAACACCAGCTGGACCGGCTGCTGCAGGCGGTGGAACGCCACTTGCCAAAAGCCGGCGAATTCACAGTGGAAGCCGGCCGGCCCGAGACCATCACCCAAGAAAAGCTCCAGGTGCTGGCCGGACACGGGGTGGGGCGCATCAGCATCAACCCCCAGAGCATGCACGACGAGGTGCTGCGGGAAGTGGGCCGGTTGCATACGGTGGAGCAGGTGGTGCAGACCTATGAGCTGGCCCGCCGCACCGGCGATTTCCAGATCAATATGGACCTGATCGCCGGCCTGCCGGGGGATACGGAAGAAGGCTTTTTGGAAAGCGTGGAAAAGCTGATCCGGCTGGGGCCGGAGAATATCACCATCCACTGCCTGGCCCGGAAAAAAGGGTCGCCCCTCCGCTTCGGCAAGCAGGGGCAGCTGCCTGCCGCCCTGCTGGATGAGGCCTACCGCCGGCTGGAACAGGCGGGTTACGAGCCCTATTACCTATACCGGCAAAAGTACATCGCGGGCAACCTGGAAAATGTGGGGTTTGCCAAAAAAGGGACCATCTGCCGCTACAACATCTGCATGATGGAAGAGCTGTGCCCGGTGGTGGCCCTGGGGGCCGGCGGCGTGACCAAATTGTGCGCCGACGGGGGCCGCTGCGTCTCCCGCATCGCCAACCCCAAATACCCCAAGGAATACATCGAGCAGGGGGAGGCCATTGCTCAGGGGAAACGGGCGCTGCGCCTGCCCCAGGGGGCGGAAGATTGATTTGCAGTTTTGTGTCCCATCTGCTATACTGCGAATAAGATGATAGAGTCAAGGGCAGCGGAACGGGCCCGCCGGGGAAAGGCTTCCGGCAGGCAGGCCGCCCCTTTGGCCGCAGCTCACGCCTGCGCCGCCGGCCGCGGCGGCCCAAGACGGCGCGGGAGAGGCTGCACGGCAGGCCATTGCCGCCTGCTTACTTGGAAGGGAGTGAGAGCCAATGGATCAGAAAGTCAATGACATGCTGGAACGGATGAAGATAGCGGCCCAACAGACGGCGCAAGCGGTGGGCAAAGCTGCCGATGTGGCCGGCAAAAAGACCAATGAGCTGGTGAGCACCACAAAAGCCAGTTTGCAGATCTTTGACCTGAACAGCGAGATCGATGGCCTGCTGAAGGAGATCGGCCGCTGTGTCTACATGGCCCATACCGGCAGTGAGGTACATTCGGAGGAGATCGACGCGCGGATCCGGCAGATCGACGCCAAATACCAGGAGATCGCCCGGCTCAAGGCGGAGATCGAGCAGCAAAAGGCCACGCCCCACTGCCCCCAGTGCGGCAAAGCGTGCGCCAAGGGCGACGCTTATTGCAGCGCTTGCGGCCATCCCATCGGGGATTAAAGGGGCAGGCTGAACCATCGCGTGACAAGAGGGAGCGGGACGCATCGTCCCGCTCTTTTTTGCGGCCGGGCAAAGGGCAGCGCCCTTCTGGACGGCTGGGGCGGGATGGGTTATAATAGCCCCAGGACGATCCGGCCGCCGATATCCACAGCCCCTTGTTCCGCCAGCGGGCAAGGGCGCTGGGATGAGGCCGGGGCAAAAGAGGAGGAAAACAGATGCTGACATACGAGCAATACCAACAGAGCGCCGCCTATATCCGGCAGGCCAGCGGCGGCTTTGAGCCGGAGATCCTGCTGGTGCTGGGGTCGGGCCTGGGCTTTTTGGCAGAGGAGATCGGGGAGCCCATCGTCATCCCCTATGGCCAGATCCCCCATTTTCAAACGTCCACCGCGCCGGACCATGCGGGCCGGTTCGTGCTGGGCACCCTGGCAGGCCGCCGGGTGATAGCCATGCAGGGCCGGCTGCACCTGTATGAGGGATACACCGCCCAGCAGGTCAGCTACCCCGTGCGGGTGGCCAAACTGCTGGGGGCGGAGACCATGGTGGTCACCAATGCCAGCGGCGCCATCAACACCGGCTACCAGGTGGGGGACCTGATGCTGATCACCGACCACATCCGCCTGTTTGACCCGGACCCGCTGATCGGCCCCAACCTGCCGGAATTTGGCCCCCGGTTTTGCGATATGACCTATGCCTACACACCGGCGCTGCAGCAGGTGGCCCGGGAAGAGGCGGCAGCCCTGGGCATGACCCTGCGGGAAGGGGTCTATTTCTATTTCACCGGCCCCCAATTTGAGACCCCGGCGGAGATCCGGGCCGCCCGGGTGCTGGGCGGCGACGTGGCCGGCATGTCCACCGTGCCCGAAGTGATCTGCGCCAGCCACTGCGGCATGGCGGTGCTGGGCTTTTCGCTGGTGACCAACATGGCCGCCGGCGTCACCGGAGAAAAGCTGGACGGTGTGGATGTGGTGCAGACGGCAAACCGGTCGGGCAAAGGCTTTTCCGCCCTGGTGCGGGCCTGCCTGCCCCGGCTGTAGGAACGATGCGACAGAAAGGAAGGGATCTGGATGGATCTGCTGATCAAAGACGTCACAGCGGTGACGATGGACGAACCACAAGTGGTGGAGCACTGCCACATCGGCATTGAGAACGGAAGGATCGTATGGCTGAGCCCCGAGGCGCCCCAGCAGCCTGCCCGGCGCGTCATCCAGGGGCGGGGCAAAGTGGCCATGCCCGGCCTGATCAATACCCATACCCACATGCCCATGACGCTGCTGCGGGGGTATGCCGACGATTACACCCTGCAGGAATGGCTGACCCAGCACATCTTCCCGGCGGAAGACCGGCTGGACGCCCGGTGCATCAAAGCCGGCATGCTGCTGGGGCTGGCGGAAGCCATCCGCTTTGGCACCACCTCCATTTCCGAGATGTATTTCCAGCTGCCCACCATGGCCGAAGCCTGCCTGGAAGCGGGCATCAAAGCCAACCTGTGCAACGCGGCCACCTGCTTCGACCAGGCCCATTACGATTTTGACAAGGCCGGGGAGACCCGGGAGATGCGGGAGGTGCTGGAGCGGTTCCACGGCGCCGATGGAGGCCGGATCCGGCTGGATGCCGGCATTCACGCGGAATACACCTCCTTTGACCAGGTATGGCGCAGCAACGCGGCGTTTGCCAAAGAACACGGCCTGAACATGCAGGTCCATGTGTCCGAGACCCGCAAAGAGCACGAGGAGTGCCTGGGCCGCTGGGGGGCCACACCGGTACAGATCCTGGCGGAAAACGGCGTGTTCGACACCCGGGCCATTGCGGCCCACTGTGTATGGGTCACGCCGGAGGACATGGAGATCTTGGCGGAAAAACAGGTGACGGTGGCCCACAATCCGGTGAGCAACCTGAAACTGGCCTCGGGCATCGCGCCGGTGGCGGAGATGCGGCGCCGCGGGGTGCGGGTGGCCCTGGGCACCGACGGCGTGGCCAGCAACAACAGCCACGACTTGTTCGAAGAGATCAAGCTGTGCGCCCTGCTGCAAAAAGGGGTCAGCGGCGACCCCTGCCAGATGCCCGCTCCAGACGCCCTGGCCTGCGCCACGGTGCAGGGGGCCTTTGCCCAAGGCCGGGAAGAGGAATGCGGCCGGCTGCGCACCGGGATGGATGCCGACCTGATCCTGCTGGATTTCGACAAGCCCTGGCTGCAGCCCGTCCACTCGGTGATCTCCTCCCTGTGCTACACCGCCCGGGGGCAGGATGTGTGCCTGACCATGGTCAAGGGCAAGATCCTTTACGAAAACGGGGCGTTCCACACCATCGATGTGGAGAAAGCCCGCCGGGAAGTGGAAGGGTACGCCCTGCCCCGCATCTTGGGGGCCCACGCATAAATCGGCCCGCCCAGCACTATGAATAGTACAAAAAAGCGGCCCCGGCAGGCCGCTTGTGTGCAAGGGAGTGCTGGGCTTGACCAAACGGAAAAACAGCTTTGTGGAAGGCGCTTTCATCCTCATTGCCGCCAACTTGATCACCAAAGTCATCGGGGCGCTGTTCAAGATCCCCCTGGGCAACTTGCTGGGGGCAGAGGGGATGGGCGTTTTTTCCGTGGCCTACAACGTGTATACCACCTTGTTCGTCATTGCCACAGCCGGCCTGCCGGTGGCCATTTCCAAGCTGGTGGCCGAATGCCTGGCCACGGGCCGGCAGGAGGAGACGGGCCGGGTGCTGCGGGTATCGCTGGCGGCTTTTTCCCTGTTCGGCCTGGCCGCGGCCGCCCTGCTGTGGCTGGGGGCCGATCAGTTGACCGCTTGGGTGGGCAACCCCATGGCGGCCCTGGCTGTGCGGGCCGTGGCGCCGTCTTTGCTGTTCGTCTCTGTCCTGGCGGTGATCCGGGGGTATTACCAGGGCCTTTCCGACATGGTGCCCACAGCGGTCTCCCAGGTGCTGGAGGCGTTGGGCAAACTGCTGGTGGGCTATGGCGCCGCCTGCCTGCTGCTGGGCAAGGGCTTTGGCCTGCCGGTGGCCGCAGCAGGGGCCATTGGCGGTGTCACTTTTGGCAGCGCCCTGTCCACCGTCTACCTGGTGGGCAGATGCTGGAAAGGCCGGCAGGCCGGAAGGGCCCGGGACTGCCGGACGCCGCGCCGCCGCATTTTGGCGCGCATCGTCTCCTTCGCCATCCCGGTGACGGTGGGGGCCTCGGTGATGAGCCTGACCAGCCTGATCGATATGACCATGGTGATGAACCGGCTGCAAGACATCGGTTTTTCCGCCAAAGCGGCCAATGAGCTCTACGGTTCCTACAGCTTGGCCGTCACCCTGTTCACGCTGCCCCAGACACTGGTGATGGCCTTGGCGGTCAGCATCGTGCCGGTGGCCAGCGCCTATTATGCCCGAGGCGGGGGACCGGCCGCCCGGAAGCCGGTGGAGACGGGCCTGCGGATCGCGGCCCTGATCGCATTGCCCTCCTCTTTGGGCTTTGTGCTGCTGGCGGAGCCCATTTTGGACTTGATCTACTATTCGCGGCCGGTGGAAAGCGCTGCCGCCGCGCCGCTGCTGGCCATTTTGGGCTGTGCCGTGTTCTTTGTGGCCCTGGTGTCCCTGACCAATTCCGTGCTGCAGGCCGTGGGCCGGGCCCATATCCCGGTGTACACCATGGTGGCCGGGGCACTGGTCAAACTGGCGGTCAACTACTTGCTGGTGGGCATGCCCTGGGTCAACATCTGCGGCGCGCCGGCGGGCACAGTGCTGTGCTATGCCACCATCTCCGTGCTCAACCTGGCGGCGCTGCGCCAGGCGGGCATCCCGGTGGCCTATGGCCGCATCTATCTGCGCCCTCTGGCCGCCACCGGCCTGATGGGGGCCTTCATCCAGCTGATCCGCCTGCCGGTGCTGGGATACCTGGGGGCCCGGGCCGGCGTGGTGGCGGTGATCTGCCTGGCCGCCCTGTTTTACGGCCTGATGCTGCTGGCCCTGGGGGCCGTGCCCCGGGAAGATCTGCAGCTGCTGCCGGGCGGGGAGCGGCTATGCCGCCTGCTGCGGCTGTAAAACAGCGGAAAAACCGGCGGATCTTGCCAAAAATCCCGGCAAACCCAGGGATCTCAGGGAAGAGCGGGGAAAAAATACTTGCAAAGGAAGTCAAACTATGATAAATTTTAATCCAAAAGACCGTTATGGCTTTGCCGATCTGGTGGAGATCATGGCGCTGCTGCGCAGCCCCGAGGGGTGCCCCTGGGATAGGGCCCAAGACCACGCCAGCATCCGGCGCAATTTCATCGAAGAGGTCTATGAGGCGGTGGATGCCATCGACCAGCAGGACGATGCGGGCCTGCGGGAAGAGCTGGGCGACGTGATGATGCAAGTGGTGTTCCACGCCCAGATCGCCCGGGAAAATGGCCGGTTCACCATTGACGATGTGACCGACG
This sequence comes from Candidatus Pseudobutyricicoccus lothianensis, assembly GCA_904419295.1. Taxonomy (GTDB): domain Bacteria; phylum Bacillota; class Clostridia; order Oscillospirales; family Butyricicoccaceae; genus Pseudobutyricicoccus; species Pseudobutyricicoccus lothianensis. Next base: position 36,469 of record CAJFRA010000014.1, read on the forward strand.
AAGTGTGCAAAAAGCTGATCCACCGCCATCCCCACATTTTTGCAGGGGTTTCGGCACATACTTCGGAAGAAGTGATCCGAAATTGGGACGCCATCAAGCGGCAGGAAAAAGGGCAGAAAAACACCGCCCAGACCATGGAGCAGATCCCCCACAGCCTGCCGGCGCTGATGTACGCGGAGAAAATGCAGAGCCGGGCCCAAAAAGGCGGCTTCCAATGGCCGGCGCTGCCCCAGGCCCTGGAGGCGCTGCAGCAGCTGGCCGCCGGGCTGGGCCCCGCTGTGGAGCAGGGGTGCGGGCAGCAGGCATTGGGCGATGTGCTGTTTGCCGCAGTGGCCGCCGCCCGCCTGTGTCAAGCAGACCCGGAAGAATGCCTTTACCGGGCCAGCCAACGGTTTTTGACCCAATTCGGGCAGATGGAAGAAGCGGCCCCGGCGCCTTTGCAGGAAATGACGGAAGCGCAGCAACAGGCTCTGTGGGAACAGGTAAAGAACAGGCAGTAGTCCGCCCTGCAGGGGTGGGATGCAAGAAGGAGGATACAAACATGAATAAAACAGAATTGATCGCGGCCATTGCCGAAAAAGCAGAGCTTTCCAAAAAAGACGCCGAGGCGGCGCTGAACGCTTCGGTGGAGGCCATTTCCGAAGCCCTGGCCCAGGGCGACAAGATCCAGCTCATCGGCTTTGGCTCTTTTGAAGTCAAGGAGCGGGCCGCCCGGGTGGGCCGCAACCCCAAGACAAAGGAAGAGATCAAGATCCCTGCCAGCAAATACCCGGTGTTCAAGGCGGGCAAGGCCCTGAAGGACAGAGTGGCCGAATAAGCGAGCAAAGAAAGGCAGTCCCGGCTGGGCCGGGGCTGCCGTTTTTCTAGCAGAGGAGGGAAAACGCCATGCGTTTGGACAAATATCTGAAGGTGGCCCGGCTGATCAAGCGCCGCACCGTGGCCAACGACGCCTGCGATGTGGGCCGGGTGACGGTCAACGGCAAGCCGGCCAAGGCCAGCTACCAGGTGAAGGTGGGCGACGTGCTGGAACTGGCCTTTGGCGCCCGCACTTTAAAAGTGCAGGTGCTGCAGACGCCGGAGCACGTGGGCAAAAACGAAGCCGGCCTGCTCTACCAGGAGATCGAATAAAAAAGTGACATAACCGGCCCCCCTGGCCCATATAGTGTAGTGAATTGAGAAAGGGGCGGTCGTGATGAAAAACGAAGATTTCAGAAGAGTGGAACTTTCCCCCCACAATGTGGTGGTGGAAAACCGGGAGCGGCTGAGCGTCTCCGGCGTGGCCGAAGTCATCAGTTTTGACGAAAACGAAGTGTCGCTGGTAACCAGCATGGGCATCCTCACCGTAGGAGGCCAGGAGCTCCATGTGGAAAAGCTCAACTTGGAAATGGGCGAGCTGGCCATTGTTGGCCGGGTGGAAGCGGTGGTGTACGAAGATGAGCAGCAGCGCCGCCGGGGCTTCTGGTCCCGCCTGTTTTGACCGGCCATGGAAGTGATGCTGGCCGACCAGACCCGGGCTTTTCTCTATGCCGCCCTGTTGGGGGCGGGGCTGGGCCTGCTGTATGATCTGCTGCGCACCATCCGCATTTTATTGGGGAACGGGAAGTGGCTGACCGCCGGGCTGGACCTTTTTTATTGCCTGGCGGCAGCCCTCTCCTTTTTCACCCTGACACTGCTGTACGGCCAAGGGCAGGTGCGCTCCTACACCGTGGCAGGCGCTGTTTTGGGCGCCGTGCTCTACTTCAGCGGTTTTTCCCACCTGGTGTTGGCCGTATTGGCGCCGGTGGCCCGGTTTTTCCACGGCCTGCTGGGCAGAATGGGTAAAATCGGGCAAAAAACCCTGCAAAAGACAAGGAAAAAGTAAGAATGGAATTGACTTTTTGGCCGCTTTTCCTTAAAATATAACTGAACATCCGCAATGAGCCACGGGATGTGGGCCCTGCTGCCGGCAGGGCGTGGAAACAGAGGACAGGCACGGAGCCCGCAGGCCAAGGAGATCCCTATGAGACGGAAGAAAAAAGTTGGTTTGTTCACAAAAGTGCTGGTCGTGGGTTTTGCCGGCTACGCCACATTTGCCATGGTGTCGCTGCAAATGCAGATCAGCCAAAAAAAGGAGGAGCAGGCGCAGCTCCAGGCCCAGGTGGAAGAGCAGGCCCTGCGCAATGCGGAGACAAAAGCGCTTTTGGAAAGCGATAACTCCGACGAATATGTTGCACGCATTGCCCGTGAAAAACTGGGGTATGTATCCCCGGGCGAGCGGGTGTTTGTGGATATTTCAAGCAAATAAAACAGAGGGGAAACAAAGCGAATATGGAGCTGACAGTCGGAACGATCTATGACGGCAAAGTGACAGGAATCACGAAGTTTGGCGCCTTTGTGGCCTTGCCCGGCGGCAAGAGCGGCATGGTGCACATCTCAGAGGTGGCCAACACTTATGTGGAAGACATCAAGCAGTATCTGGCCGAGGGGCAGGAAGTCAAAGTCAAGCTGATCGCCATCGACCCGCAAGGGCGGATCAACCTTTCGATCAAAAAGGCGGAGCCGCCCCGGGAGCGGACCACCGGGCGGCCGCGGCAGGCAGTGCCTGCACCGGTGCGCAGCACACTGCAAAAGACCAACGATCTGTCCTTTGAAGATAAGCTGAAGCATTTTATGCAGTCCAGCGAGAGCAAGATCTCTGACATACGCGCCTACAGCGACCGGCGCAGCTCCAGAAAAAGAGGCAGATAGAGTACAGAGCGCGGCCCAAGCGGTTGCGCTTTGTTTGTGTTCGGGGTATAATAACGGGGAGGCGCTCCGGGCGATGGTTTTTTTGGCCCGCCCCGGCGCTGCCGGAACGATCCTGCCCCCGCCGCCGATGGGGAGGCGTGGGCGGCCGGCATTTGTGTGTTCCGCCTGGCAAGGCGGCAAAATGGGTGAGGGGCAGGTTCCCAACAGACAAAAAGAGGGCGCCCTTCCAACGGAAGCGCGCCAAAAATTAGGTTGTGGGGATAAAGATATGAACGGTGTGTGAGAACTCTCCTTCTCACATCCATAGGATACCACTTGCACAGTCTGTTGTCCATAGGAAGTTTTGTCATCTTTTGTCAGATGCAGATGCCTGCCAGACCAGATGGAAAGGAAGTTGTGACAATGCGAGAGATTTCAGCAAAAGACATTACCAAAAAGGTGCGGGAAGCCTGTATTGCGGCCAACTGCCGGCTGCCCGACGATGTGATCGAATCCTTCAAAAAAGGCCGCCAAGAGGAGAGATCCCCTCTGGGCTGCCAGATCTTTGACAAGATGCTGGAAAACGCGGAACTGGCGGCCAGCAAGGAAGTGCCGGTGTGCCAGGATACCGGCATGGCGGTGATCTTTGCCGAAGTGGGGCAGGATTGCCACATTGTAGACGGCGACTTTGAGACCGCTGTGAACGAAGGGGTGCGCCAGGGATATGTGGAAGGCTATCTGCGCCTTTCGGTGGTGTCGGACCCGCTGCGCCGTGTGAACACCAACGACAACACGCCGGCCATCATCCACACCACCATCGTGCCCGGCGACAAGCTGCACATCGTGGTGGCGCCCAAGGGGTTCGGCAGTGAAAACATGAGCGCCATCAAGATGTTTACGCCGGCCGCCAGCCGGGAAGACGTGATCGACTTCATTGTGGAGACCATGTCCAAGGCCGGCAGCAACCCCTGCCCGCCGATGATCGTGGGCGTGGGCCTGGGCGGCACTTTTGAAAAAGCGGCATACCTGGCCAAAAAAGCGGTCTGCACCCCGCTGGATGCCCCGGCTCAGGATGACTTTTACGCGGAGATGGAACGGGAGATCACCGAAAAGGCCAACAAACTGGGCATCGGCCCCCAGGGCTGGGGCGGCACGGTGACGGCGCTGAAAGTGCGCGTCATGGCCTTTGGCACCCACATTGCGGGCCTGCCCTGCGCAGTCAACATCGGCTGCCATGTGACACGGCACCAGGAATTTACGCTCTAAAGGCAAAAGAGGGGCGGAAGAAAGGCGGGGGATGCCCCGCCTTTTTTGCACCAAAAGGCCGCCGGGCGGCGGGGCGGTTTTCGTCCTTTACAGAGCATCTGAAAAAATTAACAAAAAGTATTCGCTTTTGCCAAGGAATGTGCTATAATATCACTAACCAAAGGAAGAGTGGCACAACAAATTGCAAAGGAGTGTTACGTTATGAAGATGACCTTTACAGAAAGAAAGGTATCTATTTCCGATGAGGTAAAGGAGTATGCCGCCAAAAAGTGCGAGAAACTCGATCGATACTTCGATAAAGACAGCAGCGCCAAAGTAACGTTTTCCATGGAGCGGGGCCGCCACATTGTGGAGATCACCGTGGCCCATGGGGGCATGCTGTTCCGGGCCAGCGAACAGACCCATGATATGTACGCTTCCATCGACGGTGCGGTAGACAGCATCCAGCGCCAGATCCAGAAGAACAAAACAAGGCTGGAAAAACGCCTGCGCCAGGGGGCTTTCGACAAACCGGCGGAGTTCCAAAAGCTGGCCGAAGACCAAGCGCCGGAGGACATTTACGATGTGCTGCGGGTCAAGGAATTTGAAGTCAAGCCCATGACGGTGGAAGAGGCCATCTTGCAGATGAACCTGCTGGGCCACACCTTCTTCTTCTTCCGCAACAGCGAAGAAGACGACCGCCACAGCATCGTTTACCGCCGCACCAACGGCGGCTATGGCCTGATCATCAGCAAAGAATAGCAGAGAGATTCCAAGGCGCGGGGGCAACCCCTGCGCCTTTTCTTATGCCGCCCAGGGAAGACAGCCAAAACCTCTTTCTTTTGCACAGAAATTTCGGATTGGCGTTGATGTGGGCGGCAAAATCTGCGATAATAGAACAAGACAAATACGACAAAAGAGGGATGGCGAGCGGATGACCTATACATTTTGCGTACCCTGCCTGCTTGGCGTGGAAGGCCTGGTGGCAGACGAACTGAAATTCCAGCGCTTTGCCGGTGTGCGGGCCGAAAACGGGCGGGTGTATTTTGAAGGGCCCATGGCGGAAGGGGCACGGGCCTGCGTGCTGCTGCGGTGCGGCGAGCGGGTGCTGCTGCGCTTGGCAGCGTTCCACGCCTTTACTTTTGACGATCTGTTCGAAGGGGTCAAGGCCATCCCCTGGCAGGATTACCTCCAGCAGGACAGCGCCTTCCCCGTGACGGGCTACTGTGTCAATTCCCAGCTGCACAGCGTGCCGGATTGCCAGCGCATCATCAAAAAAGCGGCGGTGGACAAGATGAAACAGGCCTATGCCGTGGGCTGGTTCCCGGAAGAAGGGGTCAAATACCAGATCCGCTTTGCCCTGATGAACGACGAAGCCGAGATCTACCTGGATCTGACGGGCGCCCCCCTGTATAAGCGGGGCTACCGGCTGGCCACCCAGCAGGCGCCCCTGCGGGAGACATTGGCCGCCAGCCTGGTGAAGATCGCCCGCTACCGGGGGCAGGAAGAGCTGATCGACCCCTTTTGCGGCTCGGGTACCATTGCCATCGAAGGGGCCATGGCCGCCTGCCGCATCGCCCCCGGCGCCCGCCGCAGCTTTGAAGGGGAGGCCTGGCAGTTCGACCCTGCGGATTGGCAGGGCTGCAAAGAGGAGGCCATGGCCCAGGAAAAGCCGGGAGAGATGATGATATCCGCTTCGGACCTGTCGGCCGACGCCATCGTTCTGGCCCAGCAGAACGCGGAGCGGGCCGGGGTGGCCGGCTGCATCCGGTTCCGGCGGGCCGACGCCTTGGGGCTGGCTTACACCGGGCGGCGGGGCGTGCTTTTGACCAACCCGCCCTATGGGCACCGGCTGCTGGATGTGGAACAGGCCCGGGAGATCTACGACGGCCTGGGGCGCGCTTTGCAGGATACGCCGGGGCTGAAAAAGTACATCTTTACAGCAGATGAGGAATTTGAGGCTTTTTTTGGCCACAAAGCGGACAAGCGGCGCAAACTGTATAACGGCATGCTGAAATGCCAGCTGTACATGTATTACAAACAAGCCATGGGCCAGGGGAGGGGCAGGCCGTGAAGCATATTTTTGTCATCAACCCGGCGGCGGGCAGCCACAACCGGCAGGCGGAACTGGCGGGCCTCTGCCGCCAGGTGGCCATGGGCCGTGACCTGGAATATGAGATCTTGGTGACGGAGCGGCCGGGCCATGGGGTGGAATTGGTGCGCCGGGCCTGCCTTCAAGCCGGCGGCGCCCATTTGCGGCTCTATGCCGTGGGCGGCGACGGCACGCTGAATGAGATCGCCCGGGGCGCCCTGGGCATGTGGAATGTGGCCATCGGCCATTTCCCCGTGGGTACCGGCAACGACTTTATCAAGACCTTTGGCGACCGGGCGCCACTGTTCCGAAAACTGGGCAACTTGGTGGAGGGCGAGGAGATCCCGGTGGATTTTTTGGAGGCCAACTGCGGCGGCGCCCTGAACGTGCTCAGCGTGGGGGTAGACGCCCGGGTAGCGGCCGGCATGCGCAAATACAAGCGCCTGCCCCTGATGCACGGCCAGTGGCCCTATGTGCTCTCCACGGCGGAAAACATCATCCGCGGGCTGGGGGAGACATACCGGGTCACGCTGGACGGGAAAAAATACGACGGTTCTTACTCCATGATCTACGTGGGCAACGGGCGCTGGTATGGCGGCGGTTTCCACCCTGTGCCCGAAGCAGACCCCAGCGACGGGCTGGTGGATGTGCTGCTGGTGCGCACTGTCACCCGGCGGCTGGCAGCCCGGGTGATTGGCGCCTACAAACGGGGGGAGTACGCCCAATATCCCCACCTGATCACCCATGTGCAGGCCAAGGAGCTGACCATAAGCCGGGAGGACAAACGGCCTATGCACGTCAATTTGGATGGGGAGATCGCCTTGAGCGACACCGTGCAGGCCCGCCTGCGGCAGGATCTGAAATTTATCGTGCCCCGGCAGCATCGGGAGGGATAAAGAGAGCGTACCGCCCGGCGGCAATGGGCCGGCCTGGAATAGAAAAAGTGCGGAGCAGCGGGCTCCGCACTTTTTTGTATGTTTGCCTGTTACAAAGACAGATCTTCTTCCGCAGGGGTCATCAGCAGGGCCACCAGGATGGCGCACAGGCCGCCGGCCAGTTTGGATACCATATAGGCGCCGATCACGTGGGAGGGCTCCAAGCTGGCCAAAAAGGCCATTTGGCCGCCCAGCACAAAGGCGCCGCTGACGGAAAAGGCGCCGTTGATCGCTTTGCCGCGCCGGTCCATCCGGTCAAAGAGGGGCAGCATGGAAACGCTGGTGGCCAGGCACAAGAGCAGCCCCACCACCGAAGCCTCGTTGACCCGCAGCTTGCGGGCCAGCCACAAAATGGGGCGGCGGAAGCGGGTCAGGGCGATGTGGGATAGCACCATGGCGCCGCAGACCACAGCGGTGATCTTGACCACCACCACCAGGGATTCCTGGACCAGTGCCGGGTCGGCGATCTGCCACTGGGGGATGAACAGGCCGGCTACCACCAAGGCAAACAGGGAAAAGCTGAGCACCCGGATGCAGTTGCCCACCACCAACAGCACCCGGGTCGTGGCTTTGGGCGCCTTTTGCAGAGCCAGGCAAAGCCCCAGGCAGATCACCAGGATGGGGGCGGTGTGAAGCAGCAGCTGGGGCACGGGCAGCCCGATGAGCAAGCCGCCCACCAGCGCGGAGACGGGCAGCGTGACGATGCCCAGCACGATGCCCCGCATCATGGCCGGGCCTTCTTCCTTTTTGATGGAAGACATGGCGATGGGCAGCACGAAACTGATGGTGCAGCCCAGGGTGGAGGCCACGATCAAGCCGGAAAACAGGCCCAGGGCCGGCGTCGCGGCCATTTGCTTGGCAATGGAGTAGCCGCCCAGGTCGGGGGCCAGCAGGCAGCCGATGAGCAGAGATGGATCAAAGGGCAGCAGGGAAGACAGCTGGGCCACCTGCTGCGCGCTGTTTTGCACCACAGTGATGCCGATGCAGTAGATGCCCACCAGGGAAAGGGCCATGCCGCCCATGGTGTGGATGCCATGGTCAAATTCCGCCCCCAGGCCCAGGCGGCCGCCGGCCAGCTGGTCCACCAGCCCCACAGCGGCCAGCACCAACAAAATAGCAATGAATATGTTCATGTGAAAGGCCCCTTTTTTTCAATGGATCCCTATGGCACAACAGCCAGGGAACCTATCTTATCACACACCAGGCTGGAAAGGAAGGGCAGAAAGGCAAAATTCCCGGCTGTCTGGGAAATTCTTTGCTGTTCACAAAAAATTTTTAAAAAGGGGGCTTGAAAAATCGCCCGCAGTGGCATATTATAATACATGGATTAGCACTCCGGTCGAGAGAGTGCTAACTTGATCAAAGTAGTGAGATCTTGCATGATAATGAAGGAGGTTTTCCTATTATGAAACTGCAACCGTTGGCTGACCGTGTGGTCATTAAGATGGTGGAAGCAGAAGAGACCACCAAGAGCGGCATCATCCTGACCGGCTCTGCCAAAGAGAAGCCCCAGATCGCCGAAGTGATCGCCGTGGGCCCGGGCCTGAAGGACAACAAGATGCAGGTCAAGGTTGGCGATAAAGTGATCACCAGCAAATTCTCCGGCACCGAAGTGAAGATCGATGGCGAGGAATACATCATCGTCAAAGAAAACGACATTCTCGCGATTGTAGAATAAGGAGGTAGATCATCATGGCGAAAGAAATTTTGTATGGTGAAGAGGCCAGACGCGCTCTGGAACGGGGCATCAACCAGCTGGCCGATACAGTGAAAGTGACCATGGGCCCCAAGGGCCGCAACGTAGTGCTGGATAAGAAATACGGCACACCCCAGATCACCAACGACGGCGTGACCATCGCCCGCGACATCGACCTGGACGACATCTTTGAGAACCAGGGCGCCCAGCTGGTAAAGGAAGTGGCCACCAAGACAAACGACGTGGCCGGCGACGGCACGACCACCGCCACCCTGCTGGCCCAGGCTTTCGTGCGGGAAGGCATGAAGAACGTGGCCGCAGGCGCCAACCCCATCGTGCTGAAGAAGGGCATCCAGAAGGCAGTCGACGCTGCGATCGAAGCCATCCGCGGCAATTCCCAGGCGGTCAACGGCAGCGCGGACATCGCCCGCGTGGCGGCCATCTCCTCTGGCGATGACTACATCGGCCAGCTGATCGCCGAAGCCATGGACAAAGTGACAGCCGACGGCGTGATTACCGTGGAAGAATCCAAGACAGCAGAGACCTACAGCGAAGTCGTGGAAGGCATGCAGTTCGACCGGGGCTACATCACCCCCTACATGGCCACAGACACCGAGAAGATGGAAGCGGTGCTGGACGACGCCTATCTGCTGATCACCGATAAGAAGATCTCCAACATCCAGGAGATCCTGCCCCTGCTGGAGCAGGTGGTACAATCGGGCCGCAAGCTGCTGATCATCGCGGAAGACGTGGAGGGCGAGGCCCTGTCCACCCTGATCCTGAACAAGCTGCGCGGCACCTTTAACTGCGTGGCCGTGAAAGCCCCCGGCTTTGGCGACCGCCGCAAGGAGATGCTGAAAGACATCGCTGTGCTGACCGGCGGCGAAGTGATCTCCAGCGAACTGGGCCTGGAGCTGAAGGACACCACCATGGACCAGCTGGGCCATGCCACCCGGGTGCGCGTCACCAAGGAAAACACCATCATCGTTGGCGGCCTGGGCGATGCAGAGGCCATCAAGGGCCGTGTGAACCTGATCCGCGCCGAGCTGGAAAACACCACTTCGGAATTTGACCGCGAGAAGCTGCAAGAGCGCCTGGCCAAGCTGGCTGGCGGCGTAGGCATCATCAAGGTGGGCGCTGCCACAGAGACTGAGATGAAAGAGAAGAAGCTGCGCATCGAGGACGCCCTGAACGCCACCCGCGCCGCAGTGGAAGAAGGCATCGTGGCCGGCGGCGGCACCGCTTATATCAACGCTATCCCTGCTGTCTCCAAGCTGGTGAGCAAGGTGGAAGGCGACGAGAAGACCGGCGTGCGCATCGTGATGAAAGCCCTGGAAGCCCCCATGAAGCAGATCGCCATCAACGCCGGTATGGATGGTTCCATCATCATCGAGAAAGTCAAGAATGCCAAGCGCGTCGGCTATGGCTTTGACGCCTACAACGAAGAGTATTGCGACATGATCAAAGCCGGCATCGTGGACCCCACAAAGGTCACCCGTTCCGCTCTGCAGAACGCAGCCTCTGTGGCAGCCCTGGTGCTGACCACCGAAGCCGTTGTCGCCGAAAAGAAAGAGCCCCCCGCACCGGTAGCACCGGCAGGCGGCATGGACATGTATTAATCGGTGAGCGGTCTCACCCGTTCAAACGAAAGAAAGAGAAATACCCATCGGCAACCAAAGCCGATGGGTATTTTTTTGCCAAGACCTGGGCGGCAGAGAAAGAAAAGCGGGGCCGCTGCGGGAAGGGGACAGGGCCCTGCTTTGGCTCAGGCCGGCGAATAGGTCTTTGTGGTATCGATGAGGATGCTGCGGCTGCTCTGCTGCCACTCCACTTGAAAATCCAGCAGCTGGGCCAGATCCCGCAGCTTAAAATAGTTGTTGCCGTTGATGTTGTACTTTTCCGCCTCCACTTTGCGGCCGTCAAAGCTCACATAGGCGTCGGAGGGCTGTTTGCCCAAACTGGGCACCGTGCTTTGGGGGGCAGTGGGGTCGCCGGCCACCGGTTGGTAGGGTTGGCCGCTTTCAATGGCCACCTGCCGGCTCTCGTTGTCCCAGCCCACGTTGTATTGCTTGCCGGTGCCGTTGAGGGCTTCGGCCAGATCCCGCAGCTTGAAATAGGTGTTGCCGCCAATGTTGTATACGGCCAGATCCATCTGCCTGCCGTCTACGATCACCGGGCTTTGGGAGGGCAGGGCCAGCACCGGGCAGGGGGTGTAGCTTTTCAGCAAAGCGTCCACTTCTTCTGCGTTATAGGCCTCCCGCCGGCTTCCCTCCAGCAAGGCGGAAGTGGCCTCGTATTCTTCCACCAGCTCATAGCCGTCATAATACTGGGCCAGGGCGTTTTCATAGGTGGCTTTGGTCACGGTGGTCAGGCTGCCGTTGACGATGCACCGGTAAGTGGTCTCCACACGGGGCACACCGCCGTATTGGGAGATCTGGTCGGTGTAAGAAAAGATCGTCCGGCCGGTAAACTGTCCGTCTGCCAAGGCATACTCATAAATGGCAAAGGAGTTTTGGGCCCCTTCTTCCACCCCGTGGGATTCCGCCGTCAGCAGGGTCTGGCCGGTGGTGGAGTTATAGTAGAGCTTGAGGTCCTGAATGGCCAGGTCCACCTGGTCTTGGGCCGTGGCCGGCTGGAGCTCGGCCCCGGCATTGCCGGAAATGGTGTATTGGCGCAGGGACCGGCTGCCTTCGGTGGGCCGGCCCAGGAACAGTTCGGGCACGCCATCCAGATTGAGGTCGGCCAGCACGGCCAGGGCGCCCTGGCCATCGGCGGGGAAGACAGTCTCGTCGTTGAGCGTGCTGCGCAGCACGCCTTTGTAGATCGTTTGCCAGTCGTCGCCCGCCGCATGGGCAGGGGGCAACTGGGAAAATGCCAGCATGCCGCCGAGCAGCAGCGCGCCTGCCTGGCGGAGCCATTTGGGGTAGAACATGGGTTCCTCCTTATCGGTATGTCGTACGTTTTCATTTCGATTCTATCATTGTAACATGGCAAAGCACCCAGAACAAGTGGGGATTTGTACCGCCGAGGCCCCGGTTGGATATGTGACTAAAATTTTACCCTGTGCATAGAAAAATATTGGAGAAATCATTGGGGAGCCGGTAGACAACGGGTCAAAAAAATGCTATCCTATCGAAAAGAGAGGTGATAGAAGATGCCGATTCCAATGGCTGTAATTTGGCTGATCGCCGTGGTGGTATTTGTGGTGGCAGAGGCCGCTACCTTGGGCCTGACATCCATTTGGTTTGCCTGCGGTTCGCTGCTGGCAATGGTCGCGGCACTGCTGGATGTGAGCATCTGGGGGCAGCTGCTGGTGTTCATCCTGGGTTCGGCCCTGTTGTTGGCCAGCACCCGCAAATGGGTCAGCAAGCTCAAGCTGGGCCGGGTGAAGACCAATGCAGACCGCATCATAGGCCAGCAGGCCGTGGTGATCCAGACCATCGACAACCAAGCGGCCAAAGGCCAGGTGCGGGTAGGGGGCCAAGTGTGGACAGCACGGTCTGTGGAAGATGAGCCCATTTTGGCTGGTACGCAGGTGGAGGTCGTCCAGATCACCGGTGTCAAAGTCATCGTCAAAAAGATGGAGAAGTAAGGGGAGGAAACGTATGGTTATTGCATTGGCGGGCAGCACGCTGCCCATTATCGTTCTCATCATTCTGGCCATTTTCATCTTGATCGTGCTGGCCAGATGTGTGGTCATCGTGCCCCAGGCCAGCACCTTTATCGTGGAGCGGCTGGGGGCTTACAGCGGCACTTGGGAAACGGGCCTGCATCTGCGCATCCCACTGGTGGAGCGGGTGGCCAACAAGGTGACGCTGAAGGAGCGGGTCTCGGATTTCCCGCCCCAGCCTGTGATCACCAAAGACAACGTGACCATGCAGATCGACACGGTCATCTACTTCCAGGTCACGGACCCCAAGCTGTTCACCTATGGCGTGGTCCATCCCATGGCGGCCATTGAAAACCTGACGGCCACCACGCTGCGCAACATCATCGGCGAGTTGGAGCTGGACCAGACTTTGACGTCCCGCGACATCATCAACACCAAAATGCGCACCATTTTGGATGAGGCCACAGACCCCTGGGGCATCAAGATCAACCGCGTGGAGCTGAAAAACATCATCCCGCCCAAAGAGATCCAGGACGCCATGGAGCGCCAGATGAAGGCGGAACGGGAACGCCGGGAAGCCATCCTGCGGGCCGAAGGCGAAAAGCGCTCTGCCGTCTTGGTGGCGGAAGGCGAAAAGGAATCCACCATCCTGCGGGCCGAAGCCAACCGGATGGCCAAGATCGCCATGGCCGAAGGCGAAGCCGAAGCCATGCTGAAAGTTCAAAAGGCCTTGGCAGAGGGCTTGAAGATGCTGAACGAAGCGTCGCCTTCCGATGCCATCGTCAAGCTCAAAGCGCTGGAAGCCTTTGCAAAGGTGGCAGACGGCAAAGCCACCAAGATCATCATCCCGTCGGAGATCCAGGGGCTGGCCGGTCTGGCAGCCTCGGCCAAAGAAGTGTTCAAAGACTGAGAAAAGGCAGAACAACAAAGAAGCGGCAGCCCGCCAGTGAACAGCACCCCATTTGTTAGACAGTATGGTATACTGAATAACAAGTGGGGTGTTAAACTATGCCAAGAGAGAAAAGGAATCAAAAATACACGGCAGA